>NZ_JADYWH010000004.1:0-609 GCF_015864935.1 Salinibacterium sp. NSLL17
AAAGTAGAATGGCCGACTTCTGTCGTTGTAAGGCCGCGACTGATATTTTTCAGCCGACATTGCGCAAATTTTTTTTTTTAAAACGCTCGCTGGCCTATAATGTATTTTGTTTTTACGACAGAGGAAATTTTCTTGTTTTGGTGTTGCATAAAAAATGTACAATGTAGGTCGGCTAGGTTTTTTTGTGCGAGCTCAACCGACGTTTTGTTTCGGCCGAAACTGGCATGTTCCCATTTATTCGGCCAGGAAAACATTAGCCCATCTCGGCAAAAAAATATTATTCACCGATATTGATAAAAAAAATGCCAGTCGACGTCGGCCAGGAAAGATGACCGATCGAGGTTTAAAAAAGAAGCATCACCGGATGACGCCGATCGAACATTTCCTAATCGACATCATCCAAATATTATTCAGGGATTGAATAGACAAAACAACAGCCAACATCGGGCGTTAAATAGCCGCGACTGATATTTTTCACCCGACATTGCGCAATTTTTTTACAAACACTGGCCGATAATATTTCTTCATGGTAGACGAAGTTTTGTCGCTCGGTATTGCCTGAAAAAATTACAATGTAGGTCGGCTAGGGTTTTTCGTGCGGGATTGTGT
>NZ_JADYWH010000005.1:0-561 GCF_015864935.1 Salinibacterium sp. NSLL17
TACACGTCCTCACCTTCAGATGGCTACTCGCCTTCACATTCAGGGGACTACACGTTCTCGCCATTGGAGGACTTCAAATCCTCACCATCTAAGGGCTACAAGTCCTCACCTTCAGAGGGCTACACGCCCTCGCCTTTAGAGGACTACGCGTCCTCACTTTCAGTGGGCTCCATATCCACACCTTAAGATAATTTAAGGTCCTCTGTCCTTAAATGCTTAACCGAGACTTGCACTCCCGGTTAAGGGACCAGTAGTTTCCTTTTAACGGTTCCTGGGCCACCCCCTGATATTGGAGGAGGGCCAACTGTGCAAGCACAACCAAAGAGGCAGACCACATGATCAAGGAGGTCCACGAGGGTTCGTTTGGAACGCACGCCAACGGGCATGCTATGGCCAGGAAGATCCTAAGAGCAGGTTATTACTGGCTTACCATGGAAAGTGATTGTTGTGTCCATGTGAGGAAGTGCCACAAATGTCAAGCATTCGCGGATAATGTCAAATGCCCCACCGCATCCTCTGAATGTCATGTCCGCCCCTTGGCCTTTCTCCATGTGGGGAATA
>NZ_JADYWH010000006.1:0-553 GCF_015864935.1 Salinibacterium sp. NSLL17
TGTGTAGGATAGGTGGGAGACTTTGAAGCAGCGACGCTAGTTGTTGTGGAGTCAACCTTGAAATACCACCCTTGTAGTTTTGATGTTCTAACGTTGGCCCCTGAATCGGGGTTACGGACAGTGCCTGGTGGGTAGTTTGACTGGGGCGGTCTCCTCCTAAAGAGTAACGGAGGAGCACGAAGGTTGGCTAAGTACGGTCGGACATCGTACGGTTAGTGTAATGGTAGAAGCCAGCTTAACTGCGAGACCGACACGTCGAGCAGGTACGAAAGTAGGTCTTAGTGATCCGGTGGTTCTGTATGGAAGGGCCATCGCTCAACGGATAAAAGGTACTCTGGGGATAACAGGCTGATACCGCCCAAGAGTTCATATCGACGGCGGTGTTTGGCACCTCGATGTCGGCTCATCACATCCTGGGGCTGAAGTCGGTCCCAAGGGTATGGCTGTTCGCCATTTAAAGTGGTACGCGAGCTGGGTTTAGAACGTCGTGAGACAGTTCGGTCCCCACAATACTGCACAGCTTTTCGATTTGCGAAAAAAAATAATCGCGGAT
>NZ_JADYWH010000007.1:0-494 GCF_015864935.1 Salinibacterium sp. NSLL17
TTCTTCATATTATTCTCCATGTATATCCTCCATTGTCTTGTGGTTTGGTTTTGTTTAGAATAGATTCAAAAAAATAAACCGATTAAATCTTAGATCTACACTTGTTCTTGCATTTCTATGATTCAAATTTTATAGATCTACTCTTGAATCATGTTTTTGTGTTGATTTTAGTTTCTATCATTTTTCAGTCATAATCTTCTTGTGCTGAACCTTTAGATCTAAAATTTATTCCAAAATATTGATTAGAAAAAAAACACAAAAATCTAAGTGTAAATCACTTAATCCATGTTGTCTTAGAGTCATGTTTAGTCATAATAATTGTCACATTATGTTCTAAGTTTGTGTTGAATTTTTATTTTGTTGATTGAATTCTAGATACATTTGTTCATGTATTCTTGTCATTCTTAGCCTATCTTTTGAATTTTGAGTCTAATTCATGCATGTTATTTAGTTCATAACATGTTCTAAATCAATTCCTAGTAGTCTTGTTGTTG
>NZ_JADYWH010000002.1:0-679642 GCF_015864935.1 Salinibacterium sp. NSLL17
AACTGCCCGGGACTTCCGCACCTTTGGGGTGACAAGAGGAAACATTACGTGCATTTTGCCCCCCTCGCCAACACCGCGTGCATCCCGGGCGCGTCGCACCGTTGCACCCCCTGAAACATGGGGATGTGCACCACTCACCAACCTCGTTCGCCGCGCCCTGATGCACAGGCCCTCGCCACATCCGACTCTCTCCACCTTTTTCGCGAGCCGCACCCTCGAGACGTGTGCGTACGCAAAGATGGTTTCGTGCCCAGTTTCACCACACGAGCCGCACGGCTCGACGACGCCAAAGAGCTCGCTAGCGTGCATACGCAATCCTGGAAAGAGACCTACACCGGATTGTTTCCTGAACAAGCCTGGAGCGATGAGGCTCGGCAGCGACGCGAAGCGATGTGGAACGAGCTCCTCACCGACGCGAACACGACAACAGTGGTGGCTGAGGTTCGTTCCCACATCATCGGATTCGCCCAGGCGCACCACAATCGCGATGACCCCGATCTGCCCTCCGAAGAGCTCGCCATGATCTATGTTCTCGCCAGTGCTCATGGCACGGGCGCAGGCCAGTCGTTGATCGACGCAGCGCTGGGAGGCGCAGCCGCAAGCGTCTGGGTGCTTGAACAGAATCCGCGCGCTCGCGCCTTTTATGCCAGAAACCGCTTCATGTACGACGGCACCGTTCGCGAAATGGATTTCAATCCGAACATCCGCGAACTCCGACTCGCTCGTTCATAGCGAAGACACTCCCCCGCGGACCTCGTGGCGACTAGACGCAACACGCCAATAATCATATTATTGGACAATCACAGGGTGTAGAGCTGCATTCGCGGCCCCACCGCTGCTTCAACGCAAGGGACTGCAATGACTTGGATGGTAACGGGCGGCGCCGGCTATATCGGCGCCCACGTAGCTCGCGCGCTACTGAATTCCGGAATGAAAACAGTGATCGTTGATGACCTCTCCAGTGGGTTCACGCGATTCATTCCGCAGGACGCCGTATTCGTGCAGGCCGACATCCGAGACAAAAATGCACTCATCGAAACGATGGCCGCCCACGACGTAACCGGCGTCATCCACGTTGCTGGCTACAAGTACGCCGGCGTCTCCGTGCAGCGGCCGCTCCACACGTACGCACAGAATGTCACCGGCACACTCGCCTTACTCGAAGCAATGCAGGAATCGAAGATCGACCAAATCGTGTTCTCCTCGAGTGCCGCCGTGTACGGGACACCGGATGTCGATCTGGTGACCGAAGACACAGCGAAAGATCCCCTCTCCCCCTACGGAGAATCAAAATTGATCGGCGAATGGCTATTGCGCGACGAAGCCGTTGCCACTGGACTGCGGCACACCTCGCTTCGCTACTTCAACGTCGTCGGTTCCGGCGACCCCGTTGTCTACGACACGAGCCCCCATAATCTGTTCCCCCTTGTCTTCGAAGCACTCGTCACGGGTAAGACACCGCGGATCAACGGCACCGACTACCCCACGCCAGACGGCACCAACGTGCGCGACTACGTACACGTTGCCGACATCGCCGCCGCCCACGTCGCTGCCGCCCGCCGGCTTGACGCTCATGAATCAATCGAGCCTGCCTACAACCTCGGCAGCGGAAACGGACTCTCCGTCGCAGAGATCATGACCGCTATCGCGACCGTCACCGGAATCGACTTCACCCCGGAGATCGCACCGCGTCGGCCCGGCGACCCGCCCCGCATCGTTGCTAATGGTGACCTTGCCGCCCGCGACCTCGACTGGAAAATGCGGCACACCGCAGAAGAAATGGTTCGAAGTGCTTGGGATGCTCGCCTTCGCGCCGACAATGACAGCGCTACCCAGGGAAGTGCAGAATGACTTCGAAGATCACCAAACGACCGACAACTCTTGCCGATGGTCGCGAGCTCATCTACTTCGACGACGCCGACACCACGCTGGGCGAGGAGCGATCGGTCGACAGCCGGGTGCTCGACCCTCGACCGGCTACCGCGACGATGCGACAAGACATCCTCACGGGAGAATGGGTCTCCGTGGCCGCGGCCCGACAGAACCGAGTCTTCCTCCCGCCCGCAGATCAAGACCCGCTGGCGCCACAAACTCCCCAGAATCCGTCAGAGGTTCCCGCACTCTACGACGTGGCGGTCTTTGAAAACCGTTCGCCATCATTCGGGCCAGACCTCGCCGGAAGCGAAAACAGCCCGACCGGGCTCGACGACCTTGCCGACCTCGGCCTCGGCCGCACCCGCAGCTCCATCGGGCGTTGTGAAGTGGTGTGCTTTAGCCCCGACCACGAAGGATCGTTCGGCACTCAAACCCCGAGCCGCGCTCGCACCGTTATTGAAGCGTGGGCGGATCGGACCGAGGCGCTCTCGGCACTCGACGGCGTGCAGCAGGTTTTCCCCTTCGAGAACCGCGGAGAAGCGATCGGCGTGACACTGCTTCACCCACACGGGCAGATCTACTCGTACCCGTACATCACGCCCAAAACACAGCGAACTCTGGATGCGATTGATCGCACCAGCCCCGACATGTTTCAGCGCATCCTCGACTTCGAACGCGCGGGCGACCGCGTCGTGCTGAGCGGAGAGCATTGGACCGCTTTCGTGCCGTTTGCGGCACGCTGGCCCATCGAAGTGCACATGCTGCCACACCGCCAGGTTCCTGACTTCGCTGCAACATCCACTGAAGAACGCGACGAACTCTCCACAATGTATCTGAAACTGCTCCGTGGGATCGATGCGATCTATGACACCCCCACGCCCTACATCGCGGCGTGGCATCAGGCACCCGTGAACCGTGCGCGCGACACCTTCCGCCTGCACCTCCAACTGACCTCGCCCCGACGCGCGGCAGACAAACTGAAGTACCTTGCCGGATCCGAATCGGCAATGGGCGCCTGGATCGCTGACGTCACTCCAGAGGCCGCAGCCGAGAACATCCGAAAGGCAATCGAACGAGCATGAGCGACACAGTGCAGCAGCTACGCAAACGATTCAGCGAACTAACCGGACACGAGCCGGACGGGGTCTGGTCAGCACCGGGCCGCGTCAATCTCATCGGTGAACACACCGACTACAACGAAGGCTTTGTGCTGCCGTTCGCTATCGATCGCCGCACCCGCGCCGCCGTTGGGCTGCGCGCCGACGGCGTCATCCGCGTCACCAGCACGTTCGATGACACGTCAATTGAGGTTCCGCTTTCTGGACTCGACGCAGCGCGTTCCGCGGGTGAAATCGTTGGCTGGAGCGCGTACCCGCTCGGCGTTGCCTGGGCCCTCGGCCAACACGGCGCCGACCTGAACGGTGTGCCGGGCGTCGATATCCTCATCGATTCCACCGTGCCCGTCGGCGCAGGCCTGTCGTCGTCGGCCGCAATTGAAAGCTCCGTAGCCTTAGCCCTCAACGACCTGTGGAAGCTCGGATTCTCGCGCGAGCAACTGGCGAAGGTAGGGCAGCTCGCCGAAAACGAAGTCGTCGGCGCCCCCACCGGAATCATGGACCAGTCTGCGTCTCTCTTAGGCGCTACAGATTCAGCAGTGTTTCTCGACTGCCGCTCCCTTGATGTCGAGGTCGTACCGCTCGGGCTTGCACCAGCGGAATTGAGCATTCTCGTGATGGACACACGCGTCTCGCACTCTCACGCCACCGGGGGCTACTCCGAACGCCGTGCATCCTGCGAAGCTGGCGCTGCCGCCCTGGGTGCTTCGTCGTTGCGCGATGTGAGCGTCGCCGATCTGGAACGCGCTCAAGAAATTCTTGACGATGTGACGTTCCGCCGAGTCCGTCACGTGGTCACCGAAAATCAGCGCGTGCTGGACACCGTTCGCGCCCTCAACGAAGAAGGCCCGCTCGCCATTGGTGCGCTGCTTGATGCATCGCACGTGTCGATGCGCGACGACTTCGAAATCTCCATCCCCGAACTCGATCTTGCCGTCGAAACAGCGCGCGAACACGGCGCGATCGGCGCGCGGATGACCGGAGGAGGCTTCGGCGGAGCAGCAATCGCTCTCGTTCCGCACGCCCGAGTGTCAGAAGTCGAAGTCGCGGTGAAGGAAGCCTTTGCAGCCCGCGGATTCACCGAACCCATGACGTTTACCGTGACTCCCTCTCAGGGAGCAGAACGGAACGATGCCGACTAGGCAGAGTTTCTGAAACTCACAACGCGACAACGACCGGTGGTGGAGATGGGGGGAATTGAACCCCCGTCCACTGCTGTAATTCTGTGCCTTCTACGGGTGTATCTTGTGCAGACGTTCTACTCGGCTCTGATCTTTGCCACAAGCACCTAGATCAACAAGCCCAGCCAGAGTGCAAGTCCCACGTAGCCCTCAGGCGTAACTACGCAGCAATCTCTCTAAATTGCGCCAGAATCCGGGTAGAGAGCATTCCCGGCCTGACGGACTTCTTTAGTGCGCTCGCTTAGGCAGCGAGGGCGAAGTCAGTGCGCTTTGAATTGGCACTTATAGTTTGCAGTCATCGTTAACGAGATAAGGCTGCATTCTCGACCCGCTTCTCACAGTTTTGCAGGCAATGTCGAAACCGATCATCCCCCTGTGTGGGTCGTTGTCGCGCTGTGGAGTTATCAATTGCTACCTAATGAACAGGTAGCCCTCTAGTGTAGGTCGGATTCGGCGCAGTAGCCAGCCCTGCACCCAGGCAGCGAACGCTGCCAGCGAACGCAACGCCCGCATCCAGTATCGGCGAAGTAGATTTGGTTCATGACCGATACAACTCAAGCCCTCCCCGCCAAAATCACTATGTTTGGCGCAGACTGGTGCCGCGACTGCGTGCGCTCCGAAGCACTTCTCAACTCGTTGAACATTGACTGGGAAAAAGTCGATGTGGAGAAAGATCCCACGGCAGCAGATCGCGCCCACGCCATCAGCGGCCGCCTCAACATTCCTGTCGTGCACTTCACTGACGGAACCTTCCAAGTGGAGCCCAGCGACAAGGAGCTGAAGGCCAAGCTCGAAGAACTCGGCGCCATCTAACAATGTCCCTCGTCATCACTGTTCGAGGCGAGCATGAATCGTGGCACCCTGCCGAACGCGGCATCGTGCATCTGGCGGTATCGATAGACGGTCCCGACCGGAGTGAGGTCTTCGATGCTGCACTGCAGTCGTCGAGTCGGGTGCATGCCCTCCTCGCCAAGCTCGCCTCGAACGATGGTGCAATTACGCGGTGGTCATCTGACACCGTGCGCGTCACCTCCCAACGGCCGTGGAATAACGCCGGCCAACAATTGCCGCTCGTGCACTCCGCCGCGATCGACTACATCGCGCGGTTCAAGGACTTTGACGCGCTCGCACTCTTCATCGAATACGTCAGTGCGGTCGACAACACTGCGGTGAAGTATGTCGAGTGGGAACTCACCGAAGAATCCACTCGTGCCGCACACGCACACACCCGACGCCTTGCCGTTACGGATGCCCTCACCAAGGCACACGAGTACGCAGCGAGTGTGGGGCTCACCGAGGTAACCGCTCTCGCCATTGCCGATCCAGGGATGCTCGACCACGTCGGTCCCGCAGGCGATCACGATCGCTTTGCCAGCGCTGCAGCCATGCGGATGTCAGGTGCGCCCTCGGATGGCGCCCAGCTGACGCTCAACCCCGAGAAGATCGCGATCTCGGCACGCGTCGAGGCGCGGTTCAGCGCACGCTAACGGGCGCGGAAACGGGTACAGAGACGAGAGCGGAAACGAAGTTCCGCTACTCCCCCATGTTTTTGCGGGCCGAAATCGCCCGGTCTGATTCGCGCTTATCTTGGCGCTCACGCAGCGTCTGACGCTTGTCATACTCGCGCTTGCCCTTGGCAACAGCGAGCTCAACTTTGGCGCGGCCATCCAAGAAATAGATCGACAAAGGAACGAGCGTGTAGCCGCCCTGCTTGATCTTGTTGTGAATCTTCAGGATCTGCTCTTTGTGCAGCAACATTTTGCGCTTGCGACGCGGAGGATGGTTGTTCCACGACCCCTGAAAGAACTCAGGAATATGCACGGCATCCAACCACGCCTCAGCATGGTCGTCGATGTAGCCGTAGCCATCGATCAGGCTGGCGCGCCCTAACCGCAGAGACTTGACCTCAGTACCCGACAGCACAAGACCAGCCTCAAAGGTGTCTTCAATGCTGTAGTCGTGGCGCGCCTTACGGTTGCTGGCAACAACCTTTCGGTCACCTTCCTTGGGCATGGTTCACTTCTCTCTTCGATACGTTGGATGCTGCAATGCTATGGCGGATGCCGACAGTGCAGCAGACCAGTTTAGCGCGAGAGTGGCCCGGCGACTACACCTTGAGATAACGACTGATCGCGACGCCGGCGGATACCGCAGCAAGCGCGGCGCCGGAGACGATGAGAATGGGCACGACCAGCAGCGCCTCTTCCATTCCGAGCAGGCTTGTATTGAGGGGAAGCGTTGAGGCCAGATAGCCGCGAACGAAGAACTGCACGATCGCGACAATCGCACCGCCTGCGAGGACTGACCCGATCAACGAGGCGAAAACACCCTCGAGGATGAATGGCGTCTGGATGAATCTGTTGGACGCACCCACGAGTCTCATAATGCCGAGCTCTCGCCGTCGAGAGAAGGCGCTCAGCCGGATGGTCGTGGCAATCAGCAGCACCGCAGCGACCAGCATCAGACCAGCGACCCCAATCGCGGTGTAACTAGCGGCGTTCAGAATGGCAAAAATCGGTTCCAGATAGGCCCGCTGATCTTCGACACTCTCAACTCCCGCAAGCCCAGACAGACTCTCGATGAGCACATCGGCCTGCTCGGGATCGACGAGGTTCACCCGGAAGCTCTCGTTCAACGACTCCGGGGTAATGATGCCCTCGAACGTCGTGTCAGCGAACTGTTCCTTGAAGTTTTCGTAGGCCTGCTCGTGTGTCTCGAACTCGACCTCGTTGATGTACGGCGCGAGAGTCGGCGAATCGAGCTGTTGCTGCACCGACGCGATCTGATCTTCAGTCGCCTCAGCCAGGGTGCAATTGCCGGTCGTATCGATCTCGGTGCACATGTAGACCGCCACTTGCGCACGGTCGTACCAGTAGCCCTTCATCTGCCCGATTTGCATCTGCAGAAGAATGGATGCGCCCACGAACGTGAGCGAGATAAAGGTCACCAGAACGACGGAGACCACCATCGAGAGGTTGCGGCGCAGTCCGCTGCCGACCTCTCCTAAGATCAGTCCGAGCCTCATGCGTCGAGCCCCTCACCCTGAGATGACGGCGAGGTCATCGGGCGCGCCGGAGACTGGGTCGCAGTCGGCGCGGCGCTCGTTGGCTTGCTCGCAGCAGGATGCGGAATACGCCCCTGAGTCGGAACAGTCTGGGTTTGATACCCACCCTGAAGCTCGTCGCGCACAATCTGACCGCCGATAAGTTCGATCACTCGGCGCTTCATCTGATCGACGATGCCGGCATCGTGGGTAGCCATCAGCACGGTCGTGCCGCCAAGGTTAATGCGCTCGAGGAGCGTCATGATTCCCGCAGCAGTAGCCGGGTCAAGGTTTCCGGTCGGCTCATCCGCAAGCATGATGGCTGGCTTGTTCACCACAGCGCGAGCGATCGCCACACGCTGCTGCTCACCACCCGAAAGTTCATGAGGAAAACGATTCGATTTACCGGCAAGACCGACCATCTTGAGAGCATCCGGAACAGCCTCTTGGATGAAACCCCGGCTCTTGCCGATGACCTGCAGCGTGAACGCCACATTGTCGAAGACCGTCTTGTTGGGTAGCAGGCGGAAGTCCTGGAAGACCACACCAAGGTTGCGACGGAAATAGGGCACCTTGCGGCTCGACAGCGTATTCAGGTGTTGACCGAGCACGTGGATGGAACCCTTCGTGGGGTTCTCCTCTTTGAGGATCAGCCGCAAAAAGCTCGACTTGCCCGAGCCGGATGCGCCAACCAAGAACACGAACTCGCCCTTAAGGATCTCAAGGTCAACAGAGTTCAGCGCCGGTCGTGTCGTGCCCGGATACGACTTCGAAACAGAATCAAAACGAATCATTTGGAGCCAGCCTAAGGAGCCGTGCCCGAGAACTCGGCAGCGACGCACCGCAGGCACGTACTCACAGGGTGGCCCAGTTCAGGGCACACCGGCACCGAAGGACGGAACAGTGGCGCCCCGGGTAAACCGGGCGGTCGTGGTTATTCGATGGTGCGCTTGCGCCACTTGATTCCGGCCGAGATGAAACCGTCAAGGTCACCGTCGAACACATTCGAAGGATTGTTGACCTCAAACTCCGTGCGGAGGTCTTTCACCATTTGATACGGCGCCAAAACGTAGCTGCGCATCTGATCGCCCCAGCTCGCCGTAATGACACCCGCGATTTCCTTCTTGGTGGCCGCTTCTTGCTCACGCTGCAGCAGCAACAGCCGCGACTGCAAAACCCGCATGGCGGCAGCACGGTTCTGAATCTGGCTCTTCTCGTTCTGACAACTCACCACAATTCCCGTGGGCAAGTGAGTGATGCGCACCGCGGAGTCCGTCGTGTTAACCGACTGGCCACCGGGGCCGGAAGACCGGAAGACATCGACACGGATGTCGTTCTCGGGAACTTCGACAACATCCGTCGTCTCAATAAGAGGAACAACTTCGACCGCGGCAAAACTCGTCTGGCGCTTGCCTGCCGAGTTGAACGGGCTCATGCGCACCAGACGGTGCGTGCCAGCCTCGACACTGAGCGTTCCGAAAGCGAAGGGAGCGTCGACCTCGAACGTGGCCGACTTGATGCCGGCTTCTTCGGCATAGCTCGTGTCGAGCACGCGTGTGGGATACGAGTGCTGCTCGGCGTACCGCAGGTACATGCGCAACAGCATTTCGGCGAAATCGGCGGCGTCGACGCCACCGGCTCCCGCGCGAATGGTGATGACAGCGGGTCGCTGATCAAACTCACCGTTGAGAAGGGTTTGTACCTCGAGGTCACCCAGAGTCTTCTTGATGCCCCTGAGTTCGGTGCGAGCATCCGCCGCTGCCTGATCGTCACTCTCTTCGTTGGCCAACTCGACCATGATCTCGAGATCGTCAAGGCGACTCGAAATGGAATTGATCTTGGCCAGCTCAGCCTGGCGGTGGCTCAGGTCACTCGTGACCTTCTGCGCCTTATCGGTGTCATCCCACAGATCGGGGGCACCAGCTGCCTCGCTCAATCGTGCGATCTCCGACGTGAGCCGGTCGGTGTCGACCACCTGGCGAATGTCCGCAAAGGTGGAGCGAAGCGCCGCGATGTCGTCAGAAAAGTCCAGTTCATCCATGTCACCAACCAGACTACCCGCGAACCTCACGCGACACCTGTTGGCCGAGTTCCCGTTCGCGCGCACCCTCTGGCCCGCACGACATATTATGGACGGCGATGAGCACAACAGGACAACCCTTTAGCTGGCGCTCGATCGGGCTTCCCGTTCTCTTGCCGACACTGCTTTTTTCGATCGGTGAAGGCGCCATCATCCCGCTGATTCCGATCGCTGCCGACAGCCTCGGAGCGACCCTCGCGATAGCTGGCCTTGTTGCTGCCGTGCTGACGATCGGCGAACTGTTCGGCAACATCCCGAGCGGATGGCTCATCTCCCGGGTTGGCGAACGCCCGGCCATGATCGGCGCGAGTGCACTCTCCATCATCGGAGTAGTGATCGCGATTCTCGCCCCCAACCCCGTCGCACTCGGATTCGGTGTGCTGCTGCTCGGCCTTGCCGCCGCCGTGTTTGCTTTGGCACGACATGCTTTTCTCACGAGCTTCGTTCCCGTTGCCTATCGCGCCCGCGCACTCTCGACACTCGGCGGAACCTTCAGGCTCGGCGTCTTCATCGGACCGTTCATCTCGGCCGGGGTCATTCACCTCACCGGTACCGTGACTGCTGCCTTCTGGATTCATGTTGTGGCAGCACTAGCCGCCGCCGCGGTGCTCCTTCTCCTTCCCGACCCAGCAACGACCTTCGGCGCGGTTCACACTTCCCGCGTCAACAACCGCACACTGCGTGACGGTGAAGCGCTTGTAGAGCAGGAATCACACGGGCTTTTCGCTACCGTGCGCCGCAATCGTGCGCTGCTCTCACGCCTCGGCCTCGGTGCCGCCGTCATCGGAGCAATGCGTGCCAGTCGTCAGGTGATCTTGCCGCTGTGGGCCGTCAGCATTGGGCTCGCCGACACCAACACCGCCATCATCATCGGCATCGCCGGTGCTGTGGACTTCGCCCTCTTCTACACGGGCGGCCAGATCATGGACCGCTTCGGCCGACTCTGGACCGCCGTGCCTTCCCTCGTCGGCCTCGGCATCGGCCACCTTGTGCTCTCCTTCACCCACGACTCAGCGCAGAACGTGGGTTGGTTCATCTTCGCCGCCATGTTCCTGTCGCTCGCGAACGGTTTGGGAAGCGGCATCCTGATGACCCTCGGTGCCGACCTTGCTCCGCAATCCAACCCCGCCCCGTTCCTCGGAGCCTGGCGCTTTACCGGTGGCGTCGGCCAGGCATCCTCTCCCCTGCTCATCGCGGGGATTACGGCTGTGGCCTCCATCTCTTTCGCTGCGGGGGCTGTCGGGATACTCGGTCTCATCGGCGCCGGAATCATGGTGCGGTACGTGCCGCGTTACATCACGAAACCGCAGCGCTAGGCACCGAGATCTAGCCGGTGCCAGCCGGTCTTCTCCGGCGAGCCCGGAGCCCTAGACTGGCGAAATGATCCCGAACAGCAACCTGATTGCCTTCGTGCTCATCGCGCTGCCGATCATCCTGATTCCCGGGCCTAGTGTGCTGTTCTTGATCGGGCGTTCGCTTTCGCTCGGAAAGCTCGGCGGCATCATCAGCTCGCTGGGAAATGCCACCGGCGGCGTCACTCTCGTCTTCGCCGTCGCCTTTGGCGTCGGCACGATCATCGCGCAATCCGTTATTGCGTTCACCGTCGTGAAATACCTCGGTGCCGCCTACCTGATTTACCTCGGTATTCAAGCGATTCATCACCGCAACGATCACACGACAGCGGATGACGCAGCTCCCCGCCCACAGTCACGCTGGCGCATCTTCGGCCAAGGTTTCATTGTCGGCATCACGAATCCCAAAGCGACCGTGTTTTTCGTCGCTGTTTTGCCGCAGTTCGTGAGCTTCGGAGCCGGGAACGTGCAACTGCAATTGCTCGTTTTGGGGCTGCTGTTTATGGCGATTGCTGTGGTGACAGACACGTCGTGGGCGATCGCTGCCGGTTTTGCGCGCGACTGGTTCGCGCGCTCACCGCAGAGAATCACCACCCTCAGCGCAACCGGTGGGGTGGCGTTGATTGCGCTGGGAGTGGGATCTCTATTTATCCCGCATGCTAAGCAATAGCGGCAATAACATCCGGAATCGGGGTCGACCCATCAGTGAACTCGATGGTCTGACCGATGGTGTTGTCGGCATCAATCACTTCGGCGAGAACCCGGGCCACGTTGTCGCGACTCGTGTGCTCGTCGGTGGCGTCATCGCCGACGCCGATCATGCCCGATGCTGGTTCACTCGAGAGTGAACCCGGGCCGACGATGGTGTACTCAAGGGGGCCCGTGCGGAGGTGTTCATCGGCAGCAGCCTTTGCTTCTGCATACGCGAAGAAAGCGTTGTCTTCGGGAACACCGTGGTCAAAACCGGCACCCTTGTACGAGACCATGACGTAGCGCTTGACGCCCGCATGGGCAGCAGCATCCATGGTGCGGATGGCCGCATCGCGGTCAACTGAATAGGTGCGTTCGGGGCTTCCCCCACCAGCGCCCGCCGAGAACACAACGACATCGTGCCCCGTAAAGATTTCAGAGAGTTCTTCGGCGCTAAGTGCCTCAATGTCTGCGATGACGGGCATGGCGCCCGTGGCGCTGATGTCAGCCTCCTGCTCAGGCTTGCGGACCAACGAGTGCACGTGGTGACCGCGAGAGGTGAGAAGCTCGGCCAGACTCAGGGCAATCTTGCCGTGGCCCCCGACGATAGCGATTCGTTTCATGGCTAACTCCTTTGCTTCGGTGATGCGCCTGCGAGAAGCGCACCATCCACGCTACGGATCGAAACTCCCTGTTCGCTGGGTGGAGTGTGATCGCGGGCTGGAGGATTGCGGTGTGCTCGCGACCGACCTCCAGAGAACGCTACGAAAAGACCGAGCGAGCGTTAGCCGTAACTTCGATACGCAGGCCCTCCGGGACCAAGAGCGAGACGAACGGTGGCTTCCAATAGGCAGACAGCGAGACCGTCGCGCTGGAACTGTCGACGCTCGTCGCCTGCTCGATGGCGAGACCGTCGAACTCTGCGGTCGGGGCGGCAGCGACATACTCCCCCACCGCGTCCGCGACCTTGGTGGGCGTCAATTGCGGGCGAAACCCCTGGGGCGTTCGCAGCACATCGTCGAGATCGTAGGATTCTGCTCCGACGAGAGCAGCGCCATCCGCGAGTGTGAAGAGTCGCTTGCGTTCCAGATAGAGCGAGGTTGCCGCGACCACCAGAAAGATGAGCACGAGTGAGAGGAAGCCATAGAAGATGGTGAGCAGGAGTGCAGAACCGTCGTCGTCACGTAGCCGTAGCCGTAGCCGTGGCGAAGGGTTCACTAGCGCGACCCCGCAAACTGAGAAACCTGCTGCGTTGCGGCCGCATCGAGCGGCACCTCTAGAGGAAATGACCCAGTCAAGACCGGCGGCGCCAGCGGGAGCGGCACAGCAATTGCCACCTGAACGGTGACGAAGTTGTGGCGGGAAAGACAATCGCTGGGATCGGGCGCGCACGAGATTGTGACCGCCGCGCTTGCGGCATCCACGTTGTGATTGTCGAGGGCGAATTCAACCGCGCGCGATGCCGCCGCGTTTGCCTCGCTGAGCGTGTCAGCCTGAACGAACACGCGCGCCGCTTGGCGGGCAGCCCCCTCAGCGGCGAGAGCTCCGGACTGAATCGCAGACATCGTGAGCACCAGATACACGAGCGGGATGAGCATCACCATTCCGACCGTAATGAACTCCAGGGATGACGAACCCCGTTCATCAGCGAACCTGCTCGATTGCCGCATGGGCAGACACCTCCAAGCCATCGCTAATACCGATAAGGCCAAAGAGCGGGAGCGGAGCTCGTACGGTGATGAGCACGGCGGGTTGCCCGAGGTGGGATGTGGTGCTCGCGCTCACATCCGAGGCATAGCCGGGAGACAGCGCCGTAGAGATGAGGTCACGAGTGCGAGTGACGCCATCACCCAACGAAGTGTCGGCAAGGGAGGCATAACGGGCACCCTCCGCCGCGGCATCCAACACCGTATTGCGGATGTGCAGGGCAAGAGCCAGCTGGATGACGCTGAGCGTCAACACCGTCAACAGAACGGAGACGAGAACGAACTCCACCACGGCGGACCCGGATTCGTCAGCGCCCACCAGCCTGCCGCGTTCGCGCCAGCGCGCACGCATTAGAAGCCGGTGACGCGATCAATGGCCTGTTCAAAAACCGAGCTGAGTGCTGGACCCGCAAGACCCCAAATAATGACCACAAGACCTGCGGTCATGAGAGTAATCAGCACCCAGCCCGGTACGTCTCCTCGCTCTGAGGTGAGCGCTCGGGTGCCTCGGGTAAGCCCGCTCTTCAGTAGCAATTGAGATGATTTCACTCTGTAATCATTGAGCGAAACACAATTGTGCGTAAAGATTTTCCACAACGAGCGAGAGCGACTAACCAGAGACGACGCGGCGCGACTCCCCGCGCGGGCCACTCCCCCGTTCGCTATTCTTCGGGCGCGTCTCGCTTTGCCTTGTCCTGCAACTCGGCTTGCAGCGCCTGCAACCGCTCGACCTCGTCTTCGACGATGGCGTCTGCCTGCGCGATGTTGTCAGGCGATACCAATCCGGTGTCGGCAAGAATCGCGTCTTCGGTGACCTGCGAGATTCCGCCGCCAGACTGCCCGGCTTTCTTGCGGAGGCGATCGAGTGCCGCGCGAAGGGGGTGCACGGGTTCGCGAAGCAGCGGTTCCTCGACCTCGAGGCCATAGAACGTGCCAATCTGGTCCACGAACTGAGCGCGTTGCGCGCGATCGTAGGCACGCCGCTCTCGGCTGAACGCCGTCACCGTGGCTGCACACATCATGAGCATCACGACGCTGAAGGGCAATGCAGACAGAATTGCCGCCGTTTGCAAAGTCTGCAGCCCCCCTGTCACCAGGAGAGCGATTGCCAAGAATGAGGCAAGCAGCGCGAAGAAGATCCGGATGCGCTTGGGTGGTTCTGCCGAGCCACCGGTTGCGATCATCGACATCACGAGGGCACCAGAATCCGCCGAGGTGACAAAGAAGATGCCGATAAGCAGGATCGCTCCGAATGTGAGAGCGGTTCCCGCTGGCAACCCCGCGAGAAGATCGAATAACGCCGAATCGGCATCCACCGATCCATCTGCGGCGACGAGCCCGCCCTGACCGTAGAGCTCACGGTAGATGGCATTTCCGCCGAGAACGCTGAACCAGAGAAAGGTAAGCACGGTCGGGACGAGCATGACGCCGCCCACGAACTCGCGCACGGTGCGACCTTTTGACACCCGCGCAATGAAGACGCCAACGAACGGTGCCCACGACATCCACCAGCCCCAGTAGAAGGTGGTCCAGCCGGCCTGCCACTGTTCGCCAGCATCGCCCTGGTAGGCGCTGACGTTAAAAGCGAGGCCGATGAAGCCTTGGAGATAGTTACCCATGGACTGAACGAACTCGCGGAACAGGAACGCCGTGGGACCGACGATCAGGAGGAATACCAAAAGCACCGCAGCGAGCAGGAGATTAGTAGTGGAGAGCCACTTCATGCCGCGGCCGATACCCGACACCAGCGACAGGATGGTGAACGCGATGATGACGACGATGACGGCGACCTGAGTCGTGAGATTCGATTCGGCGATGCCAGTCTTTTCAAGACCGGCAGAGATCTGAAGAACGCCGAGACCGAGAGACGTAGCAACACCGAACACGGTGCCGACGAGCGCGATGACGTCGATGAGGTTGCCCCAGCCACCCCGAACGCGCTTGCCGAGCAGTGGCTCAAGAGTCCAGCGGATCGATATGGGGCGACCGCGACGATGGATGGCGTACGCGAGAGCGAGGCCGACCACAACGTAAATAGCCCAGGCGTGTACGCCCCAGTGCAGGAACGTTTGACTCATGGCTTGCTGGGCGAGCTGAATCTCCGTGCCCGAAACACCAGGACGCGGGTTCGCGAAATGGCTGAGCGGTTCGGCAACACCATAGAAAACGAGGCCGATGCCCATGCCCGCGGCAAACAGGAAGGAGATCCACGCGATCATCGAGAACTCTGGCTCGTCGTCATCCTTGCCCAGTTTGATGTCGCCGTAGCGGCTAAACCCCAGATACAGCGCGAAGGCCACAAAGAAGGCCGCGATGAGCACGTAATACCAACTGAAAGAGTTGATAACGCTCGACTGCAGGGTGGAAAAAACGGCGTTAGCGAGGTTCGGCGCGATGATCGCGAACGCCGTGATCGCGATGATGAGCCCGGCTGCTGGCCAGAAAACCCAAGGGGCGAGCATCCGCGTCGCTACAGGTCTCTGTGGCAGATCAGTCTCTGTGGGGGTTGTCGATTCTGCGGTCATGAGATCTCCGATCGCGTGGCAATTGCTGCATCAACAGTACAGAGCGATTGCGCGTAAATCACACTGCGACGAGGGTTCTTTCGCGCTACTGCTCCGATTGGAAGCGGTAACCGAGCTGCCAGCGGGCGCTGTCAATAGTGTCGAGAATCGCGACAGTTTCGTCGAGCGAGTGCACCGGCGACTCAGTGCGACCTTGCGCCACAAATCCTGCGAGCGCCGTGGCTTGGTAGCTGAGACCGCGGTGGCCAACTACACCGGTCTCGTCTTTCCAGTGAATTGATTCGCCGTCGAAGCCGGGCTTCGAGAGGGTCAGCGAGGTGGGCGTGAAAAAGCCATTGCCGACTTCCAACAGGGCGTCGGTGCCCGCGACGGATGCCGTGATTGGTGTGCGCGCGAGCAACGTGGTGTTGAGCTGGGCCTGAGCCGCGCCCGCATAGCTGAGGGTAAGAAGGGATTGGGCATCCACCCCACTCTCGATGAGCGACCCCACATTGTGCACGGCAGTAGGCGCGCCCAGAATCTGTGATGCGAAGGCGATCGGGTAAATGCCGAGGTCGAGCAGGGCTCCTCCCCCGCTGTCGAGCGAGCGAACCCGGTGCCCCTCGGGAATGTGCTGGCCGTGGTCGGCGGTGACGAGGTGAATATCGCCCAAGGTTCCATCGGCAACAAGTTGGTTGATGATAGAGGTTTGGGGCAGGTAGCGAGTCCACATCGCTTCCATCGCGAACACCCCGGCGGCTCGGGCTGCGGCCACAATGTCGCGAGCTTCGGCACCGGTCATGGCGAACGGCTTCTCCACCAGAATGTGCTTGCCCGCGGCGATCGACTGCAGCGCTAGATCGCGGTGCACGTGCTGCTGCGCAGCGATGTAGATCACGTCGACATCGGGGTTGGCCAGCAGCTCGGCATAGTCGCCGTAGGCCTTCTCGATGCCCCAAGTGTTCGCAAAGTCTTGGGCACGATCGAGACTGCGGGATGCCACAGCCACGAGCTTCTGCTCAGTGTGTGCGTGCACCGCCTCCGCGAACGTCGCGGCGATTCCACCGGGAGCCATGATGCCCCAGCGCAATGCCGGAACGGAGTCTGCTGCAGGAATGATCGGGGCCGGGAACGTGGTGGGGAACACAAGCATCCTTCTCGTTGGGGAGGACTGCGGCGGCGCAGGCCTCGACCAGTCTAGGACTCGAACAGGCGTAGGCCCATGTGCGCAGTTGGCCTCCGAAGTGGGCGCCCAGAAGAGCGATCTCCGCCCGAACGACCCGGGGCTAGGACTGCTTCTGCTAGCGTCAGCCCTTTGTGCTTGGGATTACCTCTCCTGCAGCTCCTCCACCCGACCAACCGGAGAACTATCGTGATTCCTCGCCCTAAAATCTTGCCCAGCATTACCGCTGTCGCCCTTGCGCTTGCCTTGACTTTCGCCGGCGCACTGCCAGCGAACGCCGCCGCAACGTACCTCGTCAACAGTTGGGGCGGCATGCCAGACGCGTTCGCTTACGCGTCCGATGGCGGCACCGTGAAACTCATTGCCGATATCGTTGCTCCGGCAGGCAGGTCAATAACGGTCAAACCGGGCGAATCGATCACGCTTGACCTCAACGGGCATGACCTCACCGTCAACAATGACGTCCCTGACTCTCTGGCGGCGATTGAGGTTCCCAGCACCTCCACGCTCACCATCGTTGCCCCCGGCGGCGGAACGCTCACAGTAACCGGAGGCCGGTACAGTGCGGGCATCGGCGGCAATGAAGGCAACGCTGGCGGCTCCGTCATCGTTAACAGTGGCACCATCACCGCACAAGGCGGCCGCTTCGGCGCGGGCATCGGCGGCGGAGACGGAGGCGACGGCGGCACCACCACCGTCAACGGCGGCACCATCACCGCAACCGGCGGCTACCACGGCGCAGGCATCGGCGGCGGCCAGGAAGGCGACGGCGGCTCCGTCATCGTCAACAGCGGCACAATCCTCGCAACCGGCGGCTACCACGGCGCAGGCATCGGCGGCGGCCTTAACGGCAACGGCGGCACCACCACCAACAGCGGCACCATCACCGCAACCGGCGGCAACAGAAGCGCAGGCATCGGCGGCGGCCTTAACGGCAACGGCGGCACCACCTCTCAGAGCGGCGGCACCATCAGCGCGATCGGAGGCTTCGCGGCCGCAGGCATCGGCGGCGGCCAGGAAGGCGACGGCGGCACCACGACCGTTAGCGGTGGCACGCTAGACGCAACCGGAGGCGGCAGTGGCGCGGGCATCGGCGGCGGATATCAGGGCAACGGCGGCACCACCATCCTCACCGGAGGCACCACCACCGCTACCGGCGACAACTCAGGCGCAGGCATCGGCGGCGGCCAGAACAGCTTCTCCTCTGGAGTACTCGACATTCATGGCATCGGCGCACCAGGGGCAGCTACTAATGGTGGAGACCCGAACGGTGCCCTCATCACCAATTCCACGACTCCGGCAGGGATCGGTTATACGGCCGCTACCGCCACTGTTGGCTCCGGCGGTCAGATCAGTGTCGAATTCGTGCGCATCGCGACCTTCGACGCGGCCGGCGGAACGGCAACCGACACCGCATTTGTTGCCATCGGCGACACTCTCACCGAACCCACCGACCCCACCCGCACCGGCTACACCTTCGCCGGCTGGACAGTCAGCGGCGCCGCCTACGACTTCACCACCCCGGTGACCACGCCACTGACGCTGACCGCAACGTGGACAGAAGTGCCCGCCAGCTACATCATTAGCTTCGATGCCGCTAACGGAACAACCACAGCAGACGCGTCAGTCTCCGATGGCGACACCCTCAGCGCACCCACCGACCCCACCCGCACCGGCTACACCTTCGCCGGCTGGACAGTCAGCGGCGCCGCCTACGACTTCACCACCCCGGTGACCACGCCACTGACGCTAACCGCGACGTGGACAGAAGTGCCCGCGACCGGTGGCGCCCCCACCGCTGACGTCACGCTCGCCGCTACAGGTTTTGCGTTAGCGCCCCACCTCTCCGTAGGTGCAACATTGCTCGTGGCCGGCTTCGCCCTCCTCGTGCTTCGCCGACGCGTCACCGCCCGGCAGCGATAGCGCAACACGAGTCCCCCGCGAACCCGCGCTGCGTTCCCAGTAACGCAACTTGTGGAAAACCTGAGACATGATTCAGGTTTCACTGTACGGTGATTCTGACGGTGCGTCGCTCGACGGCGGCTGCCGTCAGCGTCGCGCTTGTGTCGCGGCGCGCAATGCGGCCGGGACATCCGCGCAATGACGCACGGAGCGAAGACCGCATTGCGACGTGCGGAGGTATTCCGAATGTCCACTGTTAAACGCCGGCTCACCATCCCGGCAGTACTCGCCTCTCTCGCCCTCGTCAGCGCCACGCTGGCCGGAGCGCCACTCGCGGCCCAAGCGATCACGTGTCCACCCGGTTTCGAGATGCTGCCGGGGTGCAGCAACTCGTCCGATCCCGGCGGCTCCAACGCTGTTCCGGGAACGTGGTCCACCGAAACGGTTGCCGGGATGAGCACTCGTATCTACACGCCATCCACTGCCGCCGAACTGCCGGCCGGACGCGCCCTCATGATCAGCCTCCACGGCTGCGCCCAGAAAGCGAGCGACTTCCAAGCGAACGCCAACTGGGTGGCCGCCGCCGAAGACTACGGAATGATCGTCGCCCTCCCCGATGCGCCCAACGGTGGCGTCGTGTTCGGCTGCTGGGACTACTACGACTCCAATCACTCCCGCAGCAACCCTGCGCGGCACGATGACAATCTGCTGAACCTCGCCACAACGTTGAGCGCGCGTGCTTCTCTCGGCATCGATGCCGACCAGGTCTATATTTCTGGGTTGTCATCCGGTGGCGGAGAAACCATGGTGATGGGATGCCTCGCCCCCGACATTTTTGCGGGCATGGGTATCAATGCGGGCCCCACGGTGGGCACCACGTCGGGCCAGATCTCGAGTGTCGCAGTGTCGAAGGCGCAGGGTACGAACACGTGCACCACCTTCGGCAGCGGCAACACTGCGGCTTTCTCCACACAACTCACCTCGGTGATTTACGGCAGCAATGACTCCACCGTCTCGACCGGCTACAACACCTTGAACGGCCAGATCATGGCCGGCATTTATGGGGCATCCAGCACGTCAACGTTTAGTTTGAGCGGCTTAGCTGGCAACAACACTGCTGGCTCGGGCACGCTTTATTCGGATGCCGCGGGGCCACGGGTTTCGGTGATTCAGAACTCGAACCTCGGCCACAACTGGCCAGCGGGCGCAGGCACGGGAGGAACGTACATCAACGCCAATAGCCTTGACTACCCGGCGTACGTGACCGAGTTCTTCTTCGACAACAACCGCCGCGTCGACCGGACTGGTACGCCAGATCCGGACCCGACGCCCACGCCAACACCGACCTCTACAGCGACACCCACGCCCACGCCGGATCCTGCGACGTGTTTCACCGCCACCAACGCTCAACATGCTGCGGCCGGGCGCGCATTTGCCTACGGGGTCAATCCTTACAACCCGTACTACGCGAAAGGGTCGCTGAGCTACCTCGGCCAGGGTGACTCGACCATCACGAGCCTCTCGCAGGTCTCCGCGAATAGCTGGACGAAAACGACTAGCTGCGGCTAGCACTGAACCGCGCTGACGCTCAGGGAGAGTGTCTCCAGAACGACTTTCGTTCTGGAGATACTCGACCGCGGAACCTGTCTGTGCAGCAAAAGTTAGCAAACTGGCCCCGCACCCGGCATGCTTAAGCGGTGACCGACAAAAGTGCGCCCGCGATCCTCTCGCTCGAGCGCCTGCGGGCCTCCCTTGCCGATGCGGGCTTGACGCTGCCGCTCGAGGGCATTGTGGCGCAGCGGGAGCTGGCCGCCGCATCCGTGCGTCAGATTGACGACTACATTCGGCCACGGCTAGCTGATTTGGATGCTCCGCTGGTGGCTGTCGTGGGCGGCTCGACGGGCTCGGGCAAGTCCACAATCGTAAACGCCCTGCTCGGTGTTGCCACGACTCGTGCCGGAGTCATCCGCCCCACGACGCGTCAGCCCATTCTTGTTCACGCGCCCGTCGATGCCGGTTGGTTTGCGAGCGACCGTATTTTGCCGGGGCT
Organism: Salinibacterium sp. NSLL17; assembly: GCF_015864935.1. Classification (NCBI taxonomy): domain Bacteria; kingdom Bacillati; phylum Actinomycetota; class Actinomycetes; order Micrococcales; family Microbacteriaceae; genus Salinibacterium; species Salinibacterium sp. NSLL17. The sequence continues at coordinate 20,682 of NZ_JADYWH010000002.1, forward strand.
CGCGCGAGTGCGCGGGCGGGTGAGCGCGCCGGGTACGCCCGCATCGAACGCCGGAGACATTCCCGAAGAGTCACGCATTGGCGAGCTCATGCTGCTCGAACACGAGAGCGTTCCGCGTTCGCTCGCGATTATTGACGCGCCCGACATCGACTCGGTTGCCGACGAGAATCGCGCTCTGGCCTCCCAATTGCTCGCTGCCGCCGACCTGTGGTTGTTTGTTACGACCGCCAACCGCTACGCCGATGCTGTGCCGTGGCGACTCCTCGAAAGCGCTGCAGCACGATCGATCACGGTGGGGATCGTGCTCAACCGCGTGCCCCCCGGCGCCGTTGACGAAGTGCTGCCCGACCTGCGCGAGATGCTCACCGCGCGCGGTCTGTCTGACGCTCCCGTGTTCACCATCGACGAGCAGCAACTCGACGAGCTCGGAATGCTCCCGGCCAGTGCGGTCGATGGCCCGCGCGCCTGGCTCGAAGGAATCGCCAGCGATCGCGAAGCCCGCACGCGCATCGCCGCCCGCACCCTGAGCGGCGCGATCAGCGACCTTGACCGACACGTGAGCCTCATTGCGGATGCCCGGCAGCAGCAACTCGACTGGCTCGACTCTGCGCACGCGGCCACCGCTGCGCACTACGAGACCGCGATCAAGGCCGTGGACGAAGCCACCCAGAACGGCGCACTGATGCGCGGTGAGGTGCTGGCACGGTGGCAAGACTTCGTGGGAACATCCGACTTCTTTCGCAAAGTGGATTCGTGGTTCTCGCGCAGCCGCGACAAAGCGACCGCCTGGATCACGGGCAAACCGAGCCCCGTTGTTGACGTCGAAACCCAGATCGAGACCGGTTTGCAGGCTGTCATCGTTGACCAAGCCGGGCGGGCGGCTGCGGCTGTGTGGGCCGACCTCGAGCGCAGCGCTCCCGGTCGCTCGATCGCGGAGCAGCATCCGACGTTGTCAGCGGAGAGCCCGGAGCTGCGTCAGGCCACGACGTCGATGATTCGTGAATGGCAGGGTGCGCTGATGCAGCTCATCCATGACAATGCAGGCAACAAGCGCATCCGGGCACGAGTGCTTTCGCTCGGACTGAATGTCGTGACGGTGGCGCTCATGATTGTCGTCTTTGCGTCAACCGGCGGCCTGACGGGCGGCGAAATTGCGATCGCCGGTGGCTCTGCTGTGCTCGGCCAAAAGCTGTTAGAGACCGTCTTCGGTGAGGATGCCGTGCGCCACCTTGCGAGCCAAGCACGCCTCGATCTGCAGGAGCGCGTGCGCGCCCTCTTCGATACCGAGATCGCGCGCGTGGATGCGGCGATGGAGTCGCTGCGTTTCGGGGCGGATCCCGCAACCTTGCGACGCGAATCGCAGGTGCTGATCGACGACGTGGCGCGCGCGGCGAGGAACGACTCGTGAGCGCGGCCAAGCCGAGCCTCGATGAGCGCATTGCCGCTCTGCGCACCGTGACCGAGGCGGGAGCTGGGCGCATCCCCTCCGAGCTTATGGATGACGCCCGCGCGCTCTTGCAGCAGGCGGAGGCACGTCGCTCGCGCTCATCCGAACACACCGTGGTTGGTGTTTTCGGGGCGACCGGTTCGGGCAAATCAAGTCTCGTGAATGCGCTCGTTGGCGCTGAGGTGGCGGTCGCTCATGTGCGCCGCCCGACTACCTCGCAGCCCCTTGCTGTGCTCTGGGATGCCGCGGGTTCTGCCGCCCTGCTCGACTGGCTAGAGATTCGCGAGCGTGTCGAGCGCCCCACTCCGATTGACCCGCGCGCCAGCAAGCTCGTGCTCGTTGATCTTCCCGACGTCGACTCGGTCGAGGCCGGCAATCGTGCCGTCGCCGAACGACTAGCCAGCCAAGTGGATGCCCTGATCTGGGTTGTTGACCCGCAGAAGTATGCCGACGATGTGTTGCACGCGCAGTTCATCGCGCCGCACGCTCGCCATGCTGCGGTGACTCTGGTCGTGCTCAACCAGATTGACCTTCTGAGCGCGGAAGATCGTGCCGCCGTCGTGAAATCACTGCAAGCGATCGTCGAACGGGATGGTCTCCCCCGTGCCCGAGTCTTGCCGGTGAGCGCCCGCACGGGTGAAGGCGTGGATGCTTTACGCACGGCAATCGGTGATCTTGCCGCGTCGAAGGCGGTGCGGGATGCGCGGCTGAGCGCTGACGTGCAAACTCTCGCCGCCCGCATCGATGACCCCGGTACTTCGCAGAAGGTCACCGCCAAGAGCACAGCCCGATTGCGTGACGAGGTCGGCACCGCTGCAGGGGTCGATATCGTGGCATCCGCGGTCGCACGTTCGTATCGCAAACGCTCTGGGCAGGCGACGGGCTGGCCGCTCGTGTCGTGGATTGGTCGCTTGCGCGCTGACCCGCTCACGCGGCTGGGTCTCGGGCCGAAGCGTCGCGGCGATGACCCGGATGTTCACCGCACAAGCATGCCGCTGCTCAGCGCCGGCGCCCAGGCTCGGATGTCGATGGCCGTGCGCACCTTCACTGACGAAACGGTTGCCAGCGTTTCACCCCCGTGGCGGGCTGCCGCCCGCGCCACCGCGGAGCAGACTCTCGACGCTCTGCCCTCCACTCTCGATCTCACGATAGCCCGCACGCCCTTGCCCGCGAAGGGTTCGTGGTGGTGGGTGCTGGTCGGCATCGTGCAGTGGATCGCCGTCGTGATCGGATTGGGTGGAGCCCTCTGGCTCGTCGGCGCAGCGCTCCTTCCGACATTTGGATTGCCCGCGTTCCCGCTCCCCGCCGTTGAGGAAGGCCCGCTGACGGGGTGGGCAATACCAACGCTGCTGCTCATCGCGGCGGTGCTGCTCGGAATTCTGCTTGGCTTGATCTCTGCCGTGCTCAGCGCGCTGACCGCCGGAGGGCGTCGCCGCCGTGCTCGCCGTCGTCTTCTCGCCGCCGTCGACGAGGTAGTGCAGCGGGATGTTGTGGCTCCCGTGGTTGCGGCACTTGAGCAGGCACGTGCGGTGTCGGCTGCGCTGCAGATCGCGCGGCGCTAGAGCGCGGCGAATCGGGACTTAGCCACCAGCGCTGACTAGGACACTCGAGCCTCCCACCCCTAATAGTCGGGGCAGTGCCAGCCGTAACCGCCGACAGTCAGGATGAGGCCAAAAAGAGCGAGGAAGGGCGAGGAAACTACCGCAACGATTCCAACGGCGAGGCCAAGTCGGTTCCGGGAGATCGCGGAAACCACTGTCGCCAGCAGCGATCGGGATCGCCCAGAGCAGGCCTCAGTTGATCCGCATTCGGCGGCCCGTGGTTTCCCTAGCGCGCATTGTCTTCGTCGAGTTCACAATGCTCCACATCCACAGTGCCAATAAAGACGGCTGTTTGGTTCCACACCCAGTCGCCAGTGGCGAGGTCGCTTGCGTCGAAGTGACCTGCAATATTCCCCTCGTTGGCAAGACCTTCGCTGCGTACGGAAACGGATTCCCACTCTGCTGTGGGCGTGTGGGCATCGAGGTGGAACACGTCGCCGGCCTTGACGCTCTCCTTGACGGAGGTGCTCGTGACGTCGCCGACAAGTTCCCCTTCGGGGCCAATCCATTCGACGTCGAAGGAGTCAGTGTTGCGGGCATCACAGGTTGCGAAGTCGAAGCTGCCCTCGGCATTGAGCCGCGCGGCAACACGATTCACGTAGGAACAGCCCGCAAGCAGCACTGCAATCGCCAACACTGAGACAGCGGCGGCTGATCGTTGAAAACGCCTCATGTCCACACCTTAGGGCAATGCAGGAAGCGATCCGATATCGATCTGATTACTCGCTAGAACCCCACCTGCAGCACGAAGATGCCGGGGAAGATCGCAAACGCGATCGTGATGGGCAGGATAAGGAACACGAGCGGGAAGAGCATCGCGACCTCCTTCTTGCCGGCGAGCTCGAGCAGTTCACGCTTGGACTCTTCACGAGCATCCTGAGCTTGAGCTTGCAGCACTTCAGACAGCGGACTACCGCGATCGAGGGCTCCCAAGATTTGGTCGACACAGCGCGAGAACGGGGCGAGTTCCAACTCGCGGGCGAGCACTCCCAGAGTCTCGCCAAAAGGAAGGCCCGTATTGACCGAGGAGACCACGCGAGCGAGTTCTCGCGACAACTCACCGCCGCCCACGTGCGAGACGCGACGCACGGCATCCAAGATTCCCTCACCAGCCGACAGGCTGAGGGCCAAGAACTCGAGCACGACCGGTAGCTCTGCAGTGAGACGACGGATGCGGTTCTTGGCTGCGCGTTGCAGCAGATAGTCACGAAGCGTGATGCCCGCAACACCGCCGACGACCACCAGCACTGCTTGGGCCGCGAATGGCACCTGTTGCCGATTGGCGACAGCAATATCGAAAGCGACTCCCGCCATCGCACCGCCGAGAACGGCGAGGAGTTGTTGCGACCGGTAGGCCTCGAGGGTCAGTTCGGAGCCAGACTGGCGGAGCCGTCGCAGAATCTGGTCACTGCCGCCCACCACCGACGCGAGAGTCTCGCGCAACCAGCGCGCAACAGGAACGAGCAGTACGCCCAACACCGGCAGCGGCCCGACCGAGCGGGGGGCCAAATGTTCCCGCGCGCCGGCGGAGACGTCAATGACGTAGGGCGCCACTCTTGTCGCCAAGGTGGGTCGGCTCAGCCGCGGGATGAGACTCAGAATCGACCACAGACCGAGCCCGCCGGCGATTCCGGCGACAAGCGACCAGGCCAGTGCGTCACTCATGCGAACCACCGCGGCTGATCGGGAAGGCGACCGATGCCCGCCATGATTCGGTAGGCGACAACAGACAGCATCAGTCCGGCAACGATCAGGGCAGCACCACCCGCTGAGTTGTAAGCGAGTGCGGCTTCAGGCCGTGTGGTGAGCAAGAACAGCACCACCCACGGTGCGGCCAGACCGAGCCGCGCCGCATTCATCACCCATGATTGGCGCGCTTCGATCTCCGAACGAATAGCTGCCTCCTGGCGTAAGTAGACGCTGAGGCTGCGAAGAACGTTCGTGAGTTCACTTCCGCCCACTTCGCGCGACATCCGCAAGGTTTCAAGAATGCGGTCGGCGACCGGGTCGGCGAGCGCCACTTTGAGTTCGTCGACGGCTACCGAGAAGTTTCCTGTTGCCCGATAGCGAACGGCGAAGGCGACGAAGGCGGCGCGCGTTACCGCTGGCCCCGTCTGGGCGAGTGTCATGAGGCTGTCGGGAAGAGCAAGCCCCGACCGCACTGCCGACACCAACTGGTCAACGACATCGGGCCACACCACGCGAGTGGCCCGGCGACGCATGCGAGCGCGCCAGCTGATCCCGAGCGTCGGCAACACAAGGGCGGCCGCGGCAGCACACAGCACGACGGCGATCACCGATGTCAGCACAAAGGTGATGGCTGCTACAGCGAAGCTCAATGCGAGCGACACAATCACCACAACCACCGGACTAGTGGTCGGGAGCCCCGCCTGCACGAGTCGCTCGCTCAGGCGAAGCGAGAACGCCGAACGACCACGCACCCGGAGTTCGCCCGTAGCCGGCCAGAGAAAGGTAGCCGCGATAAGGACGACACCGACCGCGAGCACGATGCCCAACATCAGGCTCATGCGACAACCTTCAACAAGTGCGAGACCGCGTCGATGCCTGTGGCCTGAAATTTGGAGAGCCGAGCGGGCACGGCACCCGTGTGGGCGAGTGTGCCGTCCACGATGCGGAAGAGCAGGCTGCTGTCGATAACCCCGTCACTGACCTCACCGGTGAGCGAGGAGATTTCGACCACGCGTCTCGTGCCGTCGGCGGTCAGTTCGCAATGCACCACGACATCCACTGAACTGGCTACCGTCGGCACCACAAAGCTGGAGTCGATATTGCGGCCAGCAAGCAGCGGAAGCGTGCACAGCTTCACGAGAGCCTCGCGCGCACTGTTGGCGTGAATGCTCGACATTCCCGGCAGGCCGCTATTGAGCGCGATAAGAAGGTCGAGCGATTCGGCATCGCGCACTTCGCCCACGACTAGCCGTTCGGGGCGCATGCGCAGTGCTTCTTTGATGAGGCGACGCAGGCTGATCTCGCCGGTTCCCTCGAGACTGGGTTGGCGACACTGCATGCCGACGTGGTCGTGACTGGCAACGCTCAGCTCGAAGGTTTCCTCGACCGTAACGACTCGCTCGCTCGGTCGGGCCGCCGCTAGCAAGGCGTTGAGCATCGTGGTCTTGCCGCTCTGCGTTGCGCCCGAAACCACGATGTTCTGCCCCGACAGCACGCACAGCCGCAAATAGTCGGCCGCGTGCTGGGTGAGGCTGCCGAGTTCGACAAGGCGATCAAGATCGCGGATGCTCCGGCTGAACTTGCGCACGTTGACGGCCCAGTGGCGCCGGGTGACATCCGGAATCACGACGTGCAGTCGCGAACCATCGGGCAGCGAAGCGTCGACGAACGGTGAACTCAAGTCAACGCGGCGGCCCGAGGTTTGCAGCATGCGCTCCACCAGATCACGAACCTGACCATCAGTGAGACGGATGCCGGTGAACTCGGGAACCCCGTTGCGGGCCACGAAGATCTGCTCAGGCCCGTTAATCCACAGCTCCTCAACGGTGTCATCGTCGAAGAACGGCTGGAGCGGACCGTACCCGGTCAGCGCCGCCACCACCTCGCGGGCGGCCTGAGCTTCATCCGCCAGCAACGGCACCGACCCGCCCAGCGCACGCTCGCTGTAGCGGCGAACCTCATCACGCACATACCGCGAGGCAAGTTCGCTGTCCCGCGACAGATCAACGCCGTCACGGCGAACCCTCTGGCGAACCTGATCGGCGATGGTCGTCAGAGCGTTAGACATGCTCATATTGTGTCGAGCAGGTGCGCAAACGCCTTCCTGTTGTCCACAGGCGATCTTGTGGTCCTGCCGCCAGCGCCTCTGATCAGGTCGAATCGGCGCATCCAGATCCCTGATATGATGATTACATCAATTCAGCAAGTGAGCGATTGCTTGCTGGCGCAACCACATCGCCCGCACAGCGCACGCACCGATCAGGAGCACATGAATGGCCGTTCTCGATGAGCGCAGGCCGCTCTACGAAATAAAGGCGAACCTCTTCAAGGGGCTCGCGCATCCGCACCGCATCCGGGTGCTCGAAATCTTGTCGGCGGCCGACGAAGCCTCTGTCGCAGAAATGCTGACGGCGACCGGACTCGAAGCCTCCCACCTCTCGCAACACCTCGCCGTGCTGCGCCGCTACGGGCTCGTCGTCTCCGAACGTCGCGCCAGCGTCGTCTACTACCGCCTCGCTCACCCCCAGATTTCTGAACTCCTCCGTGTCGCGCGCGTGCTGCTCGGCGAAATCCTTGCCGACACCGACAGCCAACGCGATCTCGTTGCCGGACTACCCACGATTCCGGATGCCCGATGAAACGTTCCTGGAAAGAGCTCCTGCCGAGCGCGAAAGACTACCGCCTACTGCGCACCAGCTGGCGGGGAGATCTGATCGCGGGAATCACCGTCGGAATCGTCGCCCTCCCCCTCGCCCTCGCCTTTGGCGTGAGCTCGGGAGTGGGCGCTGAAGCGGGGCTCATCACCGCCATCGTCGCCGGAATTGTCGCGGCCGTCTTCGGTGGCTCCAACGTGCAGGTCTCTGGCCCCACCGGCGCCATGGTCGTGGTGCTTGCCCCCATCGTGGTTAGTTCTGGCGTTGAAGCGGTGGCGATCGTCACCCTGCTGGCGGGCATCATCGTCGTCATTGCCGGAGTGCTGCGCCTCGGCCGCACCGTCAGCTACATTCCGTGGCCCGTGATCGAAGGCTTCACGGTCGGCATCGGTATCATCATCTTCCTGCAGCAAGTGCCCTCGGCGCTCGGCACCGAAGGCACCGAACACCCCACCAACGCCGTGCTCGCCGCCATCGCCTTCGTCACTGCCGCCCAGTGGCCCGCTGCCCTGCTGCCCCTCGCCGTTGTTGCCGCCGTGATCGCGATCATGTTGTTGCTGTCGCGCATCAGCGGGCGCCTTCCGGCATCCTTCATCGCCATTGCGATCGTCACCATCCTTGCCCAGGCGCTGAACCTTCCGCTGGCCACCATCGGCGAGCTTCCCGCATCCTTGCCTTCACCGACCGTGCCGTCATTCGACTTCGACCTGACCACGCTCATCGGCCCGGCGTTCGCCGTCGCCGCGCTCGCCGCCATCGAATCCCTGCTCTCCGCCCGCGTCGCCGCTGGCATGTCAGACACCGGCCCCTACAACGCCGATCGCGAACTTGTGGGCCAGGGGTTGGCATCCGTCGCCTCCAGCTTCTTTGGTGGGATGCCGGCCACCGGCGCCATCGCCCGCACCGCCGTGAACGTGCGGTCTGGCGGTCGCACTCGCCTCTCGGCAGTCGTGCATGCCCTCGCGCTACTGACCGTCGTCTACCTAGCCGCTCAGGTTGTCGCCGTCATCCCGCTGGCAGCGCTCTCGGGCGTTCTCATGGCCACCGCGGCCCGCATGATGTCGCCGACCCTGATCAAGACAATGCTGCGCACCGGCAAATCTGAAGCCGCTGTGTTCGTGATCACCGGCATCATCACCGTGAGTTTCGACCTCATCATTGCGGTCGGCATCGGAATCGCGGCCGCAGCCTTCTTCGCTCTCCGCACGATGAGCAAAGCCAGCGGCGTTCACCGCGAAGAGCTTCCGGGCTCCCCCGAACCCGGCGACGAACGCATCGCGCTGTTCCGTATCGATGGGTCCCTGTTCTTTGGAGCAGCGGAACGCCTCATCGACCGCATAAACGAACACGAAGGCCTCGAAGTCGTGATCGTGCGGCTGTCGCAACTGCACCTCGTTGATGCCACGGGCGCCCACACCCTCACCGAACTCATCACTGCTCTCGAGAAGCGCGGCGTGACCGTGATCATCAAGGGCATCCGCCCCGAACATTTGGATGTGCTCAAACGGCTTGGCGTGATCAGCTCGCTGCGACACCCCAACCATTTGTTCGCCGACCTCGAGCCCGCGATTGAGCACGCACGTTCGCACATTCGTCGAGCAGAGTTAGCGCGCTAACCCAGCGCGCCGCTCACGAACTCGGCTAGCTCAGAGCGGGCGTCACCTTGTTCTTGGCGACCCCAGAAACCCACAGCCCACTGTCCTTCACAATGCGTTCTTGAGTGTCGTAATCGACCCGCACGATGCCGAAGCGCTTCGAATAGCCGTAGCCCCACTCAAAGTTGTCGAGCAGCGACCACACGAGATACCCCTGCAGGTTCACCCCGCGCTGCATCGCTCGGTGCGCGGCCGTGAAGTGCCGGTTGAGATAGTCGACCCGGTCGGCATCGTGCACCCGACCATCCGTCACCTCGTCGTCAAACGCGGCACCGTTCTCGGTGATCATCAGCGGCAGGTCAGGGAACCGCTCGCCCAGATCGACCAGCAGTTCCTCAAGGCCATCGGGGGCGATGTTCCAGTTCATGGCCGTATACGGGCCGTCTTGCGGCAAGAACTCGACGTTGCGGCTGCCCGGCCACGCGGAGCCACCCATGTCTTTGTGTCCGTCGTTCATCGCCCGCTCGCTCACGCCATCCCACATCTTCACGGTGACCGTGGAGTAGTAGTTGACGCCCAAGAAATCGAGCGGCTGGTGGATGGTCGCCAGATCGCCCGCGTGCACGAACGACCAGTCGGTGACCTCGCTCGTGTCGGCAATGAAGTCATCGTCGTAGCGGCCGAGCAGCATCGGGCTCGTGAAGGCGCGGTTCGCGAGCGCATCGATGCGACGCGTGGCCTCGGCATCCTCACCCCGAATGACGTGAAAGTTGAGGGTCGCCGACACCTCCGGCGAATTCGTCGCGGCGGCACGGATGCGGGGCACGGCCATTCCGTGCGCGAGATTGAGGTGGTGCACGGCGGCAAGTGCGTCAACATCCCGCGCGCGACCGGGGGCGTGCGACGCCGAGCCGTAACCCAAATAAGCCGAGCACCACGGCTCGTTGAGGGTCGTCCACGTGTGCACGCGATCGCCGAGGGCAGTGGCGGCGAGCTCGGCGTACTCGGCGAACCACATGGCGGTATCGCGCTCAGGCCAGCCACCCTCATCCTCAAGTTCTTGCGGCAGATCCCAGTGATACAGAGTGGCAATGGGGCGGATGCCGCGGCTCAATAACCCGTCGACAAGACGCGAGTAGAACGACACTCCCTCCGGGTTGATCGGGCCCTGCCCGCCCGGCTGAAAGCGCGGCCATGAGATGGAGAAGCGGTAGGCGTCGAGGCCCAGCTCGGCCATGAGGTCGAGGTCGGACTCTAAGCGGTAGTAGTGGTCGTCGGCAACATCGCCGGTGTCGCCGTTCCAGGTCTTGCCCGGGGTGTGGCTGAAGGTATCCCAGATGGATTCGGTGCGCCCGCCATCACGCGCAGCGCCCTCTACTTGATACGCCGCCGTCGCGGAGCCGACGATGAAGTTGGGCGGAAACACGAGACCAGAATCACGGTAATCGGAGTTCATCTAGTAACCCTAAGACCGGGAGCTTCGATTTGGCCGAAACTATCCCGAGGTAACGAAGCGGTGAGGCTAGAGCGCCGCCGGGTCTTCGAGAAGCGCAGCGAAAGCAAGCTCAGCGGCACCGATCATGAGCAGATCTGCGCCAAGCTGAGCGGGCACGATCTGCACGCCCTCGAATGATGCTTCGAGCGACTGGCTGCGCACGCGCTCGATCAAGAATTCGGGGTCGAACGCGAAGATGGATGCCAAGAAGCCACCCAAAACAATTACTTCAGGATTCAACACATTCACTGCGTTGCGCAGCGACGTGCCGAGCGCGAGCAGCTGGCGGCGCACCAACTCACTCACCGCAGGATCAGTGGATTCGCGCAGCGCGGCATCCAACGTTTCGGCATCAACGTTGGTGAGGCCAAGCGCCTGCAGCAGGTCGGCGCGGTTCACTTCGGTCTCGAGGCTGCCCTCTTCGCGAGTGCCTTTTTCGGCGACACCGTTCTCGACGCGCACGTGGCCGAACTCGCCCGCATAGCCGGCACGACCGGTGAGGGGCCGCCCGCCGCTGATGATGCCGCCACCGATACCGCTGGCACCACCGTTGAGGTAGATGAGGTCGTCGATGTCGCGGCCAGCGCCGTAGATGTGCTCGCCGAGCGCACCCACACTCGCGTCGTTGGCGGTGGAGACCGGATAGCCGGTCGCCTCGGCCAGCAGTTCCGTGACGGGTTCATCCCGCCAGTGAAGGTGAGGTGCCCAGCGCACGAGGCCATCTTCGACGCGGACGAGACCGGGCGCCGCAATACCGATACCGACGATGCGGCCCGACGTTTCGTACTCCCCACGCACGCTCTCGATGATCAGGCTCGAGATCTTCACGAACTCGGAAACAGTAGGGGGCGTTTCTGTCTCGTAGCGGATGCGCTTCAAGAGCGAACCGTCGAGGCCCACGACTCCGACGGTGATGGCGTCGATCTCGGGGTTGACCGCGATGGCAACCGTGCGAGCATCCGCGTTCACCATCGGCGACGGGCGACCTACCTGCCGAGTGGGATCGGGCTCACTTTCGTACGCCAAACCCAGCTCGGTGAGCTCGGCCACGAGCGCCGCAATAGTCGAGCGGTTAAGCCCCGTCTGCGCGGTCAACTGCGAGCGGCGCTGAGCCCCACGATGAAGCAGGGTCAGCACGCGCGACAGGTTGTGCCGCCGAGTGCGATCGCCGCGCCCACCAGTACCGGTCGACGACGGCAGCGACGACGAGGGCGGGGTGTTCTGGTTCACGGGCGGTTCCACTCGATTGGCAATAAAACGTTGATGCTAAGACTAGCGACGTCCGGCGCGGCGCTTGCTCATGACATCGAACGCCACGGCAAGCAACAGTACAAGTCCCTTGATCGTTTGCTGCCAGGCGGCATCCACCGAGAGGATCGACAGGCCCATGTTGAGCACACCCATAATGAGCGCACCGATTACGGCACCGATGACCGTACCGACACCACCGGTGACCGCCGCGCCACCGATGAAGACGGCAGCGATGGCATCCAGTTCGAAGCTTTGACCAGCGGATGCCACAGCACCACCAGCACGCGCCGTCGTGACGACCCCGGCGAGCCCCGCGAGCACGCCCATGTTCACGAAGACGAAAAAGTTGATCCACGAGGTCTTCACACCACTCATCTGCGCGGCGAAGAGGTTGCCACCGATCGCGTAGACGTGACGGCCGAAGACGGTCTGGTTCAACACGAATGTGAAGAGCAGAATCAGCACGGCCAAGATGATCAGGATGATCGGGGTTCCGCGGTAGGCAGAGAGCTGGAAGGTGAGCGCCAAGATTACGACCGCAGCGACACCGTTCTTGATCCAGAACGAAACGCTGCGCTCTACGGGAAGTTCAAGACTGCGTTGCTTGGCGCGACTGCGCACCTGCTGAGTGATCAGCATTGCTACCGCAAGAACGCCCAAGACAATTGTGAGGATGTCGCGACTGCCGCGACCTTCACCAATCGTGCCAAACAGCTCGGGCAGCCACCCGCCGCCGATCGCGTTGAACTCGCCGGGAAGCGCGTTGATCGTGCCGCCCGTGAGGAACACGAGCGTGAGACCGCGGAACAACAGCATGCCCGCGAGCGTGACGATGAAGGCCGGGATACCCACGAAGGCCACCCAGAATCCCTGCCACGCTCCGACCGCTGCGCCGAGCAGAAGCGAGATGATGACGGCCGCCCACCAGGGCATCCCCCACTGGCTCATTGAGATCGCGGCAACCGCACCGACCATCGCCACGACGGAGCCCACCGAGAGGTCGATGTGTCCCGCGATAATCACGATGACCATGCCCACGGCGAGAATCAGCACATAGGCGTTCTGCTGGATGAGGTTGTTGAGGTTTCCGGGCAGCAGGAGCCGGCCATCCGTCAACACCTGGAACAGGATGACGATGACGGCGAGCGCCGCGAGGATGCCGTACTGACGCAGGTCGACCCGCATCTTGGGCAGCCTACGAGTGGGGGTTGTGGTGCTCATCGGGTTAGTCCTTTCCCGCGGTCATCAAGTGCATGAGTCGTTCTTGGGTAGCGTCGGCGCGATCGATCTCGCCGGTGATGGTGCCTTCGGAGATCGCATAGATGCGGTCGCAGAGTCCGAGAAGCTCCGGTAGTTCTGAGGAGATCACGACGACCGCTTTGCCCTGACGGGCGAGATCGTTGATGATTCCGTAGATTTCGTACTTGGCACCGACATCGATGCCGCGGGTGGGTTCGTCAAGAATCAGGATGTCGGGGCCGGAGAACATCCATTTGCTCAAGACAACCTTTTGCTGGTTGCCTCCCGAGAGGTTGCCGGCGAGCACCGACACGTTCGGAGTCTTGATGTTCATTTGGCCGCGGTAGTCCTCGGCGACCTTGTTCTCCGCAAAGCGGTCGACGATGCCGAAGCGCGAGAGCTTCGAGAGCGCTGCCGCTGAGATATTGACCGCGATGCTGCCAATCAGGTTGAGGCCGAAGTGTTTACGGTCTTCGGTGGCGTACGCGATGCCGTGGCCGATCGCCTCGCTGACGGTCTTGACCGAGATCTCTTTGCCCTCTTTGAACGCGGTGCCGCTGATGTGGCTGCCATAGGAGCGACCGAAGATGCTCATCGCGAGTTCGGTGCGCCCTGCGCCCATGAGCCCAGCGAAGCCGACGATCTCGCCCGCCCGCACCGAGAACGAGGCGTCATCGACAACCTTGCGCGTGGTGTCGACCGGATGATGCACCGTCCAGTTCTCCACCCGGAATAGCTCATCGCCAATCTCTGGGGTGTGCGGCGGGAACATGCTGTCGAGGTCACGGCCGACCATGGCGCGAATGATGCGCGCTTCGGTAGCATCCGCTTCCTTCATCTCGAAGGTTTCGATGGTCTGGCCATCACGGATGATCGTCACGGTATCCGCAATACGGCGAATCTCTTTGAGCTTGTGCGAAATGATGATGCACGTAATGCCCTGGCCGCGAAGGCTGTTGATGAGGTCGAGCAAGTGTGCCGAGTCTTCATCGTTGAGGGCCGCCGTTGGCTCATCCAGAATCAGCAGCTTCACTTGCTTGGAGAGGGCCTTAGCGATCTCCACAAGCTGTTGCTTGCCGACACCGAGTTCGAGCACGGGCGTGCTGGGCAGTTCGTCGAGGCCGACGCGCGCGAGCAACATGGTTGCTTCGCGGTTGGTCTTGGGCCAGTCGACAACACCGCGCGTGGCGATCTCGTTACCGAGGAAGATGTTCTCTGCAATAGAGAGGTAGGGGCTCAACGCGAGCTCCTGGTGAATGATGACGATGCCGTCGGCCTCGGAATCGTTGATCGACCGGTACGCGGTCTCGTGATTCTCAAAGGTGATGCTGCCGCCATAGCTGCCGGCGGGATACACCCCGCTCAGCACCTTCATGAGGGTTGATTTACCGGCGCCGTTTTCACCGCAAATAGCGTGAACGTGTCCGCGTTCGACCTCGAGGCTCACGCCGTCGAGGGCGCGAACGCCGCCGCTGAAGTCTTTTGTGATCTGGTTCATGCTGAGGATGGCAGTCATGAGTGTGCTCCGCTCGCAGTGACTTTCGGGGGACGGCTGCTGTGCCGTCCCCCGATCGTCGAATCGTATTACTGGGATCTAGCCGGGGCTAGAGTCCTACGTCTGAGGCCTGGATGAAGCCGGAGTCGATGAGCTTCGACTGCACGTCATCCTTCACAACGACCTCGGGCGCAATGAGGAATGCGGGAACAACCTTCTCGCCGTTGTCGTACGTTTCGGTGTCGTTGATCTCCGGCTCGTCGCCGGCCATGATCGCCTCGATGAAACCGAAGACAACATTGCCCAGCTCGCGGGTGTCCTTCCAGACCGTCATCGACTGTTCTCCAGCGAGGATGTTGACGACGCTAGCCTTGTCGGCATCCTGACCGGTCAAGAGCGGCCAGTCGGTGCCTGCGGTGTAACCAGCGCTGCGAAGCGAAGCGGCAATACCCTGAGCGAGGCTGTCGTTGGGAGAAAGAACGACGTCGATCTTCTCGCCACCGGTGTAGAACGAACCCAGACGGTTGTCGAGTTCGGACTGAGCCGAGTCAGACTTCCAGCCGAGGATTCCGATGCTTGCCCAGTCATCGTTGCTCGCCGGAGCCTTGCCCGAGGGAACAACCAGCTGGCCGTTCTCTACATAAGGAAGCAAGACATCCCACGCGCCAGAGAAGAAGAACTTGGCGTTGTTGTCGTCGGGGCTACCGGCGAAAGGCTCAAGGTTGAACGGGCCGGCGCCATCAGCAAGTCCGAGCTGTTCTTCGATGAACTCACCCTGAAGCTGGCCAACCTTGTAGTTGTCGAACGTCGCGTAGTAGTCGACGTCGGGAGTGCCGTTGATCAGACGGTCGTAAGAAATGACGGCGATGTCCTGTGCTGCCGCATCGGCGAGCACCGGGGCCAGAAGCTCTCCGTCGATTGCCGCGATGACGAGGACGTCAACGCCCGAAGCGATCTGGTTCTGAATCTGGCTGATCTGAGTATCGGCCTTGTCATCCGCGTACTGCAGGTCTGCCGAGTAGCCAGCATCTTCGAGCTGGGCCTTGAGGCCTTCGCCGTCGTTGATCCAGCGTTCGAGGCTGCGGGTAGGCATCGAGATACCGACGCTACCTTCACTGCCGCCGCCAGTTCCTGCTTCGTCGCTGCTGCAGGCGGCGAGTCCGAAAGCCATCACAGTCGCTGCTGCGACCGCAATTATCTTCTTCATTGACATCGTGTTGTCCCTTTCAAATGTGATTGCCGGGCAACAAGCCAGCCACACGGGGGTATGACCGGCCGGGGCTTGGCTGCGGTCCTCACGAGAGACGAAGAGCACGGGCCGGATTACCAGCGCCGTGGAGCGCTACTTCGTTGTATCGCGAGGGGCAGCGGTAAGCGCCCCGTTTTGTTGATAGAGCGAACTTATATTGCTTCATACGTTGAATGCAACAACTTTCAAAAACTTTCGCCAAATTGATGCCTCAAGTCAGTAAATACATGGATCTTCTTTTGCGTTCCGAGATTGACGTGACTGCTTTACCGAAGTATGTTGTTCTCAATAACTTATTGCCAACGCTGTCAACGGAGAGCCTCAATGCCTACACAACCCACCCCCGCCGACAAGTTCTCCTTCGGGCTCTGGACTATCGGTTACAACGGAGCCGACCCCTTCGGTGGCCCCACTCGCGCCCCGCTCGATGTCGTTCACGGCGTCGAGAAGCTCGCCGAGCTCGGCGCCTACGGTCTTACCTTCCACGACGATGACCTCTTCGCCTTCGGATCGACGGATGCCGAACGCCAGAAGCAGATCGACCGCCTGAAGCAAGTACTCAGCGACACCGGCCTCATCGTGCCGATGGTCACCACCAACCTCTTTAGCGCTCCCGTCTTCAAAGACGGCGGATTCACCTCCAACGACCGCGGTGTTCGCCGCTTCGCTATGCGCAAAGCAATGCGTCAGCTCGAACTCGGCGTAGAGCTCGGTGCCAAGACCTTCGTCATGTGGGGCGGCCGCGAGGGAGCAGAGTACGACTCCGCGAAAGACGTTCGCTCCGCCCTGGAGCGCTACCGCGAAGCTCTCAACCTGTTTGGTGACCATGTCACCGAAAAGGGCTACGACATCCGCTTCGCGATTGAGCCCAAGCCCAACGAGCCCCGCGGCGACATCTTGCTGCCGACCGTCGGCCACGCGATTGCGTTCATCGAAACTCTTGAGCGCCCTGAACTGTTCGGCGTGAACCCCGAAGTTGGCCACGAGCAGATGGCTGGCTTGAACTTCACTTCGGGCATCGCTCAGGCGCTGTACCAAGACAAACTGTTCCACATTGACCTCAACGGCCAGCGTGGAATCAAGTACGACCAAGACCTCGTCTTCGGTCACGGCGACCTGCACAACGCGTTCTCGCTCGTCGACCTGCTCGAAAACGGTGGCCCCGACGGAGGTCAGAGCTACACCGGCCCGCGTCACTTCGACTACAAGCCGAGCCGCACCGAAGACTCGACCGGCGTCTGGGATTCCGCGGCCGCCAACATGCGCACCTACCTGCTCCTCAAGGAGCGCGCAGCCGCATTCCGTGCCGACCCCGATGTGCAAGAAGCTCTTGAAGCTGCGCGCGTCTTCGAACTGGCCGAGAACACTCTCGGCGACAATGAAAGCTATGACGACCTGCTGGCAGACCGCGCCTCGTACGAAGACTTCGACTACGAGGCCTATTTCAATGGCAAGGGCTTCGGCTTTGTTCGCCTGCAGCAGCTCGCAACCGAGCACCTCATGGGCGCCCGCTAAATGACCCTCGTCGCGGGGATCGACTCCTCAACCCAGTCCTGCAAGATCGTGATCGTGGATGCCGCGGCCGGCGCACTCGTGCGCACCGGCCGCGCTTCCCATCCGGCCGGCACCGAGGTTGATCCGAATGCCTGGTGGGTGGCTCTCAACGACGCCATCACCGAGGCGGGCGGGCTGGATGACGTCTCCGCGATCTCGGTCGGCGGCCAACAACACGGCATGGTCGTGTTGGATGCCGCCGGCCGGGTCATCCGCCCAGCCTTGCTGTGGAACGACACCCGCTCTGCTGCCGCGGCTCACGCCCTCAGCGCCGAGTTTCCCGACCTCGCCAAGCGCACCGGCTCGAAGCCGGTTGCGTCGTTCACGTCAACGAAGCTGCGCTGGCTGCGCGATGCCGAGCCCGAGAACGCCGCCCTTGTTGCCGCCGTGTGCCTGCCGCACGACTGGTTGACCTGGCGTTTGCGCGGCTTCGGCCCCGAGAATCCTGAACTGACTGAGTTGGTGACCGACCGCTCGGATGCGAGCGGCACCGGCTACTTCAACTCGGTCACCAACACCTACGACGACGAGGTTTTCACGGCAGCACTCGGGCGCAGTTCCGTGACCGATGGCGTGGTGTTGCCCCGCATCGTCGCGCCAGGTGAAACCGCAGGCACTGTCGCGGGAACCGCCATCGAGATTGGCTGCGGCGCTGGCGACAACGCCGGAGCCGCACTCGGCTTGGGCGCACGAGCAGGCGATGTCGTCGTCTCGATCGGCACCAGCGGAACCGTCTTCGCTGTTACCGAAACTCAGGTTCCTGACGCCACCGGCACCGTGGCAGGCTTCGCCGATGCCAGCGGCATCTTCCTGCCCCTCGTCGCCACCATGAACGCCGCCCGCGTGCTCGACAGCACCGCAACACTTCTGGGCGTCACCCACGATGAGCTCGGCATTCTCGCGCTCGAAGCGGCCCCCGGCGCTAGCGGACTCGTGCTGCAGCCCTACTTCGAAGGCGAACGAACCCCCAACCTTCCGGATGCCACAGCAACCCTCTTCGGCATGACGCTTGCCTCCACGACCCGCCCGTCACTCGCGCGTGCCGCCGTCGAGGGACTGCTGTGTGGACTCGCGGATGGCCTCGACGCTCTCGGTCGCCAAGGAGTTTCCGCCGAGCGCATCCTCCTCATCGGTGGCGCCGCCCAAAACCCCGCAGTGTCGACCATCGCGTCCCAGGTGTTTGCGGTGCCGGTCGTGGTTCCCGAGCCCGCAGAGTATGTCGCGCTGGGCGCCGCAGCCCAGGCGGCGTGGGTGCTCGACGGCACACGCCCCGACTGGGCTATCGCCACTGTGGCGGAGCCGGCATCCGACTTCCACCCGATTATTCGGGAGCAGTACGCCCGCTACGCGGTGTGATTCGGCTCACTTTCGTGCACGGTCAACAGGCCACGTAACAGGCTTTCGAACTGGGCTCGCTCGCTTGCGCTGAGTGATTCCAGTAGGCGTTCCTCGTTCTCAAGGTGGTCGGCGAGCGCGCCCTCGACGACCTCCGCTCCCTGAGCGGTGAGCGCAACACGGATGGTGCGCCGGTTCTCGGGATCGACGTCGCGCGAGATGAGCCCTTTCGTGACGAGTCGATCAAGCCGATTGGTGATCGCTCCCGAGGTGACCATGGCGCTGGCCGAAAGCGCACCCGCGGTGAGGCCGCGTGGTCCGGCATCCGTTCGCAGCAGGGTCGCGAGAATGTCGAACTCCCCCGGTTGCAGACCGTGCGTCTCGAAGACGTCGCTTTGCGCGCGCTCGAGGAGTCGGGTGAGGCGGGACAGTCGCCCGAGCACGCCCATGGCCGAGACGTTGAGGTCGGGGCGCACCGCGGCCCATTGGGCGAGGATGCGATCGACGCTGTCTGTCATGATGCCTCAAAATCTCTCAACGTTGAATCGTTTGACGGATCCAGCATAACCCCGCTAGATTGTTTAACGTTCAACTATTCAATGCTAAGGAGTTCTCATGCGGCTGCGCGACACTCTCATCACCGCCATTGCGCCCATCGCGTGGGGCACCACCTACATCGTCACCACCGAGCTGCTGCCGACCGGGCACCCCCTCTTCGCCTCCCTCGTGCGCGCGCTGCCCGCCGGCCTGATCGCCCTCGCCATCGCCCGTCAGCTGCCCCACGGCGCCTGGTGGTGGAAATCCCTCGTGCTCGGCGTGCTCAACATCGGCGCCTTCTTTCCCCTGCTTTTCATCGCTGCTTACCGCCTCCCCGGCGGAGTCGCCGCCACCCTTGGCGCCGCCCAGCCCCTCATCGTTGCCGTGCTCATCGTCGTAGCCTTTCGCCAAAGCGCTCCCTGGCGACTCGTGATCTGGGGCATCATCGGCGCCCTCGGCGTTGCCCTCGTTGTGTTGCGGGCGAGTGCCCAACTCGACACCCTCGGCCTCATCGCCGGGCTCGCCGGCACGGCATCCATGGCGCTCGGAGTGCTTCTCTCAAAGCACTGGGGAAAACCACCCGAGGTATCGGCACTCAGCTATGCCGGCTGGCTTCTCACCGCCGGCGGGCTCTTTCTCCTCCCCATCACACTGCTCGCAGAGGGCATTCCGGCAACGCTCAGCGGGCCCGCTATCGCCGGCTATGCGTGGCTAGGGATCGTCGGCGGCATCGTTGCCTACACACTCTGGTTTCGAGGCGTTCGAATCGTGCCGATTTCATCGCTCGCCGTGCTCGGTTTGCTCTCCCCCCTCACTGCAGCCACGCTCGGCGCACTCCTCCTTGGCGAACGTTTTAGCGCACCCCAATTGCTCGGGTTTGGGCTGGCTCTTGCGGCAATTGTCGGGGCACAAATTCCCGCACGCACACCCGCCCCAATCCCCTCGCGATGACCCCTGCCGCGGTCGAGACCAGCGCCGAATTGGTCTAGAAAATCGTCCGACTTCCCCGAGAACACGGCACGTCTTGAGGGGACAGACAGAACGTTCTGGTCAGCATTTATGGGGGCAATTGTTAACGACACCCAAACGGGGGTCTACTACCCCGCTTCGGGGGCTTGCATGCTTCAGTGAGAAAGAACCGTAGAACGAACTCCTGGGGGAGGGATCAGATGGCAGAGCACGTAATCCTGTTTGCCGGGCCAATGGGCGCCGGCAAGACCTCCGCTATTCGCGCCCTCAGCGAGATCGATGTCGTCAGCACGGAGGCCGCAAATAGCGACCGAAGCGTTGCCGACAAACCCACCACCACGGTGGCTCTCGACTACGGCGAAATCGGCATCAACGAGGCCGAGAAAGTTCGCCTGTATGGCGTTCCCGGTCAACGTCGATTCGACTTCATGTGGACGATTCTCGCCGAACGAGCCGAGGGCGTACTGCTGCTGGTGAATGCGGATGCCGACAACCCTGTCGAGACCGCCATCGAATACGTCAAAGAATTTTTCGCTCTCTACGAGCGCGGCGGAATCGTCATCGGCCTCACACGGGCCGACCTCGTGCCCCGCGCGCTGATAGAGGAATACGCCAACGCTCTTGCCGATGAAATGCCTGACGTGATGATCCCGGTGCTTACCGTGGATGCTCGTTCCCAGGAAGAGATGATGACGCTCCTCATGACCCTCATCGCCAACATCGAGCTCAAGCAAGCCGTCGCCGACAGTATCGGTGTCGGCGTCGGTTCCGGTGGACGGAGGGCACGATGACTCTCGCGCCCCACCTCGACTCCAAGTACATCGTCCGAGGCGAACTCGCCTTGGGCGGACTTCGCGACCTAGCACCGTCGCTTCGCTACGCATCCCTTCTGACAGAAGACGGATTCAGCGTCGTTTCGGTAGCCGGTAAAGAATTTGACAGCAATCGATTCGCGAGCATGGCCAGTTCCACTCAGGCCCTCGCCGACGCTGTCGCTAGAGAATTGCAGCTCGGAGACAACGAGTTTGTGATCGTCGCGGCTGAACAAGGCCACGTCGTACAAGTACGAGTCCAAGGCCACCCGCTGGTACTCGCCGCACTTTTCACCGATCGAGAAACCATTGGCGGGTCGTTGACCGCTGCGCGCCGAACCGCGCGAAGGCTCACAACCCTCCTGATGGCGAAGTAGTACAAACCGAAAACCCGCTGGCCCCGAACTACCCGCGTAACCCGCACTAACCCGCAAGCAACACAAGCAGTACCTGAGCATGCACGACCCGAAACACCCGCAGTAGGACCAGGAACTACGAACAGAACGCGATCACTTGTCTAACCCGCAGATCACATTCTGACTCGAGGATTTTTACCCGAAGCACCACCGCGATGCACCCTCGGCACCGCACACCAATTCACGCAGGAGGCGTGAAGATGACTACATACGCAACCAACATCCCCGCCGGCTGGTACCCCGACCCGCTTGGCCTCCCCCAGCTGCGCTGGTGGGATAACCACACCTGGACTGACCAGATCTCTGGAGCACGCGCACCGCTCGTGCACCAGCTGGTCGATGTCGACTTTGCCGACCCCACCGACGACGAGCTCGACGATCACGTCCAGCCCGCCACCGCGACGACGCCGATCGGCCGCGAAACGACACCGGAGCCGACCTTGGCGAGCACGCTCCGCCAGCTCGAAGCCCCCATGCCCGAGCAGGCCGTTGACTCGGCTACCGCCGGCGACCCGACTGTCGGCTTCATGGGCGAGCCCTCGAATGACGACTTCGATCCGTCGATTCTCGTTTCAGAGTGGGCGCAGGTTGCTGAAGCAATCAAGATCGCCTCGAGCAGCGCGCAACCAACCGTTTTGGCGATCACCTCATCCAGCTTCCCAATGCTCGTCATCGATGTGAACGAGCGCGCCTACTGGTGGAAAGCTGAAATCACCGACTTCCCGACGCACCCGGTCAGCATCAACGTGCGTAGCCACATCCGCGAAGAAGTGATTATGCCCACGGGTGCCGGCTTTGACCTCAACCCGCTGCTGTGGATGATCGGCAACACCGGTTACGCTCACACTCCCGCACCGTGGCTCGTCGATGGTGCCCGCTACCGTCTGCGTCGCTGGCCGAATATCACCAACCTTCCGCACGATGCTGACCAGCTGCGCATGACCTCGATCCTGAGCCATGCACCGCTGTCGGCGAAGGAACTTTCGGCGATTGCCGAGACGTTGCCCACTGCAGCACACGCACTCCTTGCGGCGCTGAGCCTCATGAACATCCTGCGCATCCTTCCCGGTGCCAGCGAAGACGAAACTGACACTCCGGCACCAGCGCCGGCACCTCAGGGCCTCTTCGCACGACTCCGCGGACGCCACAAGCGCTAACGATCTCAGCCGAGAGGGTGGGCATATTGCCCGGCTCACCCCTCGACTGAATAATCCTTGATTTCGGATGCCGCTGGCTTAGAGTGTCGGCATGACTCCGTTTTCGTCGCCCGCGTCCCATTTCGCGCGGTGGGCTACCGCCGCCTATCTCAGCGCTGGACTTCTGGGCGCCAACCAGTTCTTCTTCGGCGCCTACGGCGCAGTCGGCACAGCTCCGGCAGAGTTTCCCGTCTTAGTCACCGTCGTTGGCGCCGCGGTCGGAGTTTTTGCGATCGTGCTGCTCGCCTTCGCCGTGGTCATGACGGGGTTCGCGATCAAAGCCGGATGGAGCGCTCGTTCAGAGCCTGCGCGAGAGACCACCGCAGTGACGGCCGGCGACCGCCGCTACACTCTCGATCCGCCGGCGACCGCGCCGCTCTCACGTCGCACGCGATTGTTGATCAGCACCGGTACCGTCGTGGCGATGATGGCCGTAGTCACGATCGGAATACTGAATATCTTTATCTGGAATCCGCTGACCAAAGCTCCCGGGCTCACGCTTGACGAGATCTACGCAGCCATGACCGCGGCGGGAGAACTCGGGCCCGACCCGTTCCCTTGGATTTGGGCCATTTTCTGGCCCCTCGTCGCACTCGCTTTCGCGGGCCTCACGGCGTTGCCCACTTTCGCGAATATCATCACCGTGCGCGGGATGCTCATCCTTAGTTGCGTAATTCTGAGCGTTGCGATCTTCTTCCACTGGTTCGCCGGCTTCTCGATGGGCATGGGGCTGGCCGATACCTTCTTCGTCAGTGGCGGTGATGCCGCGAGCCCCGGCATGCTGCTCAGCATTCTCGGGCAGCTGCTCGCCGTTGCCGCGCTCTTCCTCGCCATCACCCCAAAACGCACAAACGCGGGCCGCCTGCCGGAGCAGACGACCCGCGTCGTTACGAACTAGCTAGCTTGCGCTGAGCCTCTTAGCTGTGAACCGCAGCGAGGGTGCGGCGGTCTTCGAGCAGCTGTGGCCAGAGCTTGCGACGGTCGCGCACGACGAAGCCACGCGCAATGAAGCGGTCCTTGCCATCGAAGCGAGGGGCATACATCGAACGACCGTGCATGGCGCGCAGGTTGTCGAGCATCAGCAGGTCGCCCGGCTGCAGCACGTGGGCGTCGCGGTGCTCAATGTAGGTCTCGACGACCTTGCCGAGCAGACGCTGAGCTTCAGCGGTGATGCCGTGCATGAGGTCTTGGTCAACGAGGATGTACGGGTCATCTTCTGGACCGGTGATGATCGGGAACGGACCACGAACGGCATCCGGGCGAGGAATGTATGGCTGGAACGACTCGTCGATCGTGGTTGCCCACAGCGGCTGGCGCAGCTTGGCAACCTCTTCAGGAGTCATCTGGGCAACAAGCTTGCGACCCGAGAATGCATACGTCTTGGCGTTCTCGTCACCGCGAAGGGCACCGAGGATCACGTAGTCAGGCTTGAAGTCAGAGAAGCACTGCTCGGTGTGAGCTTCGAGCTCGACCTTCGAGCCCTGCGACTGCTGAGTTACAGCAAGCTTCGGGTTGGGGACCATGTCTTGAATGAGGTGGCCGTTGCCCTCAGCCTCGTAGGCAACCATGCTGCCGAGGAGGTGAGCAAGCATGCCCATTTCTTTCGCGAAGATGGTGGCGGCGCCCAGGCCGCTCTTGTTGTCGAGCGGAGTATCTGTAAGGTCTTCGTCGACATACAGGCCACGCACAACCATGATGCCGGCTTCGGAGCCGACCTCAGCAAAATTCAAAACAGCCGCACGGACCTCTTCAGGCAAACTGAACGCTGCAGCGAGAGCTTGGCGACCGAAGTCATCCGGGTTCTCATTAGGGTGCGCAGTAATGCGCTCGGCAGCGGTACGGATCGCTTCGGCAGTGGCCGAGTCGAGGGTGAACAGGCTCGATTGGAGCTCGTGAACGGTAATGTCGCTCTCCTTGCTTCGTGCGATGCGCTAGCTGTGGCTCACAGGGCTCTTGGAAGGCGCAATCGCGGACATCGTCTCCATAGGGAAGACACTTCATAAATTACACCCTCCACCTCCAAAAACACGAGGATGGCGGGGCCGACGGGGCCGTGCACAGCAAAGTTGAAGCAATCCCATAGGCGCAAACACAACCGCTCCAGTCGCGATAAGATAAACCGGCCAGCGGGAGTGGTGAAATTGGTATACACGCAGGATTTAGGTTCCTGTGCTTTCGAGCGTGCGGGTTCAAGTCCCGCCTTCCGCACCACATAGATCGCATCGCGACCGCGAGCACAGCGGTGTTGAACGGTAGTGCACACAGCCGGGAAGCAAAGCTCGCGCGCGTCACCGTAACCGGTGATACGGGGGTATCCCCCACAGCGAACCCTCGCTAGCACGCGTTACTCTGTGACGTACATAGCTAACGTCGCCGACTACGCGCACCTAGCCGACGATTCTGGAGAACCCCCTTGGTAGGCACCGCCCTTATCCCTTGGCTCGATCCCCAAAACCTGATCACCGGTTTTGGGGCCTTCGCGCTGCTGGGCGTTGCCTTCATCGTCTTTGCCGAGACCGGGCTCCTCGTCGGATTCTTTCTTCCTGGCGATACTCTGCTTCTCATCACCGGCGTTCTCACCTTTGCCGGCGTCATCGAATATGACATTTGGTGGGTCTGTTTGGCTATAAGCCTTGCCGCCTTCCTCGGCGGTGAGGTCGGTTATCTCATTGGGCACAAAGTGGGCCCCAAGATCTTTGAACGCAAAGAGACAGGTCTCTTTAGCGTCGAAAATGTCAAACGCACCAATGCCTTCTTCACCCGCTTCGGCGGTCTCGCCGTCATCATGGCGCGCTTCGTGCCGATCGTGCGCACTTTCGCACCGGTCGCGGCGGGCGTTGGCCACATGGACTACCGCAAGTACTCGCTCTACAACGCGATTGGCGCCCTCATCTGGGGCTCTGGGCTCACCTTCGGCGGCTACTTGCTCGGCTACATTCCCTGGCTTAGCGATTTCATCGTCGAGTACATCGACTTGATCCTGCTCGCCGCTGTGACCCTCACCGTGCTACCGACGGCGTACCACTACTTCCGCTCGTCCTACAAAGCGAAAAAGGCGCGCGAAACTGGCCGCGCCGAGCCTCTCGACGATGCCGAAGCAGAAAAGCTAGCCCTGCACCCGAAAGACTTCAACCAAGACTTCGACGACTAGGCCAGAAGCCGCTATTCCTGAGGCGAACGCTTACGGATGGCGGTCACGGCCTGCTGAGCAGCGCGACGGACCTCAATGTCTTCGTCTTTTACGAGCTCGGAGATCGTCTCAACGACATCGAGCGAACCGACCGTCCCGAGGGCGCGAGCTGCCGACGCGCGAACGCGGGCAGTGTCGTCCGTCAGGAGCGCCACAAGCTGCTCGCGAGCGTCGAGTCGACGAGTAGCAACAACACGCGTCGCCATCTCGCGCACACGCCACGCTTGGTTACTGAGAGCGGCGCGTACGGCATCCGCAGCACTGTCGTTCCAGGCGTGCAGTAGCGCGCGCGTTCCCCACAGCTCAGGCCAGTAGAGCACCGGAGCGCCGTCGAGGATGCCCTGAGCATGCTCACCGCCGACAATCAGCAGGAACTCTTTGCCCTCGTTGTTGCCCTCAATAAGAGAGACGGCACGTTCGACAATGACGGCTTCGCCATGGCGTTCGCTCGCGGCCGCAATGCGGGCTGCGATGGGGAGTTCAAGATCTACTGCGTGGGGATCATCATGTTCAGACACGCCTCAACCCTACGTTGTTGCGCTCGACGCCGAGACCGCAGCGCACATACTCGCCGACGATCGGCAGGCGACGACTAGTTGCCAAGCAGTTGAGTGCGCACGATCGGCATGATCGCGGCGAATGCCTGAGCACGGTGACTGAGCGCATCCTTCTGGTCAGAGGTGAGGTCGGCGGATGTTCCCGGCTGGCCATCCGGACAGAAAATCGGGTCGTAGCCGAACCCTTCAGTTCCGCTCCGCTCGGTTGCGACAGTGCCCGGCCAGAGTGCGAGCTCCACGAACTCGTGAGCCTCTGCTGTGGAGGCACCAGCAGCGTCGGCTGTGCCAGCAACACCGGCCGGCACCACGAACGCTGCCGCACACGCGAACTGGGCGGCGCGGTCATCCGTGCCAACCATGTTGGCCAACAGAAGTTCAAGGTTGTCGACGTCGTTGCGGGTTCCCGCATACCGAGCCGAGTGGATGCCGGGGGCACCGCCCAGCGCATCAACACAGATTCCGGAATCGTCTGCGAGCGCCGGCAGCCCGGTGTGGGCAGCGGCGGCCCGCGCTTTGATCAGCGCGTTGGCTTGGAACGTGTCGCCGTCTTCAACCGGCTCAGGGCCGTCGTAGGCGACGAGCTCGAGGCCGTCGAGCGCTGGGCCAAGGATGCGGCGCAGCTCAGCAACTTTGTGAGCGTTGTGGGTGGCGAGAACGATGCGCACGACTACGCGCCTGTGAGGGTGGTGCTGCTCTGGCCGAGAGTGGCAGCTTGAATCGCGGTGAGCTGCGTGCCGCCCGCGAGAGCGAGGTCGAGCAGCGAGTCGAGTTCGTTACGGTCGAAGGGTGCGCCTTCGGCGGTGCCCTGAACCTCAACGAACAGTCCGCGACCGGTGACGACAACGTTCATGTCGGTCTCGGCGCGCACGTCTTCAACGTAGGCGAGGTCGAGCATCGGCTCACCATCGATGATTCCGACGCTGACGGCGGCGAGCGAATCGAAGAGCGCCTTCGAGTTCTTGCCGATGAACTTCTTCTCGCGGCCCCATTCAATGGCGTCGGCGAGAGCGACATACGCGCCCGTGATCGCTGCCGTACGGGTTCCACCGTCGGCCTGCAGAACGTCGCAGTCGATCACGATGGTGTTCTCGCCGAGGGCCTTCATGTCGACAACAGCGCGCAGGCTGCGACCGATGAGGCGCGAGATCTCGTGGGTGCGACCGCCGACCTTGCCCTTGACGGCTTCGCGATCCATACGGCTATTCGTGCTGCGGGGAAGCATCGAGTACTCGGCCGTGACCCAGCCTTTGCCCTTGCCGGCCATCCAGCGCGGAACACCGTTGGTGAAGGATGCCGTGCACAGCACCTTGGTCTTACCGAACGAGATCAGTGCGGAGCCTTCAGCCTGGTCGCTCCACCCGCGCTCAATTGTTACTTCGCGCAGTTCGTTGTTTTCGCGGCCATCGTGACGGGTCATGTTTCTACTCTCTATCGGTCTATCGGTCTATCGGTCTATCGGTCTATCGGTGAAGTC
Organism: Salinibacterium sp. NSLL17; assembly: GCF_015864935.1. Classification (NCBI taxonomy): domain Bacteria; kingdom Bacillati; phylum Actinomycetota; class Actinomycetes; order Micrococcales; family Microbacteriaceae; genus Salinibacterium; species Salinibacterium sp. NSLL17. Next base: position 48,437 of record NZ_JADYWH010000002.1, read on the forward strand.
TGGTGGTCGTAAGCGGTGGGTGCTCGCTAGGAAAGCGGTGGCAGGCTGATCGCACCGGTCTCAAAAGTCTCGACGCTCACAATGTTTGGTCCCATGAAACGGGAGGCCAGACTGGTGAAGCCCTGTTTGTCTGGGCCTGTCGCTTCGAAGGCATGACGAGCGGGTGCCGTGGATTCGCGCAGCAAGTTGTGAGCGACGAGAGTGCTGTACACGTCGTAGGCGGTTTCTTCCGCACTCGAGACGAGTGTGACATCCCGCCCCATCACATACTGAATCGCCGCCGAAATGTGTGGGTAGTGCGTGCAGCCGAGCACGAGAGTGTCGATCTCGGCAGCCTTGAGCGGCGCCAAATACTCTTCGGCAACAGCAAGAACTTCTGGCCCGGTTGTGATGCCGGCTTCTACGAACTCGACGAAACGGGGGCAGGCCTGCGTGAACAATTCGATGCCGGATGCTGCAGCAAAGGCATCCTCGTAAGCCCGCGACTTGATCGTGCCCTCGGTGCCGATCACTCCGACGCGACCATTGCGGGTCTGACGCACTGCCGCCCTCGTCGCGGGCTGGATCACTTCGACCACTTCGATGCCGTACGCCTCGGTGTATCGCTCGCGGGCATCCCGCAGCATTGCAGCAGAGGCCGTATTGCAGGCGATCACAAGCAACTTCACGCCATCGTCAACGAGGCGGTCCATCACTTCGAGCGAATAGCGACGCACATCGGCAATGGGCTTGGGGCCGTACGGCGAGTGCAGAGTGTCGCCCACATACAGAATCGATTCGTGCGGCAACTGGTCAATGATCGCTCGGGCTACGGTGAGGCCACCGACTCCAGAGTCGAAAACGCCAATAGGTGCATCAGTCACGTCTTCAATCGTAGTGGTGGATGCCCGCACACTCCCCGACAGCGTTGAGGGACTGTCGCGTACTCTGGTCGGGTGAGTACCGCTCTGCTAACAGACCAATACGAGCTGACCATGCTCGACGCCGCTATCGGCAGTGGCCGCCACGAACGCCAGTGTGTGTTCGAAGTGTTTGCCCGCCGCCTACCCGACAGCCGCCGCTACGGCGTTGTTGCCGGGACCGGACGCCTTCTCGAACTCATCGAACAGTTCCGCTTCGGCGACGACGAGCTTGGGTTCCTTTCGCGCAACGCGATTGTGAGCCCCACCACGATCGATTGGCTCGCCAACTATCGTTTCACCGGCGATATCAGCGGTTACCGGGAGGGTGACGCTTACTTCCCGGGCTCCCCCGTGCTCACCGTTGAGGGCTCCTTCGCCGAAGCCGTGCTGCTGGAGACACTCGCGTTAAGCGTGCTGAACTACGATTCCGCTGTCGCCTCCGCTGCTGCGCGCATGGTGTCTGCCGCCGACGGACGACCCATCGCAGAGATGGGATCACGCCGCACTGGAGAACGCTCTGCCGTGGCATCCGCTCGCGCCGCCTACATCGCCGGCTTCAGCGCAACGAGCAACCTTGAGGCAGGGCGCAGTTGGGGCGTGCCCACGATGGGAACCGCAGCGCACTCGTTCACGCTGCTGCACGACTCCGAAGAAGAAGCATTCCAAGCGCAGGTCGACGCCCTCGGCCCCTCGACAACCCTCCTGGTCGACACGTACGACGTCGAGACTGCGGTCGAGCTGGCCGTGAAGGTCGCCGGAACCGGATTGGGCGCTGTGCGCATCGACTCTGGTGACCTTGCCGTTCAAGTCGCTGCCGTTCGAGCCCAACTGGACTCGCTGGGAGCAACGAAAACACGCATCACCGTGACGAACGACCTCGACGAACACGCGATCGCAGCGTTGCGCGCCGCCCCTGTCGACTCATTCGGCGTGGGCACTTCCGTGGTCACCGGTTCAGGTTTTCCCGCCGCCGGCATGGTCTACAAACTTGTCGCACACCACAACGATGCGGGCGAATGGGTATCCGTCGCCAAGAAGTCGACGGCGAAGGCCACCATTGGCGGTCACAAGGCGGCGGTGCGCGCTCTCGACAATGGCGTCGCATCCATGGAACTTATCTATCAAGAGTCCGAAGGACGCCCGGATGTCGAGGGCCGAGACCTCAACGTTCCGCTCATGACCGCGGGCATTGCCGATCACCAGTGGGTCGGTGATGGCGGCACGCTTGCTGCCCGCGATCACTGCGAAACGGCCATGTCAGAACTGCCGCAAACCGCGTTCCGGTTGTCGCGCGGAGAACCTGTACTGCCCACGGTCTACCGCTAGGGCTGTGTGCCGAGCGAAAAAGCTTGAGCGTTAGCCCTTCATCTTTTCGTAGACCTCTTTGCAGGTCGGGCAGATGGGAAACTTTTCGGGGTCGCGGCCTGGGGTCCAGAGTTTTCCGCACAGGGCACGAATCGGCTTGCCCGAGAGCGCCGATTCCATGATCTTGTTTTTGGGTGCGTAGTGCGAGAAGCGCTCGTGGTCGCCCTCTTCAACCTGCTCTTGGTTGAGCAGTTCTTCGAGTTCGCGGTCGAGCGTGTCGGTTCCGCCGCCAGTGCTATCGGTGTCAGCCATGGATCGATTCTACTTCCGTCGCCGTAAGCCGTTGTCTTTGCTTCCGCAAAGGTGGCTTGGGATGTGCTGGATCAGTTCTGTGAGGAGAGTGCGAGCAGTTCGGGGCCGCGGCGGACCATGATTCGCCCGCCCCCGTACACGCCGATGAGGAGCACGACAAGACCGAGGGCTACACCCACGATGAATGCTGCCCACTGTGGTTGCAGGTCGGTGAAGGGGTTGAAGAAGACGACGCCCAACACGGGCAATCCGAACAGCACGGTGATCGCGAAGGTAAACGATTGCACCGTAGCCGCATTCGATACGAGCGCTTGGGGCTGAATGAACGCACCGTGGCCGGGCAGCGGTGCCGCGTAGGGGAATGCTGCGGAGCTGATGCTGGAAACGCCGAGTCCTGCGAAGAGCAAGCAGAGGCTGAGGCCGATGAGGCCAGGCAGCGCTTCTCCATTGCCGACAATGACAACAGTGAGGATGCTGCCGACGACGGCGAGCGGGATGCCCACGAGCAAGTTGGGCACGATGCGCCCCCACCGGTCATCGGAGCCACGGGTGTGGGCCGAGACGTGGGTCCAGAGTGCGGTGTTGTCGTGAGCAACATCGTTGTGGGCACTCCAGCCGAGGAAGAGGCACATGACGGGCACGGGGATCCACGCGATCACGTCGGCTCCGATGCCGCCGACGAGAAGAGCGGCAACCATTCCGATGGGGATGATGGGGATGGCGGCGAGTGCAACAAAATATCGTGCGTCCCGAGCCCAGTAGCTGAGGCTTCGTGCCGCGATGGCGCCCAGTGGCGTTGACGGCATGAGGCGGAACCAGCCGAGGCCCGAACGGTACGTTTCGACGGCGCTGCGCTCAGGGCGAGAGAGCACGTAGCCCAAGAGGAAGTACCAGCAGGCTGCGAGAACGGCCAGGAAGCCGACCGCGATCGCGAGCTTGCCCACAACGTCGCTGCTGTCTCCGGCTGCTGCGGAGGCCGGCGCGCTAAACGCGACGCCGAGGGGCGTCCACTCCATCACCGCGGCAACCCGGCGAATCACGGGCAACACTTGGGATTGGTAGTCGGCGAGAGCGAGCATGACGGCGATGGGCAGTGAGGCAACCACGAGAGCAATCGCGACAATGCCGAAGCCTTCTCGCAAACGTCTGGTGCTCAAGTAGCGGGCCGCGATGAGGCTGGCGAGTCGAGCTCCGACAATGGCCGTGACGAATACGACGATTCCCGACAGCACAGCGATAAGGGCGGATGCGAGGCTTGCCGACCACGCGATGACTTGCGCCACGGCGAGCCCGGCCAGCATCACCGTGGGGATACTGACCGCACCGGCGAGCAGCAGAAGCAGCGCGAGGCGGATGCGGGTGACGGGGAGGTAGGAGAATCTGCGCGGGTCGAGTGCGTCATCCGCGTTCCACCCGAGGGGCATGACGAGAAAGCCGAGGAGAACGGCGGAGCCGAACACGACGAGTGTGGCTCCCGCAACTTCGGGGGTGGTGTTGCGCAGGTCGGCAACGGCGAGGATGGCCATCACGAATAGGACGGCGCTGTAGATCAGCACCAGTCCCATGGCGGATGCTACGAGCGGTCCTCGGCGAAACGCGTTCGCCAGGATGGTTAGTCTCAGTCGGAGAAACTGCTCAACCACTCGAGCCCTCCCCCACTGGAATTTTTGCCGGTCAACTGCACGAAGCGGTCTTCGAGCGACATTCCATTGCGCACTTCGTCGATGGTGCCGTCGGCGAGCAGTCGTCCTTCGACGATGACGGCAACATGGCTGCAGACGCGTTGAACGAGTTCCATGCGGTGGCTGGAGAGCAGCACGGTGCCGCCGGCATCGACATACTGCTTGAGGATGCGGGTGACGGTTGCTGCAGAAACGGGGTCAACCGATTCGAAGGGTTCGTCGAGCACGAGCAGGCGCGGCGAGTGGATCATTGCTGCGGCGAGCGCGACCTTCTTGAGCATCCCGGACGAGTAGTCACTCACGAGGCGGCCCATGACGTCGTCGAGGCCAAAAGCGGTGGCGAGGTCAGCGGAGCGCTTGCGCACTTCGGTGGCGTCGAGTCCGCGCAGCACTCCCGAGTAGTAGAGCAGTTGCGAACCCGTGAGGCGGTCGAAGATGCGCAGGCGGTCGGGCAGTACGCCGATGGAGCGCTTGGCGACTTCTGGTGATGCCCAGACGTCGACTCCGTTAACAGTGGCGCTTCCCGAGTCGGGGCGCAGCAGACCGGTGATCATGGAGAGCGTTGTGGTTTTACCGGCGCCGTTGGGGCCAACAATTCCGTAGAACACTCCCGCGCGCACGCTCAAACGAATGTCATCAACCGCGACAGTGTCGCCGAAGCCCTTCGACAATCCGCTGACTTCCAATACGACGTCGCTGGATGTCGCTTCAAGTCCGTGGCCCACAGCGGCGTCGACCGCAACCAGGGCGTCGCTCGCAGCCGCAGGTTCTAGCTCAGGCTCTGTTGTGGTTTCGTCGGTGGATTCCGCCTCGACGGCTGCCGCGCGTTCCGGCGCGGGAGCCATCGTTGCCGCCACCGCGGTTTCGGACTCAAGTTCTGCGTCGTCGCCAGCGGCGCTCGTGGTCGCTGCCTCTGCTGTGTCGGCGACGAAGTCGGATTCGGACTCGGCAGCGCGCTCAGCGTCAGCGTCAGCGAGCTTCTGGTCTTCAGTAGTTTCAGCGTCAGCGTTCTCGCCATCGGCCTTCAGCGCTTCGGCTTCCTCAGCCTCAGCCTTGTCAGCGGCGGCCCGCTCTGCCTCGACACGTTCGGTTTCAGCCTTCTCGGCTTCGGCCTTCTCGGCTTCGGCACGCTCTGCTTCGACCCGCTCGGCTTCACGCTTGTCGTCTTCTGCCTTCTCAGCTGCGGCCTTGTCAGCGGCAGCCTTCTCGGCGAGCGCCTTTTTCTCGGCCGCTTCCGCTGCGGGCGCAGCGAACTGCGATGCAAGGGCACGCAGGCGTGCGAGTCCCGCGAGTACGGCATCCGGCTTCTCTGCGGGTTCTACGGCCGCGGGCTCCGCGTCGTCCTCCGCGTCAGAGTCGCTCTTCGCGTCAGAGTCGCTCTCAGCGTCAGAATCGTCCTTCGCGTCGGCGTCGCTCTTCGCGTCACTAGTGGTGTCATCCGCAGCTGCCGGTTCTGCAGCAACGTCAGCGGTGGCGCCCGGGGCGCGCGAATCGGCAACGACACTCGCGTCGGCCTTGTCAGCATCCGTCGTGACCTCGGTGCTCTCAGCGATTACAAGATCGTCAACGAGCGCCTCAACGTCGACCGCTCCAACAGCATCCGAGTCGGGGGCAGCCGTCTCCGACGCAGCAGGCTTCGGCACGGTCGGCTTGGGTGCGGTGGGTTTCGGTGCCGTCGGCTTAGGCGCCGTCGAGCCCCGGGCCGCTTGGCTCGTCGTTGCGGCAGCGCTAGCGGCACCAGTCTTGGCGACACCACTCTTGGCGGCACCACTCTTGGCGGCACTGGGCTTCGCGGCAGTTGGCTTCGCTGCACCACTCTTTGCGGCACTCGACTTGGCTGCGCCGGGTTTCGCAGCAGCACGCTTCGTTGCGGTTGGAGTCGGCTTCGCGGCAGTCGACTTGCTCGCGGCGCTCTTCACCGTCGTCGGCGACGGTTTCGGAGCGGTCGGCGACTCACCGGCAGACGCATCAACATTTGACGCATCTACGTTTGACGCATCAACGTTTGCGGCAGCACTACTTGTAGTGCTGGCCGGCGTCTTGCGAGCGGCGGGCTTCTTGGCGGCGGGCTTACGAGTAGCAGGAGTTGTTGGCTTAGCGGTAGACGATTTTGCTTGAGAACCACGGGCCGTAGCCGGCTTCCGGGTGCTGCTCGCGGGCTTCGTTACCGGCGTTTCAACAGACTTCGTGCCCTCGTCGGGTGTTTGGGCGTTTTCCACTGTCCAAACCTACCAATCAGATGCGCAGAGAATGAGCCTGCATCACAAATAGGCAACAACCCTCCAAAATCTATGGAGTTCTCGGCCGACACAGTTAGCCTGACTATCGCACAAAGGTGTGTCGTTTTTTCCAATCTCGGGTTAACAGTAGGTAAATCATGAACCTTGAACCCGAGCCCCAGAACTACTGAGGAGACCACCATGACTACACAGGTCGTAATTTTAGCTGCCGGAATGGGCAGCCGTTTGGGCCGCTCGTTGCCGAAGCCGCTTACTGAGCTCAGCGATGGCCGCACCATCATGCAGCAGCAGTTCGACAACATCCGTCACGCTTTCGGCAACAATGCCAAGGTCACGATCGTTGTCGGCTACAAGCTTGAGCACATCATCGAAGCATTCCCTGAGGCATCGTTCGTCTACAACGAGCAGTATGACCAGACCAACACCTCCAAGAGCCTCATGCGTGCACTGCAGGCATCCGCTCCTGGTGGAGTTCTCTGGATGAACGGCGACGTTGTCTTCGACCCGACCGCTCTTGAGCGTGCCGCGGCCATGGTTGCTCGCGACCAGTCCTTCGTCAGCGTCAACACCGCGAAGGTCTCTGACGAAGAAGTCAAGTACACGACCGACGCTGAGGGCTACATCAAGGAACTCTCCAAGACCGTCAAGGGCGGACTGGGCGAGGCCGTTGGCATCAACTACATTTCGCGTGACGCCAAAGCAACTCTCGTGCGTCACCTCAAGAAGGTCGGCGACCAGGACTACTTCGAACGCGGCATTGAGCTCGCCATCGAAGAAGACCGCCTGCTCATCGAGCCCGTCGACATTTCTGACCTGTACGCCATCGAGGTGGACTTCGCTGAAGACCTCGAGCGCGCCAACCTCTTCGTCTAACGAGACATCTGGCTCAAGTGAGCCTCCCAGCTTTTGCCCGTTTCGCACTCAGTGCGAGGCGGGCATTACTGCTTAAAGTGAAGAATCGCTCACACGACTGCGAATGAGTGCGGCTGATTGTCGAATTGCCCGTTTACTATAGGGGCGTGGCGAACACAGCACTGGAGCGACCTGCATGGTCTCCCCTCACCCGATACCGCCGCACTCTCTGGTTGCTCACCATGCGCGACCTCCGCGTGCGGTATTCCACCTCAGCCCTCGGCTACGTGTGGTCCGTTCTCGACCCTCTGGTCATGGCGGGCATTTACTGGTTCGTTTTCACTCAGGTCTTCGACAAGGCTGTTGGCGAGCAGCCCTACATCGTGTTCCTGCTCAGCGCTCTGCTGCCCTGGATGTGGTTCAACGGTGCAGTATCGGATGCCACGCGTGCCTACCTGCGTGAGGCCAAGCTCATCCGGTCCACCAAAATCCCTCGCACTATCTGGGTTGCCCGGCTCGTGCTCTCTAAGGGGATCGAGTTCATCGCGAGCCTGCCGGTGCTCGCCTTCTTCGCTATCGCGAGCGGTGCCGTGCTGCACTGGGAAGCAATCTACTTCGTTCTTGGCGTGCTCCTGCAGGCGGTACTCACGATCGGCGTTGGCCTGATTGTGGCGCCACTGGTGGTGTTCTTCCGCGACCTTGAGCGGGCAACCAAGCTCGCGCTGCGCTTTCTGTTTTATGCCTCCCCCATCATTTACGGCATCCCCGATTTGGAAAAGCTTGGCCTTGACGGTCTCGCCGCGTTCAATCCGCTCGCCGGAATTTTCTCGCTGTATCGTGCCGCGTTCTTCCCTGAGCAACTCGATTGGTATGCCGTGATCATTGGAGCTCTCATGAGCCTGATCCTCGTCGCTGTCGGAATCCTTGTCTTCACGCGCACCGAGCGTGCCGTGCTGAAAGAGATCTAATGGGCGACAACTACGTCATTCGGGTTGACGACGCCGGCATCCGGTTCCGCCTCAACCGCCGCTCACGCCGCAGCTTCAAAGACCTCTTTGCCGGCCGCAAGCGCCGCGCACGCTCCGACGAGTTCTGGGCGCTGCGCAATGTCAGTTTCGACGTCACCGCTGGTGAAGCAATTGGTGTTGTTGGCCGCAACGGTCAGGGCAAGTCCACGCTACTCAAGCTCGTGGCCGAAGTCATGCTCGCCGACGAAGGCACCGTGCACGTTGGTGAGGGCGTCGCCCCGCTCATCGAAATCACGGGTGGATTCGTTGACGACTTGAGCGTGCGCGACAACGTGTACCTCACGGCAGGCCTGCACGGCATGACCAAGCGCGAGATCAACGAACGCTTCGACGAGATCATCGAGTTCGCCGAAATCGAACGTTTTATCGATACGCCCTACAAGCATCTTTCGAGCGGGATGCGCGTGCGCATTGCTTTCGCCGTGATCTCGCGCCTCGAGGAACCCATCATTTTGGTGGATGAAGTTCTCGCCGTTGGCGACAAGGCATTCCGCGAGAAGTGTTACCGCCGCATCGAGGAACTCTTGAAGGGCGGCCGCACGCTCTTCTTCGTCTCCCACAACGAACGAGACCTACGCCGCTTCTGCACGCGAGGCCTCTACCTCGACAAGGGTGAGCTCGTGCTCGACGGGCCGATCAACGATGTGCTCGCGCGCTATAACGAGGACTACGGCGCCTAACCGTCCAACGACGCACCAACGTCACGGTTGCTCAACGGCTGCCCAACTCTCGGAGTGCCGTCAGAGTCCTCCGGTACGGTTAAAACTATGGCTAAGAGCGAAGTGAGCACCTCACACCCCATGGTGGTGCGCGGAATCGACCGAGTACTCACCGTGCAGCGTCCCGTCGTGTTGGCCCATATCCGCAGCATCCGTCGCAGCAAGCCGCACGCGACTCCGGATGAGATTATTGCCGTTCTGGAGCGCCGCTATCTGGCCGCCGTCACCACCGGTGGCGCCCTCGTAGGCGCAAGTGCCGCCATCCCCGCCGTCGGCACGGGAACCTCGCTCGCGCTCTCGAGCGTTGAGACGGCCGGGTTCCTTGAGGCCAGCGCGCTCTTTGCTCAATCGGTCACTGAAGTGCACGGCATCGTCGTTGATGACCCCGACCGCGCACGCGCGCTCGTTATGACGATGGTGCTCGGCACCGCCGGCAGCGACCTCGTGAAACAACTGGCCGCTCAAGCAAGCGGCACGGGCGCCGCGCGCTCGGCGTACTGGGGCGAAACCCTCGCCAAGGGCCTGCCAACCACGCTCATGGGTCCGATTGCTGACCGCATCAAGCACACCTTCCTCAAACGGTACGCTGCAGCCCAAGGCACCAACATCGTGGGTCGTCTCATGCCCTTCGGTATCGGCGCCGTGATCGGCGGTGGCGGAAACAACATTCTGGGCCGTCAGATTATCCGCACAGCCCGCCAAGGCTTCGGGCCAGCACCGGCAACCCTGCCATCCTGGCTTGAGCCCGTAATTGCGCTGCCCAAAGCACCCAAGACGCCCAAAGTGCGCGGCGAGCGCAAGAAGCTACCGGCGCTGCCCAAATTGCCGCAATTGCCCCAGCGACGCAAGCGCCAAGGATGGGTCGAGCTCGAGAGCGACGACCAGCCCTAGATCAGCTACTCGTTAGACGTCGGCTCATCATCGTCATCCTCGAAAGGATCCGCTTCGCTCGACGGTCGATCGCCAATGTGCAACTGGGCGTGGCGATGCCACAGGGCGATCAACGTTTCAATGGCTGCGTGGAAGCGAGCAGTCGCAGCGCCAGGAGTCGTGTCACCGAAGTGACGCTCAGCCCAATAACCAAGGCGTTCCTTCGCCTCAGTGTCGAACTGCACGCGCTGGGCGATCGAAAGGATGTCGCCAGCCTGGTCGGCGCGTAACCACTCGCACGCTCCAAGGTAGCCACCCTCATCGATGTCAGCGTGCTCCGAGAGTGGACGCGTGACGATGAGCGGTTTGCCGGTGGCGAGCCGGTCATAGACCATCGCCGAAACGTCAGTGATGGCGACATCCGCTGCAACAAGCTGCCAGCCCATCTCTTTGCCGTCGTCGTAGATGTGCTGCACTGATGGGTCAGTTTCGTTCGCTTCGGCAATCGCAGCAATGATCGCGATGTTGGCTCGCTTGTATTCAGGGTCGACAACACCACTGCGGGGGTGCGGGCGATAGATCAGGCGGTGCTTGTCGCTCGCGAGAACCGCGTTCGTCAAAGCGACGCCGTGGCTGGCGATGGAACCGTAGGCGGCAGCATCGCGGTCGCCCTCCCAAGTGGGGGCGTAGAGCACAACGGTGCGGTCGTCGGGAGCGTAGGGCAATTCTCCGGCGAAATGGTCGGCCTGCGGACGCCCGATCGGGATTGCCTTCTTGGCGACATCGAAATCCCAGAGCTTGTAGCTCAAACGATCGAGCGCGGCATCCCCGGCCACAAGACTGAAGTCGTAAGCCTTGAACTGGTTCGTCGTCATGTACATCTTGTCGCTCTCACCATGGTTGATGAAAACGTGCCACATGTGGCCGTACCGGAACATCTGGAAGTTTTTCGCGTTCTGGTTGACGTAGAAGATGATCTTCAACGGCTGCTCGGCCACAAACTGCTCAAGCTCCGACACTCGACGCAAATAGACGGTTGGTACCGGCGCTTCATCCCACAACGCCAGCACTGAACTCGGTGACCGCGAAATGATCGCTACCGGAAAGCTCTTAGAGAGTTCGGCTAGCGGGGCATACCACTGGCGCATTTGGTAAAGATTGACCTTGGTATCGGCGAAGTAAACCGCGATGCTCACCGAACCAGGAACGGGTAGCGGATGCTCGGCTATGAGGTTCGCTACTCGACGCCGATTGCGGCGCGAACGCAACATAGAGCGCACCACCTTGCGTGCGGTTATGAAGTCTTTCAGTAGCGCCATGATCACAATCAAATCATCGGAGGGTCAATAGAACACCTCACCCGCCGCTCCGTTATCGAGCCGATGCTGATCCAGCGGCAGGTAGTTGGACCGCGCTTTCGATAGTACCTGCCCTCCCCTCGGAGGCCCCTACCCGGCGAGACCGCTGGGAACCGCAGGATTTTGGGGATTATAGAGGTACGATTGATAGAATGACCGATTCTGATTCAACCGCACCGTCTGATACCACCGAGACCGCGATCACTTTCTCCGACCTCGCTCTCAGCGATGCGGTACTGAAAGCGGTTCGCGACATTGGCTACGAGACGCCTTCGGCTATCCAAGCAGCCACTATTCCTACTCTTCTGGAGGGGCGCGACGTAGTCGGCCTCGCCCAGACCGGCACGGGAAAAACTGCAGCGTTCGCGCTGCCGATTCTCTCGCGCCTCGACGTTTCCCAGAGCAAGCCACAGGCACTCGTGCTCTCCCCCACCCGCGAACTCGCGTTGCAGGTGTGTGAGGCATTCGAGAAGTACGCCACTCACATGCGCGGCGTGCACGTGCTCCCCGTTTACGGTGGGCAGGCCTACGGCGTTCAGCTGTCGGCACTGCGCCGCGGTGTTCACGTTGTTGTCGGTACTCCCGGCCGCATCATGGACCACCTCGCCAAGGGCACGCTCGACCTTTCCGAGCTCAAGTACCTCGTTCTCGATGAGGCCGACGAAATGCTCAAGATGGGTTTCGCCGAAGACGTTGAGACGATCCTCGCCGACACCCCTGACGACAAACAGGTTGCACTCTTCTCGGCCACGATGCCGGCGCAAATCCGCCGCATCTCCAAGAAGTACCTGAACAACGCCGAAGAAATTACGGTCAAGTCGCAGACCACCACCTCAGCAAACACGAGCCAGCGTTACCTCGTTGTCTCGTACCCGCAGAAGGTCGATGCGCTCACCCGCATCCTCGAAGTCGAAAACTTCGAAGGAATGATCGTCTTCGTTCGTACCAAGAGCGAAACCGAAAACTTGGCTGAGAAGCTGCGCGCCCGTGGTTACTCGGCCGCCGCCATCAGCGGTGACGTGGCTCAGGCCCAGCGTGAGCGCACCGTCAACCAGCTCAAGTCGGGCAAGCTCGACATCCTCGTAGCAACAGACGTTGCAGCTCGTGGACTCGACGTTGACCGCATCAGCCACGTCGTGAACTTCGACATCCCCGTTGACACCGAGTCGTACGTGCACCGCATTGGTCGCACAGGTCGCGCCGGTCGCAGTGGTTCGGCGATCAGCTTCGTCACTCCGCGCGAGCGTCGACTGCTGACTGCCATCGAGAAGGCAACACGCCAGCCGCTCACTCAGATGCAGCTTCCTTCGGTTGAGGACGTCAACTCCACGCGACTCACTCGCTTCGATGACGCCATCACTGAAGCGCTCAACCAGCAGCCTCGCATTTCGGCCTTCCGCGACATCATTGCTCACTACGTTGAGCACCACGATATTCCTGAGGCGGATGTTGCTGCCGCTCTTGCCGTTGTAGCCCAGGGCGAGACTCCCCTGTTACTGTCGGCAGAAGAGGAACGCGCCCAGCGCTTCATCGAGCGCGATGACCGCAAGGCACGCACCGATCGCCCCGAGCGTGGCGGAGAACGGGGCGGAGATCGTGGCGACCGCCCCGAGCGTCGCCCTCGTTCGACCAAGCCGATGGCTGCCTACCGCATTGAGGTCGGCAAGCGTCACCGCGTTGAACCCCGCCAGATCGTTGGCGCTCTCGCCAACGAGGGTGGCCTCAGCCGCGACGACTTCGGTCACATTCAGATTCGTCCGGACTTCTCGCTCGTCGAGTTGCCCGCCGACATGTCGAAAGATGTGTTGGAGCGACTGCGCGACACTCGCATCAGCGGCAAGCTGATCGAGATCGCTCCCGACCGCAAGGCAAACGGGGGCGGAGCGCGAGGCGGAGACGGCAAGTACCCCAGCCGCGATCGCTCATTCGAGGGTGGCGCTCGCGCTAACCGCGAACGTGAAGAATCACGTGGCTACAACAACCGCGATTCTGCGCCCCGGAACGATGCCGGTCGCGACAACACATCGCGTGACAGTGGCAACCGCTACGAAGACCGTCCGACGCGCAAGCCTCGTACCAAGTACTAATTCCACACCGACGAACGGCGTTCTGCGAAAGCAGGGCGCCGTTCGTGCGTTAACGCGAGAGGGTCGCTCTAGATCACTGGAGGGCGCCCGGCACGCGCCATCCGCACCACGGTCGCCCAGCCCATGCTTCGGCGACCACCCGGGTTCTCTCGCCAGCCCGCAAACCAGCCGCCCCACCAGGCACGCATGCCCACCGGGTTCTTCGCTGCACGCAGGACCTGAATTGCGGTCCAGCTGGCAACATAGATTGGCACCAACAGCACCGGCAGGTTGCGCTTGGCCAACCACACGCGGTTGCGGGCATTGAGGCGGTAGTAGTAGCTGTGACGAGCCGGATCGATTGCCGGATGATTCGCCACCAAGTTGCCGGCGTACCAAGCGCGTTTGCCGGCACCCCATACCCGCCACGCGAGCTCTATGCCTTCGTGGGCATAGAAGTAGGGGTCGCCCCACCCACCGATCTCGTCGAAGAGCGGACGCGGCATCAACACGGCGCCCTCCCACACAGAAAACACATCACTCGGATGCCGCGGGTCGCCCTTGCGAATGCGCGGGATCCAGCGGCGTGGGTTCTCTTTGCCCTCGGCATCCTCTACGCGCGGCTGCAGCAGTCCAATGCTCGGATCAGCCTGCATGAGCGCCACAGCGTCGCTGAGGAACGTCGGAGATGGGATGCTGGCGTCGTCGTCGAGGAAGAAAATCCAGTCACCCTGCACGTGCTCGACACCGCGGTTGCGGCCCGCGGGGATGCCCAGGTTGGCCTCGAGGTGAAGACCGCGGACGGCATCCGGAAGCCCGGTGGGGTTCCAGCCATTGCCGACCACGATGATGTCGAGTTCAACGCCGTGCTGCGTCTGCAGCGAGGCAAGGCCGCGCGCGAGGTCGTCGGGGCGCTTTCCCTGACTGAGGGAAACAACGCCGATGCGGTGGGTCATGAGCGAACGCGCTTGGACGCCATGATGGCCACAAAGTGACCGGCGAGTGCGAGAAGTGCGAGCGGCAGCAGAATGAGCAGCACAGTGCGCTCTGCGGCAAGTGCGGGCACGAAGAGTGCGACGATGGCCGTTGCGAACGCGATCATCGTGAGCTCAACCGAGTGGTACAGGCGATGGAAAGGTACGAAGCGAGCAAGGCGACGGAGTTTCGCCACGACGCTATGGCTCGGCACCGCCTCACCCTTGCGGTCGCTGAGTTTGTCGAGGCCGGCGTTGGCTCGAGCAACGTGCACCATGTCATTGAGCGCCTTGTTCAGCACGATGATGAGGGCAAGAGCGAAACCGGCAGTGGTCCACGCGAAGTCGGCGGGGAAGTCGAGCGGCCAGCCCGCGGCGCGGACGCCGAGGGCAATCGGGATGAGCGCTTCTGTGCTGTAGTGCCCGACCTTGTCGAGGAACACCCCTGCTGGTGAACGCGTGTTGCGCCAGCGAGCAACTTCACCATCGCTGCAGTCAACGAGCATCTGCAGTTGGCCGAGGATGAGGGCGAGAGCAGCACCGGTCATGCCGGGGATAAGCAACGCGGCGGCCGTGAGCCAACCGGTGAGGATCATGAGCCCGGTGACACCGTTAGCGCTGATGGACGTCTTGAGGAGCACCCACGTCAGGTAGGGGGAAATGTCGCGCAGGTAGAGCGATGCCGTCCAGTGTTCAGCATTGGCTCGCAGGCGCACCTCTGGCGGTTGCGTTACTTCGCGCAGTTGGGCGATGCTTTCGGGGCGCGTAGCGGGCTGCGGTGGTGTGTGAGGAGACACGGTATTACCTTCCCGTATGCGCTGTGATGTTCTTGGTGAGTTTCAGGAATCCGAGAATGAACCCGCTGCCCCAGCCAAAGTGGATACAGGGAAGCACGATCAGATACCAAAGACCTGATCGTAGCCCGTCTTTCGCCGCGGCAACAGCAGCCGCAGCAATGACGAAGAGTGCGTAGATCGCGGGCGCAGCGTAGGCGACGGCCAGCCAGCCGGTGCCGGTGCTGCTCGCAACAATTCCGAGAATGAGCCCGACTACGGTGCCGACAACAGCCAACGGTGGCACGAAATAGCGCAGCGAATTTGCCGTTCCAAAGCGGCGAGCCAGCTCACCGCGCCAAATGCCGGTGGCAACGAACTGTCGAATAAGGGTGCGCAGGTTGGACCGCGGCCGGTAGACGACTTCAAGTTCGGGCGTGAACCAGACGGTGCCGCCGGTAGCGCGCAAACGGCGGTTCAGCTCCCAGTCTTGGCCGCGCTTAATATCTTCGTCAAAGAGTCCGACCTCAACGAGACGTTCACGCTGGAAGACGCCAAGGTAAGCGGTATCGGCTGGGCCCTCTTTGCCGCCCGTGTGATGCTGGGTGCCACCGAGACCTTCAGGCGACCCGTAGGCGTGAGCGACAGCACGTTCGAAAGGCGTGCGGCCTTGAGCTTTCATGATGCCGCCAACGTTGTCGGCACCGGTGCGTTCAAGAGTGTCAACCGCGACGCGGGTGTAGTTGGTCGGCAACACGGAGTGCGCATCGACACGAACCACGATCGGATACGTGGAAGCGCGGATAGCAGCGTTGAGCCCGCCGGGAGTGGAACCAAGTTCGTTGGTGATGTGACGGATGCGCGGATCAACCCGTGCCATTTCGTCGATGACGGCATTGGTGCCATCGATGCTCGGACCCAGCGCGAGCACGATCTCGAAGGGACCCTCATAGTCTTGCGCTGTGAGGCTGTCGACGGCTGCCTCAATGTGTTCAACTTCGTTGAGTACGGGCATCACGTACGACACACCAGTGAGGGCTTGAGCCTTCTTTGCCATGGGTTCCAATACGTCGGGCCGGGTTGTCGGTCGAGCTTATCGCGTAGGGCGCGAATTGCCGCGGTTACACACGTGTGCGGCGTGCGCAGGCTTAGGGCCCGCACACGCCGCACACGTGGTCATTCGGTGTTACTGGAGAGCACCGAGAGTGACGTCGACGGTGTATCCCTTGCCGTCACGCACGTAGGTGAGAGGCGTGGTTTCGCCTGCCGATTGAGCACGCACCTGAGCGGTGAGGTCTGTCTTGTTGGTGATGGGGAGTCCATCGAATCCGGTGACGATGTCGCCTACCTTGAGTCCGGCATCCTCAGCTGCTCCACCGGCGACGATGTCGACGATGCTGGCACCGACTACTTCGGCATCGCTCTGGATGGGGTCGTCGGTCACATCGGCGACTGCAGCTCCGAGGAGACCGTGGGTGGCCGTTCCGCTTTCGAGGATCTCGTTGGCGACACGGCTGGCAACGTTCGAGGGGATCGCGAAGCCAACACCGATGCTGCCTGCGGTTCCACCGGAGGAGGCGATGGCGACGTTGATTCCGATGAGTTCACCGTCGGAGTTCAGCAGGGCGCCACCGGAGTTGCCGGGGTTGATCGCGGCATCCGTCTGGATCACGGCGAGGGCTACTGAGGCCTGAGCTGACGAGTTTTGTCCGCTTTCTTGGCCGTTTTCGCCGAAGAGGTCGAAGTTCCAGAGGTCTTGATCGCCGCTGTCGTCGGGGGCTTCAGTGCTTGCCTCGGGGTCTTCGGAGAGCGCCGATGAAGCGATCGTGATGCTGCGGTTGAGTGCGCTCACAATTCCGCTCGTGACGGTTCCCGAGAGTCCCAGGGGCGCACCGATCGCGACGGTGCTGTCTCCTACGTTGAGCTCACTGGAGTCGGCAATGCTGATGAAGGGCATGTCGCTGACGTCATCAATGTGAATGACGGCGATATCGGAGATGGCGTCGAAGCCGATGACGGTCGCGGAAAGCAAGCGTCCGTCGCTGGTGGTGACGGTGACGGCGGGGTCTGCGACTTCACCATCGAGGGTAACTACGTGAGCGTTGGTGATGACGTTGCCGTCTTCACTAATGATCACGCCGGATCCGCTTCCGCCTGCGTTCTGGCCCGTCACGTTGATGGTGACGATCGCGGGAGCAGCCTTAGCGACAACCGAGGTGACGAGAGTTGCGTTCCCCGGGTCGTTAACGGTGATGGATGCGGGGCTCGCGGTGCCGCTGACAGCTGACGTCGCTTGGTTTCCGAGCGCCCAGAGCGTGACGCCTGCACCGGATGCACCGCCGAGGAGCGCGACGATGGCAAATCCGGCCACGAGGCCAAGTGTCATGCGGGGCTTTTTCTTGGGTGCGGCAGGATCGGCAGCTGCTGCTGCCGGAATTGCTGCTGGGCCGAAGCTTGCGCCGGGGTGTGCCCCTGCTTCAGCAGAGGCTGAGTCCGTCTGCACGGTGGGTGCAGCGGGGGCCGTGGCGGCCGAAGATGTGACGAGCTCAGCAGGTGCGCTTGGAGTCGCAGCGTTCGCGGCAATCGCTGTACCTGCAGCGGGCGGGGCTTCCACCGGGGCGGCACTGGGTGCGGCTTCGGTGGAGGAAGTCTGTGTGGGCGCGCTGTCGACGCCGGCGGGTGTTTCCGCGGTATTGCCTGCTGCGGGAGTTTCCGCAGTGTTGGCTGCGACGGGAGTCGCTGAAACCTGGGGTGCTGTTTCGGGGGTGCTGGTTGGGGTGCTGTTCTCTTCGGGTGTTACATCTTCGGGTGTTTCTTCGGGGGTGGGTTCTTCGGGGACCTGAGTCATGGTGTGCTCCTTTCAGCGATGCAAGCTTCCATCGCTAACCTGTGCATTCTATTTAGGTCTGCTGTGGGTGGGCTGCGCGGTTGAAAGGAGTTGACCTCGACACCGAGCTGGTAGCCCGGTTTCGCGGGGTTTTTGTTCTGTGTTCGGTTTGTGGTCGAGAGGATTAGCAGCCGATTCCGGTGGGGTTGGCGATGCAGTCTTGGTCGACGAGCACTGTGGTGGCGTGCCCTGCGGTCGCGGTGAGGGGCGGCGCGACGATGGTGAGGGTGCCGACGACGTTCTGCCAACTGCTGCCGGCGACACGGTATTCAGCGGCATAGGTGACGGCGAGACTGATCGTGTAGTTGCCGGGTTCCTCAAACACGTGACTGGTGGGTGTCGGATCGAATTCGGCGATCTTGCTCTTCGCCCAGGTGGTTCCTGCAGTGCCGAGGGTGGAGGTGGTGCCGTCGCCGTAGTCCCAGTTGTAGGAGGTGGGCGTGAATCTGACTTGGGCGGTGCCGCCGAAGAGGGTGCCGTCTACGACGTGGGCGGACGCGTTGGCGTAGAAATTGGTGTCGAGGCCGACGATCATCCACTGGTTAGGTTGCATGCCTGCGGCGGGGGCTTGCGGGCGGAAGGTGGCGATATCGGTAATGCTGAGCGGCCCGGTGGCGTCCGTGGCTTTCGGAGGTGGATTTCCGATGACTTTGCAGCCCAGGGGAACGCCCTCACCGCAACGGAGATTGAGCTGCGGCAGCACAAGCACGGACGTGGTCGGGCCATCCACGAAAGCGTCGCCCGTGTTAACTCCATCGGCTATGGGGCTTTCCTTCGTCGCTCCCAACTCGACTTGCCCCGCAACCTCATTCGAAGTCGCGCACGTGCCCAGTCTGTCCTGCAACTTAGTACAGCCACCATTCGCCGCAAAGGCCGAAATCGGACTACCGACGAGGAAAACGAGCACGACCAACGTGGCCGTTATCCGTGCACGAAAGTTCATTAGCAAACCCCGGACTCCCAGAGTTGCTGGTCCGAGACAACCAATTGAGCGTCGGCCTCAATGAACGTGAACGTCACTTGCATTGTCGAAACGTCGTCGCGCGTCGGTTCGATAATTGACTTGCCTGCCGCATCCAAGACATCGGTGCCCGAAACGTCGCTGCACAGATAGAGACCGATGATGTCGATCGGGCCCGCACCAGGCGAATAGCGTTGGAGGACTAGATCGGAGTACGTCGTGATTCCTGTGGCCCGGTAGCCCTCGGCTTCGAACTCTCGCATTTCCTCGATGGACACATTTAGGAAATCGCCGGTTGCTACAGCGCCTAGACGTTGTGGATCCGCCCCGCCTTCGATCAGGATCTCATCAGACACCCGCGAATACTCCGCATACGCCTCCTCGGCCGCTGCGAGTGCTTCTTCGTCTGACGCGTAGGGCGCAACGAAGGAGGCCGTCTGCTCGGGTGGGGGTGTCGCATCGGAGGGCACGCATCCACTCAGCAGCACTAAGAGGAGCACGCCGCCCGATACACGTACGAGGTTCGGTAGCCGCATACAACGACGCTAGGCATCCCCCACGATCCGGGCAGTCAACTTTCCACAGCCAGACGCCGCATCCAGCACCGCAAGTGGTTAGGCTTGCGGAACAATGACAGTCACCGGATCTTGGGAACGCGCCGCCAATGGCGCCATGCTGCTCGGCGCCGACGGGCAGCTGAGCCAAACAATTTTTGCCGAAATGTCGGCCCTTGCCGTTACCAGCGGCGCCATCAACTTGGGTCAAGGTTTTCCTGACGAAGACGGACCAGCCGAAGTGTTGGATGCCGCCCGCAAAGCAATCAGTGACGGTGCCAACCAGTACCCGCCAGGCAACGGTTTCCCGGTGCTGCGCAACGCGATCGCCGAACACCAAGAACGTTTCTACGGAATCGAACTCGACCCCGACACCGAAGTTCTCGCGACAGCGGGTGCCACCGAGGCGCTAGCCGCCACGATCCTTGCGCTCACCAACGAAGGCGACGAGGTCATCACCCTCGAACCGTTCTACGACGCCTACGGCGCCATGATCAACTACGCGCGCGCCACCCACGTGACGGTGCCGCTGCGCTCCCCCGACTTTCAGCCCAACCACGACGACATCCGCGCCGCCTTCAGCGGGCGCACTCGTCTCATTATCCTGAACAGCCCACACAACCCCACCGGTGCTGTGCTCGACCGCGAAACCCTCGAACTGATCGTGGAGCTCGCCCACAAATATGACGCTCTTATCGTCACCGACGAAGTGTACGAACACATCACCTTCGGCTTCGAACACATCCCCGTCGCTAGCCTGCCCGGTGCGTTCGACCGCACGATCAGCATCTCGAGTGGCGGCAAAACGTTCAACACCACGGGCTGGAAAATCGGGTGGATCACCGCACCCCAGCCCATCCTGCAGGCCATCATGGCGGTGAAGCAATACCTCACCTATGTCAACGGTGCACCACTCCAGCACGGCATCGCCGCAGGCCTTGGTCTCCCCGACAGCTACTTCGACGAACTCGCCAGCGGCCTCGCCCGCAAACGCGACACCCTGGGCGCTGGTCTCCGCAACGCAGGCTTCGACGTGAGCACACCCCAAGCCGGCTACTTCATCATTGCGGATGCCGCACCCCTCGGAGTGACGGACGCTGCAGAATTCTGCCGCCAGCTGCCGGAGCTCGCCGGAGTCGTCGGAATCCCTGTCACCGCGTTCGTGCACCCCGCGAATCACGGCGACTACAACACGCTCATCCGTTTCGCCTACTGCAAAAAGCCAGACGTGCTCGAGCGGGCTGCAGCTCAGCTCTCAGGGATGAAGCTGCGCCATTAACGCACCAGCGTAAGAATTTCCGCGCCATCATCGGTAATGGCAATCGTGTGCTCGCTGTGGGCTGTACGGCAACCGGTCACGCTGCGCAAAGTCCAGCCATCGGCGTCCGTCACCAGCTCAGCAGTATCAGCCATCACCCACGGCTCCAGAGCCAAGAGCATCCCCGCGCGAAGTGGGTACCCGCGCCCTGGCCGCCCGTCGTTGGCCACGTGAGGGTCCTGGTGCATTGTGGAGCCAATACCGTGACCGCCAAACTCCATATTGATGGGATACCCCGCCTCGCTGAGCACGGTACCGATCGCATGTGAAATGTCGCCAATGCGATTGCCCGGTCGCGCCGCTGCAATGCCCTCAGCGAGCGCCCGCTGCGTGACGTCGATCAGTGCGATGCTCTCTACCGGCTGCGACTCCCCCACGACAAAACTGATCGCCGAATCTGCTGCGACACCGTCGAGAATCACCGCGAGGTCGAGAGTAAGAAGGTCGCCCTCGGCGAGCGAGTAGTCGTGCGGTAGGCCATGAAGCACCGCGTCATTCACCGCCGTGCAAATGTAGTGACCGAATGCGCCGCGACCGAACGAAGGCGCATAGTCGACGTAGCAGGAGGTGGCACCCGCGGCCACGATCATCGACTGCGCCCAACGGTCAATCTCGAGCAGGTTAGTGCCGACCTTCGCTCGGCCTTTCAACGTCTGCAAAATGTGGGCGACCAGAGCCCCGGTCTCGCGCGCGCGAAGAAGCTCTTTGGGGCTAAGAATTTCGATCATTGAGGCCTCCACACCAGAACACTTCGAATAACTATACCGGCCATATTATCCCGGTATAGAATCGACGCATGGTCCGATTGCCGCTCTCCCCCTCTGAAGTCGACCGCGGAAAACGCCTCGGCATGGCGCTGCGGCGCGGGCGCGGCACACGGTCGATCCTCGACACCGCTCTTGCCGCGGGCATCTCTCCCGAGACCCTTCGCAAGATCGAGACGGGTCGCATCGCTACTCCGGCGTTCCCCACCATCGCGGCCGTCGCCGACGCTATTGGACTTTCTCTCGATGAGGTCTGGGCCGAAGTTCGGGAGCCGGAACAGCGGCGCTCGGCCTAACGCTCCTCGAGCGGGTGCACGCCATAGCGACGCAACGATAGCGCCGGGTTGGTCGCCCGCACCTCGTCGAGGCGAGCGTGCTCAATGTGGGCGACAGCGACATCCGTGCGCTCACCGATCGTCACAAGCTCAACACCCATGGGGTCGACGACCATGCTGTTGCCGACGCCAATCGGCGGGGCGTGATCGGCAGCGGCGACAAAGACGGTGTTCTCGATCGCCCGCGCCGTGAGCAGCGTGCGCCAGTGGTATTCCTTGAGCGGACCACGCACCCACTCGGCGGGCACGACGATGAGGTTGGCTCCGGCATCCACCAACCGGCGTGACACCTCCGGAAAACGGATGTCGTAGCAGGTCTGCAAACCGACCGTGAAGCCCTCCCAGGCGAAGGTCTGCGGCGCGGCTATCGACCCGGGGATGACCCAGTCGGATTCGCGCTGCCCGAAGGCGTCGTAGAGGTGCTGCTTGCTGTAGGTCGCGACGATGGAGCCTGTCGGCGCAATCGCGACGAGGGTGTTCCAGAAGCGGTTATCTTCGTCGCTCGACTGCAACATGCCCGCAGCGACATGAATCCGCAACCGCTGCGCGAGCGAGGTCAACGCCTGCACGAAAGGGCCATCGAGAGGCTCGGCGGCGGTGACCCAGTCCTCGCCCATCGTTGCGGTGAAGTACGACGAGTACTCCGGAAAGATCACAAAACTCGCGCCACGTTCGACGGCACGCTCAGCAAGCTCCGTGATCTGCGCGATGTTCTCATCGCGATCGTGGCCGGGAACGAACTGGGCAACGGCGATAGTCGAAGCGGGAGTCATAAGCCCAGCCTACGACCCCGCCGGGACAGCTAGCAGGGAACCGTCGGAGAAAGCGACTACGCGCCGCCCTCCGCAATCTGCTTGCGATACGGAAGCAGTGCGGCCTTCATGCCAATTCCGAGCACGCCTACGAGACGGCCGTCGCGATAGTAACCAACGGCAGCCTGGTCGCTGAGGTCTCCCTCAAGGACGCGGATGTCGTCATCCGACACCAGCCCCAACAGACCGTAGGCCTGCAGTTTGATCTCGAACTGGTTAGACCAGAACGACGGCACCGGAGCGAAGGGTTTGGCGACCACATCAGCAAAGGAACCGTCGTCGGCAAGGTGTGCCGCCAGCACGGCACCAGCACGCTTGCCGGTGTCGGTCGGGATGTTCCAGTGCTCGACTCGACGCGGAACGTCATCGAACATCGGGTTTGGGAAGCGAGCAATATCGCCCACCACGTAGACATCATCGAGCGCGACACCATCGGTGGTGACAGCGCGCATCGCGTTGTCGGCGAGCACCCCATCCGAGACGTCGAGGTTCGTGCCCTCAAGCCACTCGATGTTGCAGTGCGAACCGACAGACTCGATCACGACATCGGCCTCAACAACGCGGCCATCGCTCAGCTCAACAGACTCGACCGCAGCCTCGCCGTTGATCGCCGCAACAGTCACGCCAGAGAAAATCTCTACGCCCTCTTCGGTGAGACGGCGACGCATTTCCTTCGCGACGAGGTCGCCCAAAGGACGCATCATGGGCTCGGCACTCGGCGTCACAATGGTGACCGCGCAGCCCAACTTGCGAGCGGTGGCGCTCAGTTCGCAACCCAAGAAACCCGAGCCGACAACGACGACGCGGGCACCGGGCGTGAGTTCCGCACGTAGAGCCATCGCGTCATCCAGCGAACGAACAACGTGACGGCCGGCGATCGGAGCAAAATCCAAGCGGCGAGCGCGCAGGCCCGTCGCAATAACCAGAGCACGCCACTCCTGCACAGACCCATCGTCTGTAGTGAGAGTGCGCGCATCGAGATCGACCGCAGTCGCCCGCACCCCGAGCATCCACTCAACATCGCCCATCTCTGCACGCGACGGAAACGCCACAGCCTCATGGGTCACGTCAGTGGCCAAGACCTCTTTGGAGAGAGGCGGACGGTTATAGGGGGCGTGAAGTTCTTCGCCAACCACGCGGATAGCACCGGTGTAGCCCGAACGGCGAAGAGACTCCGCCGCGCGCAGCCCACCCATCGCCGCACCGACAATAACGACCGGTGCGGCGGGGTTAGCCACAGTCACTATTCGACGATTCGAATGGCCTGCATCGGGCACACATCAACAGCGGCTTCAATGTTGTCGCGCTCCGAGTCGGGCGCTTCAGCCACGTACTCGAGCTTGTCGTCGTCGTTGAGCTTGAAGTTGTCGGGTGCCTCGAACACACACTGGCCGTAGTGCTGGCACTGGTTCATGTCGACTTCGATTTTGATCATCGCTTTTCCTCAACTTTCGACGGGTAGAGATCTTTCGACGGAGTTCGAATGCCTCGGAACTCCCAGTCGCCACCCATTGCTGTCGACATTACCTCTTCACTCTCGGTGGGTTGTGCCCCCACGTCGGTGCGGATGGCAGTCGGGCCCGTAACGATGCGGTTCGTGAGCTTGCCCAGACCTTCGACTTCGACCTCAACAACGTCGCCAGGCTGAACCGGACGCGAGAACGCGGGCGTTCCCGAGAACAGCATGTCACCGGGGCTCAACGTGATCGTGCGTGCAATGTCGGCCACGAGGTAGTTCATGTCCCACTCCATGTTGTCGGTGTTGTCGTCTTGCTTGACCTCACCGTTCACGATGGTGCGCAACTGCTTGCCGCGGAAATCCCAGTCCGTGACGAGACCGGGGCCGACAGGGGCGAGAGTGTCGCTGCCCTTGACACGAAGCATGGAACCGGCATCCGTGTCTCGGAAATCGTGCAGACCGTAGTCGTTGCCGATCGAGTAACCGGCGATATAGTCGCTGGCTTGCTCGGGTGACACGTTGCGGCACGTGCGACCGATGACGATGACAATCTCACCCTCAAAGTTCAACCACTTGCAGCCTTCAGGGCGCACAACATCACCCTTGTGGGTGTTGAGTGCGGTGACCGGCTTCTGAAAGTACGTCGGTGCAGCGGGCAGCTTGGTCATGAATTCTTCGGTGCGGCTTGCGTAGTTCAAGTGCACGGCGATGATCTTGCTCGGCTCGGTCGGAGGCAAATGGATCGCCTCGTCAACTCCCACCTCGCGGCCATCGCCGGAGACGAGAACGTCACCGTGACGCGTTACCTGTGTCGGGTATCCATCAAGAAGTATTCTGCGGAGTTCAGTCACGAGAGAGAACCACATCCTTTGCTGCTGGGAAGCCACCTTCTGGCTTCGGGAACCACACGTGAACCTGACCGGTACCGATGGAGTTTTCGTAGTCGCTGTACATTACGCCGGGAGCGGTGCAGGCTTCTTCACCGATGGCACCCGCCGTCATGAGCCAGTGACCAAACATGGCCTCGGGGCGAACCTTCTGGAACGCGGGCATGGTTTCCAACACCTGCGCGTGGTCGCCAGCCTTGAACCAGTCGAGACGTTCGTAGTCTGCCTCGCGGGCGGCATCCGAGAAAATGTGGGCCGGGTCTGCCATCTCGTGCTTGCGCAGATCGCGCAGCTTGTAGAACGTGTGCG
Source organism: Salinibacterium sp. NSLL17 (assembly GCF_015864935.1). Lineage (NCBI taxonomy): Bacteria > Bacillati > Actinomycetota > Actinomycetes > Micrococcales > Microbacteriaceae > Salinibacterium > Salinibacterium sp. NSLL17. Next base: position 73,804 of record NZ_JADYWH010000002.1, read on the forward strand.
AGAGGGCACCGGAGGCGAGCAGGATGACGCGGCGGTCACTCTTGGCAATCGCTTCACCAATCGCACGCCCCGCGCGCAAGAAGTCTTCATCGGTGGCGGTCTGACAAATAGAGACGCTCACCCACTTCTTATCGGGCAAGCCCTTGCCGAGGTACTCCCACAGGTTGATCGTGGCGTACATGATCGGCAGGTACTCGTCGTCGATCGGAGTGATCCACGTGCCGTTCTTCTCAGCCTGCTCCCCCATGAGCTTCGCGAGCTCGGGGTCGCCGATGAAGTCGTACGGCACACCGCTCATTCCACGAGGAAGCTCCTCCGACGTGAACTTGCCGTGGCGACGCTCGTGCGCCGTAACGACGAATTCAACCGTGGTCGCCCAGTGGCTGTCGAGCACGACAACAGTGTCGTAATCGTCATTCTCGAAGTAGTCCTTGCGGAGTCGTTCGAGGCCTTCAACGAGCGTTGAATCTTTGCCCTCATTGAGTTCCATGCGGATCTCTTGAGGCAACATGATCGTAGGTACGTGGGCGATCAGCCCAGCGCCAACAACTTCTCCCATGACTATTCCTTCCATCCGTTCGGTGAAACCACCGTGTTCTTTACATCTGCGTAGAAATCAAATGACCAGGTGCCGCCCTCGCGACCGACACCCGACTTCTTGGAGCCACCGAACGGTGCGCGCAAGTCGCGCACAAAGAAGCAGTTGACCCAGATCGTGCCGGCAACCAGCTGCTTGGCGATGACATCAGCGTGCTCACGATTGCCCGCAACGAGGATGGCGGCGAGCCCGAATTCGGTTCCGTTGGCCATCGCGACGAGTTCTTCGTCGGTCGTGAATGTCTGCATTGTCAGCACCGGCCCGAAGACCTCCTGCGTGACGATCTCGCTTCCGAGCGCAGGGTTCTTGACGAGCGTTGGCGTGAAGTAGAGACCGCCGAGTTCAGCGTTCGGCCCACCACCGAAGAGGATGTCTGCTCCGCCTTCCTTGGCGCGATCGACGAATCCCTTGATGCGCTCGAAGTGCACGCGGTGAACCTGTGGCCCGATGTCGGTCTCGATGTCGCGAGGGTCGCCCTGACGCAGGGACTCGACCTTCGCTTGGAATGCTGCAGCAAAGTCATCCGCGATATTTTCGTGAACGAGGATGCGGGTGCCGGAGAGGCACACCTGGCCGGCGTTGTCGTACTGCTCAACGGCAAGGGTTGCTGCGAGCTCGAGGTCGGCGTCTTCCATGACGATGCACGGGCTCTTGCCGCCCAGCTCAAAGCTGCACGGAGTGAGGTTGTCGGCTGCGGCGCGAGCGATGGACTTTGCGGTCGGCACTGAACCGGTGAATGAGATGCGGCTGAGGTCGGGGTGTTCCACGAGCGAGGCACCCGCCTCTTTTCCATACCCCTGTACGACGTTGAAGACTCCAGCGGGAAGACCCGCTTCAGCGGTGATGTCGGCGAAGAGGGATGCCGTGAGCGGCGTCCACTCGGCCGGCTTCAGCACTACCGTGTCGCCCGCGGCGAGCGCCGGAGCGATCTTCCAGGTGGCGAGCATGAGCGGCGCGTTCCACGGCGTGATGAGAGCGGCGACTCCCGAGGGATCCCACGAGACGTGGTTGTTGTGACCACGAGTTTCGAAGTCGGGATGCCCGAGGTCGTTCACGAGGTAGTCAGCGAAGAAACGGAAGTTGTGGGCCACTCGCGGCATGACACCGCGTAGGTGGCTGCGCAGGAGCGCGCCGTTGTCCATCGTTTCGACGTTGGCGAGGTCGCTGATGCGCTCTTCGACGAGGTCGGCGATCTTGTGCATGATTGCTGCACGGTCTTTCGGGCTGGTGGCAGCCCATCCGGGGAATGCTGCACGGGCTGCGGCGACAGCCATGTCGACTTCGCGTTGGCCTCCGCGGGAGATTTCTCCGAGGGCGCTGGCATCGATCGGTGACACATTGGTGAAGGTGTCGGCGGAGGCGACGCGCTCTCCGTTGATGAAGTGCCGCGTATCGACGGTCACTCCTGCTACTTGAACGTTGGTCATAGTGTTCCCGTCTCGAATCGCTCGCCGTTAAGTCATTCGGATGCTAATGACTTACCTTAGCGAGTGATCCGACCCCAAACAAGCATTAGGGGGAACCGACCACCAAAAATTCTGGGCTGACTAGTTTTTGGGCTCCACGCCAGCAGTGATCACGCGCAGCATCTCGGCCAGCTCTTCGCGCTTGCTGGGATCAACCGGGCCAGTGACAGCCTGTTCTTGAAGATTGAAGGCAGGAAAGAGCTCGACCATGAGCTCGCGACCTCGGTCGGTGAGGTTCACCACAACGAGGCGGCCGTCGCTCGCACTCCGCTGACGAATGAGCCAGCCGCGGCGCTCAAGGGTTGTGAGAACCCCCGTGAGTGTGGCCTTAGAGAATCCACCTTCGAGAGCGATTTGGCGAGTCTCGATCGGCTCCCAAATCCAAGTAACCCACAGCACAACAAAGGCCGTCCACGAGAGGTTGTGCTCCGAAAGCACTGTGCGCTCAAAGTGATTGCGCACGGCGTTTGCGGCGCGAAAGAGGTTCGAGGCAACAGCCATAGCGGAGTAATCGAGCGGCAAGCCGCCGACCTTCGCCTGCACTTGGCGTTCAGTCTCAGTCAGTGTGTGTGGTCCGGCCACGGAGGGTCCCCTCGCTCGCGTTTAGCTCCGGTTACTCTACCCAACCCCCGGCGTTCAGAAAGTTTTTGCGCGCATCGCTCACAGAATCGTGCCGGTGTGGCATATTGTTTGTATCCAAACAACCCACGGAGGATTGAGTTGACTTCAATGGCGAACGTCACCCTGGCAGACCTAGATCTGTTCGAGAACGGCACACCCTGGAACGTGTTCGACAAGCTTCGCGCTGACGCACCCGTGCACTGGTCAGAAGAACCAGCGCCCAACCACGGCTTCTGGTCGCTCACCCGCTACCACGACATCGTTTCGGTGTTGCGAGACACCGAGACGTTCTCCAGCGAACGCGGCACCGTCAACCTCGAAGAACTCGACGCTGACCAAATTGAGGCTCGCAAGTCGATGCTCGAGACCGATGGTGTTCGTCATCGTGCGCTTCGCCGTCTCATGCAGGGCGAGTTCACCCCTCGGGCTGTCGCCGGCTACGAGACCTTCCTCCGTGGTCTCACCGCAAGCACTCTCGATGCAGCGTTCGCCAACAAGGAATTCGAATTCGTCGACCAGGTCGCGGCCGACTTCCCCATCCGCGTGCTCGCCAAAATGCTTGACGTGCCCGACACCGACATCTACAAGCTCATTGACTGGGGCAACCGGATGATCGGAAACGACGATCCGGAACACGCTGATGTTCTGGCCAGCTCCGCCGAGAGTGAAGAGTTCCGCCTGTTGCCGTTCCGCTCCCCCGCTGCCCGCGAGGTGTTCGAGTACGGCAATGACCTCGCCAATCAACGTCGCGGCAAAGACGGCACCGACCTCGTATCGCGCCTCGTCAACCAGACGCCGATGGACGGCGTAGAGCTCAGCGAGCGTGACTTCAACAGCTATTTCTTGCTGCTCGTTGTTGCGGGAAACGAAACCACGCGTCACACCATTACTCACTCCATGAACTACCTCATGGACAACCCTGACCAGCTTGAGCTGTTGCAAGAAAAACCTGAGCTCATCCCGTGGGCGGTCGAAGAGTTCTTGCGTATGGCGAGCCCGGTCTACCACTTCCGTCGCACCGCGACGAAGGACACCGAGATCAACGGCCAAGCCATCAAGGAGGGCCAGAAGGTCGTCACCTGGTTTGCTGCAGGCAACCGCGACCCCGAAGTCTTCGAAAACCCCTACAAGATGGATGTCACCCGCAACCCCAACGAACATATGGCGTTCGGTCGTGGCGGCCCGCACATGTGTCTCGGAAACTCTCTGGCACGCCTAGAGATCCGTATCATGTTCGAGAACCTGTTGCCCCGGATCTCCGGAATGACGAAGCTCAGTGAACCTGACCGTCTGCGCAGCAATTTCGTCAACGGAATCAAGCGACTCCCGGTACGCGTTGAATTAGCAAAGTAGGCACATGAGCGAGGTAGTTGCATGAGCGAAGTTCGGCCACAAGGCAGACCCCACGCAGTATGGGGCGACGAGACTGAAGTAGTGCAGCTCGCCCTCGACTGGACCGCCAAAAGAATGGTCCGCAAAACCGACCCCCTGTCAACTGCTCGGCCCGCGGCCGATCTGGCGGCAGAGGTTGGTGAAGCGATCCGCCCCGAAGGCATTGGCGGTGCGGAGGCACTGCGTATTTTTGACGAGATTCTTGAGCCGGCAACTCGTGCTCAGGATGACCCGTTAAACCTCGCTTATATTGCGGCCGCACCGACTCGCGCGGCGGTTGCGTTTGACCTCGTCACCAGTTCTGCCAACATTTTTGGTGGCCTCTGGGAGTCGGGTGCTGGCGCGATCTTTGCCGAGAACCAAGCCCTGCAGTGGATCATCGGGCTGCTCGGTTGGCCAGAGACCGCTGGCGGCACTTTTGTTTCCGGCGGCACCTCGGGCAACCTTTCGGCGCTCATGACCGCGCGAGAAACAGCCAAGACTCGTCGCGGTGGCCGCCCGGCTGGGGGTTGGCAACTCGCGTGCACCACCAACGCGCATTCGTCGATCCAGTCGGCGGCGAAAGCACTCGACGTTGACGTCGTCGATGTCCCCATTGACGAACGAGGGCACATGACCGGAGCAGCCCTGCGGGCCGTTCTCGAACAGTCACCGAACGTATTTGCTGTTGTGGCATCCGCTGGCACCACCAACGAAGGCCTCGTCGACGACCTTTCTGACATCGCCGATGTCTGCGAAGAATTCGGGGTCTGGATGCACGTCGACGGCGCCTACGGTGGTGCGGGGCTCGCCGCCCCGAGCATCCGCCACCTCTTCGACGGTGTTGAACGGGCTGACAGCTTTATCGTCGACCCGCACAAGTGGCTCTTCGCACCCTATGACTGCTGTGCGCTGGTGTATCGCGAGCCCGAGCTGGCTCGCGCCGTGCACTCCCAGCACGCCAGCTATCTGGATGCCATCGACCGCGACGAGTGGAACCCCAGCGAACTCGCACTGCACCTTTCGCGACGCGTGCGCGGACTCCCGCTCTGGTTCAGTCTCGCCACCCACGGCACCGACAAGTATCGGGACGCCATCGAAGCCTCCGTGGCAACCGCCCGTGAAGTCGCCCGCGCCATAGAGGCGACCGACTATCTCGAACTCGTGCGCGAGCCAGAGCTCTCGGTGCTGCTGTTCGTGCGCACCGGGTGGACCGCTGAACAGTATTCGGCGTGGTCAAAGCAAGCGGCGCACGACGGCGTCATCCTGTGCGTGCCGACCTCGTGGCGTGGCCAAAGCGTGCTGCGACTCGCCTTCGTGAACCCCGATACCGAGGTTGCCAAGGTGATGGCGGCGCTTGAAACGCTGCGATAACGTGCGCCTGGGGTAGTTTTAGGCCACGGCGATGAAGCCGACCGGTGCACGAAAGGGGTGACGAGATGAACACAGCTGTTTCTTTGACCGAATTGGCGGCAACAGAATTAGCGAGTGCTGTCGCGTCGAATAACGGGCGAAGCGCGCTGACGATCTGTGGCGGCCGGGACGCGAAACTGCGACAGACGTTGATGGCACTGCGCGCCGGCGAAGGCCTCTCCGAGCATTCCAGCCCCGGTGAGGCGACCCTGCAGGTGATCGTCGGCCATATCGCTTTGCGATCCTCCGACGAATCGTGGGAGGGCAAGCCAGGCGATCTGCTCCCCATTCCCACCGAGGTTCATGCCGTGGATGCGCTCGAAGACTCCGTGATTTTACTCACGGTCGTGAAAGCGCAGTAGGCCCGCTCGCTAGCCATGCTCGGCGAGCGAACCCAGCCAGCGAACCCTGGCTAGCCGAGCTTCGCCACGCGGTCGAGGAATGCATCCACGAGTGCGGCCGTGCGCTGACCGGCGACGGCCTCTTCGGCGCGAGTTTGTTCGAGCATCACCGCGGCGTTTTGACCATCGGCGGTCACTTCATCGATGCCGCCCTGATCGAGCCACCCCTCAAGAATTGCTGCGTTGAGTTCGGGATGGAACTGCACGGCCAAACTGCGGCCGTAGGTAAACGCTTGGGGCGCAACCGGGTTGCGGGCGATCTCAACGGCGCCCTCAGGCATTGTCCATTGGTCGTAGTGGAACTGGAACCACGGGCCGTTGGAGACTAACGAGGTGTCATCGCTATAAATGGCGGTCCAGCCGATTTCGGCTTTCTGACCCCGCGCTACCGTGCCGCCGAGAGCGCGAGCAATCAGTTGGCCTCCGAAACAAATGCCGAGCACCGGGATGTCCGCCTCGATAATGGTGCGCACCCACTCGAGTTCTGGGGCCAACCACCGGCCGATGCATGCGTCATTCCACGCACCCCACGGCGCTCCCATGGGGATCACGAGGTCGTACTGCGACGGATCCGGAAACTCAAAATCAACGTTCGGGTTGTCGAAATTCTCCTCGGTGACGACCATGATCTCGTCGATCTCAAAGCCGCGTTCCCGCAGGCGATCCCCCACTGGGCCGCTCGCGGTGACGTGATCGTGTTGCACCAGGAGAGCTCTCATCTGTGTACCTTTCAGGTAAATTTCTGGCGATGAGTGGACAGCCACACCGCTGTGTGCCTTAGTATCGCACTAATCGTTCAGTGCCGAACGATTTATTTTTCGGAGGAAGAATGACTCTCGACATAGCAGCACTTCAAGCAGACTTGCAGGCAAAAGGGATCGATGTTCTGCGCCTGATTTTCCCGGATGTGCTGGGAATCACCCGCTCAAAAGATCTTCTCGTCAGCCAATTGCATCGCACGAAGTCTCCGCTGTTCTGCCAAGGCGTGTGGGTAACAACCACCGGCGGGGGCGTGCTCGACGGAAACGACATCATGTCATCCGGCCTTCCCGACCTCCTCACCCAGATCGACCCCGAGACCCTCACGATGATGCCGTGGGAGCCCGGCGTTGCCCTCGTCATCGGCGATGCATTCAACCCCGACCACAGCCCCAGCGACGTCGCACCACGTTCGGTGCTGCAAAACGTGATCGCCGAATACGCCGCCCTCGGTCTCACCCCGACCGTCGGCCCCGAACTTGAGTTCTACATCGCCAACTACGACGAAGACAACGGGTGGAGCCGCAGCCTCAGCCGCACCGGCCGTGTCTACACGACCGGCGAGCACGTCGACCCCGGTGGGCAATTCCTGAACCTCATGCGCATGCTCGACGGCATGGACATCGGCGTCTTCGCCGGCAACCACGAATTCAGTCCCTCGCAATACGAGATCAACCTCTGGCACAGCGAAGCACTGGATGCCGCCGACCGAACCTTCCTCTTCAAGACCGCCGTGCGCGACATCGTCGCCCGCACCGGCAAGCACGCCCTCTTCGTGGGCAAGCCCTGGGACGACGAAGGCGGCAGCGGATTCCACTTGCACTTCTCCGTCGTCGACAGTGACGGCAACAACATCATGTCGGATGGCGGCGCTGGGCTCTCAGAGACCGCCAACCACATGATCGGTGGAATCCTCGCCCACGCCGGATCACTCGCAGCACTCTCGAACCCCACCGTCAACGCCTACAAGCGCCTCGGCCCGGACACCCTGGCTCCCTACCGCGCCAACTGGGGCCACGATAACCGCAGCGCGATGCTGCGGGTGCCGCCTGAGCGCGGCGCGGGAACGCGACTGGAAGTGCGCCTCGGCGACCCGGCAGCGAACCCGTATCTGCTGATCGCATCCACTCTGGCTGCTGGCCTTGATGGCATCAAGCGCAAGCTCACGGCACCCGCAGCAGTCGCGGGCTGGGCCTACGAAGACGAGTCGGCACCGATCTTGCCGATGACTCTCAGCGCCGCCCTAGACGCTCTCGACGCCGACATGGTGATGCGCGAGACCATGGGCAGCACTGTGATTGATGTCTTCAGCGTGCTCAAGCGCGATGAAGTGATGCGCTACGAAGACTCTGTCGCCGACAAGACGACGCGCGACATCAGCCAGTGGGAGATCGACGAATACTTCGCCGACTACTAAACCGGTGAACCGCTAGACACACGAAAAGCCCCGCCGAAGTTCTCGGCGGGGCTTTTTGCGGTGAAAGAGATTAGATAGCGTTCGAGCGGTCCTCTACGAGTTCGCCACCGTTGAAGGTGACGCCGATCTCGCGGTAGTAGCCGCCGAGGATTTCTTGCACGGGCAGGATCGAGTGCAGTTCGTCCCATTGCGAATCGCCGAGGTGGAGTTCGGCGTCGCCCTTCCAGGTCTCGCCAATCTCGACGTCGGTGCCGCCCATCGTGATGAGTTGGTCGAGGGACATGCCGGCATCCTTGCTGATGGAGGGCATGAACCGGCTGTGCAGCATTTTGTGGCCGTTGACGAAGCCGTTGCTTTCAGCAGGCTCACGCAGCGTGACGACGGCCGAAGCGAGGCGGTGGTCGTACGCCGCGATGGAAGCGCCGAATTGGCCACCGTTCTCGAGCTTGGGAGTTGCTTTGCCCGCGTTGAAGACTCGAGTAACAGCGATGTTGCCGAGCTTCTTGGGATAGCCCTGGAACCAACCGCGGCCGATGGCGAAGTCTTTGTTGACCCAGATGGCGACGCAACGGCTGTACACGATGCCCTTGTGCGAGCACCGCACCACCATGAACGCTTCGAGGTACTGCGCGCGCACGGGGTCAAGCAATTCGAGGCCGCCCGTGCTGCAGGACTGCCAGTCGGCCCACACGATGGCAACAGCGCCAGGCTGTTCAGGGGCGAGGTCAATATCGTCAGGGAGGATCGCACGTACGTTGGCTGGATCGGTCAGATACTCGACAGTGAGCAGCGTTCCCGAGTAGTACCAGGGCATCTTCGGCACGAGCGAACTTGACCCTTGAGGGGTGAGTGGAGGAAGAAATCCGTTGAGTTCGGTCATGCGCCAGAGTGTAGCCCAAAACAGTTCGTATCCGAATGAATTTCCAGAAACCCTTGACTAAGTCACCCTGTCTTCGCCATTGTTGAACCCAACTCGTTCGGATACGGACGACTTGATTTAGAACTCAACGAGGAGTTTCACTATGGCGCTTGACCAAAAATCCCAGGAAAGCCCCGATCGGACCCTGCGCAAAGGGCGACTCGGCGTAATCGGAATCGTCTTCTTTGTCGTGGCTGCCGCCGCACCGCTCGTCGGAATGACCGGCGCCGTGCCAGTCGCCATCGTTCTCGGCAACGGTGCAGCAGCCCCCGGCGCTTACCTCTTCGCCGGCATCGTGCTTCTCCTGTTCAGCGTCGGCTACGCCGCGATGAGCCAACGAGTCACCAACACCGGTGCGTTCTTCGCCTACGTCGGTCGCGGACTCGGGCGCAACGCCGGAATCGCATCCTCGTTCGTTTCTGTACTCGCCTACCTCACCATCCAGCTCGCCATATATGGCTTCTTTGGTGGAGTGATGGCCGGACAGGTTGGGCTTCTCCCCTGGTGGGCCTGGACACTTCTCGCGTGGATCGTCGTTACTGGCCTCTCGCTTGCTCGCGTTGACGTCGGCGCGAAGCTGCTCGGCGTACTGATGCTCGCCGAGCTCATCGTTCTCGTGATCGCTGCCGTCGCGATCCTCGCCGATGGCGGCCCCGAGGGCCTCAACTGGGCCGCATCGTTCTCGCCTGACCTGATCATGGCTGGCGGCCTCGCTGGCTCAGCCGGAATCGCCTTCGCGTTCGCGTTCGCTTCCTTCATCGGCTTCGAAGCCACCGCCATCTACGGCGAAGAAAGCAAGGACCCGAAACGCGCCGTACCCCGTGCGACCTACCTCGCGGTCGGCCTCATCACCGTGCTGTTCGCGTTCACCGCTTTCGCCCTCGTCACCGGCATGGGCGCCTCGAACGTGATCGACCAGACGCTCGAACGTTCAGCCGGTCTCGAAGACCCGGCCGCCGTGCTCTTCACTCTCGCGAGCGAATACGTCGGACCGTGGCTTGCCACGCTCATGAGCATCCTCGTGCTCTCGAGCCTGTTTGCCGGACTGCTCGCGTTCCAGAACGCCGCAAGCCGCTACCTGTTCGCGCTCGGCCGCGGTGGCGTGCTGGCGCGTTCAGTGGGAACCGTGAACGGTCGCGGAGCCCCCGGCCGCGCATCCATCATCGTGTCGATCATTAGCGGTGTGGTGATCGTTCTGTTCGCCGCCTTCCAGCTCGACCCCGTCGGCAACATGTTCTTCTGGTTCAGTGGCCTCGCCGTGGTGGCGATCGTGCTCATCGAAGCGCTCGTCTGCGTGGCGATCATCCGCTTCTTCTTGATGAACAAGGGCACCGAGAACATCTTCGTCACCATGATCGCGCCGATCCTGGCATTCATTGGTCTCGTTCTCGCCGAGTACCTGCTGATGTCACGCTTCGGCCTCCTCGCCGGTGATCTCACGCTTGCCGCCGGAGTCGACCCGACCGTCACCGCATTCGGACTCAACGCCTTCGGCTGGTTCCTCGTGCTGTCACCATTCATCGCTCTTGTGATCGGCTACATCGTGTCGATGGTTCGCAAGGACCTCAACGAAGAACTGCTACAGGATGTGATTTCCTAAATCCCGCACACGAATGGCCCCGACACTTCGGTGTCGGGGCCATTCGGCAGTTAAAGGGAGCGCGGTGAAACGCCGTTAGATCGTCGCGCCGTTAGGGCGTAGCCCCAGTCGCGACGGGTCGCTCTGGCTGATTGGCCCAAGCGGACCACGATCCGGGAAAGAGGGCCGGGCGGAAGCCCGCAACCGTCAGCGCCAGAGCATCGTGCGCCGCCGTCACCCCGGAACCGCAATACACCCCCACCGCACGATCGACACTGACGCCGAGGGCTTCGTAGCGTTCGCGCAATGTGTCGGGGTCGAGGAAGTGACCAGCGTCATCCAAGTTTGCTGATGTCGGAGCGCTGATCGCCCCGGGGATGTGGCCGGCACGAGGATCGATCGGCTCGGTCTCGCCCCGGTAGCGTTCGCCGGCGCGAGCATCGAGCAGCACGCCATTCGCCGGAAGCGACGCAGCGTCGTCGGCACTCAACACGGGCTCGTGACCAGCGCTCAGCGTGATCGCGCCCGGCACGACACTCGTCATATCGTCAGCGCCGACAGCGAGTGGATGCCCGGCCGTCGTCCACGCGGACAGCGCGCCATCGAGTACCCGCACGTCGGAAGCGCCCATGTAACGCAGCAACCACCACGCGCGGCCCGCAGCAAGACTGTTCCAGTCGTCATAGACAACAACTGTGTCGCCATCGTTGAGACCCCAGCCGCGCGCGGCAGCCTGAAAATCTGCGGCAGCAGGCAACGGATGCCGCCCCTCCTGCGGTTCCCCATGGCGGGCGAGCTCGGTGTCGAGGTCGACGTACACCGCACCAGGGATGTGCCCTTCCCTATAGAGAGGTAGCCCAGCGGGCCCACCCAAGCTCCAGCGCACATCGAGAACCCGTACCGGCGCTCCCCCGGAGGCCGCATCGTCGAGCAGTGCGGCAAGTTCGTTCGCGGTGACGAGGGGGTGTGGCATCCGGGGCTCCGATCGTGGGGATAGTTCCATGATGACATTTGCCGCGGCGATGCCGTGACTGGCCACAACACTGGCGCTCATCTCCACGCGCCCAGATGAGGGGGATGCTTAATTCCGAAATTATCTCAATAATGGTGTGTAGCGTCGCGGTAACTCGAAGTACCGCGAGATCTTGCGAACAGGGAGCCAGATTCAACGATGTCGAAGACCATGGCCGAATGCCCCCTGTGCGAAAACTATGGTGCCCACGAACGCTCTGACAGCAATTGGTTCCGCTGTGCGCACTGCACCACGTCGTGGGGGTGCCCCGCCGACATCCCTAAAGATGCCGACGGGGCTGTACAACTCAATTAGCTCCGAGGTTCGTCCCGACCGTCAGCAGCGAGAAGCTCCTCCTCGACGGCGCCGCCATACCCCTCCTTTTGAGGATCTCCGTGGAGCCCGCCAGAGATCGCGTATTCCTCTTCAGGCGAGAGCACGAGGCGCTTGCGACCGTAGAGCCCGAAGATCGCAAGCATCACGATGTAGACCACAGCGATGGCGCCGATCGCCGGACGAGCGGGCTCGTTGATGAAGAAGCCGAAGAAGATCGCCAACGAAAGAACGCCGCCGATAATAGCTCCGGGAACACCCCAGGGGCTGCGGTAGGGGCGGTTTGCGTTCGGGTATTTCTTGCGCAAAATCAGGAACGACACCATCTGCAGCACGTAAGCAATAACAGCGCCCCACACCGCGATGTTCAAGACGATTGCACCCGCGACACCATCTGCGCCGCCGAGGCTGTCAACGAGAACCAGAGCGACGTAGCCGATAATTGCGCCCACTAAGAGCGCAACAGCGGGAGTCTGACGCTTGCCGGTGAGCGACAAGAATTTCGGGTAATAACCGGCGCGTGACAGTGAATACATGTTGCGTCCGTAAGCAAACATGATTCCCTGCAACGATGCGAAGAGCCCGATGAGCGCAAACAACGCGAGGGCCGCCGCTGCTTGGTCTCCGACGATCGCACGGAATCCATCGAGTAGGGGTTCTCCCGACGTAGAAATCTCAGAAGCACCAACGATTCCCGTGTTGAGGAAGAGCACCAGAAGACCCGTGATGATCAGCGTCGTGCGAGCGATCAACCCGGCCTTCGGGATGTCACGCACAGGGTTGTGAGCCTCTTCCGCAGCGAGCGGCAACTCTTCGATTCCCAAGAAGAACCACATGGCATAGGGAAGCGCGAAGAGAATCGGCACTATGCCATGAGGCAGGAAGGATGATTGCCCCGGGTCGGCGGCGATGTTGAACAAGTTGTCCCAGCTGAAAAGACCGGAGAATGCTGCCATGACGGAGAAGACGAGCAGGATGGTGATCGAAACAATCGCCACGATGATCGCAAATTTGAATGAAATCGCTGCGCCGGCCGAGTTCAGCCCGATGAACACGATGTACAGAATCAGCCACCACACCGGCGCCGGCAGCGAGAAGCCCAAGAGCTCGCTCGTAATGAAGTCGGCATATCCCGCTGAGAAGTAAACGATGACCGCCGTAGTAGCAACGTATTCAATCGTCTCAGCGAGCCCCGTGACGAAGCCGCCCCACGGGCCCATCGCGGCACGAGCGAAGGAGTAAGCTCCGCCGGTGTGTGGCATGGCGGATGCCATTTCACCGATGCTGAAGATCATCCCGTAATACATAAAGATGAGCAGGGCGAAGGCGATCAGCATTCCGCCGAAGCCAGCGAACCCGATTCCGAAGTTCCAGCCGGAGAAGTCGCCCGAGATGACGGCTGCAACCGCGAGCCCCCACAGCCCCCAGATTCCCGCCGTGCGTTTGAGTGTGCGTTTCTCGAAATACCCGGCCGCAGCCGTCGTGTATTTCACCCCGGAGACGTTCAGTGTGTCTTTGGACATCCTGTTTCCTTTGCAGTCTGGTTGCGTGCACCGACGGGTCGATCACACAATGCTGGGAGAATCCTTGCGATGACTATACGGTTATCAATGGTTGTTGACTACCCATAATCCACAGAAATTTCCCGCGATGTTGGGGGAGATTTATGAGCAACGCAGTCATCAATGTGTTCTAATGGTCGGAAAGCGCACCATTTGACTTGCTTAATGAGGAGAAGTTAATGTCCCCCAGCTCCGGTAACCTCACGCTCGCAGAACTCAAAGACGATGTTGCCAGTGGCGCAGTCGACACGGTTCTCGTAGCTTTCACCGACATGCAGGGACGACTGGTGGGCAAGCGCCTCTCGGCGAGACTCTTTCTTGAGGATGCCGCGGATCACGGTGCCGAATGCTGCAACTATCTCTTGGCCGTTGACGTCGACATGAACACTGTCGAGGGCTACGCCATGTCGAGCTGGTCGCGCGGTTATGGCGACATGGTCATGGTGCCCGACATCGGCACCCTCCGTCGCGCGCCCTGGCTCACGGCAACCGCCTTGGTCACCGCCGACCTGCGCTGGCATGACGAAACGCCCGTAGCGCCCTCTCCCCGTCAGATTCTCAAAGCCCAACTCGCCCGCCTCGCAGAACGTGGCCTCGACACGTTCGTCGCCACTGAGCTCGAATTCATTGTCTTCGACGACAGTTACCGCGACGCCTGGAAGAAGGGATATCGCGAGCTGACTGCCGCCACCGACTACAACATCGACTACAACGTGCTGGCGTCCACACGAATGGAACCGCTGCTGCGCGACATCCGCAACGGTATGGATGGCGCCGGCATGTATTGCGAGGGCGTCAAAGGCGAGTGCAACCCTGGCCAGCAAGAGATCGGCTTCCGCTACGCCTCAGCCCTCGACACGTGCGACAACCACTCGATCTACAAGAACGGCGCGAAAGAAATCGCCGATGCGCACGGCAAGAGCCTCACCTTCATGGCGAAGTACAACGAGAAGGAAGGCAATAGCTGCCACATCCACATCAGTCTGCGAGGAACCGACGGCACCGCCGTCTTTGCCGACAAGGATGCCGAACACGGCATGTCAAAAATGTTCCGTCACTTTATTGCGGGCCAGCTCGCGGTGATGCGCGAACTCACGCTCTTCTCCGCCCCCAACATCAACTCGTACAAGCGCTACGTTCCGGGAAGCTTTGCTCCCACCGCACTCGCCTGGGGTCTCGATAACCGCACGTGTGCGCTGCGCGTCGTTGGCCAAGGCCACGGAATGCGCGTCGAAAACCGCGTGCCCGGCGGAGACGTGAATCAGTACCTTGCCGTCAGCGCCCTCATCGCGGCCGGGCTCTACGGAATCGACAACGAGCTTGAACTCGACGATGCCTTTGAGGGCAACGCCTACACGAGCGATGTTCCGCGGGTTCCGGCAACGCTGCGTGAAGCGGCCGATCTGTTCGCGTCATCCACCTTTGCCCGTGACGCTTTCGGCGATGAAGTAGTTGACCATTACCTCAACTACGCCGCGATTGAACTGGCTGCCTTTGATTCTGCAGTAACCGATTGGGAAAAGGTGCGCGGCTTTGAACGACTCTGATCGGCCCATTATCGGCCTGACCACCTACCTCGAACAGTCGCAGACTGGTGTGTGGGATGTTCCCGCATCTTTCTTGCCGAAGGCCTACTTTGAAGCGGTCACTCGCGCCGGTGGCATCGTCGTGCTGCTGCCGCCACAACCGGTCAGCCCCGAGATTGCTCGCCGGGTGCTACACGGTCTCGACGGCCTCATCATCACCGGTGGCAAAGACATCAATCCGGCGCGCTACGGCCACGAGCCGCATCCCACCACCGATGATCCTCGACTCGATCGTGATGCGTGGGAAGACGAACTGATGCGTCAGGCCCTCGATGCCGACCTCCCTTTTCTCGGCATCTGTCGCGGGGCTCAAATTCTCAACGTCGCGTTGGGAGGCACCCTGCACCAACACCTCCCTGAAGTGGTCGGCCACAGTGACTACCAACTCGGCGGTGGCAACTTCAGCCACACCCCCGTAGAGATCGAGCCCAACACCCGAATCGATAAGGTGCTCGGCGGACAAACCGAGCCACTCGTCGTTCCCCTCTATCACCACCAAGCGATCGATCAACTGGCCGAGGGGCTCGTCGTCACGGCCCGCACGAGCGACGGCGTGATCGAAGCTGTCGAACTGCCTACCGCGACTTTTGCGGTTGCAGTGCAGTGGCATCCCGAGGCAGCGCCAGAAGACATCCGACTATTCGAGGGCTTGGTCGACGCAGCCCGAATCAACCGAAAGGCTCTCGCGTGAGCACCTATACCGTCATCAATCCCGCAACCGAGGCCGAGATTGGCTCGGTCGATCTCCTCGACATCGAAGCGACGGATGCCGCAATCGCCCGCGCCGCAGTTGCCCAGAAAGCATGGGCTCGCGTCTCCCCCGCCGACAAGGCGCTCATGCTGCGTCGCTTCGCGCAAACTGTCGACGGCGACGTCGAGAACCTTGCAGCGCTGGAGGTTAGCAACTCCGGGCATCCGATCTCGCAGGCTCGCTGGGAAGCCGGTCACGTGCGTGACGTTCTCAACTACTACGCTGCAGCTCCCGAGCGGATGTTTGGCCAGCAGATTCCCGTGGCTGGCGGACTCAACGTCACCTTCCACGAGCCGCTCGGCGTTGTGGGCGTCATCACCCCGTGGAACTTCCCGATGACGATTGCGGCATGGGGATTCGCTCCGGCACTCGCCGCCGGTAACGCCGTCGTGCTGAAGCCTGCCGAGTGGACGCCGCTCACGAGCATCCGTCTCGGTGAACTTGCTCTCGAAGCGGGCCTCCCCGAAGGGCTATTTCAGGTTCTTCCCGGCAAGGGTTCGGTAGTCGGCGAGCGCTTCGTGACGAACCCCACCGTACGCAAAGTGGTGTTCACGGGCTCGACTGCCGTCGGCAAAAAGATCATGGCCGGCTGCGCGGATCAAGTGAAGCGCGTCACGCTCGAACTGGGCGGCAAGAGCGCCAACATCGTGTTCGCGGATGCCGATCTAGAGAAAGCTGCGGCGTCGGCACCCTACGGCGTCTTTGAGAACGCAGGCCAGGACTGCTGTGCCCGCAGCCGCATTCTGGTGGAGCGCAGCGCCTACGACCGCTTCATGGAACTTCTTGAACCCGCCGTTGCTGGCGTGAAGGTGGGAGATCCGACGGATGAAGCGACAGAAATGGGGCCGTTGGTGTCAGCAAAGCACCTCGCTTCTGTGCAGTCCTACGTGCCGGCCGATGCGCCTGTTGCTTTCCGCGGCAGCGCTCCCGACGGAGCAGGATACTGGTTCGCCCCGACGGTGTTGACGCCAGCATCGCGCAATGATCGCTGCGTGACCGATGAGATCTTCGGGCCCGTGGTCACGGTGCTTCCCTTCGACGACGAGAACGATGCTCTGCAGTTGGCCAACGACTCCGACTATGGGCTTTCGGGTTCGATTTGGACTCGGGATGTCAGCCGGGCAATTCGGGTTTCCCGAGGTGTCGAGGCCGGCAACCTCTCCGTGAACTCGCACTCCTCGGTGCGGTACTCCACGCCCTTCGGTGGCTTCAAGCAGTCCGGCCTCGGCCGCGAGCTTGGCCCCGATGCACCGCTGAATTTCACGGAAACCAAGAACGTTTTCATCGCTGTTGATTAACCCTCTCGACACCTTTTATCCAAGGAGCATCACATGACCATTACCCCTCTTGACCTCACGCAGCGCCTCGCAGGCAAAGTGGCCGTCATTACCGGCGGAGCGAGCGGCATCGGCCTGGCCACCGCGCGCCGCTTCGCCGCCGAGGGCGCCACCGTCGTCATCGGCGACATGGACGAGACGACGGGTCTCGCGGCCGCTGAACTTGTTGGCGGCCACTTCATCAAAGTCAACGTGACGGATGAGGCGCAGGTGAACGCCCTCTTCGACACCACCGCCAGCACCTACGGCTCAGTCGACATCGCCTTCAACAACGCCGGGATTTCGCCGCCAGAGGATGACTCGATCGTGACGACCGAACTGCCGGCGTGGGAAAAGGTTCAAGACGTCAATCTCAAGTCTGTGTACCTGTGCTGCCGCGCGGCTCTGCGGCACATGGTCAAGCAGGGCAAGGGCTCGATCATTAACACGGCATCCTTCGTCGCTATTATGGGATCAGCGACCAGCCAGATTTCGTACACCGCTTCCAAAGGTGGCGTGCTGGCGATGAGTCGTGAGTTGGGCGTGCAGTTCGCCCGGGAGGGAATTCGAGTCAATGCACTCTGCCCTGGCCCCACGAGCACTCCCCTGCTTCAAGAACTTTTCGCAAAAGACCCGGAACGTGCCGCTCGTCGTCTCGTCCACATCCCCATGGGCCGTTTCGCTGAAGCCGACGAACTCGCTGCCGCCGTTGCGTTCCTCGCCAGCGATGACTCGTCATTCATCACCGCGTCGACGTTCATCGTCGATGGTGGCATCAGCTCTGCCTACACGACACCGCTGTAATGGATGAGCCGACCGGTCTCCACGGGGAGTTGCTGCTGCGCCCGGTGCGCGGGGGCAACTCTTTCGAGGAGACCGTTCAGCGCCTCCTTCAGACAGTTCGTCTTGGGCTGGTCGCTCCCGGCGAACGTTTGCCTGCTGAACGTGAACTCGCCACGATGCTCTCGGTTAGTCGAGACACCGTGCGTGACGCTATCGCTTCGCTGAGTGACGCTGGCTATCTCGTGTCGCGACGCGGCCGCTATGGGGGAACATTCGTCAGCGACGTGCTGCCGACACATATTCCGGGCTCACCCTCAGACGACTCGGTGGGGCCAGCACGCCCGCTCACCCCCGAAGTGATCGAAGACACGCTCACCCTGCGGGAGATCCTCGAAGTCGGCGGAGCGCGCGCGGCTGCAGGTCGCGCCCTCACCCCCACTGAGCGAGAACTTCTCTGGCAGAGCCTGAGCAACGCGAACGCAGCGAACGACGAAGAATACCGTCGCCTAGATTCGCGCTTTCACCTCATGGTGGGCGAGCTCGCCGGTTCTGCTTCCCTCACTCCGTTGATTGCCGATGTACGGATGCGCGTCAACGAGTTGCTCGACAGCATCCCCTCGCTCGGCCCCAACATCGCGCACTCCAACACCCAGCACGAACAAATCGCCATCGCGATTCTGACCGGACGTCCGGATGCTGCCGCCCAAGCAATGAGCGAACACCTCGCGGGCACGGCGCTCTTGCTGCGCGGCTTCCTCGAGTAGCGGCCGAAGCTCCGATTCACGTTGCGGGCACTCCCGCTACTCAGAAATCCGGCATACGCTGAAGGCATGCTCACCCCACCTGAAGCCGCGAAGGTTCCCACCGAACGCATCCAGCATGGCGACCACTACGTCGACAATTACGAGTGGATGCGCGACAAAGAGAGCCCCGACACCCTCGCGCATCTCCACGCCGAGAACGCGTTCACCGCTGCGCGCACGAGTCACCTGAGCGTGTTGCAGGAGCAGATCTTTGAAGAGATCAAGGCCCGCACGCAGGAGACCGATCTGAGCGTTCCGGTTCGCCGTGGGCAGTGGTGGTATTTCAGCCGCACCGAAGAGGGCAAGCAGTACGCGATCCATTGCCGCGCGCCGATCGCAAGCGACGACGACTGGACTCCCCCAACTATCGCCGAGCCTGTGGCTGGTGACGCTGAGGGTGCTGCCGCGGATGCCGCTGCCGCCGTTCCCACGACGCTCCCCGGTGAGCAGATCCTTCTCGACAACAACGTCGAAGCAGAGGGGCACGACTTCTTCAGCCTCGGCTCGTTCTCGCTCAGCGACGACGGAACCCTGTTGCTCTACGGTGTCGACACCGAAGGCGACGAGCGGTACACGTTGCGCGTGCGCCAGCTCGGTGATGCCGCTGCGGCGAGCGCTGCCGCGAGCAGTCCCTCCGACACCGAGACCGTCATCCGCTTCAGCTCCGCCGATGACCTTCCGGACGAGATTCCGGGCACCGCGGGCGGCGCGCTCTTGGATGCCACGGGCAAGTACGTCTTCTATACGACGGTTGATGATGCGTGGCGCCCCGATACCGTCTGGCGCTACGAGTTGGGCACTGCTGCGGCATCCGCGGTGCAGGTGTTTCATGAGCCCGACGAGAGTTTCTGGGTGGGCGTTGGGCGTTCGCGCAGCGGCAAATATCTGGCGATCGAGGCCGGTTCACGCCTGACGAGCGAGACGCGACTGCTCGACACGAGCGACCCGACCGGTGAGTTCGAGGTTGTCTGGCCGCGCGAAGTCGGCGTCGAGTACGACGTCGAGCACGTGGTGGTTGGCACGCAAGATCGTCTGCTGATTGTGCACAACAAGGATGCAATCAACTTCGAGCTCGTGAGTGTTGCGGCGGCGGATCCCCTCGGCGAGCGCCGCGTGATCCTCCCCCACAATGAAGCCGTGCGCCTCGAGGGCGTGGATGCCTTCAAGGACTTTGTGGCCATCGAGTACCGCCGCGAGGGGCTCACCCGCGTGGCGATTGCGATCGTTCCGAAGCATGGCGGACGCTACGAAGACATCCCGCATGAACTGAAGTTCGACGACGAACTCTTCACCGTGGGCCTCAGCTCCAACCCCGAATGGAATCAGCCGAGCATCCGTCTCAGCTATGGCAGTTTCGTGACCCCGACGATCGTCTACGACTACCTCGTGGATGACAATGAACTCGTCGTGCGCAAACAGCAACCGGTGCTTGGCCGCTTTGATCCCGCGCTATACACCCAGCGTCGCGAGTGGGCCACGGCCTCCGACGGCACTCGCGTGCCGATCTCCCTCGTGTACCGCAACGACCTCGTGGTGCCCGGCACCCCGGCCCCGACCGTGCTTTACGGCTACGGCTCGTACGAGATCAGCATTGACCCGGGCTTTACCGCTGCCCGCCTGAGCCTGCTCGACCGCGGCATGGTGTTCGCGGTCGCCCACGTGCGCGGCGGTGGCGAACTGGGCCGCACCTGGTACGAGGGCGGCAAGAAGCTGCACAAGCGCAACACGTTCACCGACTTTGTCGCGTGCGCCCATCACCTCATCGACACCGATGTCACGTCGAGCGATCGACTCGTTGCTGAGGGCGGAAGCGCCGGCGGTCTGCTCATGGGTGCCGTCGCGAACCTGGCCCCGCAACTGTTCTCGGGCATCCTCGCGGTCGTCCCCTTCGTCGACCCGCTCACCTCGATCCTTGACCCCTCGCTGCCGCTGACCGTCATCGAGTGGGACGAGTGGGGTGACCCCCTGCACAACGAGGAGGTTTACTACTACATGAAGTCGTATTCCCCCATCGAGAATGTGCACGACACTCACTACCCGCGCATCCTCGCCGTGACCTCGCTCAATGACACGCGCGTGCTCTACGTCGAGCCGGCCAAATGGGTTGCCCGACTGCGCGAGGTGGGAGCGGATGCTCTGCTCAAGACCGAGATGGCGGCAGGCCACGGCGGCGTCTCCGGTCGCTACGACGCGTGGCGCGAGCGTGCCTTCAACTACGCGTGGATGGTGGATGTGACGCGCGACTCAGTGGGCTGATCGGGAAGTCTCCTCGTCAGCGAGCTGATCGGGAGCGCTCCGCGTCAGCGAGCAGCAGCGATGTTTCGACTCGCCAGCCAGAGCACGATTGTGCTGGCAATCGGAAGCATTGCAAAGAGCAGCGGTGCGCTGAGCCAACTTGACGCCAACACGATGCTCGCGACGCTGACGAGCAGCACCGCGTCAGCCTGCCAGAGCACGATCAGCACGCCAGAAAGGTCTCCTGCCGCGGTAGGGATAGGTGCGAGGAGTTCGATCGGCATTTGCCCCTTAGTGGCGTTCATCATTCGAACGGTGATGACAAACAGCGCGAATACGACCGCCAGAGCAACGCTCAGGAGCGACGCACCGGTAGCAGTCGCGGCCAGAGCTCCCGAGCCCACGAAAACGAACACCCCGGCCACCGGAAGCAGCGCGTGCAGCGCGAACTCTTTCGCTACACCGAAACCGTAAAGCGGCACTGCGACAGCGGTATCGGCGGCGTGGCGAAAGCCATCGCTCCACACGCCGAGCGCGAGAAACGCAATGATTCCGCCGAGTAGGGCCGGTGCCCACGCAACCGTCGCGGGCACAGCACTCATGCTCGCGAGCACGAACCCTGAGACGAGCAGCGACAGCGCCGCAACGATGGGTCGTTCGGGAGAACGCAGCGAGCCAACAAGATCACGCACGAACATCAGTACGGGCATTGGCACATTCCGCACTGCTCTCCAACGACGACCCGCGGTCGGAAGGCTCCGAAACTCTGCGAATGCTCCCGCAAGGTCGGCTGTCGCACTGAACGTGGCGGCGCTGCTCCAGCGCTGCGCCTGAGCTCTCAATTCAGGACCGCGGATGCTGTCCAAGAGTCGCGGAATAGCGAGGGCGGCGATGATCGCCATCACCACCAACGCCACAAACGCTGGCCACGCCGGAAGCGCGGCGCCAGGGTAGAGCAGTGCAAACCAGCCCCACGGCGTTGCGGCCAGTCCGCCCGGAATCGCTGCCATGCCGAGTGACGCCACTGCGAGCGCCGCCGCTACTTGTTGTGAGGTGGGCGTCGACACGCTCTGGCCGAGCAACCACGCAATTGAGGCAAGGATGCCGATCAGTACTGTCGCCGCTACGAACGCGATGACGGAGAGCGCTGTAGCCGCGCCCGCCACTGCGAGCGCAGAAGCGAGGACCAGCGCGACCGCGGTGAGCGCCACCACGAGTTGTGAGGCCGAGATAAGAAACGGGCGCCGCAGTGTGTGACGGCGAGGCAGATGATTGCTCGCGACGACGTTGCTGCGGAACAGATCCATGACCGCTGGTCCGCGAGCGCGTCCGACCACGACAAGTCCGGCAAAGAGCAACCCGGTGATCGCGGAGAGCACCGCCGGCGCGGTTGGGCTCGCCACTAGGGCCATCACGTCGGGAGTGGCAAGGCCAAGCACCGCCATCCGAATAATGGGTACGCCAACAATGAGCAGAAGCAACACGCTCATATAGATCACGTACGTGAGTTCGCTCTCACTCTGTGCCTGCCGGTCGCGGCGCAGTTGCTGCAGACGCCGAAGCGTCGGATCGGATGCCATTACGAGCGTGTCAATGCAACAGTGCTGCCGCTCACAGCGTCGATCAGTTTCGCGTTGTGCGAGGCAAAGAGCAGTGTCGTGCCCTCAGCGACGAGACCTCTCAGGATGCGGGCGACCTGGCTTCGGCGTTCCTTGTCGAGTCGCTGTTCTGGCTCGTCGAGCAGCAGCACGTCGAAGGGCCGTGCGATTGCGAGAGCCAAGGAGAACATCTGGGTTTGGCCCGACGAGAGTTCGTGGGCGAAGCGCGTTCGCAGGCGAGTAAGGCCGAAGTCATCGAGCAGCACTGCGGCCCGCTCGCGAGCGACAGGAACCTCCGCGCCCCACGAGACGCCGACCATGGTCAGTTGCTCGTCGAGGGTGAGATCGCGGGCGAACGAGGTGTGGCCGATATGACCCGCCACCATTCGTCGAAAAGCCGGGCTTCGCTCATCCGCTGGCAGCTCACCGACGTGCGCGCTTCCCGTTGTTGGCGCAATCAGGCCAGCGAGCACTCGCAGCAACGTGGTTTTCCCGGCACCATTGGCGCCGATGATGGCCGCTGCAGTGCCTGGCGAGATGTCGAACGACACCGACTCCAAGAGCGGCACGTCATCGATGCGAACAGCAAGGGAGTCGACTCGGATGCCGAAACTCCCGTCAGCTCCCGCAACTACTGCCGTGTCCTGAGATTTCCCCATGAAATCCAGTGTAGCTAGAGGGTGCGAAAAATGCTCCTGCTAGTCAGTCCACCACTCGTCGTACATCGACACCGGCACCGCACGCTTGTGGCGAGTGTTGAGGAACTTCTTCTCGATATCGGCGGCGGCCTCGGCGGGCACATCGAGGCCCTCAAGGTAGTCGTCGATGTGCTCGTAGGTGACGCCCAAGTTGGCTTCGTCGGCCTGGCCGGGCGTGTGGTCGAGCAGGTCGGCGGTCGGCACCTTTTCATAGAGGCGCTCGGGAGCATTGAGGTGCTTGAGTAGCTGCTTGCCCTGGCGCTTCGTGAGGCCCGTGAGCGGCAACACATCAGCACCACCATCACCGAACTTGGTGAAGAAGCCTGTGACGGCTTCGGCCGCATGGTCTGTTCCGACCACGAGGTAGCCGAGCTGCCCCGCAATCGCGTACTGCGCCACCATGCGCTCACGTGCCTTCACGTTGCCCTTATTGAAGTCTGTAATCGGCTCGCCCATCGCATCCGCGAATTCGGCGGCGATGCCGTCAACAGCCCGCTGGATGTTGAAGGTCACTTCGCGGTCAGCCTCAATAAAGTCGAGCGCCAATTGCGCATCGTCTTCGTCGTGCTGCACCCCGTGCGGCAGCCTCACGGCCACGAACTGTGCTTCGATACCCTCCGCTCGCAGTTCAGTGACGGCAAGCTGACAGATTCGCCCGGCAAGCGACGAATCCTGACCACCGCTGATGCCCAAGACGAGGCCCTTGGCGTGCGAAGCCGTGAGATATTCCTTGAGAAACTCAATGCGCCGGCGAATCTGTCCAGCAGGGTCGATCGTGGCTTGGGTGTTCAACTCGGAAATGATGCGCGCCTGCAACGAAGTCATGCGTTAAATCTAACCCGGAGCGGTGTCATTAGGATTGTTCATTTTTTCTGCGCCGCAGACTCTCGGCGGGTTAGCCTGAAACTGTTACGCCCACGAAACACAGGAGCTCCGGATGATCGACCAACTACTTCGCCCCAAGATTGCGTTTTGGACAGGGCTCGGCCTGCTCATCGTGGGATTCGTTCTGGGCAACTTCGTGATTCCCAACCTTTATTGGGCCGCGCAATCGATCGGCTTCCCGCTCGCCTCGCAGTTCGCGAGCGGCCTTGCCGGTGGGGTCGAGTTTCTCACTCAGATCGCACGCCTCGTCGGCCCAGTATTGATCGTCGGCGCACTCGTCATGCTGAAGATCGAGCGTACTTCTGGTGGAACGCGCGCGAGCTAAGCCAGCTCCTGCGCGATCTCCCACGGCAGCCCAGACGGGTCGAGAAACACTGCAGTTCGGCGACCCCATGGCCGATCGATGGGGCCGTTGACGAGCTCTACGCCATGCTCGCGCACAGCAGCACACGCGGCATCCACATCGGGTACATTCACTGTCAGCATCACGGATGCCGCTGCTCCCGCTTCTGCGATCGGCTCGGGCGCTATCAACGCGGGGGCTTTGGTTCGCGCTAAGACGTTGATCACGATGGCACCAACGCGCAGCGCGACCGAGACGTCGTCTTCAAAGAGGATGGGCGCGGCAAAGACGGTGGTGTAGAACTCTCGGGATGCCGGAATGTCATCCGCAAACACCGTGATCGCTTCAACATTGTCTAACGAACTGGTCATCGGTCTTTCCCTCCGTTTTTCACCAACGACACGTCCTGAACGGCACACGATTGTTTTGATACCGGTGGGTTCTAAATATCCACGAATGGACGTAGAGTGGATGAATGAGCACCACATTAACACCAACCGCTGGCCGCCCTCGAGCGTTCGACGAAGAAGCTGTGCTCAACCAGCTCACCGCGCTGTTCTGGCAGCAGGGTTACGGCAACACCTCCATGACAGACATTGTTGAAGCCAGCGGGGTTCATAAACCCAGCTTGTACCGCACCTTCGGAAGTAAAGAGGAACTCTTCGCGACCGTGCTTCGGCGCTACCTCGGCGAGCGCATGGCGATGCTTGCGCAGCTGCGCGCTGAATCCGGGACCGGCATTGCCGGCATCCACACTTTCTTCGACAAGTTCGAAGAGTTCGCGGGCACCGACGAGGGCAGTTGGGGCTGCCTCATGGTGATGAGTGCGAACGAATTGCGGGGCAGCACGCCGGGCTACGAAGACTTCTCCGTCGAGAACAGCCGTGCTCTTCACGCGCAGATGACGGCTCTCGCAGCCCTCGCGTTCCCCGGTTCGACCGAGAATGACGAGCTGACCGCGCAACGAGCCGACATGCTCTCGCTGTTGTTCTTCGGGCTTCAAGTCACCATCCGCTCCCAAGCTGGTGCCGAGCACGTCCATTCTGCGTTTGCCTCCATCCACGCGCTCGTCGACACCTGGCGCTAGGCCTCCCCGCCTGCTAGCTCGCCAGATAATCGCGGACACCCGAATTGGGCGGTGGTCTGGTCGCTTCGTGATCGCTAGAGTTGTGGGGTGATCGTCGCACCCGAAGCGACTTCACGCTAAAGGATTCACTGTGAAGTACCCGATTAAAACTGCACTCGTCGCTGCCCTCGCGACCTCGCTCGTTGCGCTCGTCGCTACGCCGGCATCCGCTGCCACCTATGCGAACGTGTCGGCCGAAGCATCCGGAAACAACATTGCCGGTCGTGCTGCCGCCACCACCCTTCGCGATGCCTGGGGCGCTGCCATCACTGCGCGTGGCGGAACCGTTCCCGTGCCTCTCGTCATCAACGGAACCCACAACGACCCGCTGTCAGGAGTAATTGCAACTACCGCCGGGGGCACGACCGTCTCCGTTGAACGCACCATGTACACGCCCGGCGCCACAACAACGTATGTCGGCATCAGTCCGAACTCGGGGATCGCACAATGCACGGGCAGCGGCAACACGCTTCAGAGCAGCTCACCCCGGCCGTCACTTCTCGATGGCAATAGCGGCTGCACAAACGGCGCTGGCTTCAGCTACGGGGCATCCGGCGGCAATTCGCAAGAAGCAAACACCCGTGATGCTTTCGAATTCACCTTCTCCACGGGCGTACTCGCCTTCGGCGGTTGGTTCGGTGACCTTGAGACGCGCACCGACGGGTCGGGCGTGCCAGCGCTCGTGCGCCTCTACGACACCGATGACCTTCTCCTTTCTGAAGAAGAAGTCGTTCCCAGCGGCGACCAAAGCCTCTGCGGCACTGACCCTGACGGCTGTGGCAACCGCAGCACACGCTGGATCGGATTCACCGCTGACCTCACGACTCCGGTCGCACGCATGGTGGTCATTGTCGGAGACGAACACGAGACAGGAACCGCCGTCGCGGAAGGGATGAGCTTCATCGGTCCCTCGGTCGTTGATGGCACTGCGGAACTCACCATCGCGAAGACAGCGACCCCGTTGCCCGCGGGCGCGACCGCCGTGGGCGACGACATCGACTACAGCTTCCTCGTCACCAACTCAGGAACGCTCGCACTCGGCAACGTCGCCGTCACCGACGCGGGAGCGCACAACCTGTCCTGCCCCGCGAATGCCCTCGCGGCGACCGAGACGATGATCTGCACCGCCGAGCATGCCGTAACCCAAGACGACATTGACGCGGGCAGCTACACCAACTCAGCTACCGCATCCGGCAAGGTCTGGAATGAGACGGTCACCTCGGCCGCAGATACCGCCACAACCACGATCAATCAGGCACCCGCGCTCGACCTCGCTCAGAGCGCAAACACCACGACATACACTGCCGCCGGCGATACCGTGGCGTTCACCGTTTCGGCAACCAACACCGGCAATACGACGCTCGAGAACATCGTCGTCACCAGCACTTTGCCGACTCTGTCGTTCGACTGTTCGGCAATGCCCGCTGACCTTCTCCCTGGCGCTACGGCGATCTGCACAGCAACCTTGATAGTCACGGATGTCGGAGCCGACTTCTCGAGCGTCGCAATGGTGGCATCCGATCAGCTTTCACTCGCATCAGATGCCACCACCATCCGTTTCGCTGGAGCTTTACTGCCGGCAACCGGCTCGGACGCCACACACACGACTCTCGCGGCAGCCTTCCTGCTCATCGCGGGGTCGACGCTGCTCGCCGTCCGCCGAAACCCAGCACGGCGACGTCAGTAAGTTCAGCGGAGACAACTCCCGTCTCGCCCGACCTCCACGGCTCGGAAACACAAGCACCATGAGGCGTACTAGGCGATCCACATTCGCTGTTGTCGACGATTCCGCGTACGTTTCATACACACCGGTTTGTCTACAACGGAGGACACTGGAGCATGAGACACGCGCTGCGCCGACTGACTCTTCGAGTGCTCGTCGTCGCTGCCTGCTCTGCCGCAGCACTCGCGTTAGCCGCACCGGCGGCGGCCGCACCCGCCTCCCCTGCGTCTGCGTTCGCCCCTGCGTCTGCGTCCGCAACAGCGTTCTCGCCGGCCTTCTCGATCAACGCCACAGCGAGCGGCACCGCCGTGGCCGCTGTCGACGACCCCGATGCGCTTGACCCCGGAGCGCCAGAGACTCCCCCAGCGACTATCACTCCGAGCCCGACTTCTACGCTCGATCCACTCCCAACACCGACTGCCCCTTCCACTTCGATTCCCACCCCCACTCCGGTCCCCTCCGAGACCGCAACCCCGACCCCCAGCGTCACGCCCACGCCGGTCGAGACTCCGGTCGATGAGGTCGAGGTTGTTCCCCTGCCGGCAACACCGCCAAGCGTTGCGACCTCCACCGTTTCGCTCACGTCACTACTGATCGCAATCGCTGTGCTGGCCGCGAGCCTCTTTGTGCTCTGGCTCGCCCTTCGCCGGCGCTCCCTCCCAGAGCACACTGCCGCACCGGCAGCACCGTTGCGCGACAGAAATACCTCCGCTGGTGTGGTGCTCGATTCACTGGCGGATGTCGGTGAAGCGATGATCGACAGCGGCTATCCCGTCAGCATGGTTCGTTCTGCGGTGCAGGATGTGGCCACCGCAAACGGGTATCCCTCTGCTGAAGTCATCGTGTTTCCGACGGCGATATTGGTGTCGTTGGATGCCGACGGCTCTGCCCAGACCCGCGCCGTCTCGGCTGGCCGACGTTCCTATTTACTTCACCATGTTGACGTGATTGACCGCGTCGTCAAAGTGGGGCGGGTTCGGGCTGGCTCTAGCGCGTGGGTAACTCGCCAGCTCGCCAAGGTACGAGAGCTTTCTGCACCGTTTTCTCCTGTTCAACGAGTCTTCGCTTATGCCCTCACGTCAGCAGCAATCTCGGTTCTTTTGGGATCGTCATGGCTGGGAGTGCTGTTAGCTGCGGTTCTTGGCCTAGGTGTCGGCACGCTGCTCTTGCTTGGCGAACGACTCCCCTCCGCCTACACGGCGCTCGTCATTGTGGGGGCAGCGCTCGGCTCGTCACTGATTGTGCTGCTTGTAGCCCGCATCTCCGCAGACTCCGGAGTGCTGCCGTCGCTCGTGGCCCCTCTCGTCATCCTGTTGCCGGGTGGGCTTCTCACGACAGCTGTGATCGAGCTTGCGACCGGCCACATCATGTCGGGTTCCGCCCGCGCCGCAGCCGGAGCCATGCGGCTACTTCTGCTCGCCGTCGGCATTGTGTCCGCCGGCGCCCTCGTGGGAGTTCCTACGATCAATCTCGACGTGTCGAGCGAGCCACTCGGCCCGATCGCCCCGTGGGTCGCGGTCGCCGTGTTCGGACTAGGCATCACGGTCTATCAATGCGCTCGGCCCACATCCATTCCGTGGATCATGCTCGTGCTCTACGTTGCCTATGGCGCCCAGGTAATCGGTGACGTGCTGTTCGGCGGCGTGCTCTCGGCTCTCATCGGTGCCATCGCCATGACTCCCGTCGCGGTTCTCGTCGCCCGACACCGCAGCGGGCCACCCGCCATCGTCAGCTTCCTCCCTGCGTTCTGGTTGCTCGTACCGGGGGCGCTGGGCCTCGTGGGCGTCACAGAGGTCTTAGGCGGCAACACAGGAGCGTTCAGCAGCCTCGTTACGACCGTCGGAACGATGATCGCAATCGCCTTGGGCGTGCTCATCGGCCTTGCCGCTTCGAGCTCGCTACGGGACCAACGCATCCCGCAGCTCTTCGACTTCCTTGAGCCCGCTCCCGCGACCGAGCCAGTGACGGTGTCGGCACCGACCCATCAGCACGACGGAGAACAGGACGCTGAACCCGCGGTTGAACCCGCGGCCGACAAATAGCCGCCGAACCTTACTGAGCCGTCACCTTTTCCAGCACGTTCCACAACGCGCGCTGCCCGTCCGGGTTCGTGAAATGGCTCTGGGTTGCGGCGGTGAGCGGTCCCGTCATTTTCTTCGGCGGTGATGCGAAGAAGGTGCCGGTCACCTCATCCGAGCATTCGATCGCGCTGAGGTAGCGAGCAGCCGCCGTCGGAACGCTGTGCGAGACACCAGGAATGAGTTTCATGAGCGGCAGCAGCACTCTGCGCATGATCGCGGGCATCCCCCGCGACGCTTTCGTATCCGGAGTGTTGCCTGGCGACACCGCGTTCACCGTAATGCCTGCGGGAAGTTGGGTGGCGAGCTCTTTCGCCCACCAGACAGCAAACGTTTTGGCCGTCGCATACTGACTGTTGTTGCTGTATTTCAGCAGTGGCTCTGCGCGAAGAACCGCCTCGATCGCGCGTTCCAAATCGCCATCGAAGGATGCCGCAGCCAAGTCAGCAACGTCAACGACCGTGAACGAGGGAACATCTCCGCGCGCGGCCTCCGACCCGGCAATGATGATGCGCGCGTGGGCGCTCAGCATCCCGCCCCGGAGCAGGTGCATAGTAAAAGCGTGGTGGCCAGCGAGCGTGGCTGACATGATCTGTTCGATGCCCGCCGATGTTCGGCGCAATTGCGTCGTGGAGGCGACGCCCGCGTTGAGGATGAGAGCGTCGATAGCAGTGCCGTCGGCGATGAGGGTTTCGGCAGCCAGAGAGACGGAGCTGAAGTCGTCAAGGTCGAGAGTCACGGGCACAAACTGAGCGCCGGGAACTCGTGCACTGAGTGAAACCCCAGCCTCCGCGACTTTCTCGTCCGTGCGCGCCGTGATGATGATGCGGCCGTAGCCTGCCTCGGCGAGTTGCGCTGCGGCTTCCCAGCCCACACCGGAGCTTGCACCTGTGACGAGGGCGGTCATGCGTGCGTGGGGATTCATCGTGAGTCTCTCTCTGGTCACACACCGTCGAAAAGCGTCGCAGAACCGGCGACCAGCGAGAACAGTGCAGCCAAGAATCTCACACCCGCGGCGGATCCCGCATCCGAATGCGCTGCCTGAGCTCGTTAACGCAAAAATCCCGGTCTCAATGAGACCGGGATTCTTTACGTGGTTGCGGGGACAGGATTTGAACCTGCGACCTCTGGGTTATGAGCCCAGCGAGCTACCGAACTGCTCCACCCCGCGGCGTATATAAAGCGTAACACAGGGTGAACGGCACGAAAACCGAACTCAGCGGGCTCACAGTGTGCTGCGGCCCGCTGAGTCAGAATTCGCTATTCGGTGGCGGCGATTGCGCGCTCGATTGCGTCGACCATTTTCTGGTCAGCTTCTGCAGCAGCGACGAGGTCGTTGTCTGCATAGGCGGCGTTACGGTCGGCAAGCGCTGACTTGTAGTCGGCGAGTGCACTGTCGAGTGCCGCATTGTCACCGGGAGTGACAACCGGTGCATCCGGGTCTACTGGCGCATCCGGGTCAACGGGAACATCCGGCGTTACCGGAACTTCACCGTCGCCGGCTTCGGCGCCAGAGTCTCCGCCAAACAGTGTGTCGAGTGCTTCGTCGAGAGTGTCTTCGAAGGCAATCTCGTCACCGAACGACACCAGCACCTTGCGCAGCAGTGGGTACTGAGTTCCGCTGGTCGACTGAACGTAGACCGGCTGCACGTACAGCAGCCCGCCGCCGACGGGGAGCGTCAGCAAGTTGCCAAGCTTCACCTCGGTGTCGCCCTGCTGGAGAAGTGCCAGCTGGTTGGCCACGATCGTGTCGGTATTGAAGCTGTTCTGCACCTGTCCGGGACCAGGAATCGTGTCCTGCTTCGGCAGCGTCAGCAACGTGAGCTTGCCATAATCAGGTCCCGCATCCGAGTTCGCCGTCAAATAACCGGTGAGAACACTTCGACTGGCGTCTGCTGTTCCCTTAGGAATGAAGGTCGAGTAGAGAGTGAACGCGGGGTCTTCTGTTCCCGGAACCTGCATGGTGAGGTAGTACGGGGGCTGAAGCGAACCGGTTCCAGAAACCGGATCCTCCGGGCTAACCCACTGGTCATCACTCGAGTAGAACGAGCCAGCATCCGTCACGTGGAAGGATCCCAGAATTTCGCGCTGAACCTTGAACAGGTCGGCGGGGTACCGCACGTGATCGAGCAACTCAACGCTCATGTCGCTTTGCGGCAACAGGGTGTTCGGGAAGATCTTGTTCCACGTTTGCAGAACTGGTTCTTCGTCATCCCAGGCGTAGAGCTTCACCGAACCGTCATACGCATCAACAGTCGCCTTGACCGAGTTGCGGATGTAGTTGATGTCGTCGAGCGCGAACTGCGGCGCCGGCGTGTAGCTGTCGGCAATCGCGCTAGAAAGCTGCTCAACCTGCGAGTACGGGTAGTTAGCACCCGTGGTGTAGCCGTCGACGATCCACACAATCCGGTCGTCCACAATGGCCGGGTACACGTCACTGTCAAGGGTGAGGTACGGAGCAACCTTCGCTACACGCTCGAGAGGCTCGCGATCGTAGAGAATCTGCGACTCGTCAGTTACGTCTGAGGCGAGGAAGATCTGCTCAGACTGGAACTTCACCGCGTAGACAAGCTTCTTGAAGATGTTGTCGAGCACAGGCCCGCCGTCGCCCTCAAACGTCGTCGTGGCGTTCTGTTCGCTGTCTTCTCCACCCGAGGGGTAGTCGAGTTCGATGTCGTCAGAGCCTTCAGGGGCACCAACAATCGAGTACTCGGGTGAATTTTCACCGAAGTACACGCGAGGGTTGTAATCGCCGAGATCTCCAGTGCTCGGGATGCCCGACTCGAGGAACACCGGCTGACCGTCGGCAGCACGCTGGTTACCGAAAGCCGCAACGACGCCATAACCGTGGGTGTAGACGACTGCGTTGTTGTACCACGACTGTGACTCGCCAAGACCGGACTGGTTGAGCTCACGAACCGCAATCACGGTGTCTTGAGTTTCGCCATCAATCTCATAGCGGTCAACGTCGAGGTGGCTACCGAACTGGTAGTACTGCTTGAACTGCTCGAGCTGCGCAAATGCTGCTGGGGCGATCGCGGGGTCGAGAATTCGGATGTTGGCCGTCGTGGCCGCGTCTGCACGAAGCGCACCGGGCTCAGCATCCGTTGTCGCGCTGTAAGGAACTTCGTCTACTTCAGCGACACCGTACGCATCCCTCGTCGCTTGAATACTTCGATCAATATATTCAGACTCGTAGGTACGCGCGTTGGGGTCTACCTGGAAGCGCTGAACGATCCACGGGTAGAGGTTTCCGACGACCAGGCCACTAATGAGCAGCAAGGCGGTACCGATCATCGGAAGACGCCAGCGGCCAATGATCGCCGTGACGATGAAGAGGATGGCCACGATCGCCGCGATGCCGGCGAGAATCGCACGGCCCGGGATGGTGGCGTTTGCCTCGGTGTAGCTTGCACCGGTCTGCAGGAAGCCCTGGCTGGTGGAATACAACGTCGTGTACTGGTCAAGCCAGATGCTGACGGCCTGCAGTGCGAAGAAAATGCTTGCGGTGATCGCAAGCTGCACTCGAGCGGAACGCGAAATGCGCACCTCACGACCGTGAACGCTCAGAGCACCGTAAAGGTAGCTTGTGGCGAGCGCGCCGATGAACGAGATGATCAACACGGCGGACGCGAAGCCAACGATGGAGTGGTACATCGGGAGCTCGTAGAAGTAGAACGAGATGTCCAAGCCGAACTGCGGGTCGGTCTCACCGAACGAGCTGCGGTTCAGCCATTGCAAAGCAACGGGCCAGGCGCTCGCTGAGGAGACACCACCGAAGATGCCGAGCAGAACCGGGATGCCGACCATGGCGAGCTTGCGCAGCGGTTCGACAACCTGCTGGTAGCCCTCAAGCTGTGCATTGAGTTTGGCGTAGATGGGGCGTGCGCGGAAGGCGACCAGCAGGCTGACGCCTACGGGAACGGCCATCGCGACGAAGCCGATGATGAACATCACGGCTGTAGCGATCCACTGGGTAGTGAGAACCTCCAGATACCCGGCCTGGCTAAACCAGAGCACATCGGCGTAGAGGTTCGAGAACAAGAAGAACGCGATAACAATGACAGCGAGAATTATCGCCGTAATCGTAAACGCAGACCTCGTCTTGCTCGTCGGGGCTGATTGGGTTTGGCTCGACACAGTACTTTGCTCCTGAAATTGGGGGCTTAGAGCTATCTTAAAGGTCTTTCATGGGCGCGGGGCTGGTGATCGCTCTCAGCGTTACACAAGCTCCGTGCAATGTTCTACACAGGGCTGTGTGCTGGAGGCAGCACACAGGAAGGTTCGTAGCAAAGTTGACGGATCAGGCAGCGCTCAATTGGCGCTGCATGAAGGCAGTCCCGCGCCGCTCAAGCCGCCGCGAATGCTGGCAAGCGCGACAAGCGCATCGTTGAGGTCGTCGACCGCATAGACGGTGAGTCCCTTGGGAGTGTTTTCTGCGACCTCGTCACAGTTTTCGACGGGCGCAAGGAAGAAGTCGGCACCGGCAGCCTGGGCGCCATACATCTTCTGCTGGATGCCACCGATCGGGCCGACATCGCCTGTTGCAGTGATCGTTCCTGTGCCAGCAACTTCGGTGCCGCCGTTGATTGCACCAGGTGTGAGCTTGTCGATGATTCCGAGCGCAAACATCATTCCCGCGCTCGGTCCGCCAACGTTCTCCAACTGGATCTTCACGTCGACCGGGAAGTTGTACGCGCTACCCACCACAACACCAATGACCGGGATGGCGTCGTCGCCCTCGCTCATTGTGGGGGTGATCTCGACAGTCAATTCTTCGTCTTCGCGCTCGAATACAACCTCGGCAGGAGTTGTGGTTCCGTTTGCTGCGATCTCGTCGCGCAGTCCAGCAACGTCGGCAAAAGTCTCACCGTTCACGCTGCGGATGATGTCGCCTGCTTCGAGCACGCCTTCTGATGGCCCGCCAGCGGAGGTTTCCGCAACGGTCAGCGTGGCATCAAATTCGTAGCCCAGGTCAGAGAGCGCTGCGGCAATTGCTTCCTGCTGCGAGGTCTCCATCTGGATGCGACCGGCTTCGGTGGAATCCTCGACCGTTACGCCAACGGGATAAACAGCTTCGACCGGAACAATTGCTTTGCTGCGATCGAAGTAGGCGGCGCCAACCTCAAACCAGCTGAGCGGTGAATCGGGGTTTCCCAACACGTTGACTGTCAGCATGTCGAGCGCACCCTCTGTGGGGTAGGTCGTCTCGACCGGAATCTGAATGAGCGGCACGAGGGCGCCTTCAATTTCCACGTCGCCCAAAGTGTCGTACACCGGGCCAGGTTGCTCGATGATGTACGGCGAAGGTACGAGGGTTGCCAGCAGGGTTCCTACAAGCGCGACGCTCAGAACCAGCCATCCCAGCCAGCCACTTCGGGCGCGGCTCGATGAAGGTTCGGGTCGATTATCAGTAAACAGGGCCACCTAGGTCCTTACGGGGTGGGAGCGGTGTTCGCCACAGGCGCACGGTAAGAGTCACTAGCCTAGGTCAAAACTCAGCCGCGCACGGCATCGAGCGGCTAGCGTTAAAGCATGGCTGACGATGCTGAGAACAATTCCGAAGACGAGTTCCGCGACATGATGCGCGACTTTCTGTCGGGCGAGGGCGAAATCGATCCGGCGAAATTGGCTGGTGCGGCAGGGTTGCCCAACGATCCTGCGATGATTCAGCAACTGCTGAGCCAGCTCCAGAACGCGCTCGGCAAGAGCGGCGATGGAATTAACTGGGACATTGCTCTTGAGCAGGCCAAGAACCTCGCGTCACAAAGCACCGTGGTGTCGTTGCCTGCCGAACGCACCAAACTCGAGCAGGCCCTCCATGTGGCTGCGCTCTGGCTCGACGAGGTCACCGACATCTCCGAGCTCACCGTGGAACCCAAGCTGCTCAGCCGCAGCGAATGGGTCACCATCACGATGCCCATCTGGACCCAGCTTGCTGAACCAGTGGCCAACTCGATCGCCAATTCCCTCACGGACGTTCTCAAGCAGAACGCGCCAGAAGAGATGGATGAGATGCTCAGCGGTGCCAGCAAAGTCATGCGCAACATCGGCGGCACCCTCTTCGCCATGCAGCTCGGCCAGGTCGTTGGTCAGTTGTCGAGCGAAGTGGTGTCGGGCGGCGACATCGGCATCCCCCTCTTCGACGAGCAACAAGCGGTGCTTGTTCCGCAGAGTGTCTTCGCGTTCGGCAACGGTCTCGACCTGCCCGACAGCGAGATTCACCTCTACTTGGCGGTGCGCGAGCTCGCGCACGCCCGACTCTTCCGCCACGCAAAGTGGCTGCGTCTGCAGTTCATGACCTCCGTCACGGCCTATGCGCACGACATCCACATTGATTCGGATGCCATTGCTGAGCTGGCCAGCGGCTTCGACCCCAACAACCCTGAAGAGCTTCGCGACGCAATGACCAACGGTTCGCTGATTCCACCGAAGAGCGAAGAACAGCGCGAGGCCCTAGAGCGCCTCGAGACCGTGCTGGCCCTTGTCGAAGGCTGGGTGGATGTTGTGACGGCGGCCGCTACCTCGCGACTTCCTGCGCGCAGTGCGATCGCGGAGACAGTACGACGCCGTCGTGCTTCTGGCGGCCCCGCCGAGTCTGCTTTTGCCACTCTCGTGGGTCTCGAATTGCGCCCGCGCCGCCTGCGTGAAGCGGCAGCGATGTGGCAACACGTCACCGACGAACTTGGCGCCGACCAACGCGATGCACTGTGGTCACACCCCGACTTGATGCCGACGGCAGCCGATATCGACGATCCCGCGGCCTTGGTTGCGCGACTGCGTGATGGCGGCAGCACTCTGGACGACGTTGATCAAGCCATCAATGACCTTCTCAACGATGAGTCGGGAGATCGCCCTCACGAGGGCGAAGGCTCCTAGCCCTCAGCAAGCAGACTGCGGGCCTCCCGCTACGACGGGCGCGCGCGCAGCAAGTTTTTGTCGTCCATAGTTCATCTTCGGGCTGTGGAATCTTCACACTGACCAATCGGACAGTTGTGCACAATGGGCACATGATGCTGCGTGTAGACCCCCGACTACCGCTCGTGTGGCGATCCCCTACGAGTGCTCAGTTCGGCATTGACCCACCCGTCGTTGTATTGCCCCGCGTCACCGAGACTCAAGAGAAGATCCTCTCTGCTCTCGTGGCCGGCATCAGCCGGAGTGGCATCGGCATGCTGGCGAAGTCGCACCCCGACGAATGCAACGATCTGCTTGATGCGCTTTCGCGGGTGCTGGTCGCTACTCCCCCGCAGCCGCCGAGCGCTCACGTCGCGGTTCTCGGTTCAGGCGTTCTCGTCGAGTCCATTGCGCGCATTCTCGCCGCCAGCGGGGTGAGCGTTGATGTCGCTTCCACTCCTGATGAACTCACTAACCCCGATCCAGATCTTGCGATCGTCGTCGGTCACTTCGTGATTCCGCCATCGGTGCACTCACACTGGCTTCGCCGCGATGTGCCCCACATGCCCGTCGTCATCACCGACTCTGCTGCCGAAATTGGCCCGGTCGTTACTCCTGGAATCACCGGATGTCTGTTATGCATCGATCTTCATCGCCGAGATGCCGACCCGTCCTGGCCTGCCATCGCCACCCAACTCATGGGTCGCACCTCACTCGCGCACACCCCCACGCTCGTTGCTGAAGCCGCCGGGGAGGCGAGCCGCATGGCCCTGCATCGTCTCGGTCGCAGCGGGTACACCGTCTTCGACCAGACACCGGCCGACGCCACGTCATCGGTGCGCATCGATCACGCCACGGGCCGCCGCGATGAAAGCTTGCGCTTTCGGCATCCAGAATGTGGTTGCCAACAGGTGACGAACGTTACAAGCGTTGAGTCCGGTCCCGAACGTCGTCGAGGAAGCGGCTGGGGGCACGACGCGCAGCCCGGCCTGTTTGTGCGCTAGCCGACCACGACATCCCGAGTGATCGTCGCGCACGGGTAATACCGACGTACAGCAGACGACGTTCTTCGTCGATCGCTTCTGGTGTGCGGGCGTAGCTGATGGGCAAAAGGCCCTCATTGAGGCCGATGAGGTGCACGCACTCCCACTCCAGGCCCTTGGCCGAGTGCAGGGTTGCGAGGTTCACAGCGGAACGCAGAGGTTCGTTGTTGCTGCTCTGGCGATCGACAAGGTCGGCCACGAACTCCCGCAGCGTCATCTCGGCAGCGGCATCCTCGGCGAGACGCATGATCACGTTGAGCGATTCCCAACGCTCGCGAACGGCGCCGGCGGTCTCGGGTGGTTCTTGCGACCATCCGATGGAGCGCAGGATGTCGCTGACTGACTTGAACAGTGGCTCGGTCGCCGTGGTGATTGAGGCACCACGCAACAGCATGATGGCCTCTTTAACTTCGCGCTGGTCAAAGAAGCGAGTCGCTCCGCGCACGAGGAAAGGCACGCCGGCCGCGGTGAGCGCGGCCTCAATGGGCTGCGACTGAGCGTTGATGCGATAGAGCACGGCGATGTCTTCGGGGCTGGTTCCCGCGGCAATTTGGGCCGCGACTGCGGCGGCAATGGCGGCGGCCTCGGCGTTGTCATCGTCGTAGCCAGTGACCTGCGGGGTCGGCGAGTGCTCGGTTGTTGCCGCCTGCAGGGTGAGCGCACCCTTCTGGTTCGCCATCAACTTGTTCGCGGTGTGCACAATCTCGGGAGTCGAACGGTAGTTGCGTTCGAGTCGAAGTACCGCAGCGTTGTCATGCTGCGAAGCGAAGCGCAGCAAGAAGTCAGGGCTCGCTCCGGCAAAGGAGTAAATGGTCTGGCTCACATCGCCGACGACACAAAGATCATCGCGGTCGCCCACCCACAGCCGCAGCAGTTCGTGTTGCAGCGGGGAAACGTCCTGATATTCATCCACGACAAAGAAACGGTATTGCTCGCGAACCTGCTGCGCGATACGGGGCTCGGCCTCGATCATGCCGGCTGCAGCCAAGAGCACGTCTTCGAAATCGATCTGGCGCCGGGCATCCTTGATCGACTCGTAGGCGGACTGGAGTTCAACCATCTTGTCGATAGTGAGGGCCGCGGGCACCGTACGGCCGGCATTGCCGTATTGCTCCACCGACATCCGCGACGTCTTCCGCCACTCGATTTCGGCAGCGACATCGCGCAACGTTGCGGTATCGAGCTTGAGTTTGATCGAGTCGGCAGCGTGCGCAATCATGCGCGCTTTGCCCTCGAGGAGACGCGGCATCGTGCCACCGATGGTCTGCGGCCAAAAAGCGTTGAGCTGGGAGAGAGCCGAGGCGTGGAAGGTGCGCGCGGCGACGCCTTCTGCCCCGAGGCCACGCAGGCGCCCGCGCAGTTCCCCCGCGGCGCGATTCGTAAAGGTCAGAGCCATCACTCGGCCAGGAGGGTACACACCGGTCGCGACGCCGTACGCAATGCGGTGAGTGATTGCGCGAGTCTTTCCCGTGCCGGCACCCGCGAGAAGGCATACCGGTCCGAGGAGCGTTTCGGCGGCCTGACGCTGGCCCTCGTCTAGTGCGTCGAGTAATTCGTTAGCGTCAAGCGTCACGGTTGTTCGTCAATCGGTTGGCCGTACCAGTGCTCGATGATGGCGCGAGCGATCGAAGCATGGCCCGGCAGGCGGATGTCATTGAGAGAGTTCGCAAGCTCGTCGCGGCTGAACCAACGCAGGTCAAGAATCTCGGTGCCGTCCGGGGTACCCGGGCCCTTGAAACCGGGAGCAACGGATGCCGTGAAGCCGAGCATGAGCGAGGCCGGAAACGGCCAGGGCTGGCTGCCCAAATAGACGGGATCAACCACGGGAACGCCGGATTCCTCGAAAATTTCGCGCTGCACGGCAGACTCCAACGACTCCCCCGGCTCTACAAAGCCGGCAAGCAACGAGTACCGGTTCGATTCCCAGAGTGCGTTCGACCCGAGCAGCAAGCGGTCGTCGTTGTCGGTGACGCCCACAATGATCGCGGGATCAGTGCGAGGAAAGACTTCAAGTTTGGAGGCGACATCGCGGCGCACCCAACCGGCCTTCTCCACGACGGTCGGCTCTCCCGTGCGAGGTGAGAACAAGTGCGAGGAATGCCAATTCAAGATCGCGAGCGCTTCAGTGAAGAGCCCCGCATCGCGATCGCTCAGCTGTGGAGCAATGCTGCGCAGGTTGCCCCACTCGGCCTCGGCAAAGTGGCCGGCATCCTCAAGTTCGACCGTCACGATGGGGGTGCCCACTGGTTCCGGACTCGTGGTCGACATCGAACGCCCCAAATAGACGCTCGTGTGGCCGCGCTCGATGGCATCCGGGTGCAAGAGAGCCAACGAACCGTCGGCAGACAGCAGCGCCGAGCCATTGAAAATGGGCAGCACGCGGGTGCCCGATTCGCGCCACAAGCGGTCAAGAAGACGCGGGTCTTCCCGAGCTAGGTGGTCACGATCGATCTCATATCGCGACAATGGCAGTCGCGAAAGAAAAGCCTGTGACATGTATCGACCCCGTCCCAAGTGCGTGGCGTGCGGCAAATGCACGTCAGAGCAACCTACCCTGAGTGTTATGGCCAGATCACATCTCACTCTAGCCGCGCTGGCGACCTCTGCTGTCGAGGGACTCGAAGTTGCCGCAGCCGCCCCGTTCGGCACCGGCAACGGAAACGACTTCGATTCGGCGCTCATCACTGACCGCGCCGGCAAACACTGGATTATTCGTGTGCCGCGAAACGCTGCGGCCGAGAACGTACAGTCCGCCGACCTCGTCGCTTTGCGCGCGTTAAGCGCCGGCGTACGCACTCGACTCCCGTTCAATGTCACCAGCTATGCGGGCCAGGTTCCCGTCGGACAAACGCGCGGCATCGTCTACGAATTTGTGTACGGCAGCAAGGTTCCGATGCGCTCGTACACGACCGGTGCTGGGTCGCTTGCGGCATCCATCGGTTCCGCGATCGCCGCGATTCACGCCCTTCCGACAAGCTTCGTTGCGGATGCCGGGCTCCCCGTGCAGACCGCCGGCGAGTGCCTCCGTTCCTGCATTTCAATCATCGATCGCGCCGCCGCCACTAAGTTGGTGCCCGCAGCACTGCTCGAACGCTGGCGCAAAGCGGCCGAAGATTCCAAGCTCTGGCAGTTCCAGCCCAGCGTCGTCAATGGTTCCCTCGTCTCCGATTCGTTCCTGAGCGCCGACAACGCTGTGACCGGCGTGCTCGGCTGGCAAGACATCAAGGTCGGCGATCCGGCAACAGACCTACAGTGGCTGCTTGGTCCGCGCAATGACGCGATCATCGACACCGCCTTCGGTGCCTATGCGGATGCTCGCGGAGCCGGCGACCGCCAGCTCAAGCAACGCGCCACCTTCTATGCCGAACTCTCGGTCGCGAAGTGGTTGCTGCACGGCACCGAAGTGCGCAGTACCGAAATCGTTGACGACGCCGGTGAGATGCTCACGACGCTGCTCGATGACATTCGTGACGACGTGATGAACCCCATCAGCGCCAACACGATGCCGACCATGGCAGTGGACGAAGTTGAGGCAATGCTGCGCAAGGACAACCGCGCAGTTTAGTTTCACCGGCGTTAGCGCCGTGGCTCGTTGGCTCGTTGGCGTGCCGCACACGCCGTTCCGCATGCGCCATTCTCACCGCGCCTGCTCGCTACTTGCGTTCGCGGCGCCTCTTCGACGAAGAACGTAGGAGCGTCGAGCGCAACTTTCGCAACTTCATGCCGTGAGATTCCGACGGCACTGCTGCGGCATCCACGATGGTGATGGGCTCGGTGATCGCGCGCGACTGATGCTTCGGCACGATGGCCACCCAACGACCGGCTCGGCGCGGCGCCACTTTTACCGTGAGGCGACCGGAGCGGGCGAGCACGATAGCGATGCCGATCGCGACCGCGGCGGGCACGCCACCGGCGATGACGAAGGCAAGCTTGGCGCCCCAGAGTTCGGCGATGGTTCCCATGAGCGGACCACCGACGGCCTGGCCGCCAAGAATCACCATGACCCAGAAGGCCATAACGCGACCACGAATGACGAGGTTCGACGAGAGTTGAACCATCGTTTCAGCGGCAGTCATGAGGAGCAGTCGGCTGAGGCCGATACCAATCAGCACACCCAAGAACATGCCGTAAATGGGTACGATGCCCGCGAGCATCATCATGGCGCCGTAGAGCACCGCTCCAAAGATGATCGTGCGCAGGCGGAGACTCGCTCGGCGGGCTGAAGCAAGTGCTCCGAGCAGGGCGCCGATCGCGGCGAGTGAGTTGTACAGGCCGTAACCGCTGGCGCCGGTGTCGTAGACGGTGTTGGCCATGGCGGCGAGAAGCGTGGGCATCGGCATCCCGAACACAGCGACAACGAAAACCATCACCATTGTCCAGAACAGTGTGGGTTTGGCACGAATGTAGCGAATCGCTTCGCGAATTTGGCCCTTTGATTCCGGAGCCCGCGGGGCGATCAGCAGTTCGTTCTTGCGCATGGACGCCAGGATGATCACTCCGATGACCACCGCGACAGCGTTGATGCCGATTGCCCAGCCGGAGCCAGCGGCAACGATGAGTGCTCCACTCAGGGCAGGCCCGAGGAAGGCGCCCGAGTGGAAAATCGACGCGTTGAGGCTGATGGCATTGCGCAGATGGCGAGGTCCAACGAGCTCGTTGACGAACACCGCACGAGCAGGGTTGTCGAAGACCTGGATGATACCCATTAGGAGCACGAGCAGATAGACGAGCCAGAGCTGGGCGACCCCCATGATGGTGATGATTGCGAGCGCAAGACTGAGCATGCCGATGATGGACTGCGCGACCATCAGAGTCGCCCGCTTGTCGAAACGGTCGGCGATCACTCCGGCATACGCGCCAAGGATGATCGTCGGCGTGAACTGAATGGCGATCGTCAGGCCGACGAGCGCTACGTTTCCCGTGAGTTCCAGAACGAGCCAGTCGACGGCGATGCGCTGCACCCACGCCGCCGTGTACGCGATGAATTGCGCGATGACGTAGAGGCGGTAGTTGTGGAGCCGCAGGGAGCTGAAGGTATCGCGCCAGAGCGGCCGTTGCATGACCGCCGAAATTGGCACGGTCGCCGGCGACGTCTCAGATGGCATGCTCACACGCTCAAGCGTATTGTCTGCTCACTCATTTCACGGCATAATCAACGCTATAAATTCGATTACGTTTCGTAATGGGGCATTGTGTTTGATCCTGTCTTGCTGAAATCGTTCGTCGCCGTCGCCGACACCCTCAGCTTCACCGACGCCGCTCGCACCCTTGAACTCAGCCAGCCCACGATTAGCCAACACATCCGCAAGCTCGAAGCTGCTGCAGGCCGGATACTCGTGCTTCGCGACACTCGCACCGTCTCCCTCACTGACAACGGTGAGGCCATGCTCGGCTTTGCGCGCGCAATTCTGGCTGCCGAAGACCAGGCGGTGAAGTACTTCACCGGTTCTGCCATGCGCGGCCGGCTTCGGTTCGGATCAGCGGATGACCTCGCACTCACCCAGTTGCCGCGCATCCTGCGTGACTTTCGCCAGCTCTATCCGCACATCAATCTCGAGCTCACCGTGAGTCAGAGCGGCAATCTCGTACGCCGCCTGCAGGCCGGTCAGCTCGACCTCGTTTTCGTCAAGCAAGACGCTGGAGCGGAGGGCGGACGCTTGGTGCGCCGCGACCGGATGGTGTGGCTAGGCCACAAGAGCATGACCGTGGAATCGGGGACACCGGTTCCGCTCATCGCCTATCAGGCGCCCAGTCTGGGGCGTGCGTACGCGATGCGCGCGCTTGAGGCTGTCGGACGCACCTGGCGCATCACCTGCAATGTGAAGGAAGTGAATGGGGCTCTCGCCGCTGTGCGGGCAGGCATCGGAATCGCAGTATTTCCGCAGTCGCTCATCCCGCCCGACTTGGCCCAGGTGCCAGCATCATTCGATCTGCCAGAGCTTGGCGATGTCGACTTCGTGTTGCTCGACAACCCGATGGCGGCCCGCGAACCAATCGAGGCGCTCAGCACCGCCATTCTGAGCCGGCCGGTGCAGCGGCGCACCTAGCCACCGGCGCGCTTAGACACTGACTGGCTCCGCCAGCGGCAGGCTCAGTCACCGACAGGCTCAGCCACCGAAACTGGGTGCGGCGCCGACAGACTTCGCCCAGGCGTCACGCAGTTCGGCCTCGTCGGAGATGTGTTCAGGCCGAATCACGATGTCATCAGCGACGAAGTAGAACGCCGCATCGATCTTCTCGGGCGGCACCCCCTTCCACTGCGCGTAGGCCAGGCGGTAGAGCGCAAGCTGCAGTTGCTTCGCTTCGAGGTCGGCCGCATCCTGCGGAGCCCGACCGGTCTTCCAATCGACGATTTCGAAACGGTCACCGTCGGCATACACGGCATCGATCTTGCAAATGACGACGCGGTCACCGAAGGGGACGTGAATCTCGATCTCAACATCGACCGGTTTGCGCGTGGCCCACGCCGAACGCTCGAAGGTGGCTTGCAGCTCGGCGAGCTTT
Source organism: Salinibacterium sp. NSLL17 (assembly GCF_015864935.1). Lineage (NCBI taxonomy): Bacteria > Bacillati > Actinomycetota > Actinomycetes > Micrococcales > Microbacteriaceae > Salinibacterium > Salinibacterium sp. NSLL17. The sequence continues at coordinate 117,624 of NZ_JADYWH010000002.1, forward strand.
TCGACATCCGCCGCGTTCTCGCCTTCGAACCCATCGAAGTCAGTGCCATCAATTTCGAGAACAAAAGCATCAAGCGTTTCGGTGGATGCTGTAGAACCGAATCGCGATTCGACCCACTCGTGAAATTGGGTTCCGAGGCGCGTGGCCCGGTAGGGCCTTTCGGGCATGGGACGACGGAGCGAGAGAGCGACGGCTTCGGGGTCGGCGATGTAGTCCTTGAAGCGAGAGGCCGGGATGCGCTGCGGCAGCGGGGTGCGCCGCGCTTCGCTAGCGGCACGGCTGCGCTCAGCGAGCAGAAGGTCGATCTCGTGCGACCAGAGGCCGTCGGTGCCGGGGTCGGCTGTGGCGACGAGGTGCGCGGCGGTTTCAACGCTCGTACGGCGGTTGCCGAGGGGGTCGAACGGCCAGAGCGGGTCGACGACATCGTTGAGAGTGGGGTTCTCGTCGTTGACCGGGTCGGCGGGAAGCTCTTCGATCAGCCCGCGCTCTTCGAGCTCTTGCAGGAAGATACTCGGTGCTTGTGGTTTGCTGCGGCTCGACCAGAACGAACCGGTCAGCAGCAGATTGTCGCGGGCACGCGTGATCGCAACGTAGCCGAGGCGTCGTTCTTCTGCCTGGTGGCGGTCGGCCAGTGCCGATTTGAATTCTTTGAGAGAGCCATCAAACTCGGATTGGTAGTGCGCACTCTCCCACTCGAGTTCGGGTAGTTCGCCGGCATCGCCACGAAACGCGAAGGGCAGCTTGCCGAAACTTACCCACCCTTTGCCCTCGCGAGAGGTGGCTGGCACTTCGCCCTCCACTAAGCGGGGCACGGCCACGAGATCCCATTCCAACCCTTTGGAGGCGTGAATCGTGAGCAATTGCACCGTGCCGGCTTCGGCATCGTCACTGCGCGGGCCCATCATGTCTTGCTGCGTTGCCCGTCGCAACCACGACAAGAAGCTGCCCAAGTTTGCCTGATCATCACTGGCCAAGAAGCCTGCAAGCTCATCGTGGAAGGCATACAGATTCGCCATTCCGTAGGCCTGTGGGCGGCTCGCCACCACCTCGATGTCAAGGAGCAGCTCTTGCTCAAGCAAGCGCACGAGATCGCCGAGTTCGAGCCCTGCACGCGAACGGAAGAATGCCAATTGCTTGGCGGCATCCTTGAGTCGAGACAGGCCTTCTTCGCTGAAACCCTTGAGCTGCGAGTGGCTTGCGGGAGCTTCGCCTACGAAGTCGAGAGCATCGACAATGGATGCCGAATCATCGACGGCGACGGAGTCCCGCATCCGCTGGCGCACTTCGGCGCTCAGCTCCTGCTGCGTGACTGAGCGGCTCAGCAACCAGCGCGAGAGTGACGCGAGCTCTTGGAGATCGCGCGGGCCGATGGACCAGCGCGCGCCCGACAGCAGCCGAATGAGTTCAGAGCCGGCGGTGGGGTCGTGGATCACGGTGAGCGCGCTCACAAGATCAACGATTTCGGGGGTCGAGAGCAGGCCACCGATGCCGAGCACGTGGTACGGAATGTCTTCTGCGCCTAGGGCAGTTGCGAAACGCTCCATGTCGCTGCGACGCCGGAACAGGATGGCGGCGGTCGGCGGGGTGGGAGCCTCAGCGTCAGGATCGGGGTTGTAGTGGTTCCACGCCTGCGGCGCTAGGGCACGAGCAAACCACTTCGCGACGCCGTGGGCTTCTTCATCAATGTGTTCGAAATAAAACGTGTCGACCGATCCAGCGGGGGCGGCGGGCCGAGCACCGAGCGATTCGACGCGCACTGGTGAGCGTGCGCTGAGCGGTTCGACGATCACGTTGGCGGCGTCGAGCACGGTGGTGGCATTGCGCCAACTCGTAGAGAGAGCGAAATATTGCGCATCAGCGTTCTCGGTGAAGTCGCGACTGAAACGCGCGAGGTTAGCGGCGCTGGCTCCACGCCAGCCATAAATGGACTGGTGCGGGTCACCGACGGCCATGACCGAATGGTTGCCGAAGAGGCGTGCGAGCAGTCGGGTTTGCACGACGCTCGTGTCTTGGTATTCGTCGAGAAGAACGACCCGATAGCGGTCTTGGTAGTGCGCAACAACGTCGTCGGAGCGCTCAGCCACCTCAAGGGCGAGAGCAACTTGGTCGCTAAATTCGAGGAGGCCCTGCGCCCGCTTCTGCTGGGCATACTGAACAGCCAGAGTGAGCAACGGCGCGAGCGAACCAACCTCTTTCACGGCGTCAATAACCGAGGCGTAGGGGGTTTTCTTGCGGGCAGTCTCGGCGTAGGGAAGCTCGGAAATCTGGGTGAAGCGCTCCGCGTAGACGGCAACGTCAGCGGCATTGGCGACGTTGTCACTGAGCGCATGGCTGAGGTCGAGAACGGCCTCGGTGAGCGCGCTGATCGACTTTTCGAGGCCGATGAGCCGTTCATCCGTGCTCGACACCACAAGTTTGCGCGCGAGTTGCCAGGAGGACGGATCGTTGAGGAGAGTCGATTCGGGTTCGCGACCGATCAGGAGCGCATTTTCGGTGAAGAGTGCGCTGGCAAAGGAGTTGTAGGTCGAGATAGTGGGTTGATCGAACTCGATCGATGCCGTCTCGGGGGTCGCCACAAATCGTTCGGGATGCGCGCTCTGCACCTCGCGCAGAATCGCGATGCGTTCGCTCACGCGCTTGCTGAGCGAACCCGCGGCTTTTCGGGTGAAAGTGAGGCCGAGAATCTGGTCGGGGCTCACGAGGTTGTTGGCGACGAGCCACACGACGCGGCTGGCCATCGTGTCGGTCTTGCCGCTGCCCGCGCCGGCGACGACGAGGGCGGGGCTCAAGGGCGCCTCGATCACCACACGCTGTTGTTCGGTGGGAGCGTGGATGCCCATGAGACCGGCGAGGTCGACAGAAGAGATCATCGGGCGCTCACCGCCGGCACAACGTGGATGCGGCAGTTGCCGAAGCTCCACGGGTCGGTGCAGTGGCTGCTGACCCTGGCTACGAATACGCTGCCGGCCATTCCGCGGGCATCCTCGATCACGCGCTGTCGGAACAGTTCGAGCTCCTCGTCGTTCATCGGTTGCTGCTTGGGGGCGTCATAGTCGCGCGTCTTGGCCGACGGCGAGAGCACGACAAGCTTCGCTCCCCCGTTGACGAGATCTTCGGGCACGCCCTCAATGGCTCCGGAGGCGAAGGCGAGTTGGTAAGCGGCGAGCTGCGGATGATCGGCAACGGCCTTATCGCTCGATGGCTCGTTCTTGCCGGTCTTGAGGTCGACGATCACGGCAGTGGTGCCGCCGTACATCTCGACGCGGTCTATCTTTCCGCTCAGTCGGGCTTGTTCGAGGGGAAGCACGAAGCCCATCTCGTTGCTGATGAGTTCTCCGCCATCGGCCGCGAAATCACGCAGATAGGTGGCGAGGTGTTGCGTGAGTTTCTTCGCCCGCAGCTTCTCGGCCTCCGATTGCCAGGAGGCCTCGAAGGTCATCTCGCCCCAGCGTTCTTCCACCGCCTTGTAGAGCGCATCGGCGCTGAAATCAGTGGCCGTTTCAGCAACACCGTGGATGAGCGAGCCAAGGTTGGAGGCCACATTGGTCGTGGAGCCACCCAGCTGGTCGATCGCCCAGTGCAGGGGGCAGGTCTCGAACGATTCCATGCGCGAGGGAGACACCCGCACTTCCGCATCCGGTTCGGTCAGGTCGACAAGCGGCGCGGTGGTGCTCGGCGCGCGAAGCCCGTACCAGGAGCGCGGATCGGCACCGGGAACACTCTCGCCGGCGAGGCGTGCCAGCGACGCCGCAGCAGCCTCCGGCTGAGAGCCCGTGGTCAGCTCGCGGCGCAGCACGCCCACGAGCCCACGCAGGCTGAGCGGCGGGCGCGAACGCACGGGCTCATCCGGTTCGGGAATGAGCGTCAAGAATGGGGACGGCATGTTGTCGTCACCGGCCACGGCAGTGACGATCACCTCGCTCGTGGCCCGCGACACGGCCTGGGCGAACATCCGTAACTCGTCGTGGAGCACTTCGCGGCGACGGTCGGCGACCGCGAGCTTCTCCCCCGCCAGCACACGCGGCAGATCGTGGGCTCCGAGCAACGAGCCACGCACGCGCAGGTTGGGCCACACGTTCTCTTGCATGCCGGCAACCACCACGACATCGAACTCTTGGCCGATGACGGATGCCGGCGTTCCGACCGTGACCGAGTCAACGATCGACCGCGCGGCGAGGGTGTCTTCCGCGACATCGGCCGAGAGCCATTCGTTGAGAAAAACGTTGGCGGGCGCATCCGGTCGACGCTCCACAAAGCGCTTGGCCGAGGAGAACAGGGCAACCACGGCATCGAGGTGACGGTTGGCTTCTTCGGCGACAACGCCCGCGCCCAGTGCTTGCTCGAACCAGCGATCGGCGAGGCCGCTGCGCTGCCACGCGCCCCACAGGAGTTCTTCGATGGTGTCGCCTGCGGCCCCCGCAGCGGCGGTTTCGCGAAGGTTCTTGGCGACCGCTGCAGCCTGCCGGGCGACGCGATTGTCGATCGTGACGAACCCGGCCGGAGCCGCAAGCGCCTGCGCGATCAACTCGTCGGCCGAGTCGTAAATTTCGGCACCGAGCGCTTCGTGACGCAGCGCAGCCTTGAGGCGCCGTAGCGAGACGGTGTCGAAACCGCCAACGGAACTGCACAGCAGCTCGACGGCTGCTGCGGCATCCAGCGGGCGACGTGTCAATGCCAGCTCAAGCAAGACGATCAAGCCGTTGACACTGAATTCGTCGCGCACGGCACTGCGCGCACTCGACACACTCGTCACAACTTCGAGGGTGCGCAACTGCCGGGCCAGCGATGGAATCAGCGAACCGGTGCGCACGATGACGGCCATTCGCGACCACGGCACCGACTCGAGCACATGCTTCTCGCGCAGGTGGCGCGCGATGAACGCAACCTCTTCGGCCGGTGTCGACAGCTGAAAACTGTGGATGCTCGACGGCGCTGTGGCGACCGCCGGTGACTTGCGCTGCTCAATGAGCCCCGCAACACCGATGCGCTGGGTGAGATTAGTCACCGTCTGACGCAGCTCAGCACTGTGCCGATGCACCGATGACAAAAACAACGATTCACAGTGCTCAAGGTGAAGGCGTGTTGCCCACTGCGACAGCACGGCAGGCTGCGCGCCCCGGAACGACCCCGTGGTGAGGTCAGGATCGCCGAAACCGATGATCGTGATGCCGCGACTGGCGAGTGCCCGCACGAGAGAAATAGTGGCCTCGGTGAGTTCGTGGGCGTCATCGACCACGACCAACCGCAGCCGATCGATCGCCGCATAGTGGCCGCCCTCAATCAGCCCAGCGGCCTCAGCCAGCAGCTCGCTCGCGTCGAAATGCCGATCGCGATAGCTGGCCTTCACCTGGTCGTACACAGAAATGAACGCGGATGCCGCCACCCATTCCGGTCGATCGGTGCGTTCGCCGAGCGCCGCCAAGTCAGCGGGAGTGACCCCAAACTCGACACAGCGCATCATGAGATCTCGCAACTCGGTGCGGAACCCCCGCAGGCGGCGAACCTCTGGATCGAGGTGGGCCGGCCACGGCGCTCCCGTGCCGTCGGCGATTTCGCCCGCCAGCAGGTCAGAAATAATTTGGTCTTGCTCAGCGCCTGTGAGCAGTGTTGGCGGGCCTTCTCCGGCAACAGCAGCAGCCTCGCGAATCACTTCGAACGCGAGCGAGTTCGCGGTTCGTGCCATTGGCCCCAAGGTGGGCGCATCAATGCGCGCCGCCAAACGATCACGCAGCGCCGTCGCACTCTGACGGGTGGCCGACAGCACCACAATCTGCTCGGGCGACCAGCCGCGGGCGTGCACACGCTGCGCCACCAGCTCAACAAGAGTCTCGGTTTTACCCGTGCCCGGCGCTCCAACAACGATCGCGCTCACACCGTCGGCGAGGTCGACAACAGCGCGCTGAGAATCGTCGAGCGTATGCGGTGCGTTAGCCGCGGCATCCGCACGCTCAGAGGGCAAGGTGACCATGCGTCAACGCTATCGGGATGCGCTGACAGTGAACGTGATATTCATCGCGCCCCGTTGTGTCGTAATCTTGGGTCGTGGACATTAGCATCGGTATCAACAACAGCCCCCGTGAGATCAACTTCGAGTCGGCACAGTCGTCGAGCGAGGTCGAGACCATCATCGCCGAGGCATTGAACTCGGATGCCAAGTACGTGAGCCTGCGTGACGCCAAGGGCAAGCTTTACATCGTTCCTACCGCGTCAGTCTCCTACGTCGAACTCGGCGAAGAAGAGTCGCGCCGCATCGGATTCGTGGCCTAACAGTGGAACTGCTGTTCGTCACCGTCATCGGAGCGTCGCTCGCGACCATCATTCGTTACCTGCTGCCGTCGCGCGGCATGTACGGTGCGGCGCTGTTGCCCGCTGTCGGTGCTGCGGTTACCGCAACCGTGTGGGTTGCTCTGGTCTGGGCCGGCCTCACATTTGACGGCACCTGGATCTGGGTTGCGAGCCTGCTCGCCGGCATTGCCGTGGCTCTGGTCGTCGCGATCCGTCTGCCGCGTCACCGCGAAGTCGCCGATGTGCGTTCCTTCGAAACGCTCTCGCGCAGCTAACTGAACGCAGTTCGCTAGGCGGTCAGACCGAGCGCATCCATTCGACGGGTGTGCGCTGCAATGAGCTCGGTAAACACCGGCTCAACCTGCGCCTCCGTAGTGCGAGTGTGGTCAGGGAACACGAGCGCGGAACGCGCCAACAGCATCATGTCGCCCATGAGCCGACGGCCCCACATCGCCAGTCGCGAATCAAGGCGGGGATTGGCATCGATCGCTGCCTGCAGATATTCAGCGAGAACCTTCTCGCCTGACTCTCCGCGGAAAATTTCGACGAGTCGAGTGTGTGATTCCGTGGGGAGCCCGGCAGCAAGTCGCGCGTAAAAGTCGTCAAAGAATCCGGCGCTCAGGTAGGCGGTGATGAGCGATTCGTACCAGTCAGCGCCACGAGCGATGCGCTCGAAGTTGTCGACGGCTTCAGTGAATTGGTCCATCACTTCGGCAGGCGAGCCGCCAGCCTTGGTGATTTCTTCCACCAACCGGCGGTGCTTCGACAGCGACAACTCCGCCGCTTTGCCGATCGAGGTCTTCGCAGCGGTAGTGGGAGCGTTAGAAATGACGCGCGAGAGGTTCTCAAAGATCTTGAGCTGCACATACGCTGCGCGCCCCAAGAAGGCGAGAATGTCGGGAGTGAACTCCGCGAGGGCTACTTTTTCGGTCGCTGCAACATCAGACCGTGACCGAAGGCGAGGCACTTCGATGCGACCTGGCTTGCGCGAAAACCACTTAACCACGGAGCCAGCTTAGAGCGTGTGAGAGCCCTGCGCAGTTGCAACAACCCGCCTCGCCGCCTCAATTCACGGCCTCGACCCAGCAGAACCCGCTAAACTACGGGCATCCCCCCGACTCAGGAGGGGGTCCGGCGCCCCAGGTCAAAAAGGGCGCATCGCACCTAGACGGGCTTCATACGTGACTTTTTCAGAACTCAATATCGATCAGGACATGGTCGATGCTCTTGCCACCAAGGGCATCATCGAACCGTTCCCGATCCAAACTCAAACCATTCCTATGGGCCTCGCAGGCCAGGACATCATCGGTCAGGCCAAGACCGGTACCGGTAAGACACTCGGCTTCGGGCTTCCCGTGCTGCAGTCGCTCGGCAAAGATCCCGAGCCCGGAGTAAAGGCACTCATTGTGGTGCCGACTCGCGAACTGTGTGTTCAGGTAGCTGAAGACCTCGTGCTCGCGGCATCCAACCGCTCAACCAAGGTCGCTGCCATTTATGGTGGCAAAGCTTACGAAGGTCAGGTCGAACAGATCAAGGCCGGCGCCCAAGTGATCGTCGGCACGCCTGGTCGATTGCTCGACCTCGCCAGCCAGCGCATGCTCTCGCTCAAAGACATCAAAGTGATGGTCTTGGATGAGGCAGACAAGATGCTCGACCTCGGCTTCCTTGCCGACATCGAGAAGCTGTTCGCGCAGACGCCTCCTACTCGCCACACGATGCTGTTCTCGGCAACGATGCCCGGCCCGATCGTGGCTCTCGCTCGTCGCTTCATGAACAAGCCCATCCACATCCGCGCCACCGACCCCGACGAGGGCCTGACGCAGAAGAACATCAAGCACGTCGTTTACCGCGCGCACAACCTCGACAAAGACGAGGTCATCGCGCGCATCCTGCAGGCGGAGGGTCGCGGCAAGACTGTTGTCTTCACGCGCACCAAGCGTGCTGCTGCCAAGCTTGTTGAAGAGCTGAACGACCGCGGCTTCAACGCTGCTGCCGTGCACGGCGACCTCAACCAAGAGCAGCGTGAGCGCGCCATGGCTGCGTTCAAGGCTGGCAAGAAAGACATTCTTATCGCGACGGATGTTGCGGCACGAGGCATCGACGTCAACGACGTCACCCACGTGATCAACCACACCATCCCCGACGACCACGACACCTACCTGCACCGCGCTGGCCGTACCGGTCGCGCCGGCAAGACCGGTGTTGCTGTCACGTTCGTGGACTGGGCAGACATGCTCAAGTGGACGCACATCAACAAGGCGCTCGAAATGGGCATCCCCGAGCCGACCGAGACCTACTCGTCGAGCCCGCACCTCTTCTCCGACCTCGACATTCCTGAGGGAACCAAGGGCCGCCTTCCTGGTTCGCACGCTCCGGCGGTGCGCACCAGTGGAGCTGCTTCGGGCTCGGGATCAGGATCAGGCGGTGGCCGCGGATCACAGCGTTCAACCGACTCATCACGTCCTCCCCGCAACCGCACGCGCTCTGGATCGGGTTCCGACTCCAATGCGCGTTCACGCTCGAGCGAGGGCGATTCTGTTTCCAGCGCACGCGCGGCTGACGACAACGTCCGCCCCGAAGGCGGCGGCACCCACGATGGTGGAGCCCCCGCCCGTCGCAAGCGCACGCGTCGCCGTCGCGGCGGAAACGAAGGCGCACCAACTGCGCCTCCGACCGCGTAGCGCACGCCGCCCGTCAGATTCATAAGAAAGCCCCACCTCGAGTGGGGCTTTCTTCGTGAGGGCCCGGCGCACGCTGCAGCCGCCAATAACTGCTCTCAACACGGTTAGCACAAGCACTGGTTTTATCGCCAGAACAGGCGCACAATAGAAAAAATGTTCCTCAGCGCGCGGTAGCCAAGGAGGAGAACAATGCCGGTGCAACAGAAGAACTCTTCACCAGATTTCATGCCCGTTCTCTCTGCCGGGCGCCATCGCACTCCCCGCCGGGGCGGCTGCTTCATGGAGTTCGCCTCCTATCTTGCCGGCGAAAAATGGAGCGATCATCCTTCGTGCACTCATCCGGCGCTGGCCCTTCTGGCGCGTCTCGTGAACGACTGCACCGCCGACCACGATCGCTCGGAGCTCGTCGAGCTCATTCCATCGGTGATTGGCGTCACAAGCGACGATCCACGCCTGGCGCTTCGTATCGCGCTGCGTGCAGCAACCACCGCTCTGCCGATCGCCAGCGAAGGACGTCAGCGTGCTCTTGCCGTTGGCATCCTTTCGACACAGTCGCAACTGGCTGCATTCGAGCCCCTCCCCCACGACGATCTGAAAGATGCGGTTGCCTTCGCGTTCGCGCAAGCCCCAGCGGCTGAGTTCTGGGCACGCACGTTCAGTGCGGAGTGCCCCAGCGATCATCGCGCGCGCCATAGTCGTGAGGTGACGCGAATGGCCCAGTCGATCATCCGCACGTCCGTCATTGGCATCGCCTACGCGTGCTCCCCCAACGCTGACGCGCGGCTCAAAGCGCTGCTTCAGGGTGCCATCGATGATTGCCGGATGCTCGTCGCCAGCACTGCCGCAGAGGCCACCGCCACTACGGCATCACCGAAGCCTCGGACACGGTCGCGCTCGCGGGCGAGGTCGCTTCTACGGTCGTAGCGAGTCAGCGACACCACGAAGCGTGTTCGCCGACTCGGTGAGCAGGCGCAACTCAGTCTCGCTAAAGGTGGTTTCTTTGATCGGTGCCGCCCCGGCTGCGCTCACGATGCAGGGCACCGACAGTGCGACACCGCTGAGTCCATGGAAGTCAGTGAGCACGGGAGCAACCGGCATGACGGAGTGTTTGTCACCAAGGATCGCTTCCACGATGTGGGCGGTCGATAACCCGATCGCATAGTTCGTCGCGCCTTTGCCCTCGATGACTTTGTAGGCGGCGTTACGGACACCGTCGGCGATGTCGTCGAGCTCGGCTTCTGTCATGCGAGGGTGGCCATCGCGTTGCCATTCCAGAATCGGCACGCCACCGATGGTGGCGCGCGACCACAGCGGAAACTCTGAGTCACCGTGCTCGCCAATAATCGACGCGTGAACGCTAGAAGGTGAGACGCCAGCGCGCTCGGCAAGCTTCCAGCGCAGTCGCGAGGTATCGAGCACAGTGCCAGACGCAAAAATACGCTCCGGCGGCAGGCCCGACTGCTCTTGCGCGAGCACCGTGAGCACGTCACAGGGGTTGGTCACGATGACATAAATCGCGTCGGGGGCGACCTCCATCAGCTGCGGCATCATCGAACCGATAATGCGCGCGTTGACATCAGCAAGTTCGATGCGGGACTGGCCGGGATTCTGCTTCGCGCCAGCGGTGATCACCACAACGTGCGAGCCCTTCACGACCGAGATGTCGCTCCCGCCCATGATCTGACTCGACCCCGTGAACTGGGTGCCGTGGGCAAGATCAAGCACTTCGGCATCCACCTTTTTAGTGGCAATGTCGTACAGCGCAATCTGGCGGGCAGAGCCTCTGATCAGCGCAGCGTAGGCGGCACTAGCCCCCACGCTTCCGGCTCCAACAATGGTCAGCTTTGAGTTCTCGACAAGGCTCATGCGATTAGTGTCCCACGACTGCCCTGCGCCGGTCGCGGCCGTAGCCGTGGTACGAGCTAGGCGTGCGCGGCCGACGCGTATGCGAGGGCAGATTCGCTGCGGCATCCGACGATCGCTGGCGCTTGCCCAATGAGGGCGTCAGTGGTGATTGCCTCCACCATGAAGAGGGCGAAATCGGTGCGGCGCGTGAGGTTACGCTCCAAGATCGGCGAACCGACGGCGGAGCTCCAGACGGGCAGGCCCTCGCTCTCGCCCTCTTCAAGATCGCTGCCTCGCACGAGCGTCCACTGCGTGTTGCTCGCGAAGATCTGTTCTGCGGCGCGGGTCTGGTCAGCGATGTCGACGGCGCGCACCGCCTTCGCGAGCCAGGATGCGATGGCCACCGTCGCGAGGAAGCGTCGCGAATAAACGTCGGCTGCACTCGCTCTCACATGCCAGCCGCACGAGAAGATCAGTCGTGCCCCAGCCGGAGCGAAATCCATGACGGCTTGCGCTGTGCGTGACGAGTAATCCCGCACGCCCCACGGCGCAAGAACCGTCAGTACGGCGGTGCAGCCCGCGACCGCTCGCTCAACGACAGCGCGGTCGGAGGTCGCTCCCTGGATAACGGTGATGCGGTCGCCGAAGTGTTCAAGCTTCGTCACGCTCTTCGGGCGGCACACTCCCACGACTTCATAACCGCGTTCAAGTGCGTGAACTGCTAAATACTGGCCGAGCTTGCCGGAGATGCCAACGATGCACACGCGCTGGCGTGCGGCCGGGGTTGCTGGACGACTGTTTTCGGAGCTGGTCATGGTTTCCTCTCGAATGAACCTTACGCCGTAAGATTACCTTACGAAGTAAGATAGTCAATGCCCCCTACGACAAGGAGCAGCCGAGTGGCAGACAAGAGCCGAACGCGCACCGCCAAGAAGCGCCCCCCGATCACGCGCGAATCCGTGCTCGCCGCCGCCCTCGAGCTTGCCGATGCAGAGGGCTCCGCCGCTCTCACGATGCGCAAACTCGCCGATCGCATCGGCGTAGAAGCGATGTCGATTTACTACCACGTGCCGAACAAGGATGCGATCCTCACGGGCCTTGTCGATCTGGTCTTCGGAGAAATCGAACTCCCCACCACCGAACACGGTTGGCGGCGGGCCATGCACGACCGCGCCGTCTCCACCCGCAACGTGCTCGTGCGCCATCGCTGGGCCATCGGGCTCATGGATTCACGCCGAGACCCCGGTCTTTCGACGCTTCGTCACCACGATGCCGTCATCGGCGCCCTGCGCGCCGGCGGTTTTTCCATTGCCGGTGCTGCCCATGCCTTTTCCGCGCTCGACAGCTATATCTACGGTTTCGTGCTGCAAGAACTCAGCCTGCCCTTCGAGACGTCTGAGGAGCTCGCTGAGGTCGCCGAGGGAATCGTCACCGAGATGCCGGTCGGCGAATTTCCGCACCTCACCGAAATGGCCGTTGGCCACGCGATGCTGCCCGGCTACAGCTACGCCAACGAATTTGAGGTCGGCCTCGACCTCATCCTCGATTCACTCGAACAGCGCCTGCCCCTCCCCGGCTGGGGCGAGGCGGTCGCTACGCGCTAGGCCGTCATCGCCGCAGCAAGCTGCGCAATGATGCGTTCCAGAATGGGGCGCGACGTTGCGAGGTTCACCCGGATGTGACCGGCGCCCACCGCACCGTAGCCGACACCACCATTGACCCGGATGCCCGCCTTCTCCGCCAACATCTCGGAGAGCTCTGGCTCGTCCGAGTAGGCCCGCAAGTCGAGCCAGGCCAGGTAAGTGCCCTGCATCGGAGCCATGCGTGCCTCCGGCAGCAGTTCTGCGAGCGCCGCCCGCGCATACTCGATGTTGCCTTCTATGTACTCGCGCACTTCGCCGAGCCACGGCTCGCCACCGAGGTACGCGGCGGTGTTGAGGCGCATTCCGGGGGTGCTGGCACCGTGTGACGCCATCCAGCCGATCGTTTCCCACAGCGTGCGGTCGGCGTCGTTGCTCAGGATGATTTGGGCACACTTGAGCCCGGGCAGATTGAAGGCCTTCGACGTGCTGGTCGCGGTGATCGCAACGCGTGCTCCGGCATCCGAGACGCTCGCCAACGGCACGTGCTTCGTGCCGAACAGCGTGAGCGGCGAGTGGATCTCGTCGCTGAAGACACGAGCCCCATGAGCATCGGCGACATCCGCGAGCGCCGACAGCTCGTCAGCGGTGAAAACCTTGCCGGTGGGGTTGCCCGGGTTGGCGAGCACGAACACGTTTGCTCCGGCCGCGAAGTGCCGCGCGATGTCGTCAAGGTCGAGCGAGAAGCTGCCGTCGTCGCCGCGCAGCATGGGCGACTCAATGACCTCACGGCCGAAAGTCTTCGGCAACAGGAGGAAGGGCATGTAGGCAGGAGTCGGCACGATTACCGGCGCACCAGGCTTGCTGAACTCGAGGATGGCAAGCTCTAGCCCTTTAAGGACGTCAGGGAGCGGGTGAACGTCGGCGGCATCCACGTTCCAGCCGTATTGCTCGTGGTGCCATTTCGCGGTTGCCGCGCTCATCTCAAGAGCAACTGACTCATTCGGGTACCCGAACTCGAGGCGCTCGGCGATCGAGGCCCATTCGTCGAGCACAGCAGGCGCCGTGCCAAAGTCCATCTCAGCGACGCCGGCGCACAGCAGTTCACCTTCGGGTGCTGTCCATTTGTTGCTGCCTCGGCTGCGGAGCAATTCGGGGGTGAGGGCGTTCCACTGTTCGGCGTTGCTGGTCATGCTGTCTCCTACTCGGCGGGGTGATGCGTGTGCGCTGGCCTGTGGGGCCACGCAGTCGTTAGGGAGTGGTGTCCGCGATGAACGGCTTCGAACCGGTCGCACGGGCAATAAGTTTGTCGAGCACTTCGGGATCAGTCGTGTTCTCGGCCAGACGGTTGGGCTTGCCTTCTCCGTGGTAGTCGCTCGAGCCGGTGATTTCGAGACCGAATTTCTTGACGACGGTGAGCAACCACTCTTTGCCATCGTCGGTATTGTCGCGGTGATAAACCTCGAGCCCGAAGAGCCCGTTGTCGACGAGTTCGCGGATCACCGCGTCATCCATTGAGCGGTATTTTCCGTGGGCGGCTGGATGCGCGAGCACGGGCACTCCCCCGGCAGCGACGATCATCTTGACGCCCTCGAGCGGAGTCGGCGCGTAGTACTTCTCGTAATACCCGCCCTGCCAGTGCAGGATGCTCTCGAACGCAGCGCTGCGGTTGGCAACGTGCCCCTTGCGCACGAGTGCGTCAGCGATGTGCGGGCGGCCCAGGGTCGTGCCGTCCGACGATTCGGCGAGCACGTCATCCCACGTCAGGTCGTAGTCGAGAGAAATCTTCTCGACGATGCGCTCGGCACGACGAAGCCGACCATCACGAATGCGTGCCGTTTCGGTCACGATGGTGCGATCGAGCGGATTGAACAGATAGGCGAGCACGTGAACGCTTGCTGGCCCAAAGTTGGTACTCAACTCCATGCCCGGAATCACGTTGATTCCCGACACGGATGCCGCAGAGATCGCCTCCTGCCAGCCAGCGGTGGAGTCGTGGTCGGTGAGCGCTACCGTTCCGAGCCCAGCGCGAGCGGCGGACCGCACGAGCTGGGTTGGCGTTTCGGTACCGTCGGACACGGCACTGTGAGTGTGCAGGTCGATCGGTGTGTTGAGCATTATGCAAGCCTATTGCTCTAGGCTCAGGTCGCTATGATTCAACGCTTTCTTGCGGCGATCTTTATACTCGCCACCGCAGCCGCCCTTATCGTCGCGGCCTGGCCACAACTGTTCTCTCTTGAGCAGACGGTTGGCATTGCCCAAGTGGTTTCGTTGCGCGGACTCAGCGCTGCCGCAGCCTTCATCGCTGTGCTGGCCTTGACGCTCATTGCACTCTTGTCGGCGCGGATGCACCGCTTCGCGGCATCCCTCGCTGTGGTCACTCTCGCTTTCAGCGCGCTCACTCTTGTGGTGTTGGCGACTCGCGGGTTCGGTAGCCCGGGCTTTGAGACGAAAGCAGAAGGCGACGTGACCGTGTTGTCGTGGAACACTCTCGGCGACGCTCCCGGGGCCGAAGCGATTGCAGACCTCGCGTTAGAAAATGACGCCGACATCGTGGCATTGCCCGAAACCACCCGAGAGTTGGGCTTTGAGATTGCCCAACTGATGGCAGCAGCCGACCGACCGATGTGGGTTCACACGGTTGCCTACGACCAGATCTCGAAGTCGCGATCAACAACCGTGCTCATCAGCGTTGCTCTGGGCGAATACGACGTAGACCTGCAGGCGCGCACCACGTCAACGCTGCCGAGTGTCGTAGCGATTCCTCAAGACCCCGCCAATCCCACGATTGTGGCCGTGCACGCCGTCGCCCCCGTGCGAGGCGAGATGACGAACTGGCGCACCGACCTCGACTGGCTGGCCGAACAGTGCCGCGCAACCAATGTCATCCTCGCTGGGGATTTCAACTCGACCCTCGACCACTACGCGTCGCTCACCGATGGCGCAGACTTTGCGCTCGGTAGTTGCACGGATGCCGCGTCCACGACCGATAACGCCGCCATCGGCACCTGGCCGACCCAGTTGCCGTCGCTCCTGGGCGCTCCCATCGATCATGTGATGTCCACCAGCGAGTGGACCACGACGGGGATGCGCGTAGTCGAGTCTCATGATGGGTTCGGCAGTGACCACCGCCCTATTCTCGCGACACTCTCTCGCACTCAGTAGCCGCCCAGCCTGAGCGCCGAGTACCCCGCAATCAGGCGAACACTGAGGGACCCTCTCGATAGTGCGTTTTACCGTGCAACGAGAGACACTAGAGGTATGGCAGATACTTCGACACCCAGCCCCCGCGCGACCTCTAACCGTTCTACAACTCCGCAGTCTTCGGGCTTCGCTGAGTACATCTCTTCGGGGTGGGCTGAGCGCGTTGACGCCGAGGTCACTCCCCGCGAGCAGTCTGCTTTTGCTGCTGCCCGCCGCGAGCGCCTCTCGCAGCTTCATGTCGGCCAGCGCCTCATCATTCCGGCAGGCGCCGCCAAGGTGCGTTCCAACGACACCGACTACCCGTTCCGCGCCCACTCCACCTTTGCGCACGTCACCGGGTGGGGTTCGGATGTTGTTGCCGGCAGTGTTCTCGTGATGGAACCAACCGCTGATGGTCATTCGGCCACCCTGTACTTCCGTCCGACTGCAGGCCGTGACACGAGTGAGTTCTACGCGAACCCGGATGTCGGAGAGTTCTGGACCGGACCGCGCCCCTCTCTCGACAACGTCGCCACCGATCTCGGCCTTGCGACTCTCCCGTTGGTGGAGTTTGAGGCAGTGCTCGACAGCGTCGACGCCTCGACTGTGATCGTGCGCGACGCCGACCGCGACGTCACCGACCAGGTTGATGGCCGCCGTCTGCTCGCCGCCGATTCTGAAGCTCTCGAGCATGACGGTGACGACGAATTGAGCCGCGACCTCAGCGAGCTACGCCTCGTCAAGGACTCCTACGAGGTCACCGAAATGCGCGCCGCCGTTGATGCCACGCAGATGGGCTTCAACGACGTCATCGCTGACCTGCCCGCCATCGTGGAGCACACCCGCGGCGAGCGCCTCGTAGAGGGCACCTTCAACCGTCGCGCCCGCGCCGAGGGCAACACGGTCGGCTACGACACCATTGCCGCTTCTGGCCCGCACGCGTGCGTCTTGCACTGGACCCGCAACGATGGTCCGGTCAATGCCGGCGACCTCATCCTGATCGACGCCGGTATTGAGCTCGACAGCTACTACACGGCCGACATCACGCGCACCCTGCCCATCAGCGGCACCTTCACCGAGGTGCAGCGTCGCGTATACAACGCGGTGTTGGAAGCGGCAGATGCTGCGTTCGCGATCGTGCGCCCCGGAATCAAGTTCCGCGACATCCACGCCGAAGCAATGCGCGTCATCGCTGAGAAGACTGCCGAGTGGGGCTTCCTGCCTGTCTCCGCCGAAGAGTCGCTGCAGGCTGACAAGCAGTTCCACCGCCGCTACATGGTGCACGGAACAAGCCACCACCTCGGCATTGACGTGCACGACTGCGCTGCAGCCCGTCGCGACATGTACCTTGATGGCGTTTTGGAGCCCGGCATGGTCTTCACGATCGAGCCCGGCCTCTACTTCCAGCCCGACGATCTCACCGTTCCCGAGGAATACCGCGGCATCGGCGTGCGCATCGAAGACGACATCGTCGTTACCGAAGACGGTGCCGAGAACCTGTCGGTGAACATCCCACGAACAGCGGATGCCGTAGAAGCGTGGATCGCCCGCTCCTAGTTGTGTAGGCGCGCGTCAGCCAATCGCGGCGCGCGCCACCGCAGCACTGCGAGACCGCAGCACTGCGAGACCGCAGCACTGCGAGACCGCAGCACTGCGAGACCGCAGCACTGCGAGTAAGCGGCGCCTACCCGCTATTTGGCGGCTTTGTCTGAGCGTTCCGTATCGGAGCCTTCGGCATCCGACTCAGTGCTCTCGTTGCTCTCGACCGTTCCTGAGGGAGTCGGCACGTGCGGTGCTGCGTGTACGCCGTGCGCGCTGGCAGCCGTTCCCAGAATTGTGTGAGCCTTGGCGGTGAGGCCGGGAGCGATGATGATGTCGTAGTGCTCGGCAAGCAGTTGAGAGCTCGCCGCGTAGTCGCGACGCTTGCGCATGATCGAGTAGTTGACGACACCGAAGATCATTCCGATTCCAGCACCGGCCACGATAGCGGCAAAGAAGATGCCGATCTGCTGCGTGCTGAACGGCGAAATGATCGTGGAGATCAGTCCGAAGAAGAGTCCGAGCCAGGCACCGCTCGTGGCACCGGAGAGTGCAGCACGACCATAACTGAGGCGTGCAGTGACCACTTCGACGGTCGTGAGCTCGCGACCGACGATCGCGACGCCTTTGATATCGAACTCTGCTTTGGCTAGTTGGTTGATTACGGCTTGGGCGTCGGTGTAGCTGGCATACCGGCCAAGTACGTCTCCGCGGGGCACGCTCGTCTGAAGAGGTGCGCGGCGGGAAAATCCACTGAAGTTACTCATCGGTTCATTCTCCCATGCAGGGGTAGGGTTTTACTTGTGAGCACCTCAAGAGTATTCGTCGCCCGGTTGGTGGGCTGCTCAATTTTCGACCCCAATGGCGACCGCGTGGGCAAGGTCCGCGACGTGCTGGTCGTTGAGCGCGGCGATGCGAGCCCTCGCGTGGTCGGAATGATCGCTGAAGTTCCCGGTAAACGCCATGTTTTCTTGTCGATTGGTCGCGTCACGAGCATTGGCTCCGGCCAGATCATCACCACGGGTCTTCTGAACTTGCGCCGCTTCGAGCAGCGCGGTGGCGAAATCCGTGTCATGGCTGAGCTATTGGGCCGGCGCGTGTCGATGCGCGATGGCTCTGGCGAAGCTCAAATCGAAGACGTGTCGATCGAAGAGGTCGACATTGGCGAGTGGGAAATCAGCCAGCTATTCTTACGTCGCCCCAAGGCCAGCGGTTCACCGCTCTTCGCGAAGGGCCCCACCGATTTCGCGGCCTGGGATGAGCTGAAGCACAACACGCACGAGGGCGAAGCACAGTCGGCCACTCAACTGGTTGCGAGCTTCTCTGACCTGCTGCCTGCCGACCTCGCGAATGCCATGCTCGAACTTCCCATGCAGCGCATGATGGAAGTGGCTGAAGAACTTTCTGACGACCGCCTCGCTGACGTGCTCGAAGAGATGCCCGAGAACGAGCAGGTTGCTCTACTCAATAAGCTCGACGACGATCGTGCGGCTGATGTGCTCGACGAGATGCAGCCGGATGACGCGGCCGACCTCATCGCTCATCTCAGCGATGAGCGCGGCGAGACACTCCTCGATCTCATGGAGCCCGAAGAAGCCGAAGATGTGCGCTTCTTGCTCAGCTACGCCCCCGATACGGCAGGTGGACTCATGACCACCGAGCCCATCATTGTTTCTGCTGACGCCACTGTTGCTGAGGGTCTCGCCCTCATCCGTCGTCACGACCTTGCCCCGGCGCTCGGTGCCGCTATTTGTGTCACGCTGCCGCCCTATGAGCCGCCGACAGGTCGCCTGCTCGGCATGGTGCACTTCCAACGGATGCTGCGCTACCCGCCCAATGAACGCTTGGGTGCCCTGATCGACCAATCGCTTGAACCGGTACGCTCATCCACGACTGCCGCAGAAGTGTCGCGCATTCTCGCGAGTTATGACCTCGTGTCAGTGCCCGTGGTCGATGACAACCATCGCTTGCTCGGGGTGGTGACCATTGACGACGTGCTTGACCATCTGCTTCCCGATGACTGGCGAAGTACCACCGACGAGTCGGCGAGCTTCGACGACACCTCAACTAGACCTCTAACCATCGTTCAGCAGAAAGAAATTCGCGCAGGGAGGGCACCCCGTGGCACTAGCTAAGCGGTCATCTCGATCACAGCGCAATGAACAGCGCCTCGATACCCCTAAGGGTTTGCGCAGCGGTTTTGGCATGTTCCAAAGCCGCGATCGCATGGGCCGCTACTCCGAGGCTTTCGCTCGCGGTATGGGAACCCCGTGGTTCCTCGTCGGCCTTTCCGCCTTCGTGGGCGTCTGGTTGATCTACAACACAAGTGCGCCGCTGGATGCACAGTTTGACCCGCGTTCCACCAACTTCACCCTGCTCACGCTCATCCTGTCGCTGCAGGCCTCCTACGCTGCGCCCATGATTCTGCTCGCCCAGAACCGTCAAGATGACCGCGACCGCGTGCAGATTGAACAAGACCGTCAGCGTGCAGAACGCAACCTCAACGACACCGAATACTTGGCACGCGAGGTTGTTGCGCTGCGCCTGGCCATGACTGACCTTGCCAGCAAGGACTTCATTCGCGCTGAACTTCGCGGTCTGCTCGAAGAACTCGAGAAAGACGACGACGCCGAAGCCGACACGGAGAACCGTGAACGCTGAGCTCGAAGCCGCGGTACTTACCTCCCTCGCCTCGGTGATCGACCCCGAGATTCGGCGACCCGTGACAGAGCTCGACATGATCTCTGGAGTTTCTGTCGACGACGCTGGTGCGGCATCCGTTGGCCTGACTTTGACGATTGTCGGATGCCCGGCCGCGACCTCCATCGAACGTGACGTGCGCGAGGCGACCGAGCGTGTGCCCGGCATCACGGCGGTGACCGTTGACGTGTCGATCATGTCGCCGGCGCAGCGCACTGCCCTCACCGAGAAGCTGCGCAAGGGCAAGCCCAAGACGATGCAGTTCGGGCCGGATTCGCTCACCCAGATTGTGGCTGTGACAAGTGGCAAGGGTGGCGTCGGCAAGTCGACGCTCACCGCGAACCTTGCGGTCTCGATGGCCCAGAGCGGCCTGCGCGTCGGAGTGATCGACGCCGATGTCTTCGGCTTCTCGATCCCGGGACTCCTCGGTCTGCACGGTGCCAAGCCCACTCAGGTGGGCGAGATGATTTTGCCGCCTGTCGCCTATGACGTGAAGGTCATCTCGATCGGCATGTTCGTCGAAGAGAACACGGCAGTTTCGTGGCGTGGGCC
This sequence comes from Salinibacterium sp. NSLL17, assembly GCF_015864935.1. Lineage (NCBI taxonomy): Bacteria > Bacillati > Actinomycetota > Actinomycetes > Micrococcales > Microbacteriaceae > Salinibacterium > Salinibacterium sp. NSLL17. The sequence goes on from NZ_JADYWH010000002.1 coordinate 137,989, forward strand.
CATGTTGCACCGCACGATTCAGCAATTCTTGACCGATGTGTTCTTTGGCGATCTCGATGTGTTGCTGCTCGATCTGCCTCCCGGCACCGGCGATGTCGCTATCTCGCTCGGGCAATTGCTGCCGCACTCCGATGTGGTTGTCGTGACGACTCCGCAATCGGCCGCCGCCGATGTTGCTGAACGCAGCGGCCTCGTTGCGCGCCAAACCGGTCAACGAGTGATCGGTGTCATCGAAAATATGGCAGGTCTCCCCCAGCCTGACGGCAGCGTGCTCGAACTTTTCGGTTCTGGTGGTGGGGCGGATGCCGCAGCCAAGCTCTCCACGCCAGACGAGCCGGTCTCGGTGCTGGCCTCGATCCCCCTTAGCATCGCCCTGCGCGAGGGTGGCGATTCCGGGGTGCCCGTGGTGATCGCGGCTCCCGAGGATCCGGCGGCTCAGGCCATCGCTGCTCTTGCCACGACTCTCCGTTCGCTCAAGCGCAGCGTTGCCGGCCGCAAGCTCGGGCTCAGCCCGCGCTAGCGCTACGCCCCGATTGCGCGCTAATCCGCCCCGTTAACGCAAAAACACCACAGCAATAGTTGCTGTGGTGTTGCGTAAACCGGCTGGCGGTTGGCTACGGCATGGTGTTGTAGCGACGGGTGGGCACGCGACGGTATCCGTCGGTTGCAACGGCACGCAGGGTTGCGGCGATACCGGTTGCAGCTAGTGCCGCGATGATGATGATTTCGAAGTTCATGTCTATAGTCTGGCCGCGACCAACCTTTTAGAACAAGATGATCTTCCTTATCTAACCTTGTAGAGTAACTACATGGATATTCGACGCTTGGAGTTGCTTCGCGAGCTAGCCGACCGCGGCAGCATTACCGCGGTCGCCAAGGCGACGATGCGCACGCCATCCGCTGTGTCTCAGCAGCTCAAAATTCTGGAACGCGAGGCCGGAATCCCTCTCACCGAGCGCGTAGGTCGCGGCATCGTGTTGACGTCGGCCGGCCGGGCGCTCGCCCACACGGCGGCCGATGTGGCCACCGCAATTGAGAAAGCCGAAGCGCTGTGGAACGACTTTCGAGAGTCCCCACGCGGTGACGTCACCATGACCATCTTCCCTACCGGCGGCGAGATGCTACTACCGGGGCTTTTCCACGCCGTGAATCGGCAGCCGGGGCTCACCCTGAGCTGCAACGACCAAGACTCTGTGCTCGAAGATGTCGCCAACCTCACTGCCGACTACGACGTTGTCGTTTCCGACTCGCCTCACGTGCTCCCCGCCTGGACCGAACGGGGGCTCGCTGTCGTTCCGCTCATGCGTGAGTCTCTGGATGTCGCTCTGCCCGAAGATCATCCGCTCGGCCGCAAGGCGGCGCTCACTCCCGCTGACCTTCTCGACGAAACGTGGATCGGGGTTCCTTCCGGTCTGCCGTTCGACCGCATCCTCCGGCGAATCGAAGCGGCAAACGGCGCCCCGGCGAAGGTTGCCCAGCGCCTGACGGACAACAGCATTGTGGAAGCTGTCGTGGCGGCAGGGCACGGCATCGCCATCCTGCCGCGCTTCACAACCCGAGACCGCGAGAACGGTCTCATCACCCGCCCCCTCAAAGGTGTTCCCTCGTCGCGCCTCATCTCGGCGCTGCTGCGCCCCGACCGCGCAGAACGTCCCTCCGTGCGCGCGATCGTCAAGGCCCTCGTCGATGAGGCGACGCGTTTCGAACGTGAGCACACGGTCTAGCGCCGCCGCGCATCCGCCCGCTTAGAATCACGGAGTGGAATACTCGCTACGCCCCAGCACCGCGCACGATCTCGACTGGTTGCTTGACCTTCGCACAGTCGAACTTCGGGCCGACCTCGAACGCCACGGCATCTTCGACCCCGTGCGGGTGCGCACCTGGATGAGCGATGCTTTCGCACCGGAGAACACCCAGATCATTCAGGTTGCTGGCGAAGACATTGGCTCGATTAGCGTGCGCCCCGAAGCGGATGCCCGCTGGATCGAGCACTTCTACCTGCCCGCGCGTCTGCAGGGGCAGGGCATTGGCAGCCAGGTTCTCACCGAGGTGCTCGCCCGACCAGACCACCGCCCCTTCCGGCTCATGGTGCTGCAGGGCAGCGCCGCGCTGCGACTCTACGAACGACACGGCTTCACGCCCTACGACCACGACGACCACGACGTGTGGCTGACGCGACCCGCCTCCGTCTCGTAGCACTCGAAGCGACGGCGCCCTACTCAGTCGGCTCGATCAGTCGCGCGAGCAACTCGATAAGCAGGCGTTCGGTGAGCGGAGCCGGCATCGCGGCGATGAGAGCCAGCAGTGGCGCCATCCGGTCGGGAAGCCCCTGGTCGCCAGCCCCGATGCCCAACGCGCCGAGGAGACCCGCTGCGGTCGCCGAATCGAGGGGTGCGGCATGCGGATCACCCAACGCTGCGAGCGCCTCAGCGGGCAACGTGGCCAGCACAGCTTCGGCAGAGACCGCAGGCACGCCGCGCACTTCGTCAGCCGCCACCCGCAGCGCCGCGCTCAAGTCGTCGAGCACGTTCGCGGTCACGGGAGTCACCGTGAGGTGGGTCGTGGCGGGCAGCATCGTGCCGTCACTCTGCACGAGTGAGGGCTGCAGTTGCAGCAAGAAGCCGTGCTCGCGCGTCTGGTCGGCCCAGTGGTGCGGGTCAACGCGACGATCCGCAGCAACGGAATCATCGGATGCGATAGCCAACAGCGGTCCGACCGGGTTGCCCACAACGCGGAGGCCTTCAATCTCGCCAATCACGTCGCGCAGGGCCTGAGTGGACCGCGCACACGACTCGGAGAGCTCGGCGAGCCCACTCGTGCCGAGTGCCTGAATAATCGCCCACGCAGCCGCGAGCGGCCCCGCCGACTTCGAGCCCAAGATGGTGGGGTTGACGATCGGGTAACCAGGCCACTGCGTTGTCGCAAAGTATTGCGTGCGTTGGCGGTCACGACCGCGCTGCAGGATCACCGAGGCGCCCTTGGGCGAGTAGCCAAACTTGTGCAGGTCGGCGCTGATGCTCGTGACGCCCGGCACTTCAAAGTTCCAGGGCGCAACGCCCTCCCAGAACGGCAGAACCCAGCCGCCGATGCAGGCATCAACGTGACAGGCGATTCCGCGCTCGGATGCCGCAGCCGCGACCTCAACGACAGGGTCCATCGAGGCGTGCGCATAGCTCGGAGCTGAGACCACTACGAGCGCAACATCGTCGCCCATGCGTGCAATGAGAGCGTCCGCGGCAACGTCGCCGCCCGGCCCGACCGGCACGAGGTCGAGTTCAAGGCCAAAGTAGTGTGCTGCTTTCTGGAACGCCGCATGCACCGTCACGGGAGCCAACAACCGGGGCATTCCCGTGCGCGCCGAAGCGCCTGTTCCCCGCCACACGTCGCGCGCCGTCTTGACGGCCAGCAGACAACTTTCGGTACCGCCCGTAGTGACAGTGCCGACGACATCCTCATCGCCACCGAGCAGGTCGCGGGCAAAGCCAAGCACTTCGCGTTCCATGACGGCAACCGAGGTGAAGGTGGTCGGGTCGAGGCCGTTGACGGGCTGCACGGCACGAATGGCGTGCGCCGCCAGTTCGTCGAGCTCCGCGAGGCCAGAGTCGTAGACATACGACAGCACATGCCCACCGTGGGTGGGAGCATCCGCTTCGCGTAGCGCGTTAAGGCGCTCAAGAATATCGGCGGGCTGGTGGTCGAACTTCATCGGGTCTCCTGATCGTTCGAAGTGGTGGTTGGGCCACTTGTGGGGTGTGGTTCGGCATCGGCATGGTCAATGTCGCTGCGGCGCAACGGGTAGCGCCTAAAGGTCAGCAGCGAGAGGCCGATGATCACGGCGGGCACGATGCTGAAGCTGATGATGATTCCAGCGATGGCCGAATCGGGCTGGGCGACCGTCTGATTGGCGACCGATTCGAGGTAGCCGGATGCCGCGAGCACGGTCGTGAGCACGGTGGCACCGAGTGCCATGCCGGTGGTTTCGCCCGCAGTCCACACGCCGCCAAAGGTGCCGGCCGAGGCCAGCTTGTGGCGACGGGAGTCGTGGGAGATCACGTCGGGCAGCATCGACATCGGCAGTGCTTGCATTCCCGCGTAGCCGGCTCCGGCGAGCGCGACGGGGGCGTAAATCCACGCACCGGGCGCCCACAGCTGCGGCACGATTAGTAGGGCGCCGAGACCGTAGCAGGCGGAGGCCCAGACGAACGCGCGCTCCTTGCCGATGCGGCGGGAGATGGCAGCCCACACCGGCGCGAACAGAAGCGCTGGCCCGATCAGCGAGACGAACAGGATCGCAACACCGGTGCCGAGCACCCAGGTAGCAACGTATTGGGCACCGGCCAGCATGACTCCGGTCGCGAGCCCCTGCAGCAGAAACGTCAGCAGCAGGGCGCGGAACGGTTGGCTGCGTTTGAGCGCGGCAACTCCGGCGCGATACGTCTCCACGATCGATACGGTCGGCGTCACCGACATCGTGCCGGTGGGCGCCGAGAACGAGGAGATGACGAGCGAGACGCCCATGAGGGCGGCCGCAGAAAGTGCCATGACGAGATAGCCGAGCCGTTCATCCGCAAAGGCATCACGGATCTCGGGCGCCCCCGCACCGAATAGCAAGATCGCCACTGTGAGCACGACGACGCGCACCGCGAGCAACCGCGTGCGTTCGTCATAGCTGCGGGTGAGTTCGGCGGGCAGGGCGATATACGGCACCTGAAACAGGCTGAAGGCCGTTGCCGTAGCGACAAAGGCAATGAACACCCAGATGCCCGACGCAAGCGGGCCAATGCCGGCAGGCACCGCAAACGTCACAACGAACAGAATCGGCAAGAGGATGGCGCCCACGAGCATGGCCGGTCGCCGAGTGCCGCGGTGAGCCAGACTGCGGTCGCTGCGGGCACCGATCACGGGATCGATGATCACATCCCACACTTTGGCTGCGGTGACGAGGATGCCGGCGGCGAGCGCGGCGATCCCCAGAGTGTCGGTCAGGTAGTACACGAGCACAAGCCCGGGCAAGGCACCAAAACCCCCAGTGCCGAGAGAACCAATGGCATAGGTGGCGATGGAGCTTCGGGTAAGAGCTCGCGGCGCTGCGGTCGTCATCTTCGTGAGCCTAGCGCTTTGCTCAGCCGAAATTGTGGCGCACGGTCGTAGTGTTGAGTTATGTCGCCACACACAGTCACTTCGCTCATCGGGTCACGTCGCCGCGACACTCTCGTCGCCCAATTGCGGTGCACCACCTCCGACACGGCCACCGTGATTGCGCCCTTCACGGGCAAGGCCCTGCATGAGCTGCCGCAGAGTTCGACCCGCGATGTTCGGGATGCCGCGACATCCGCCCGCCGAGCGCAACGCGCCTGGCAGTCCGCTGGCTTTGCCTACCGTCGCCGCGTGCTGCTGCGCGCCCACGATCTGCTGCTAGAACGCAAGGATGAGCTTCTCGACCTGCTGCAAACCGAGTCGGGCAAGACGCGTGGTCAAGCGTTCGAAGAGATCTTTCAGGCCGCGACAATCACGCGCTACTACGCCGTTTCTGCCGAGCGGGTGTTGGCCACGAAGCGTCGCCGAGCGGGTATTCCGCTGCTGATGTCGACGCGCGTCAGCTACTCCCCCAAGCAACTCATCGGTGTCGTCACGCCGTGGAACTACCCGATCGCCCTCGGGGCAATGGATATCGTTCCCGCCCTCGCTGCCGGAAGTGCCGTCATCCAGAAGATCGACAATCAGGGTGCGCTCTCGATGCTCGCGACCCGCGAGGCCTACATTGACGCGGGCGTCCCCGCCGCCGTCTGGCCGATTGTGGCGGGCCCCGGCGATCAGGTCGGCAACGCTGTCGTCGATAACAGCGACTACATCTGCTTCACGGGCTCAACGCCCACCGGCACCAAGGTCGGCAAGCGCGCCGCCGGACGTCTCATCGGCGCCTCCCTTGAGTTGGGTGGCAAGAACCCGCTGCTCGTGCTCGGTGACGCCGACCCGGTGCAGGCCGCTGAGGATGCCGTCTATGCCTGCTTCGCCTCCATGGGCCAGCTGTGCGTCTCCATCGAACGCATCTACGTGCACAAGTCGATCGCTGCGGAGTTCAGTCGCGAGTTCGCCACGCGTGTGAAGGCGCTCACTCAAACCTCTGCTCTCGACTATTCGGGAGACGTGGGCTCACTCACGTCGCAGGCTCAGCTCGAGCGCGTCCAGGCGCACGTGGAGGATGCCATCACAAAGGGTGCCACCGTGCTCGCTGGTGGTGTTCCCCGCCCCGATCTCGGCCCCTACTTCTACGCTCCGACCGTGCTGACGGATGTCACCGCCGAGATGGAGTGCTTTGCGAACGAAACTTTCGGCCCGGTCGTTGCTATCACGGCTGTCGAGAGCGATACCGAAGCAATTGACCGTGCCAACGACACTGAGTTCGGGCTCAACGCCTCGATCTTCAGTGGCTCCATCGCCCATGCGCGCCGCCTTGCCGATCGCTTGGATGCGGGCAGCGTCAACATCAACGAGGGCTACCGCGGTAGCTTCTCGAGCGTCGATGCGCCGATGGGTGGCATGAAGCACTCCGGGCTAGGGCGCCGCAATGGGCCCGAGGGCATCCTGCGCTTCGTACAATCGCGCACGGTCTCGCAGTCGAACGGCATTCTGCAGTTGCCGCGCTCTGGTGCTGAGTTCGCCGCGATGGCCGGGCTCATGGTGACGCTGTTGGGCGTGCTGAAGTTGCTGCGCCGCCGCTAACCGCGGCTGGTCGCGAGGGAGATGGGGAGCTACGTCGCTTCGTTATCGAAGGGCGCGACTTCGCCGGCCTTCAGTTCAGCTTTGAGTTGCGATTGGCGTTCAGCGAGCGCTGCTTGCCGTTCGGCATAGGCGGCTGAGCGCGGGGGCCGCACTTTAACGGGCGGCGTCTCATCTTCAAGCAGGGCATCGCGGATGATGCGACGCGGGTCGTACTGGCGCGGGTCAAGCTGCTTCCAGTCGATGTCGTCGAAGTCGGGGCCCATCTCTTCACGCATGCGATCTTTAGCGCCATTGGCCATGTCACGCAGCGAGCGGACGAGGCGTGCGAGTTGCGACGCGTAGTAGGGCAAACGGTCGGGGCCAAGCAAAAAGACAGCGATGATCCCAATGATCAGCAGTTTGTCGAATGTGAGACCGAAGGACACCCGTTTAGCTTACCGGTGCCTTCGCTCGCTGCGTCTACAGTTGACACAGCGATAGGAGCAATGTGTCAGACAAGCAGTTGAGTTGGAAGTACGCCGAGGAGTTCGTCGTCGAACCCCCAGAGATCGCTGCGGCGCGCGTGCATTCCAGTGAGCTGGGAATCGAAGCGGTGAGCCCCGCCGTCGGCGCCCAGTTGGCGTTGCTCGCTGCCGCTACCGGAGCCAAGAGCATCATCGAAGTGGGCACCGGTGTCGGCATTAGTGGACTCTGGATGCTCGCCGGCAGTCCCGGCGCTTTGCTCACCACTATCGACTCCGAGATCGACCACCAACAGGTTGCTCGCTCAGTCTTTGCTGAGGCAGGCATTCAGGCGAACCGAGTGCGCCAAATCGGCGGCAGGGCATCCGAGGTTCTTCCTCGCATGAACGAGTCAAGCTACGATCTCGTTTTTATCGATGCGGACCCACAGTCAGTGATCGAGTATGTCGAGCACGGCCTCCGCTTGGTGCGTCCCGGTGGCGTTGTGGCTGTCGCGCACGCTCTCTGGCGTGACCGCGTGCCGGATCCCGCGCAGCGCGATGCCACGGTTTCGAACTTCCGTTCGCTGCTCAAAGAGATTTCTCAGTCGACCGCCGTGATCAGTTCGTTGATCCCCGTCGGCGACGGGCTTTTGCAGCTCACCAAGCTCAGCGACTAACGCGCTCAGCGAACGCTCACTCGGCGTTCAGCATTGTGTCCGTACTGTGGATGAACAATCGCCACCCTGTACGTACACGACAGAGCGCGCGCTGCCGAGGAACTTGGGGTCTCCGCACGCCGTGAGAACGGAGCATCCATGAACAGCAATGATCGTGACGGCTGGGTTCGCGTTCGAGGGGCCCGCGAAAACAACCTCGCCAACATCAACCTCGATGTGCCCCGGGATTGCATGGTCGCCTTTACCGGCATCTCCGGCTCGGGAAAGTCCTCCCTTGCGTTCGGAACGCTCTACGCCGAGGCTCAGCGCCGCTACTTCGAGTCGGTCGCGCCCTATGCACGCCGGCTGCTCAACCAGGTCGGCGCTCCGGACGTCACCGACATCACTGGTTTGCCCCCTGCGGTTGCGCTTCAACAGCGCCGCGGAGCGCCCAGCTCGCGCTCGAGCGTCGGCACAATCACCACACTCTCCAACCTGTTGCGCATGTTGTATTCCCGCGCCGGCACGTATCCCGCTGGTGTCTCGCACTTGTCTGCCGAAGCGTTCTCGCCCAACACGGTGGCCGGCGCCTGCCCGCGCTGTCACGGTCTTGGCGTGGTGCATGACGTCACTGAGGACCTCCTCGTTCCCGATGACTCTCTCTCGATTCGCGACGGTGCAATCGCTGCCTGGCCCGGCGCCTGGCAGGGCGCGAACCTCAAGAGCATCGTCAACGGCCTCGGCATCGATACCCGCGCGCCGTGGAACTCGCTCAGCCGCAAGGATCGCGACTGGCTGCTGTACACCGAAGAACAGCCCTCCGTCTTTATCCAGCGCGAAGAGGGTCGCATCGATCACGGTTACAACGGCAAGTTCTGGAGCGCCCGCAAGCACATCATGAACGTGCTCTCGCAGTCCCAGAGCGAGCGGATGCGCGAGCGCGCGCTCCGCTTTGTGCAGAGCATGACGTGCCCCGAGTGTGGCGGCAGCGGTCTGCAGGCGAACGCCCTCTCCGTTACCTTCGCGGGGCTCAGCATCGCCGAACTGAACCAGGTGCCGCTCACCGCTCTCGCGGACCGATTGCGAGAAGGCATGGGTCGGGCTGATTCCGAAAGCGAATCGTCCGAAGGCAACGAGGTTGCACATCGCATCGGCGATGACGTGATCGCCCGCGTGGATGTTCTTCTCGACCTTGGCTTGGGGTACCTCAGTCTGGGTCGCAACTCCACGACCCTCTCCCCCGGCGAAGCCCAGCGCTTGCGCATCGCTACTCAACTGCGCTCGGGCCTCTTCGGGGTCGTCTATGTGCTCGACGAGCCCTCAGCGGGACTGCACCCGGCGGATGCCGCACCGCTATTGAAAGCGCTCGACCGTTTGACGGAATCCGGCAACTCTCTCTTCGTCGTGGAGCACGACCTTGACGTCATTCGGCGTGCCGACTGGATCGTCGACATCGGTCCCGGTGCTGGTGAAGGCGGCGGGCAGCTCGTGTACTCCGGCCCCGTTGACGGCCTCAAGGATGTGCCCGAATCGGTCACCGGCCGCTATCTCTTTCCGCAGCAAGCGCAGCCGCTGCGCGAGGTGCGCACCCCGGAGTCCTGGGTGCGCCTCGACAAGGCGTCGCTGCACAACATCCGCGATCTCACCGTCGACTTTCCGCTTGGCGTGATGACCGCCGTGACGGGCGTGTCAGGGTCGGGCAAGTCAACGCTCGTGACCCAGGTACTCGCGCAGGCAGTGCGCTCTCATCTCGGTGCTGCTCCGGATGACGCAGCCGAAGCAGATGACCAGCCGCACGACCTGACGCTCGAAGACACCACCGGGCTCGACTCTTTCGATCGTCTCGTGCTCGTCGACCAGCGCCCCATCGGACGCACCCCGCGCTCGAACCTCGCGACCTACACCGGAATGTTCGATGTCGTTCGCAAGCTCTTCGCGGCAACCGACGAAGCTCAGAAGCGCGGGTATACCGCGAGCCGGTTCTCCTTCAACGTGGCCGGCGGACGTTGCGAGACCTGCCAGGGCGAAGGCTTTGTCTCGGTCGAACTGCTGTTCTTGCCCGGAACGTACGCTCCCTGCCACACCTGCCACGGGGCCCGCTACAACGACGAAACGCTTGAGGTCACCTACCTCGGCAAGAACATCGCCGAAGTACTGGGCATGACCGTCAACACCGCCGCAGACTTCTTTGCCGGTTCCACCTCGGCGCTGCGCAGCCTCGACACCCTGCGCGATGTTGGCCTCGGCTACTTGCGTCTCGGCCAGCCAGCCACAGAACTCAGCGGTGGAGAAGCGCAGCGCATCAAGCTCGCGACTGAGCTGCAGCGCGCCCGTCGCGGCCACGCGCTCTACCTACTCGACGAACCGACGTCGGGGCTGCATCCTTCCGACACCGAGCTTTTGCTCGCCCAGCTTCAACAACTCGTGGATGCCGGCAACACTGTCGTGCTTGTCGAGCACGACCTCGCCACCATTGCTGCCAGCGACTGGGTGATCGACTTGGGCCCCAGCGGCGGAGACAAGGGCGGCACGATCGTCGCCACAGGAACCCCCCGCGAGGTTGCCGCGGGCGACGGCGCGACAGCGAAGTACCTCAGCGAGTGGATCGGTACCCGAGCAGCGGGCTGACCGCACGCGCCGCGGGCTAACCACAACCATCGCGCGTTAACCACAAAACACCGAACACGAAGTGATCGTGTTCGGTGCTGTGTGTCGACTAGCTTCACGCTGTGAGCGTGGGCCGCCGATTAAGGCTGAGAAGGAAAGCTAGGCGGGAGTAACAACACCCGCGAGTGCGTCATGCAATTCTTTTGCTTCATCGTCGTTTACAGAAACAACGAGACGACCGCCGCCTTCGAGAGGTACACGCACGACAATAAGTCGGCCCTCTTTGACAGCCTCCATCGGCCCGTCACCGGTCCTCGGCTTCATGGCTGCCATAGATAGTCCCCTTTCATCGGTACTACGTTCTATTATCCAGCAAAGACCGCCGATACTGAAACTCTGTCGAGTCATTAACCCCAGGGGTACCCCTAGGGCGGGGTCCAGTCATAGCCATCCACCCACCACGCGAGGTGGATCCAGGCCCACTGTCCTGCAATGCACGCCGCGAGGAGCAGTCCGCGATACACCCGCGACTGCGGCAACGCGAGAGCGCCCGCCAGCGGGAACATGGGCATCAGGAGACGGAATGTGCTCGATTGTGGAAAGAATACGGCCAACAAATACAGCGCATAACTGGCAACCCACAAGCGCAGATCTACCCCGAGGCGTCGCGCAGGATTCGTGAAAAGAAAAACAAAGAAAGCGAGAACACCAGCGACGAGCATCACCAGCAAGAGCCACAGCGGCATCCGCCACCACTGAGCCCAAAATTCGGCCCCTTGGATCCAGGCCGCGAACGGTACCAATTCGCCGTACCCGACGTAGGGCGCCCGCCACGCGAGCTCGGTGTCGGTGTAGGCCGTGAGCGACCCCGTGGTCACCGCTGCGATGAGCAGCCAGGCAAAGCCCATCACGAGGCTGAAGGCAGTTGCCGAGAGTGCAGCAACGCGCTCGCGCAGCGGAAAGTCCTCACTGCGGCGAACCCACCAGCGATAAACCACGTGTAGTCCGAGCGCGAGCGCAAAGGCCAAGCCGCTCGGGCGGGTGAGGGACATGACCGCGATCACCGGCAACAGCATCCAGTAGTGGCGCTTCATCAACCAGTACAGCGCCAAGGTGAGTAAGAAGAGATGCATTGACTCGGCGTAGGAGACCTGCAGGATGGCCGAGAGTGGCGCGAAGCAGAAGATGGCGACCGCGAACAGGGCGGTGCCGGCGGGCAACACAAGGTGCATCACGCGGTAGAACAGCAGTGCGGCCCCCAGCGAGAACGCGACGGAGACGATGACGCCCGCCACGGCGAAGTCGAGCGTTGTCAGCGTCATGACGAACCGCACAACGGCGGGATAACCGGGCATGAAAGCCCACGCATTCTCGGCGAGGTGACCGGCGTCGGTCAGCGGCAACTCCGAGGGATACCCGGTCAGCGCAATGATGTAATACCAGTGGCCGTCCCAGATTTTCGCGAACGAGAAATAGTCGGGGGCAGGGCCCGTCCACGGGTTTTGCCCTTGGATGGATGCGAACCACAGCAGCAGCGAAGTCGTCACGACCCGCGAGGCAGCAAAGATCGCGATAACGGCGATCCACCAGCGCTCGGGAGCGAGTATCGCGGTTGTTGCGCGGCGCACCGTGGAGGTGAGCGAGCTGGTGGAGGCTAGCGAGCCGTCAGCCACGCCCGCAGTCCCTGCTCGCACGCCACGATCTCACTGGTGGCGACGCGCTCGTCGTCGGCGTGGGCGCGCAACGGGTTACCGGGGCCGTAGTTCACGGCGGGAACGCCGAGTTCAGCGAAGCGTGCCACATCGGTCCAGCCATACTTCGGGGCTGCTGTGCCACCGACCGCGGCGAGGAAGTCACGGGCGAGCGGAGCATCCAGTCCGGGGCGTGCGCCGCCAGCAAGGTCGGTGACTTCGAACTCGAAGCCGGCAAAGACCTCGCGCAAGTGCTGGATCGCTTGCTCGGTACTGCGGTCGGGGGCGAACCGAAAGTTCACGGTCACCGTCGCGGCATCCGGAATCACATTGCCGGCAACACCACCGGTGATGCCGACGGCGTTGAGGCCCTCACGATAGACCAGGCCATCGACTTCGTGCTGTTCGGGCTCATAGGCGGCCAGAATGGCCAGCACGGGCGCTGCGGCGTGGATGGCGTTCTCGCCCATCCAGGCACGCGCAGAGTGTGCGCGCAGCCCCGTGAGCGAAATGTCGATGCGAGCGGTGCCGTTGCAGCCGCCCTCCACTGTCGCGTTCGAGGGTTCACCGATAATCGCGAAGTCACCCGCCATCAGGTCGGGGCGGTTGCGCGCAATCCGGCCGAGGCCGTTGAGGTCGGCAGCGACCTCTTCGTGGTCGTAAAAAATCCAGGTCACATCGACGGCGGGGTCGGTGAGTTCTGCCGCCAGTTTGAGAGCAATCGCAACGCCGCCCTTCATATCAACGGTGCCGCGGCCAACGAGGTGTTCCTCACCGTCGATCATCTCGAGGGTTGTCGGCAGGTTCTCGTTCACGGGAACCGTATCGAGGTGCCCGGCGATCACGACGCGCTGCGCCTTGCCGCCGTTTGTGCGGGCAACGACGGCATCCGCATCCCGAATCACTTCAAGGTGGCTGAACGCCTTGAGGGCCGTCTCTACGGCATCCGCGATGCGCTGTTCGTTGCCAGAAACCGACTCGATATCGCAAATCTGGCGGGTCAGGTCGGGGCTTGACGCACCCAAATCGAGCACGGGAACGGTGAGATCGGTCGCAGGCATGCACCCAGTGTAAGTAACCTTGATGCATGACTTCGCGCACAGCATGGGGATACGGACTCGCAACAATCGCCAGCGACGGAACAACACTTGACGTGTGGTTCCCCGCTCCGCACCTGGGATCCATCCCTGAGGGCACTGACCCGCACTACACCCCCGCCGATCTTGAAGAGCACTTGGGGGCCGATGAGCGCCGCCGCGTGCGCACCGAATTCGTGACCGTTGAGATCGATTTGGATGCCGCACCGCAGAACGTTGCCGACGCCTACCTGCGTCTGCACCTGCTCAGCCACCTGCTCGTGCAGCCCAACAGCATCAACCTCGACGGTCTCTTCGGCGCCCTGCCGATCGTCGTCTGGACCAACGCCGGCGCGGTGCACCCCGACGACTTCCGCGAACTGCGCGTCTCGCTCAAGCGCCACGGCATCGTCGTGACCGGCATCGACAAGTTCCCACGGATGCTCGACTACGTCCTGCCCGAGCGCGTGCGTATCGCCGATGCCTCGCGCGTGCGCCTCGGCGCCTACCTCGCTCCCGGCACCACCGTCATGCACGAGGGCTTCGTCAACTTCAACGCCGGCACGCTCGGCAGCTCGATGGTCGAGGGCCGCATCTCTCAAGGTGTCGTTGTGGGTGACGGTGCCGACATCGGCGGCGGAGCATCCATCATGGGAACCCTCAGTGGCGGTGGAACCGAGCGTGTCTCGATCGGTGAGCGCGCGCTCTTGGGCGCCAACTCGGGAATCGGAATCGCGATCGGTGACGACACCGTCGTCGAAGCAGGGCTCTACGTCACGGCCGGCACCAAGGTCACCATCATTGATGGTTCGGCGACGCCGCGCCGCGTCAAGGCTGTCGAACTGAGCGGAGTCAACGGACTGCTATTCCGCCGCAACTCTGTGACCGGCGCCGTCGAGGTGCTGCCTCGCAGCGGCAGCGGTGTCGAGCTGAACACCGCACTGCACGCCTAACGATCCGCGCTGTGCGGTCCGCTCATCCGAACCGCACGCCCCCACACACGAACGGCCGGTTCCCCGAGGGGAACCGGCCGTTCGTCGTAAAGCTGCTGGTGCGCTAGCGCTGCGGCCAGTCGCGGGCTGCAGGGCCCGTGTAGAGCTGCTGCGGGCGACCGATCTTGGTCTTGGGGTCTTGGTTCATCTCGCGCCAGTTGGCGATCCAGCCCGGCAGACGACCGATGGCGAAGAGCACCGTGAACATGCGCGGCGGGAAACCCATTGCCTTGTAGATAACACCGGTGTAGAAGTCGACGTTGGGGTACAGCTTGCGCTCGATGAAGTAATCATCGGCCAAAGCGACCTCTTCGAGTTCACGAGCAATATCGAGCAGCGGGTCGCTGACGCCCAGATTGGCGAGCACCTCATCCGCACTCTCTTTGACGAGACGTGCACGCGGGTCGAAGCTCTTGTACACGCGGTGACCGAAGCCCATCAGGCGCACGCCATCTTCTTTGCGCTTCACACGATCAACAAACTTCTGAACGCCTTCGCCCGACTCCTGAATCTCGCCAAGCATCTTCAGAACAGCCTCGTTGGCGCCACCGTGAAGCGGACCGTAGAGAGCATTGATACCGGCGGAGATCGAAGCGAAAATGTTGGCTTCGGTCGAGCCGACCAGGCGCACCGTGGAGGTGGACGCGTTCTGCTCGTGGTCTTCGTGCAAAATCAGCAGGCGATCGAGCGCCTTGCTCAGCACGGGGTTGACCTCGTACTCCTCGGCCATGTTGCCGAAGTTGAGCTTCAAGAAGTTGTCGACAAAACTCATCGAATTGTCGGGATACAGCAGTGCCTGACCGAGTGACTTCTTGTGAGCGTAGGCCGCAATGACGGGCAACTTTGCCAGCAAACGGATGGTCGAGATCTCGACCTGCTCCGGGTCACGCACGTCGTGCGAGTCTTCGTAATAGGTCGATAGAGCCGACACCGCACTGGAGAGCACCGACATGGGGTGTGCGCTCGGCGGAAGGGCGTCGAAGAAGCGACGGAGGTCTTCGTGAAGCAGCGTGTGCCGACGGATCTTCTCATCGAACTCTTCGAGCTGCGACTTCGACGGCAGTTCACCGTAAATCAGCAGCCACGCTACTTCGAGGTAGGTGGAGTTGGCCGCGACATCTTCGATCGCATACCCGCGGTAGCGCAGGATTCCACGGTCGCCATCGATGTACGTGATCTCACTGCGGGTTGACGCAGTGTTCACGAAACCTTGATCAAGCGCCGTGTATCCGGTCTGCTTCATGAAGGTGGAGATATCGATGCTGTTGTGACCATCGACCCCACGGATAATGGGAAATTCTGCAGCACCGCCCGGAAAGTGGAGGGTGGCCTTCTCTGGGTCTTGAGGGGCTTCATTCACCGCTACAGCCTACAAGGGTTGAATGGCCACTGTCACACCAACCAACCAAACCAGACCGGTTTTAGAGGTCAACGACAAGGCCTTCGCCGGTTAGTGCACTTAAGCGAGCAAATCGAGGCGAGCGACCGCGTCAGCAATAGTGTCGTCACTCGCGGTGAGCGCGATTCGCACGTGTCGCGCAGGGCTCTCGCCGTAGAACGAACCCGGGACCACGAGGATGCCGGACTGCGCCAAATCTCCGACCGTCTGCCACGAGTCTTCGTACTTTGTGGCCCACAAGTAGAGGCCTGCAACGCTATCGTCCACGAAGAATCCCGCCCGTTTCAAAGCGGGCAGCAGCTTGGCTCGACGTGCACGATAGAGCTCCCGTTGGGCGGCAACGTGGGCGTCATCCTGAAGGGCGGTGACCATCGCGGCTTGCACGGGGCCGGGCACGAGGAGTCCGACGTGTTTGCGCACGGTGAGTAGCTCTGAGATGAGTCCCGAGCATCCGGCCACAAAAGCGGCACGGTAACCGGCCAAATTCGACTGCTTGCTGAGCGAATACACCGCAAGAACTGATGACCGGTCGCTGCCAATAACCTCGGGATCGAGAATGGATGGCGTGGGGTCGGGGCCATTCCAGTTAAGTTCGGCGTAGCACTCGTCTGAGGCGATGACTGCACCCAATTCGCGAGCGCGGGCAACAGCAGCGCGCAGCTGCTCAACGTCAGCGACGCGACCATCAGGGTTACCCGGGCTGTTCAGCCAGACGAGAGCAGTGTTCTCGGGCCACGATGCAGGGTCGTCGGATGCCACAGCAGTAGCGCCAACCATGGCCGCCCCAATGGCATACGTCGGGTACGCGACCGAGGGATGCACGACGACGTCGTCCTTGCTGAGCCCCAGCAGCAGCGGCAGCAGTGCCACGAACTCTTTGGAACCGACGGTCGGCAGAATATTGTTGACGGTGAGTCCGGGCACACCACGGCGGCGCTCAAACCACTCGACGATGGCCTCACGCAGCTGAACTGTGCCCATGGCGGTGGGGTAGGCGTGAGCATCCGTGGCCGTCGCCAAACTTTCGCGGATAACCGTGGGGGTAGGGTCTACCGGTGAACCGACAGACAGGTCAACGAAGCCATCGGGGTGAGTGCGCGCAATCGTGCCGTACGGCACAAGCGAATCCCAGGGAAAATCGGGGAGAGCCAACGGCGTGCGCGCCATTAGTCTGAGGACCCGCCACCCTCAGGCAGGGCCGCGATGAGGGCGTGATCCTTGGGAATCACACCAACCTTTGCTGCTCCACCGGGTGAGCTCACCTCGAGGAGATCAAAGAACTCAACGTTGGCCTTGTAGTAGTCGGCCCACTTATCGGGCAGGTCATCTTCGTAATAGATGGCCTCAACCGGACACACCGGCTCGCACGCTCCACAGTCAACACACTCATCCGGGTGGATGTAGAGCATGCGGTCGCCTTCATAAATGCAGTCGACTGGGCATTCATCTACACACGCGCGATCTTTAAGATCGACACAGGGCTGAGCGATGACGTAGGTCAAGAGATATCCGCACCTTTCACGGGAGAGTTCAACTCAATGTTAGCGCGGCTCGCCGGCGAAACCTGACGGTTCACCCGAGGCCACCCCACCACAATGAGCACCACGAGCACGGGCGCAAAAGTCCACACGTAGCCCGCAACATTTGCCGGGATCAAAATTGTTCCGCCAGGCATTGCCGCAGCCAAAATTGCCGACATCACCAGAACACCCAGCGAGGCAAAACCTGCCGCGACTCGGGTGTCATAAATCAAACGCAGGCCGAGGATGAGCGCCGTCACGAGCGTGACAGACACCACGATTCCCCACGGCACGCGAACATCGCCGATCGTGAACGCTGACTGGTGCACGGCGGTCAAGACGAGACCGACCAAAGCCCCCAGCGCGAGAGAAACCAGAGCCAAGATGATGCGCTCCACACGACTGCGTTCGCCAATGACCAGTTCGCGGCGACGCAAGCGACGCAAATACTCCGGCGGCGTCGAAATGCTCTCTCCTACCGGAACCTCATTGCGATAAATCTCTGTCGCCCGACGCTTAAACGCGAGGGCCGTTGCCGACGACACCGCCACTCCACGATCAACAGGAACAGCGGATGCCGTATAGAAAGGCACCCCCGCAAGTTCAGTCGCCAGAACCGCGGCTTCGTGCACGAGCAGCGCCTCGGCGCCGCGCGCCGTTCCGCTGGACTCCTTGGCGTAGCTGACGACGACATCCGGCTTCAACGAGGTGATTGCTGCAGCTAGGTCGGAGGCGAGAGCGCGGGCGTCGAGCGTGCTGAACTGGCGACCATTGTCTTCGCGCAAAATGTGGTGAGAGGTAATGCCGAGGATTTCGCGCACGACCTCGTCGACGGACACCGCCGCACGTTCGCCGGTGTCGGCGCCTGCCCCGGCATCCGCTTCAGCGTCAGCAACTGCGGTGTTCGCTTCTGCACTGCTGCCCGTAGTGGCGCTTGTGGCCACGGCACTCGGCACTGCGGCGCCGTGCGAGACCGTCTCTGGCACGCTTCCGGTCGAGGGCGATGCCTCAATAGCGGCGGTCGCGTTGTTGCTGCAGCTGAGCACAATGAGTTCAGTGCCACGCTGAACAAGCGTTGCAATGGTGGCGCCGAAGACGTACGCCTCATCTTCTGGGCGTGCGGCAACAACCAATACCCGTTGTGCGCGATCTTTCACGGCCATTCCTCCACCATTTATTCTGCAGTAGACAGAATAAGCACAGGTAGCCGAATTAGGGTTGCTTAGGTTAGGCTTACCAACCTGTCCAGAACTCAATCGACAAGAGAGTCTCGTGCTCGCAAACTTCCTGATCGGCCTACGAGAAGGCCTTGAAGCCGCGCTTGTGGTTGGCATTCTCATCGCCTACGTTCGCAAGATCGATCGCACCGATGTACTCCCCCGCATCTGGCTCGGAGTGGCTATTGCCGTCGTGTTGTCCCTCGGCCTCGGTGCGAGTCTCACATTTGGCGCCTATGGCTTGTCATTCCAGGCTCAAGAGCTCATCGGCGGCATCCTCTCTATCGTTGCGACCGCCTTTGTCACGTGGATGATCTTCTGGATGCTGCGCGCAGCACGCGGCCTCGGTCGCGAACTGCGCAGCGAGGTTGATTCTCATCTCACGGGCGCGGGCTGGGGTCTCGTTCTCGTCGCGTTCCTCGCGGTCGGTCGCGAAGGTATCGAAACCGCCCTCTTTATTTGGGCAGCAGTGCAGGCGAGTGGCTCGACCGCACTCCCCCTCACTGGCGCAGCACTCGGTATTGCTGCCGCAATCGTGCTCGGCTACCTCATCTACCGCGGCGTCGTCAGCATCAACCTCACTCGCTTCTTCACCTGGACAGGCGCGATCCTCATCATCGTCGCCGCCGGCGTGCTCTCCTACGGTGTGCATGATCTGCAGGAGGCTGGCGTGCTGCCGGGCCTCCACGCGCTCGCCTTCGACGTCAGCGCGGCTATCCCGCCCGACAGCTGGTACGGCACTTTGCTCAAGGGCACGCTCAACTTCTCCCCCGCAACCACGTGGCTCGAAGCCGGTGTGTGGCTCGCCTATGTCGGGGCTGTCATGACGATTTTCATCCGCACTGTTCGCGGCAACAAGCGTGCTGACAAGCCGCTGCTGCCCGAAGCACACCTCAGCACTCAAGGAGCCTGATGACCACCCGCCCCACCCGCTACGGATTCGCCGCGGCGGCAACTGTCGCCGCGCTCGCTCTGACCGGCTGCGTTGCCAACAGCACCGAAGCCACCGCCGACAACACAATCACTGTCGACAGCAGTGCCACAGACTGCGCCGTGAGCGCCAGCGAAGCGCCAAGCGGCACCCTTGTCTTCTCCGTCACGAACTCCGGTGACCAGGTCACCGAGTTCTATCTGCTGGCGGATGACGGGCTGCGCATCGTCGGCGAGGTCGAGAACATCGGACCCGGCATCAGTCGCGATCTCGTCGTATTGGCTCAACCTGGTGACTACTTCACGGTCTGCAAGCCAGGCATGATCGGCGAGGGAGTTGGCACGGCCGCGTTTACGGTCACCGATTCGGGTACCGATTTGTCGTTCAGCGGTGACACTGCCGAGCAAATCGCCGCGGCTAACGCCAATTACAAGAGCTACGTCAAGGATCAGATTGAGAATCTCGTCGTAGGCACAGAAGACTTTGCTGCCGCGTACATCGCGGGCGACGATGACGCTGCTCGCGCTCTCTACGCCCCCACGCGCGTGTTCTGGGAGCGTGTCGAAACAGTCGCTGAGTCGTTCGGTGACCTCGACCCGCGCATGGATCTGCGCGAAGCCGACCTTGAAGACGGTCAAGAGTGGACCGGCTGGCACGCCATGGAGAAAGATCTCTGGCCTGCGGATGCCGAAGCCGGCTTCGAACCCTACGACCAGTCCAAGCGTGAAGCGCTTGCGTCGCAACTCGTCGAAGACACCAACACGCTGTACAACAACGTGCAAGATCTTGAGTTCACACTCGACCAGCAGACCAACGGCGCCATCGGCCTCCTCGACGAGGTGGCCAGTGGCAAGGTGACCGGAGAAGAAGAGTTCTGGTCGCACACCGACCTCTGGGATTTCCAAGCCAATATTGATGGCGCTCGCGTGCTCTACGACGGCGTTCGCGACATCCTCGTCGCGAAGGATGCCGATCTTGCGGCCACCCTCGACGCGGAATTCGACGAGCTGCAGGTATTGCTCGATGCCCAGCGTGAAGGCGATGGCTTCCGCCTCTACACTGAGCTGTCCACGAGCGAAATTCGCGCGTTCTCCGATCAGGTGAACGCACTCGCCGAGCCCCTGTCCCGTCTCACCGCGGTGCTGGTGCTCTAGCTCCACTCCGCCCATCCCTGGCCGCTGCAGACAGCAAGCGCCGCCCACCACCCCACACCGAAAGAACTGCAATGCCGACAGATGACACCAAGGGTCTCTCCCGCCGCGGCCTCCTCGGGCTCGCCGGGGCTGGTGTCGTGGGTGCCGGACTCGGCGTTGGTGGGGCTTTCGCCTTCGGCGGCGGTGACGGCTCGTCGACGACGGGCAACGATGTCGCCGCGACCTACCCGTTCTTCGGCGATCACCAATCGGGCATCATTACGCCGGCTCAGGATCGACTGCACTTCGCCGCCTTTGACGTCAATGACATCTCTCGCGACGAACTCATCGAATTGCTCCAGGACTGGAGCTACGCCGCCGCGCGCATGACCACCGGCGAAGCCGCAGGCGACTACGGCCCCGCGAGTGGACCCTACGATGCGCCACCGGATGACACGGGCGAAGCCCTCGACCTGCCACCGGGTGGTCTCACGATCACTTTCGGGTTCGGCCCCGCCCTGTTCGATGACCGCTTCGGGCTCGCCGGCAAACGACCAGCAGCCCTCATTGACCTCCCCAAGTTCCCCAGTGACGCTCTGCTGCCCGAACTCGTCGGAGGTGACCTCTGCATCCAAGCGTGCAGCGACGACCCGCAGGTCGCCGTTCACGCGATCCGCAACCTCTCGCGCATCGCCTTTGGCCGCGCCACATTGCGCTGGTCTCAGCTCGGCTTCGGCCGCACGTCGTCAACAACGCAAGCGCAAAAGACGCCCCGCAACCTGTTCGGCTTCAAAGACGGCACTGCAAACCTCCGCGCCGAAGATACCGACGGCGTGAATGAACATGTGTGGGCGGCATCCAACGATGGAACCTCGTGGATGACCGGCGGCTCCTATCTCGTCAGCCGCAAGATTCGCATGACCATCGAAACGTGGGACCGCACCTCGCTCCGTGAACAAGAGACGATCTTCGGGCGCACCAAGGGTGAAGGCGCACCGCTCAGCGGCGGTTCCGAGTTCACCGACCCCGACTTCGAACAGGCTGGTCGCGATGATGCGCCGCTGATTGACGAGAATTCACACATGAAGCTCGCCCACCCCGACACTCACGGCGGCGCACAAATTCTGCGACGCGGCTACAACTTCGTCGATGGCAACGATGAGCTCGGGCGCCTCAACGCTGGCCTGTTCTTCATCAGCTTCCAGCGCGATCCCGAAACCCAGTTCGTGCCGATTCAGCTTGCGCTCTCCCGCAACGACCTCATGAACGAATACGTGCGTTACGTCGGCTCAGCGATCTTCGCCGTGCCGCCAGGGGCGCACTCGGGCAGTTTCATCGGAGCTGGGATGTTCGACCTCGCCTAACACGGTCGACCACCGCCGCTAGGCAGCCAGCCGTCGGGCTTGCTCGCCCTTCCGGCCACTGACCTTCCGACCTCTGTGCCGAAGTAGCCTATTCGCCCATCGAAGCGGGCGCGACAGTGTAGTTCGCGGTGTAGCCATCATCGGTGTGCGCGACGAGGACGACGACATTCCACGAATCGTTTGAGAAGAGAACCGAACCGGCACCATCAGCACCGCCGGCTTGCACTTGTGACTCGTAACCGGCATCCGCAAATTGCGTTTCGATGGCATCGAGGGGCGATTCAGTGCCCGTCAAGATGGTGATGTTGTAGCCGCGGTTATCTCCGTCGCCGGCAGCAATACCAAACTGCACTTCGCCGGCGGCCAGTGGCACCGCGCTGGGGAAGCCCTCGGGAACCTCATCGCCGCCGAGGCTCACTTTGCCGCCCGTAGCCTGTTCCACGATTCCACCGATGGGGTTATCGCCGAAACAGCCCGATAGCGCTGGCGTAATGGCCAAGGCCAGAACGAGGGCGACGGATGCGCTAACACTGCGGCGGGCGCTCAACATGACTAACTCCAGAAGTGACGCGATGGTGCGGCTGAGTGCGCCGTTAACCAGCGATGCAGCCACGATCAGGATGACCGTAGCTGCATCGTACTCCGCGCAGATTGCTGACTCATGTGAGCCTGCTGCGAGAAGAAAGGTTAGGCGTTTTGCTTCTTCATACGCGACGTGCTGCGTGCGCGAGCGTTGGCATCGAGCTCGACCTTACGGATTCGCACGAACTCCGGAGTTACCTCTACGCACTCGTCTTCGCGAGCGAATTCGAGGCACTCTTCCAACGTGAGCTTGCGCGACGGAGTCATACGCTCGAACGAGTCCGAGGTCGACTGGCGCATGTTGGTGAGCTGCTTTTCCTTAGTGATGTTGACGTCCATGTCGTCGGCGCGTGAGTTCTCGCCAACAACCATGCCTTCGTAAACCTCCTGCGTGGGCTCAACGAAGAACGACATGCGCTCCTGCAAAGCAACCATCGCGAACGGAGTAGCCGCACCGGCACGGTCAGCGACGATTGAGCCGTTGACACGGGTAAGAATTTCGCCGGCCCACTGGTCATAGCCGTGCGAGACCGCGTTGGCGATACCAGCACCGCGGGTGATGGTCATGAACTCGGTGCGGAATCCAATGAGACCACGCGAAGGAACAACGAACTCCATGCGAACCCAGCCGGTGCCGTGGTTGCTCATGCCGTCCATGCGGCCCTTGCGGGCGGCGAGAAGCTGAGTGATTGCACCCAAGTACTCTTCTGGAGCGTCGATCGTGAGGTGCTCGAACGGCTCGTGAAGCTTGCCGTCGACCCGCTTGGTAACTACCTGGGGCTTACCGACGGTGAGCTCGAAGCCTTCGCGACGCATCTGCTCAACGAGGATGGCGAGAGCAAGCTCTCCACGACCCTGAACTTCCCAGGCATCCGGACGACCGATGTCGACGAGCTTGAGCGAGACGTTACCGACGAGTTCGCGGTCGAGACGGTCCTTGACCATGCGAGCGGTGAGCTTGTGGCCCTTGACCTTGCCGATGACCGGCGAGGTGTTGGTTCCGATGGTCATCGAGATTGCGGGGTCGTCAACCGTGATGGTCGGCAACGGGCGAACATCGTTGGGGTCACAGAGAGTTTCACCAATGAAGATGTCCTCGAAGCCTGCAACAGCGACGATGTCGCCGGGGCCGGCGCTTTCGGCCGGGTAACGGTCGAGAGCCTTCGTGATCATGAGCTCGGTGACGCGCACGTTGGCGACGCTTCCATCGTGCTTGACCCAGGCAACAGTCTGGCCCTTCTTGATGGTGCCGTTGAAGACACGCAGAAGAGCAAGACGGCCGAGGAACGGCGAGGAGTCAAGGTTGGTAACCCAGGCCTGCAGGGGGTGCTCGTCGTCGTACGACGGTGCGGGAACGTGCTTGAGGATGGCGTCGAACAAAGGCTCGAGGTCATCGTTGTCAGGCAAGGTGCCGTTCTCAGGCTTGTTCCAGCTTGCAGCACCGGCACGGCCGGAAGCGTAAACGATCGGGACATCAAGAATGGCGTCCAAGTCGAGGTCGGGAACGTCGTCTGCCATGTCGCTCGCGAGGCCGAGGAGCAGGTCCTGGCTTTCGGCAACAACTTCGTCAATGCGCGCATCCGGACGGTCAGTCTTGTTGACCAACAGGATCACGGGAAGCTTGGCTTCAAGAGCCTTACGAAGAACGAAGCGAGTCTGCGGAAGCGGGCCCTCACTGGCGTCAACGAGCAGAACAACACCGTCAACCATGCTGAGTCCACGCTCAACCTCGCCACCGAAGTCGGCGTGGCCGGGGGTGTCGATGACGTTGATCGTGATGGGACCATCGGTGGCGTACTTGCCGTTGTACGAAATCGCGGTGTTCTTCGCGAGAATCGTGATGCCCTTTTCGCGCTCGAGCTCGTTCGAGTCCATTGCGCGCTCTTCGAGGTGCGCGTGCGCTTCGAACGAGTTCGTCTGGCGAAGCATCGCGTCAACGAGAGTTGTCTTTCCGTGGTCAACGTGGGCAACGATTGCTACGTTGCGCAAATCGCTGCGAGTGGCCATAGCCATAGCAATATTCCTTAATTCATTGGAGGCTGTGCGGTCTTTCACCGCAGACGCTGCGCAGAAATTCTCGGCAGCAGATCGGCGGCCTGATGCCACCGGGTAAAGATCTTGGGAGGGCGCAGAAGATCATTCAGAGTATCCTGCTCCACCAGTTTACCCTGTTTGACAAGATTTATCGCAGCCGCCCCATCAGGGAGTCGAAAATGCTAAGGCTTCCACTCCCACACGTTCCACCATACGCCTGGATTCAGCGACGATAGCGAGACGTTAGCAACCCGGTCTTGGTCGAACGCGATTGTGGTGGGGTATTGAAATAACGGCATTCCATAGGATGCACTCCACAGCGCAGCATCCGCCGTCTTCAGGGCGTTCGATCGCCCTTCGTCATCGAGGGCGGGGTCAGTCGCATCGGCGATCAGCGAATCGACCGTTGGATCCGAGAAGTAATTGAGGTTGGCATAGCCATCGGTGCCGTAGATAGCCGCCGAAAGACCTACGCCGGGGCGAGGATTCTGCCAGCTGAATAGCGCTGCATCGTAAGCGCCGGGGGTGCCGAGTTGGTCACGCCAGTCATCAGTCGAACAATCACTCACCACGAAACCCGCCGCCTTGGCAGACTCGGCAATGAACGCGTACTCGGCGGCACGCATGTCGTCGGCGGCGTCATAGAGGATGCATACGGCAGGCTTCGAGACGCCCGCTTCGGCAAGGAGTTCTTTGGCGCCGGCAATGTCTGGCTCGACGAAGTCGGCGGAACCGTTAGCGGCACGCGCGCTGCGATAGTCCTCATCGCCGGGAGCGAAAAGGAATGAGTCACGCGGCGTTGCTCGGGGATACAGCTCCCCCAGCGCAGTCTGAACAACTGCGGCGCGCGGCACCGTTGCGAGGAAGGCTTGACGCACGAGCGGGTCGTCGAAGGCGCCACTCTTTGATTCCGCGAATTGCAGGTCAAGGTGTTCAAAACTATCGGTGGTGCCATCGATGACGGTGGCGTTCATCGTCGCAAGAGCATTGCGCACATCCTGATTCATCGTCGGCACTGCCACTTGCACAGCACCGACAAGCAACGCCTGTGCCTGCGCGAGCGGATCGCTCATGAACCGAACGCGAATCTCCTGAAAGGTCGGCTCGCGCATGCCGCTGTAGTTTTCATTGGCACGGAGCGTCACGTATTGATTCGCCACAAAATCTGAAACTACGTACGGCCCGTTCGAGACAACAAGGCTTTTGTTCGCGGGCATGCCTTCGAAATTGAAGACCGTATTCCAGGTGCGAGCAATCGCGGCAAGATCATTCTCATTGCCCTCACTAATGGCCGAGAAAACGCGCTCTTTCGCCGCAATCGAGTCGTCACTGGCAAACGCCATCATGCCAACAACATGAGCGGGTTTGGCGGCAGACTCCGCACCAAAGAAGGCAGATTGCCAGTTGGCTGTCGGTTCATCAAACACGAGGGTGAGCGACATCCGGTCGTCGCTCATCTGCGGCATTTCAGTGACGAGAGCGATTCCGGTATCTCCCGTAGCGCTCGCGTCGAACAGCACGCGGTC
The DNA here is from genome assembly GCF_015864935.1 of Salinibacterium sp. NSLL17. NCBI lineage: Bacteria > Bacillati > Actinomycetota > Actinomycetes > Micrococcales > Microbacteriaceae > Salinibacterium > Salinibacterium sp. NSLL17. Next base: position 163,883 of record NZ_JADYWH010000002.1, read on the forward strand.
ATCCGAACGATCTATTGGCGCCCCGGTTTCGGGATCCACCGTGCTGGCGGCATCCGCATCAGGGGCATTAAGCGCACCGGATGTCGCAGCCCACTCGAGAAGCAGATCAACGGCGTCCACGGCGGAACCGTCTGACCAGCGCACGCCGTCAGACACCGTGTAGGTCACCGCGAGGGGGTCATCGGAGACCTTCTCGAAGTGGCCAAAAGACTCATCGCGCACAAGCGCTGACGTGTCATCAAAATAGGTGAAGCCTGAGCCTGTGGCATAGGCGATCGTCGCGTTGGTGTCACTCGCGCCAAAGGACGTTGACGGGTTTCCCGACGTATAGGGGTGGGTGACCGCGACGGTGAGCTCAGAGCCTTCGATGGTGGGCGATTGCTGAGGAACACAGCCTGCCAACACCAATGCTGCGGCGGCGGCAACAGCAAGGCTCGCCGTAATTCTTGTGGCGCTCACGAAACCCCTCCTGCACACGGACACACAGCGCGCGGTGGCACGCTAGAAACGAGTCTAAGTCAGAAGGGCCGCTCCCCGAGTGGGGAACGGCCCTTCTGCACCGAGAAACTAGGCGCCGAGTGTGATGTTGGCGCCGGGGATCGCTTCGAGCAATTCCTGTGTGTAGGGATTGCTGGAGTTCTCAAAGACCTCGTCTGTTGACGCGGCTTCTACGATGCGGCCACCCTGCATGACGCAGACGTTATCCGCGACCAACCGCACGACAGCAAGGTCGTGGGTGATGAACAGGTAGGTCAGATCGAGCTCAGTCTGCAGTTCGGTGAGCAAGTTGAGAACTTGCCCCTGAACCAGCACATCGAGCGCCGACACTGCTTCGTCAAGCACCAGAACTTCTGGCTTGAGCGCCAACGCCCGAGCGATAGCCACCCGCTGACGCTGACCACCGGAGAGCTCGCCGGGGTAACGATGACGTGCGGCCTGCGGAAGCGAGACCTGATCAAGCAATTCGCTCACGCGCTTGAAACGCTCTTTCGCTGTGCCCAGCTTATGAGCCAGCAGCGGCTCAGCGATCGTGTTGCCTACGCTGTATTGCGGATCGAGCGAACCGTAGGGATCTTGGAACACGGGCTGTACACGGCGACGGAACTCGAGGAGCTCCTGTCCCTTGATTCCGGCAAGGTCTTTGCCATCAAACTCGATGGTTCCGCTCGTGAGGGACTCAAGTTGCAGAATCAGCTTGGCCACCGTGGACTTGCCAGAACCAGACTCTCCAACCAGGGCGGTCGTCGTGCCTTTCTTGACGCCGAACGAGATGTCGTTGACTGCGAGGAGCTTGTCCTTGCGGAACCCCTGCTTGCGAATCTCGTAGACCTTGGTGATGTTGCTTACCTTGATCAGGTCTTGATCTGCCGCAGCTTCTCGAGTCGCAGCTCGAGCAATGAGGGCCTCATCGAGCGATCCTTCCCCGAAAATCTTCGGGGCTTCGCCGTCGGGGCTCGACGTCTTGATCGATTGAATACGACGCGATGCCAAGCTCGGCGCCGCAGAAACAAGACGCTGAGTGTAAGGATGCTGCGGGTTCTCAAGAATCTCCCGCGACGGGCCTGACTCAACAACCTTGCCCTTGTACATCACCACGAGCTGTTCTGCGCGCTCCGCGGCAAGGCCGAGGTCGTGCGTGATGAACAACACTGACGTGCCGTAGTCACGCGTGAGCGTTTGCAGGTGATCGAGGATCTGACGTTGCACCGTGACGTCGAGTGCTGAGGTCGGCTCGTCGGCGATCAGGAGCTTCGGGCGGGCGGAGAGCCCGATACCGATGAGTACGCGCTGGCGCATTCCTCCCGAGAACTGATGGGGGTACTGCTTCAGGCGCTCGCTCGCGTCGCTCAGACCAGCTTCCTGCAGCACTTCGATAGTGCGCTCTCTCGCTTGTTTGCCTTGAGCAAGCCCGTTGGCCCTGATCGCCTCTTCGACTTGAAAGCCGATGCTCCAGACGGGGTTGAGGTTCGACATGGGGTCTTGGGGAACGTAACCGATCTGGCTACCGCGCACTTCAGCGAATTGAGCGTCAGTGAAGGTAGAAAGATCGTTTCCCTCGAACTCAATCGAACCGCCGACGACCTTTCCGGCGCCGGGAAGAAGCCCGATGACAGCTTGGGCCGTCGTGGACTTGCCCGATCCGGATTCGCCAACGATCGCCAACGACTGCCCTTGGTAGAGCGTGAGGTCGACACCACGCACGGCGGAGACGATTCCGCGCTGCGTTTCGAAGCCCACTTCGAGCCCGCGGATTTTCAGCAGCGGGGTTTCTTCGGTAGAAGCGTCAGGAGTCACTGGAACTGTTTCTGGATTGGTCATCGGCGTGCTCTCGCTTCCGGGTCAAGGGCATCGCGAACTACGTCGCCGAACATGAGGAAGGCGAGAACGGTGATCGACAGCGCAGCCGATGGCAGCAACAGGGTCTGCGGATGCGTGCGAACCGTTACTTGCGCCTGGTTGATCTCGTTTCCCCACGACATCACGGTCGGGGGCAGGCCGATTCCGAGGAACCCCAGCGTCGCTTCAGCAACGATGAAGATACCCAGCGACACGGTCGCTACGACGATTACCGGCGCGATTGCGTTGGGCACGACGTGGCGCACGAGTGTCTTGAATCGCGAGACACCGAGTGCTGCTGACGCAGTGACGTAGTCAGAGTTGCGTGCCGAGAGAACTGCACCACGCATGATTCGAGCGATCTGTGGCCACGCAAAGAGCGACAGCACGAGCGAGACCGTCAGAGCGTCGCGAACCGAGATAACCGAGAACAGAACGATTGCTCCGAGAACGGTGGGGACAGCGAAGAAGACGTCACCAAGACGCGAGACGATCGAATCGAGGAGCCCGCCATAGAAGCCAGCAAGAGCTCCGATGACGCCGCCGAAGAGCGTGACGATCACGGTGGTCAACAGACCGATCGTCACCGAAGCCTGGGTTCCGAAGATGATTCGCGAGTAGACGTCGCAGCCTTGACGGTTGAACCCGAGCGGATGACCGGCCTGCGGATCGCCATTGCTGAACTTCAGGTAGCACTCGCGTGGATCGACGCTCGCAAATAATCCCGGGAACAGGGCGACGATGAGGATCACGAAGATGAGACTGGAGGAAATCCAGAACATGGGACGACGACGCATGGCCTCCCACGCATCGGTCCATGTGCTGCGAGCCTTTCCGGTTTCGTCAACCTGATCGACCTCGGCTACCGGGGTTTCCGCCAGCGAGGCGATGAAGTGTTCTTGACCGGGCCGTTGGCGGCCAGTGTTGTTACTTTGCATAACGAATCCTTGGGTCGAGCGCGGCGTAGAGCAAGTCGACGAGCAAGTTGGCGAGCACGAAGATGATGACCATCACTGCAACGAACGAGACGACTGTGGGGCCTTCTCCCAACGTGATTGCTCGGTAGACGGTTCCACCGACACCGTTAATATTGAAGATTCCTTCAGTTACGATCGCGCCGACCATGAGTGAACCGATGTCGACACCCAGGTAGGTGACGACGGGAACGAGCGAGTTCCGCAGAACGTGCACGGTAACAACACGACGTCGAGAAAGTCCCTTCGCCGTTGCGGTGCGCACAAAGTCAGCGTTGAGGTTGTCTGCGACGCTCGCACGAGTAAGCCGCACGATGTAGGCAAACGACACCGAGGCCAGCACGATCGCGGGCAAGATCAACTCGCCCCAAGGGGCCGAGCCGCTCACCGTTGTTCTCGCCCAGCCAAGCTGGATACCGAAGACGAATTGCAGCACGAAACCAACCACGAAGGTGGGGACCGAAATGAGCAGAAGGCTGATGACAAGAGCGGAAGCGTCGAAGAGCTTTCCCTTGCGAAGACCAGCAACGAGACCAACGATGATTCCGAAGAATGCTTCGATCGCGAGCGCAAGAATGGCGAGGCGCGCAGTGATTGGGAAGGCCTGAGCCATGACATCAACCACGGGGCGACCCGAGAAAGTGGTTCCGAGATCACCCTGAAACAGTCCGCCAATGTAGAGCAGGTACTGAACGAGGAACGGCTTGTCGAGGTTGTACTCGGCCCGAATCGCTTCGATCACTCCCGGAGCTGGCGGGTGGTCGCCGTACAGAGCGGCGATGGGATCGCCAGGAACGGCGAAAACCATGAAGTAGATCAGAAAGGTCGCGCCGAAAAATACGGGGATCATCTGAAGGAAACGCTTGCCGGCGTACCACAGCATTAGATGGTTTCCTCGGAGGAACGGATAAGCATAAGAGTCACAATCACTGAATGAGGGTACTCAGTGTAATGCCCGGGGCCAAAACAGCCCCGGGCATCACACGTTGAGAGTGGAAACTGGGTAAACCGATGAACTACTTAGTTCTTGGTTACCTCGTTGTACAGCGGGACAGAGTCCCAACCGAATACAACGTTGTCAACGCTGTCAGAGTAGACACCGGTGACGTTGGAGTACCACAGCGGGATCGAAGGAAGGTCGACCAAGAGAACTTCTTGAGCTTCCTGGTACTTCGCTGTTGCCTCTTCTACCGAGGTTGCGCTAGCACCCTCAGCAAGGATGGCTTCGAACTCGGGGCTCGAGTAGCCTTCCTTGTTCGAGCCAGCGCCATCAACGTAGAGCGGGCCGAGGAAGTTGTACAGCGACGGGTAGTCAGCTTGCCATCCAGCACGAGTTCCACCGGTGAGTGCGTTAGCGTCACGGTCGTTGAGTGCGTCAGCGAACGTGGGGTATGCCTTGCCCTGAGCTTCGATTCCGAGCGAGTTGCTGATGCTGTTAGCAACAGCGTCAACCCATGCTTGGTGTCCACCATCAGCGTTGTATGCGAGGTCGAAGACAGTGTCTCCGTACGGCGCAATTGCGTCAGCTTCTGCCCACAGCTTCTTGGCCTCATCCGGGTTGAAGTCAAGAACTTCAGCACCAGCAAGGTTGTCGGAGTGACCAGCGATTACCGGCGAAGTGAAGTCGGTAGCGGGGGTACGGGTGCCCTGGAAGATGACATCCGTGATCTCAGCGCGGTCGATCGACATCGAGATCGCTGCACGACGCAGCTCTCCCTCTTCGCCCGACCAGTGCTCGAGGTAGTACGGCAGGTTGAACGCCTGGAAGATTGCTGCAGGCTGGTTCACCGAACGACCCGGGAAGTCTGAATCGTAGGTAGCAAATGCCGAGTCGGGGACAGCATCGAGGATATCGAGGTTGCCACCGAGAGCGTCAGCGTATGCCGCGTCCTGGCTGGTGTAGAAGATGATCGAAACGCCACCGTTGGCGGGCGTACGAACACCGTCGTAGTCAGGGTTCGTGACGAGGTCGATCTGTACGTCGTGCTGCCAAGCGCCTTCTTCGGCGAGCATGTACGGACCGTTACCGATGGGGTTCTCGCCGAAAACGTCGAGGTCTTCCCATGCAGCCTCAGGCAGCGGCATGAATGCCGAGTAGCCGAGACGCAGCGGGAAGTCTGCTTCAGGGTTGATGAGAGCAACGGTGAACTCAGTGTCGCTTACAGCATCAAGACCGGTAAGTTCTGACTCTTCGTCGTAGCTGAAGCCTTCGATGTTGTCGAAGAAGTACGAGGAGCTCTGTGCGTTGCTGAGGAGCGCGCCGTACTGCCAGGCCTTAATGAAGGAGTCCGACGTGACGGGCTCACCGTTAGTGAAGGTCCAGCCCTCGTTGAGCGTGACGGTCCAGTTTTGGCCATCCTCAGACTCGATCGACTGAGCAACTTCGTTTTCTACATCGCCATCGGCTGTGTACGAAACCAGACCAGCGAAGATCGAGGTAACAATCTTTCCACCGCCAGTTTCAGTGGTGTTCGTCGGAATGAGCGACTGCTGTGGCTCGCTTCCGTTCGTGGTGATGATCGCGGCGCTGTCGCCTTCGGCAGGCGCCTCGCTCGCCGAGCAGCCCGCAAGAGCGAGCGCTGAGGCTGACAGCAGTGCGACTGCACTGATGCCTATGCGTGATCTCTTCAATGTTTCCTCCTGTGCAGAATTGTGCAAACGGCACGGAATTTTTGACGCCGCACCGCGCTTGATAGTTCACACCCTAAAACGGGGGGATGCCCCAAGCAAAACTGTAAAGCCAAACGTTACACAGCAGTAACGCTCGTGAAGATTATGTGCATACTTTGCAGAATTCCCGCGCACTAACGCTGTCATTCACTACAAATCTGCGCAATCGCCTCCGGAGCAGCGCCCAGCAACGTGAGTTAACATCTTTCCATGTCGCAACCGAGCCCGGCTTCCCGCACGCCCCAGTCCATACTGATCTTTGACGGTGACTGCGCATTTTGCACTCTCTGGGTCAATCGTTTGCAGGCCATTCTTCCGGTGTTTCCCGAAAGCACTCCTTGGCAATGGACCGATCTCGATGACTACGCGCTGACTCAGGACGACGTCGAGAAAGCAGCCTGGTTCGTGACTCCTACTCGACAGTTCGCTGGACACATGGCTTTCTCCGCCCTCCTCAGAATTCAGCCACAGATCGGATGGCGCTTCCTCGGCCACCTCATTGCCACTGAGCCATTCAGCACCATCGCCTCTCTCGGCTACCGCTTCGTCGCGCGCTACCGCCACCGTCTGCCCGGCGGAACGCCAGCCTGCGCCGTGCGCCCCTCCGCGTGAGTTCAACACCAGCGCTTCCCCAATCGCGCGGGCGGCTGTGGTCAGAAATATCGATCGTTCTTGCACTCTCGCTTGGAGCATCCGCGATCTATTCGATCGTCTCGATCACGAACAGGCTGACCCGCACCGAATCGTTGTCGCAGCAAACCGCAACGCTGAACTCGTCACTCAGCACACGGCCAACTTTCGACCTGATCTACCAGTTGCTGGGAATCACCTTTGATCTCGCGCCCGTCGCGCTCGTAGCGTTTCTCTTGTGGAACACCACAAAGCCTCGACTGTCGCGACTCGGAATCGACTTCACACGACCGGTTCGCGATGGCCTGACCGGCGTCGCACTGGCACTAGCGATTGGAATCCCCGGAATTGCCGTGTACCTCGGCGGGCGCGCTCTCGGCGTCACCGTGAACGTGGTTCCGGCTGCACTCGACCAGTACTGGTGGACCGTGCCCGTGCTACTGCTCTCGGCTCTGCGTGCGGGCATCACCGAAGAAGTCATCGTGATCGGCTACCTGTACGCCCGACTCGGCGACCTTGGCTGGGGCCGGTGGCAGATCATTATCTCGACTGCAATACTGCGCGGCACCTACCACCTCTATCAGGGCATCGGCGCGTTTATTGGCAATGTCGCCATGGGGTTGCTCTTTGGCTGGCTCTACACGCGCTATCGCCGCGTGTTGCCTCTCGTGATCGCCCACACGCTCATCGACGCGGCGATCTTTGTCGGTTACGGCTGGGCTCTCGGCGCCTTCCCCGCGCTCTTGGGCACCACCGAATAAGTTCTCCACAACCGGTACCGCTCGCCGGATGCGAGGCGTAGAGTGTGGCGCATGTCGCCGGAAATCACTATTGAAACAGTGCCAAGCCATATCGTTGCCGGCATCGAGTTCTCGACAACGATGGAGACTCTGCCTGCCGACATGAGCAGCGTTATCGATACCCTGCTCGCCGAAACCGCCGACTCTGCCATCACCGTCCTCGGGCCCGTGATGGCCGTATACACCGACGAGATGCGCGCTGATGGGCCGTGGAACTGCGAGGTCTGCGTTCCGGTGGCAAACGGTCTCATCGATCATCCGGTTCTCACGACACATGAACTCGCCGGTGGCCGTGTCGCCACCGTCACGCACACGGGCCCGTACGACGGCCTGAAGACGACCTATAGCGCCATCTTTGGATGGTTCACCGAACACGGTCACACTTACGCCGGAGCGCCGCGCGAGATCTATCTCAATGCCCCTGGCGAGGTCGATGACGCGGAACTCCTGACCCGCATCGAGTTTCCCGTGGTTCCCGCCGCGGGATAGCCCCCGAGAGGAAACGCCGATGAAAACGAACCCTTACCTGAGCTTCAGAGACAATGCTCGCGAAGCCCTCACCTACTACCAGTCCGTCTTCGGCGGCACCACGGAAATCCACACCTTTGCCGATTTCAATGCCAGTGAAGATCCTGATGAACAAGAGTGGGTCATGCACGGACAGCTGGAGTCCCCGGCCGGAATCACTCTCATGATGGCCGACACCCCGAAAACACAGGAATACGCACCCGGTGGACCGATGTCGATCTCAATTGCGGGATTCCTCAGCGAAAAAGCCGCCATCGAGAACTACTGGGACAAGCTGTGCGACGGTGGACGAATCGACATGCCGCTCGAGCGCGCCGAATGGGGCGGGATCTTCGGAATGGTACTCGACCGCTACTCCGTGAACTGGATCGTCAGCATCAGCGACGACAACGAGACGCGTTAGCTCTCGGCCAGTTCAGCCGGCCACCCCGGCTGCTACGTGCAGTTTGGGCGACACGACCGTTGACTCAGGGCATCCACGAGCACCTTGCCGAGGTCCTCGGGCACAGCGGCGGAATACGCTGCACCACCCGTCGACTGGGCAATCTCCGTCATTGACTTGAGGTCAGTGTCGGGACCGAATCCGATCAAGATCACCGGAACGGGCTCATTCGGGTCGTCAATCGCCTTCAGGTTTTTCAGAAGCGCCGACAGGCTGATGCCGTTGTCATCTTCGTTGTAGCCATCAGTAATGAGCAGAACCGAGTTGATCTTCGACGGGTCGTAATCTTCCTTGACCTCCTTGACCGCAGCCAAGATGGTGTCATAGAGCCCCGTGTAGCCGTAAATGCGATCCGGCAACGATGCGACGACGCCGTTGATCTGCGACACGTGAGCGGGATCTGACAGCGGCGCAATCGGCGACAGCGGTTCCCAGTCTTGGGTGCCGATACGGTTTTGCGAGAAGGCCCACACGCCCAGCTCCGCTTCACCCGAGAACTTTGACAGCGCCTCGCTCGCCGCAAGCTGGAACACGTCGATGCGGCGCAGGCCGTTACTCGCCGGGTCGAGCATGGAACCTGAAGTGTCAATGACAACGAGAAGTCGCGAACGAAGCGTCAGAACACTCCACGAGCGAAGAATCTCGATCTGGACGGCAGCATCCGCCGTCGGCTTCGCTTCGGTCGCTGTCTCGGGGACTCCTGTCACCCTCAAGTCACCGCCGCCGTCGGCATCGCGGAACCCCTGCTTGGCCAAGACTTCAGCGGACAAGCGCGTTGCCGCAGCAAGTGCCGTCAGAAGCCGTTGAGGAGAGTCGGCCGCAGTTATCTCGCTCGCCACTGCAGCAGAAGCCGTAGTAGACGTCGACGTAGCAGAAGCGGAAGTCTCCGCTGTCTCATCCCCACTGATGACCTCAACGAAGGGGTAGGTCAATTCGACCGTGCCGTCCGTCGGATACAGCGCAATCATGGGCGAGGACTCTGACGCACTGTTATAAGTGGCAACTTCGCGTTCCGTTGTCACGACAACGGTGGGCAGCGTTGCATCAGTCGCCAGCCCGAAAGCCTCTTCGGACGTCTGGGGAATTGTCTTTCCCATGGCGATCATGGCGCCGGCGAACTGGCGCGGATCTTCAGCAGACGAGACCGACTGGAGCTGCGCAAGCCCGGCAAGACTCGCGGTATTCGCCTCGGGATCGGGCACAAGGGTCGTTACGGTTCCGGTGAGCAGTGATTCCCACGACAGCGGGGTGTCTCCGAGTTTGGCTACTTGGGACGCCGATGTGGCCAGCACGACGGGCGTACTCGCGACGTAGTCGGTGATCTCGAGCTCGGGGGCAGTGCGCCCGAGCGAATCAGCCATCGACGTAACGCGATCGAGCCAGGCCGCCGAATCGGGAACCCACGCATCGAGATCGCCCGCAACACCCGAAGCGAACAGCGCAGCAGTGTCTGCGGAAACGAGTGAACGCACTTCGGTCTCGGTGCAGTTGCCGTCAGCCTCATCGAACTCCGCCGCGACAATGGTCAGTGCGGGAGCAATCGACGGGTCAGCCGCAATCACCACAGGGCGAGTCTCAGTGCAGCCGCCAGCGAGAGGCGCAACAGCGTTGGAAATCCATCCAATAGCACCCAATTGGATGCCAGCGAGCGAGAGCGCAGCAATAGCAACTAGCGCAATAGGCGCCAGCCACCAGCGTTTCTTCCACCGCTGCCAAAAGGTCTTACGGTGTCGATGCCGTCGGGTGGTCACGAACGTCTCCAGTCGGTGAAATAGCGATTTGGGGTTGTCGGGTCAACCACTCGCCGTACACCAGACGCACATTACAACATCCGGAGAGGGAAAATCCAGCCAAAGTGAAGAATTTTCTCCACAGGAGAGGCCGATGCCAGATGAATACTGGTGTCCCACTTTCGGGGGACAAATTTATGGCGCGTGCAGAACCGAACTGGATCGGTTCTGCACGCGCCATTTTCCGTCTCAGAAGCGACGGAAACTAGTGCGATTTGTTAGTGCGCAAACGCCTCGATCGGAGGGCACGAGCAGACCAAATTGCGGTCACCATACGCGTTGTCAACACGACGAACCGGCGGCCAGTACTTGCCCGACACGAGGGAGCTCAACGGATACACCGCTTGCTCCCGCGAGTACGAGTGATCCCAGTCGCCCGCGATCACCGAATGCGCCGTGTGCGGAGCATTGATGAGGGGGTTGTCGTCGGCTGGCCACGTTCCGGCCGCGACGGCATCCGCCTCTTCCTTGATCGCAATCATCGCGTCGATGAAGCGATCAAGCTCGGCGAGGTCTTCACTCTCGGTGGGCTCGACCATGAGCGTGCCCGAGACCGGGAACGACATCGTCGGTGCGTGGAAACCGTAGTCAATGAGGCGCTTGGCGACATCGTTGTTGTCGATGCCGGTCGCCTCCTTGAGCGGACGCAGATCGAGGATGCACTCGTGAGCAACGAGGCCGTTGTCTCCCGCGTAGAGCACGGGGAAATGGTCGCGCAGGCGCACCGCAATGTAGTTCGCGGAGAGCACCGCGGCACCGGTTGCCGCCTTGAGGCCGGCCGATCCCATCATGCGCACGTACGCCCACGTGATGGGCAGGATGCTCGGGCTTCCGTAGGGCGCAGCGCTCACCGCTCCCCCGGCGTGAACATACGGACCGGCAGCACCGGTCTGCATATCGAATGCCGGATGATGCTGGCTCTGCGCCATGGGGTGGCCAGGCAAGAACTTGGCCAAGTGTGCTTTCGCAACGACCGGACCAACCCCGGGGCCGCCGCCGCCGTGCGGGATGCAGAAGGTCTTGTGCAGGTTGAGGTGGCTGACGTCGCCGCCAAAGTCACCGAACCGCGCGTAACCGAGCAGAGCGTTGAGGTTGGCACCGTCAACGTACACCTGTCCACCAGCGTCGTGCACAGCCTGCGTGATCTCACGCACTTCGTGCTCGTACACCCCGTGAGTCGAGGGGTAGGTAATCATGAGGGCGGCGATTTCACTCGCGTGCTCAGCGATCTTGGCGCGCAGATCATCGAGGTCGACGTTGCCGAGGTCATCGCAGGCCACGACCACGACACGCATTCCGGCGAGCATCGCGCTGGCGGCGTTGGTGCCGTGAGCACTCGACGGGATGAGGCAGATCGTGCGTTCCGGATTACCGTTCGCACGGTGGTAGCCACGAATCGCGAGGAGCCCCGCGAGTTCGCCCTGGCTGCCCGCGTTCGGCTGCAACGACGCGGTGTCGTACCCGGTGACCTCGGTGAGCCACGACTCGAGGTGCGAAATCATGACGAGGTACCCGGAGACATCTTCGGCAGGAGCGAAGGGGTGGATGCCCGCAAATTCCGGCCAGCTCACCGCTTCCATCTCGCTTGCAGCATTCAGCTTCATCGTGCACGAGCCCAGCGGGATCATGCCGCGGTCGAGCGCGTAGTCCTTGTCGGCGAGGTACTTGAGGTAGCGCATCATGCTCGTCTCCGAGCGGTGCGTGTTGAAGACCGGGTGCGTGAGGTACTCGCTCGTGCGGTTGAGAGCCTCGGGAATGCTGGAGTCGTCAAGCGGCGTCGTGTAGCCACCCTCCAGCCCGAAGGCGTCGGCGAGATCATTCTCTTGTGCGGCGAGCATTCCGCCATAGGGCTGCGTCGATACTTCGTCGAAGCTCACACGCACAGTGTCAGCATCCACGACATAAATCAGGATGTCACTCTCGAGTGCCTTGGCGGCGATCGCCTGAGCCTGGCCCTTTTTCGTCACCGAGAGGGTGTCAAAGAAGGTGCTGTTCTCGACCGTGTAGCCCGCGGCGGTCAGGCGTGCCGCGAACTTGGCAGTGTCGTGGTGAATGCGCTGAGCGATTCGCTTGAGACCTTGGGGACCGTGATAGACGGCATACATGGATGCCATGACAGCCAACAAAACCTGTGCAGTACAGATGTTGGAGGTCGCCTTCTCGCGGCGGATGTGCTGCTCACGCGCCTGCAACGACAGGCGGTAGGCGGGGTCGCCGGCGGCATCCTGAGATACGCCGACGAGGCGGCCGGGCAACTGACGTTCGAGGCCCTTGCGCACGGACATGTAGCCGGCGTGCGGTCCGCCGAAGCCCATCGGAACGCCAAAGCGTTGCGTGGTGCCGACAGCAACATCTGCGCCGAGTTCTCCTGGCGACTTCAGCATCGTGAGGGCGAGCAGGTCGGCAGCAACAACAGCGAGTCCGCCGTGCGCCTTGACCGCAGCGATAACCTCGCTGGAATCCCACACGCGACCGGTTGCACCCGGGTACTGGATGAGCGCACCAAAGCATTCCGGCAGCTCTGGGTTCGCACCGAGCGTGGCCAGGTCGAGCTCTACAAGCTCAATTCCGAGAGCCTCCGCGCGGTTCGCCAGCAGAGCCTTGGTCTGCGGAAAAGTGTCGGCATCGACGATGAACACGGGCGACTCCACGCGAGCCGCACGGCGCGCAAGAAGCATTCCCTCCACAGCGGCGGTGCCCTCATCGAGCATCGACGCGTTTGTCGTGGTCATGCCTGCAAGGTCTGCAACCATCGTCTGGAAGTTGAGGAGCGCCTCAAGGCGACCCTGCGAAATTTCCGGCTGGTACGGCGTGTATGCCGTGTACCAGCTCGGGTTCTCGAGCACGTTTCGCTTGATCACAGCGGGCGTAATGGTGTCGTAATACCCGAGACCGATCATGCTGCGACGAACCTTGTTCGCGCCAGCGAGGGCGCGCAGTTCGGCGAGCGCCTCACGCTCAGAGGCGGGAGCCGGGATCGTGGAATTCACGACCGGAGTCTGGTGAATGGCGGGCGGAACCGCGGCATCCACGAGCGATTCGAGGCTGTCGTAGCCGACAGCGGCCAACATGCTGGCCTGGGCTGCGTCATCCGTGCCGATGTGGCGGTCAGCAAACGTGCCGCTGATGAAAGGGTTGGGCATTATTCGCCTGTCAATGCGGTGTATTCGTCGAGGCTGAGCATCGACGGGAGTTCAGTAAATTCGATCTTCACGAGCCAGCCTTCACCGAAGGGGTCGCTGTTGACGAGTTCGGGGCTGTCGGCGACAGCATCGTTGGATTCGACGACGGTTCCCGCAACGGGAGCAAAGAGTTCACCCACCGACTTGGTCGACTCGATCTCGCCGACGATCTTGCCCTCAGCGACGGTGGCGCCGACCTTGGGCAGGTCAACGAAGACGATGTCGCCCAGTTTGCCTGCCGCGAAGTCGGTGATTCCGACCGTCGCGACGGTGCCGTCGACCAGCACCCATTCGTGCTCGGCGGTGTACTGCAATTCGCTCTTCTCAGCCATGATCAGGCCTCTCTTTTGTAGAAGGGTAGGGAAACAACGGATGCAGCAATGCGACTGCCCCGCACATCGATGTGAAGCTCGGTGCCGACCTCACTCACGTCGGAGTCGACGTAAGCCATAGCGATCGGGTGCCCCAGCGTTGGCGACAGCGCGCCGGAGGTGATGACTCCCACCTCGGTGTCACCGTGAAAAAGAAGGTAGTCAGCGCGACCGGCGCGACGGCCCTCGGCGGCGAGACCGACGAGAACGCGAGCGCCGGCATCCGGGCCCGCTTCGATCGCGCTGCGACCGACGAAATCACCTTCCTTGCTGAGCGCGACAACGCGGCCGAGGCCAGCTTGTACGGGGAAGGTGCCGAGGTTGAGTTCGTGTCCATACAGCGGCATGCCCGCTTCGAGGCGGAGAGTGTCTCGGCACGCGAGACCGGCGGGCACGAGACCGAGCGGTTCGCCGGCAACCGTGAGTGCAGCCCAGAGGTCGGCCGCGGCATCCACGTGAATGTACAGTTCGAAGCCGTCTTCGCCGGTGTAGCCGGTGCGACCGATGATGAGGTCGGTGCCGTTGAAGGTGGCCGCGGTTTCGCGGTAGTACTTGAGTTCGTCGAGCGGTGTCGCGAAGTCAGTGAGCCCGGCAGTCGCCTCGAGGATCGCGCGCGAGACCGGCCCCTGGACGGCGATCAGCGCATAGTCGTCGCTCTCATCGGTGACCGCGACCTCAAAGCCGACGGCCCGTTCGGTGAGCGCTGTTGCTGCGGCAAAGCGGTTTCCGGCATTGGCGACAACCAAGAAGTGGTCATCAGCGAGGCGGTAGGTGACGAGGTCATCGATGATGCCGCCTGCTTCGTTGAGCAACAGACTGTACTTGGCCTGCGCAAGAGCGATGCTTGAGAGCTTGCCCGCGAGCGCGTAGTCGAGGTACGCGCCAGCGTCAGCGCCGCGCACGTGAATCTCGGCCATGTGCGAGATGTCGAAAATGCCGGCAGCGGTGCGCACGGCATGGTGCTCGGCGAGGTCGGAGCTGTACCGCACCGGCATCATCCAGCCAGCGAAATCGGTGAACGCAGCACCGAGTTGCTCATGGATGCTGTGCAGCGGTGAATACCTCACCGCGGTGGGCGAAGATTCAGCGGATGAAGCTTCAGAACTTGATACATCGGTCACGGAGTTCTCCTGGCGCATGGGCTAGTGAATAGAACTCCCCCTCTGTGATGAGCCTGAGAGCTTCACACGCTAAACGCTAGCGAGCTTTCACCGTCGGCGGAACCTCAGGGTGATGCGAGGTTCTCTTTCCAGAGTGGCCAAGTGCGATGCGGTACATGAACCTGAGAGATTGGCGGGGAGGCTTGCTCCTTCGGTGCCGGCCTGGCGCCTGCCAATTTCTGTTGACTAGCGCTAGATGCCCGGCTCTCCCGCATCGTGTTGCGGCCCGATGTTCAGTTGTGAGTTCAGCATAGCAATGCGGGGCGGATGCTCGCGCCGATGAGCACGCCGAGAGCGAGCAATTCGTGCCCTTTCGGCCGACTGGTGCTCGGGTGGTCTACAGCAGCGGCCCGGATGGGCATCAGCGGTCGGGCTAGAGAAGTGCTGAGCTGAGCAACAAACTGGTCTCGCTGTTCACGACGCCCTCCACATTGCGCATGCGGGCCAAGACACGGTCAAAGTTGCTCAGGCTGTCGGTGCGGATGTCGGCGACCAGATCCCACGCGCCATTGGTGGTGTGGAGTTCATGGATCTCGGGCAGACCGCGCAGCTGGCTGATCACGGAATCCGTCGATCGCCCTTCTACCTCGACAAAGGCAATCGCCCGGATGAAAGAAGGGTCGCGGTCTTCTCTAATGCGGATCGAGAACCCGAGAACGGTGCCGTTGCTCACGAGGCGATCGATACGGCTTGTGACGGTCGCGCGCGTGACGTTAAGTCGACGCGAGAGGCTCGCCACTGACTCGCGCGCATCAGCTCGAAGGGCGGCTAACAGGCGGCGATCAAGGTCATCTAAGTCAGACATGAACAAATTGTACAATTCTGCCTCCCATTATGCATAGTTATTGGCCGGAAATAGGGTTGACTGGGAGTTGTAGGTACATAGTGCATATTCGTAACGTAGGAAGCTCTAATACCGCAACGAAAGGAGTGACCATGGTTCACTACGTAGACGTCAACAACATGCGCCGCTGGATTGCCGACACCGGCATCGAGCCGATCATTATGGGCATCGTGGGTTACCTCGAACAGGATTATGCCAAGTGGCCCCAGTTCGACAAGTCACCTCGCGTTGCCGCCCACTCCCCCGAAGGCGTCATCGAATTGATGCCGACGAGCGATGGCGAAACGTACGGCTTTAAGTACGTCAACGGCCACCCTTCCAACCCTGCACTGGGCTTCCAGACCGTCACCGCGCTCGGCATGCTCGCTCGCGTCGACAACGGCTACCCCACGTTCTTCTCGGAGATGACCCTGCTCACGGCATTGCGCACCTCTGCGACCTCCGTCATGGCGGCGCGCGCCTTGGCTCGCCCCGACTCGAGCGTTCTCGCCCTCATCGGCACCGGCACTCAGTCGGAGTTCCAGGCACTCGGCTTCCGCGCCGGCCTCGGCATCACGAGCCTGCGCGTCTGGGACACCGACCCCGCTGCGATGGACAAGTTCATTCGCAACGTTGAGCCACTCGGTTTCGACATCGTGCGCGCAACCTCAGCAGCAGACGCTGTTGCGGGCGCCGACATCGTCACGACCTGCACCGCAGACAAGAAGAACGCGACGATTCTCACCGCCGACATGATCGAACCCGGAATGCACCTCAACGCCATTGGCGGAGACTGCCCGGGCAAGACAGAGCTCGAAGAGGCCATCGTGCGCAACTCGACCGTGTTCGTCGAGTTCCCGGAGCAGACCCGCATCGAGGGTGAGATCCAGCAGCTTGAAGCTGACTCCCCCATCACCGAGCTGTGGGAAGTGCTCGCTGGGACCGCAACTGGCCGCACGTCTGCCGAAGAAGTAACCCTCTTCGACTCCGTTGGCTTCGCAATCGAAGACTTCTCGGCCCTGCGCTATGTCTTCGATGCCGTGCGCGACACCGACTACGCCACCGACCTTGACCTCATTGCCGACCCGGCAGACCCCAAGGACCTGTTCTCGCTCGTATCGCGCGTTCCTGCGCTGACCGCATAAACCACCGGTGAGCGTTCAAGCCCCGACGGCCGCTGTTCTCATCCGCCCTCACCGGTTCACACCGAATAGCCAAACTGCGGGCGACAATGCCTTCCAGTCAACGGATCCCAGCCGAACCCCGGATGAGATCGCTCGCGCCGCGTACGACGAATCCACCCAGGTGGCCGAGACGTTGCGTGACGCGGGCGTGAACATCCACGTGTTCGAGGATGAGGAGAGCACGCGCCCCGACAGCGTGTTCCCGAACAACTGGTTCTCGACACACAGTGGTGGCCGCGTTGCCGTGTACCCGATGTATGCGCCGAACCGCCGCACGGAACGACGCACCGATGTCATCGAGATGTTGAAGCACGACTTTCGGGTGCAGGATGTTGTCGACTATTCCGGCCTGGAACACGACGGCATCTACCTTGAGGGCACCGGCGCGATGGTCATCGACCACACCAACCGGGTGGCGTATGCGGCTGAGTCGCACCGCGCCAACCCGCTCGCGTTAGAGCGGTTCTGCGCTTCGTTTGGCTACGAGCCGATGATGTTTGAGGCCCGCGATAGCCATGGTGTGCCGATTTATCACACCAACGTCATGATGTGCATCGCGACCGATTTCGCCATGATCGGTCTCGACCTGATCGCCTCGGGAGACCGCCGGATGGAGATGGCTGAACGCTTGACCGCTCCGGGCCGCACTCTGATCGACCTCACGGCTGATCAGATTGCGAACTTCGCGGGCAACGCTCTCGAGCTGAAGACTCCGAACGGCCGCATCTTGGCACTCTCTACCCGGGCGCTCGCGAGCCTCACGCCGGCTCAGCGCTCGGTGATCGAAGCGAGTTGCGAGATCGTGCCGCTGGATATTCCGACGATTGAGTTGGCTGGTGGTTCTGTGCGCTGCATGGTGGCCGGTATCCACTTGGATCGTCGTTCACGCATGGCGGCCGATGTTGCCGCCGGCGTTCCTGCTGCCGGCGCTGCCGAAGCAGCCCCGACAGCAGGCGCCTAGCCAATCTGTGGCGGAAGCGGGTCCCTCCGCTTTCGCCGCAGACCGCAGCAACCTGCGACACCGGTGGTGCCGCAGGTGCTGGGCGTTCGCTAACTGCAGTTCGGGCGGCAGTCGCGCTGTGACAACGCCTCGAGCATCACATTGCTGAGCTCGGTGGGGTTGTTTGCTTGGTAGGCCGTTCCACCGGTGACCTGGGCGATCTTTCGCATCGCCTCGACGTCGGTGTCTGGCCCAATTCCGACGAGCACCACGGGAACGGGCTCGTCGGTGTTCTTGTCGATCATCGCGTTCAGTTCGTCGACCAGTTTCTCCAAGGAGATGCCGTTGTCGTCTTCGTTGCGACCGTCGGTGATGAGGATCACCGAGTTGACTTTGTCGGGGTTGAAGTCTTCGCGCACGTGCGTCACCGCAGCCAGAACGGTGTCGTTGAGTCCGGTGTAGCCGTTGATGCGCGACGGGAGTGTGTCGATGATCGCCTGAAGGCTCTCGACATGCTCGGGGTCATTCATCGAGCGGATGCCCGCGACGTCTTCCCAGTCTTCAGTGCCGACTCGCTCCTTGGAGAAGAGCCACATGCCCAGCTCGTCATCCTCCGAGAGAGTGCTGAAGGCATCCTCCGCGGAGTTTTGGAACATCTCAATGCGGCGCTGACCATCCCAGGCCCGCTCAAGCATGGAACCAGACACGTCAACGACGGTGAGGATGCGCGAGCGAAGGTTGAGGGCGTTCCAGTTGCGCAGGATGCCGACGAGTTCGTCGGTGTCTCCGACGGTCTTGGTGGCCACCGGGGCTGCGATGACACCGGACGCGAGGATCTCCCCCTCACCGGCGTTGTCGCGGAAGCCTTCGGCGTTCAAAACCTGAGATGAGCCTCGAACGAGGTCAGCAAATTCCTCGAGGAGTTTCGTGCGGGAGGTCTCAAGCTCGGCGAGTTCTGTGCGCTCTTCTTCCGTCATCCGCGACGCTTCGAGCTCGGTGACTTCCGAGCTATCTACCACCACAAAGGGGTAGGTGAGGGCGACGGTACCTTCGGACGGATAGAGCGCCACCAGGGGCTCGTCAGGGCTTGACGCGTTGTGTTCCACAATCTCGCGCTCGGTCGCGAGCGCAACCATGCGGGAGTCGGAGATCTGGAGCTCGGTGAACGCTGCCTTCGTGGAATCGGGAATCGAGCGCCCCAGATTCATCAGCACTCGATCGAAGTCAGCAGGGTCGGTGTCTGCGGCAAGGTCATTGAGCGTAGCCAGCGCGATCATGCTCGCTGATGACGACTCCGGATCGGGCAGCAACGTGCGGTAGCGGCCGTCGAGGATTGCACCCCAGCCCACCTCTGACGCTTCGAACTCCGCGACCTTCACGGCCGGTGTTGCCAGCACAAGCGGGCTCGAGGCGATCGAATCCCACTCCTGAATCTTGGGGATTTCGCGGCCGAGAGCAGTCGCTGTGCTCTCCACTCGGTTGAGCCAGATCGGCGAATCAGGGATCCAGGCGTCGGCACCAGTGGACGTGCCAGATGCCAGCAACGCGGCAGTATCAGCGGAGCGCTGCGTCACGATCTTGACGGAGAGGCACTGGCCAACGTGCTCAGCGTTGAAAGCATTCGCAACCGTTTGGACGGTCGACGAGATGGTGGGATCGGTGACGACGACGAGTTCGGTTGCGTTCGGGCATCCGAAAGTCTGAGCCACAAAATCGTCGAGCTTGTTCTGGGCGGCGAGCGCTACGAGAGCGCCACCACCGGCGAGGGACAAAGTGAGCAGGGTTGCGAGGGCGGGTGTACTAGCGCGGAGGAACCAGGATTTAATTGTTCTGGAACGGTGGCGAGGTCGGGACACAGGGGGACTCCATCGATCACGGGTGCTCATGGTTTCGGGGGAACCACAAGTTGACCCCCTTTCGGGGGCCTACACAATAGTGACACAATTTCGCGTCAGTGAAACGGTTACCCACAGGCTTTTCTCACTTATGCGATCGAAAACTGCCGATGTCACCACAAAGGCGCGCACAATCGAGCCCCTGCGCAACAATGCGTCGTCGCTCAATCAGAGCGCTGGCAGCTGCATCGCGCACCACAACAACTTCACGCCCGCCACGACAAAAGCGCACCTAGCCAGCTTTCGTGACTTCGTAGTCAAAAGGATCGGATTCGAGACTCATCGAGTCGTATACGGATGCCGCCAGCGATGTGCGCGTCGCCGCAGACTCTAGAGCCGAATCTCGAGCGCCACAGACTGCCCCGCAGTGCCACGGACCTTTTGCGCGAGGCGAATCGCGGTGTACTTGGCACCGTATTTTTTCTTCAAGGCCGCATCCATGACATCCAACGTCGCTGTGTCGTCGCGCACGGCTGCCGTTGCCGGCACCGCAACGGCTCCTTCGACAATGTTGCCGCGCATATCGCAGGGCGTGACCTCAACCCGAGGGGTGTGCCGCACCCGCTTCACCTTGCCCGAGGAGGGCGCCGTCGTGACGAACAATCGGTCCCGGTCGGCGACCACCCACACCGGTGTCGACACCGGCTCCCCTGACTTGCGGAAGGTAGTGACGGAGACATAGGTCTCGGTGGCGAGTGTGGAAAAGTCAGCGGCAGTCATGCGCCCATTATCCCCGTGGCACTACGCCTTGAAGTTGATCAGCTTGTGAGTGCCGTCACAAAACGGCTTTATCGCCGAGACCCCACACCGACAAAGAGCAACCGTTGTGCGTGTCTGTTCAATAGCTTCACCGTCGGAGGAGCGCAGGTCAATCTCGCCGCGGACGAGCAGTGGCCCGTTGGTGCAGGCCACTATCTCAACGTCATCTTTACTCTCTGACGAACTCATCGGCCCGCTCCCGCGCTCGTGATCGACGCGGAGGACGCGGGATCGTCGCCCCTACCGGTGAGCACTGCGTCGAAGGGGAAAGGCTTACGCAGCGACGACTCTCCGGCCATCCACGACTCGAGGATGTGCTCGCCTACCCAGTCGTCGATCAGCAGGCACGCACGGGCACCGAAGAAGATCTCGCTGAGCAAGGCCGGCTCGCTCTCGGCAAGCCCGCCGGCGAGGTCGCGGGCGGCAATTTGCTCGTGAACGGCATCCGCTTCAACGTGTTCGTCGAAGTACTCGGTGACGTTCTTGCCGAAACCTAATCGACGAAAACCGCGGGCGTAGAGCCCGTTGGGAATCGAGGATGTCATTTCGAATGCCGCCAGATGACCTGCGATCGCGCCCCGGAGACGGCGATTCATGCCGAACAGAGAAATCATGTTGAACGAGGCGAGCGTGATGGCCGGGGCGAAATTAACATAGGTGCCGTAGCGAGAGTCGAGCCCAATGCCCCTCATCGATCGCGCGAACAACTCCGAGTGCATCCGCTCGCGTCGACCGTTGCCGTATTCGTCCGCCTGGATCTCCACGAGCGCAGCCTTAGCCCGCCCGGTAAGTCTCGGGATCGCCCACGAGTGTGGATCGGCCTCTTTCAGCGTGTACACGGAGCGCTGCACCATGAACTCGACGGCCTGTTCGCGGGTAAGACTCTTCGCGACGTGGCGCGAGAGACTTGGTCCGGCATCCGGATCAGGGGCAGTGAGGGCGAAAAGCGCCTTCGCGACATCTTCTGCCGCTGCGTTGGGGAGCTCTGGCGTGGGCACTAGGCGTCGGAGCTGGCCTTCGAACGCTCGTTCCAGCTCAAGGCGAGCGGCGATGGTATCGACATGCCATTCCCATTGGTCCCCGTTTTCGACGACGCGGCCGTAGTACAGACCGTAAAGAAGGTAGAGGGCAAGCTGCACGTCGTCATCACGCACTAGGTCGCGCCCGCTCTCGATAGCCGCGGTCACTTCGTCGGCAAGACCGTTGATCGTGTGAGGTGGCGACTGGCTCGCGAAAGCGTCGATGAGCAGCGAGCTGATCGGGCCGCGAGGCTCAATCTCTTCGTCGTGCCAATTTTCGCAGAGAGCGCTGGCTGCATCTGGAATGGTGTTGGGGGCTACTGCGGGTGCGTCGTAACCTGCGCCGTTGTGGGGTGCGGTTTCGTGCGCTGGAGAGTTCTCCGTGGGGTGCATCATGACCTCTCCGATCGTGTCGAAGCCCTGAGAGCGGGCACCCGATTGCCCGCTCAGCTTCATTGGTGAACTTATGTTGCCAACCGTTTCGGGCGCCGTCAACGCAATTGCCGCGCTCCCAAATATTTCTCAGTAAGCTCACCGAGAACGCTCAACTGATAGGTCTACCGGTGGATGCCGCGGCGTCGAGCAGCCGGCACGTTGGGTCACTGCTGCTCGCGAGCCGGCGCTGCTGCGGCGCGCGAGTGCTATGTTGTTGCACGTCCCCACGGGAGCCCACAGGCAAGGGCTGAGAGGAAGCTGACGCAGCTTCGACCGTTGAACCTCCCGGGTAATGCCGGCGAAGGAAGTACGGCTCATGCGCCCCACTAGCTCGTCCCCCGCTGTCTCTGTTGCTGCAACCGACTCTGCTGCTCCGCTCGGCACCCGACGCGCGGTGCGCGGCGGCATCTTCGGCAACTATGTCGACCAGTTCGACATCTTCTTGCCGGTCATCGCCCTGGCCCCGGCATCCGCTCAGCTGTTTGGCTCGGACAATCTGGTCGGGAACGCAGGCCTGATCTTCGTCGCAACCCTGCTGGGGCGCCCGATCGGGGCGGCGATCTTCGGATCGATCTCTGACCGCATCGGGCGAACGGCAACCACGAAAGTTGCTCTGCTCGGTGTCGCTCTCACGACGCTGCTGATCGCGCTCGTGCCCAATCACACGGTGCTGGGCAGCGGCACGCTGGCCGCGATTTTGCTGCTGCGTTTTGTGGGCGGCATCTTCCTGGGCGGCGAATACACCTCCGCCATTCCGCTCGCGATGGAATGGTCGCGGCCCGAACGGCGCGGCCTCGTCAGCGGCCTCATCATGTGGATGTCGCCCTGGGCCAACGCCTCGATCGCGGGCATGGTGTTTGTGCTGCAGAGCGTGCTCGACGCCGCCGCCTATAGCCAGTGGGGTTGGCGAACGCTCTTCATTCTGGGCTCGCTGCTCGCCTTCACCATGCTGTTCTACTACCGTGCGCGGGTCGAAGAGTCGCCGCAGTGGCAACGTCCATTGCAGCGCACTAGCCCGTTGAAAGAGATTCTCGTCGGCCGCCACCGCCGTGCGCTCTGGCAAGTGTTCATCATGATGAGCGGGCTCTGGCTACTCACCAACATGGCGATTCCGGTGATGGCCTAGAGCGAGAATCACGTCCGCAGTTGAATCAAGCGCGTGCTCGAACGGAGAGGTCGGAGGCCATTCTGGTTGAGTTCTCGCGAACGCCCCCATGAAGGTTGTGTCCGGGCGGATGCGTCGGACGTCGCGTATTTGAAACGCGAAGTATCCGTCGAAATGCCCTTCTGTGATGCGTGCGAGCAGCGCCCACTTAGTGCCAACACCCACAATGAATCCGTCAAGGCGGTCGGCGAACTTCGGCTTGCGTTCAATGCGCAGCATGCGCTGCTCGAGCGCTGCTGAGCGAAGTTTCGATTGCACCTTCTTTGTAGACACGCGTAGACCGCCTTTTCGTTTCAGGGCCGATTGAGTCTCGCCGTTGCCACTGCTGCAACGCTTGATGGAGAGTTTAGGGCGCTGACATAGACGATGGAACTACGCCGTCGAAGAGGTCGGATTCTTAGGCGATTGAAGGCGCACTGTCGGCGTCGACCACGGGCATCACGTGCTTCACGAGCGCCTCGAGAATACGAGTGTTGAACTCGACCCCGAGCTGGTTGGGCACGGTAACCAACAGGGTGTCGGCGGCCTGCACTGCCGCATCGCGTGCGAGCTCGGCGGCGATCACATCGGGGGCTCCGATATAGGAGCGGCCGAAACGAGAGCGTGAACCGCCGAGCATGCCGACTTGATCGCGCTGCTCGACCTGCCCCTGGATGCCAAAGTAGTACTCGGTCTCGTCATCAATGATGGGCAGGATGCTGCGACTCACCGAAACCCGTGGTGCACGGTCGTGGCCGGCACTCGCCCACGCATCCCGGAACATCGCAATCTGTTCGGCCTGCAGCTCATCGAAGGGAACTCCGGTGTCTTCGGTGAGAAGCGTCGAACTCATCAGGTTCATCCCTTGCTCAGCCGTCCAGATCGCGGTGGCCCGGGTGCCTGCGCCCCACCAGATGCGTTCGCTGAGTCCGGGTGCCTGCGGCTGAATCGGCTGCAAAGCGCTCGTGCCAATCATCTGCGGATTGCCGGGAGCGAGCCCTTCGCCCGCGATCGCACGGCGAAACTTATCCGTGTGGGCGCGAGCCATGTCGGCATCGCTCTCTCCCGCTGCCGGTTCGTAACCGAAAGCGCGCCATCCGTCGATCACCGTTTCGGGTGAGCCTCGGCTAATGCCGAGCTGCAGACGCCCCGCGGAAATAAGATCTGCTTGCGCCGCGAGTTCTGCCATGGCCAGAGGGTGCTCGTAGCGCATGTCGATGACACCGGTACCGAGCTCGATGGTGCTGGTGCGGGCAGCCGCGGCGGAGAGCAACGGCCACGGCGATGCATGCTGGCGCGCGAAATGGTGCACCCGAAAGTAGGCACCGTCGACGCCGACTTCCTCTGCCGCAACGGCAAGCTCCACTGCCTGCAGCAGCGCGTCAGCTCCAGTGCGAGTGGGCGACCCCTCAACGTCTTGCCAGTGCCCGAAGGAGAGGAACCCAAGTTTTGTCATACTGGCGAAACCGGTGACTCATGCGCGCTATTCCCGAGCGAGAGGGCAACGCCGTCGAGGATGTCGTGCTCGCTCGTCGTGACCCACTCGAGCGGGTGACCTGCTGCAGCCGTGGCATCCGCCACTCGTTGCAGCACCGTCGCCCAGATGACCGCACCAGAGGCGATCACGTCGACGCGGCCGGGGTGCATATAGGGCAAGGCTTCGCGTTCGGAGCGGGGCATGTGGGTGAGCGCTTCGCAGGAACGGAGCACGTCTGCGAGCGGTAACCGGCTTCCGCTGATCGCGACCGGGTCGTAGCTCGTGAGGCCGAGGGCGTGCGCGGTGATTGTGGTGACGGTGCCCGCGACTCCGATGACCTCGGTGGCCTGTGAGAGGTCGACGGTTGCGGTTGCGACGTCGAGCGCTGCGACAACGTCGCTACGGATGGCGGCGAGCTCAGATTCGGAGGGCGGGTCGCTCGTGATGTTGCGCTCCGCCAAGCGCACGCAGCCGACATCCATTGAATATGCCGCTTCGGGGATGTTGCCACCGATCACAAGCTCAGTGGAGCCCCCGCCGAGGTCAACGACGAGGTGTTGGGGCGTGAGCGCGCCGTTGGTTGCGGCATCTAGCTCGGGTGCAGGCAACACCGTGAGCGCTCCGCGGAACGACAGCGCGGCTTCTTCGGTTCCGGGAATCACTTCGACCGGCACACCCAGAATTGCGACGACCGCGTCGGTGAACTCGGCGCGGTTGGCGGCATCCCGTGTGGCAGAGGTAGCGACGAAACGGATGCGCTCGGCACCGTGCTCGCGGCACAGATCAGCGTAGCGGCGCACGGCCGCGATGGTGCGATCGAGGGCACCCTGGCTGAACCGACCGGTGCGGTCGACGCCCTCCCCCAACCGCACGACTTCGAGGGTGCGCAGCACATCGGTCAGCCCGCCGTGCCCGTCGAGGTCGGCGATGAGCAGGCGGATCGAGTTGGTTCCGCAATCGATGGCGGCGACTCGGGTCATGAGTTCTCCTGAAGTGCTGTGGGTGGGGCTAGCGGGCGCGGGCTAGCGAACGACGACGAGGGCTTCGTTACGTTTCAAGAATCCGGGCTTCCACGGCGGGTCATAGCGGGCAAAGTACACGGCACCCAAGGGTGCGACGCAGTCACGGTTGAGGGCAGCGAGCAGAGCATCCGCATTCTGTTGGTATTTCTCTTCGTTGGAGCCGCCGCTAAATCGCCGCGCGGCCACCCGCTGCTCGGGAACCTCGGTCGTGCGCACGGTGGCGTCGCCAGGGGCGGGAACGCTCGTTGCTCCGGCAGGCATCACAAAACTCACGGTGTATTTCTTCGATTGCCCGGGAGCCTGAATAACCGGCGCTGTCATAGAAATGTTCGATGCGCTGATGTACCGGATGAGCGGACGAAATCCTTGATTCCCGGCCTCAAAGAACGACCCGTCGGCATCCACCTGCGCCAGAATGTGCGCCGGATAGAGCCGCACTTCGTAACCATCATGCTCAGAAATCACGGTGTACGGCTGCTTTTCGGTCATGCCGTCACCCTACGCCTGCGCGCCTTGAACGAGCCTGACGATTCACCGTGCAGGAAGCCCTCGGTTGCGGGAGCCTAGACCTTCTTGACGACGCTCGACTTGAGCTGCATCTGGCCGAAACCGTCGACCTTGCAGTCGATGTCGTGGTCGCCAACACCATCAACGAGGCGGATGTTGCGCACCTTCGTTCCGACCTTGATCGACGTGGGGCTGCCCTTGACCTTGAGGTCCTTGACGATGCTCACCGTGTCGCCATCGGCGAGCGGCGTGCCGAACGCGTCCTTGATGACTGCGGCGTTTTGTTCTGCTTCGGCAGCGGCATCCGCTTCACTCGGCGACCACTCGTGCGCGCACATCGGGCACACCAGCAGCGAGCCCATTTCGTAGGCGAGGTCGCTTGAGCAGTTCGGGCAGAGGGGTAGAGCGTCAGACATAAGGCACTTTCGGCTAGGCACCAATCGGGCTGGCGCAGCGCTGAACTAGTCGCTAATGGTCAATTTTACCTGATTGCACCGTTGCAGATTAGCGAGCCGATCTGGAATACGACCGGCCACGCTCACGTTGCACCCCACGACATCGCAGATCGACTCTGTTCAGCTTCTGAAAGGCCTCCTTCATGACCATGCTTCACGACCGTCTCGCCGCGACCGACTCCCCCATCCTTGATGTGCTTGCCGAACGGTGGAGCCCCCGCCACTTCGATGCCACCGCACCGCTCGATGAGGCGGCGCTGCAGAATGCTCTCGAAGCTGCTCGCTGGGCACCCTCGGCCTACAACAGTCAGCCCTGGCGCGTCGTCGTCGCTCGCCGCGGAACCCCGCAGCACGACGCCATCGTTTCCTCACTTATCGCGTTCAACCAGTCGTGGGCCGGGTCCGCGTCAGCACTACTCGTCTTCCTGACGGAACACCACAACCCGGAGGGCAAGCCGCAGCCGACCGCCCTCTACGACACCGGCCAGGCCGTTGCCTACTTCACCATCCAGGCCCAGAGCCACGGACTGTTCAGCCACCAGATGTCAGGCTTCGACCCGGATGCCGCAGCAGCGGCCCTCGACATCGACCCCCACTTCACCCCCACCACGGTCATGGCCGTTGGCGCACTGGGTGACCCCGCGGAAATGACCGACGTCATCCGCGAGCGCGAAACCGCACCCCGCGCACGACGTGCCGCTGCAGAGTCGGTGCTCGTTAACGCTTAACGCTTGACGTCGCCGGCGATCAGTTCACGCAGCGCGGTCACAATCCCATTCTTCACGTCGGCCGACAGGTGCGAGACAAGGACGTGTGCAACGCCCGGCTCGGTAATGATCGCGGTCGCTTTGTCATCCAGCTTGATGGATGCCGGGTCGATTGCACTGCGGAGAGATACGACCGGTTCTTCCATCAGGTCACACGAGCGAACCGCGGTATCGGTAACGACAATGCCGTACACACCCGCGAAGGTTTTATCGAGCGATGCGAACGCTATGGTCTCGCCGTCGCCCAAGCCGATCTTGGGGCCAAATTTCTTGAGCATCTTGGTGAGGCGCGGGTCGTCGGCCAGCAATACATCGCTACGGATGCCGAGCTCTGCCAGCCGCGGAACCAGCTCAGAAGCAGTCAAGTTCTCAGTCTCTTCCTCGCTCGGTTCACCCACGACGGCGAGCCCGAGCACCTGCGAGAGCTGCACGACGCTAGTCACGGCATCCACGAGAAGCTGAGTGAGCCGGAACTCTGGAGAGTGGCCCTCAGCCGAGTCGGCTCCGATGAGCTTCACCATGTCTGACCAATCGAAGGCACTGCCAACGGAACTGATCAGGGCATGACTGGAGGCGACCGGATCTACCGAGGTGACGGGCAGCATCCGATAATTGGGAAGCTCTCGCCCGAACACTCCCGCGAACTTGTCTTGAATAACGATGCGCTGATCGGTCAGGAGAAAACCCAGAGTCTGGCGCTTTCGTGTGAAGAGATTCATGGCGTGGTAGCCGACAAACAGCAGCGGCACCTCGTTGGGTCGCGGAGCATCCGCAAGCAACAGCTGCTCGACAGCATCGTCGAAGACTCGAGCAGCGTCGTCAAAGACCGGGTGGTCTTTCTGGCCGGGAAGGAACACCACCGGCTGCAGTTCAGACGCAAGGTCCTTGGCCCACAGCGAGAGCCGGGCAGCGATCGTGTTCGTCGCCGAGCGGTGGGCCGCGGGAATGTCGCGAAGGTACTCTTCCGCTGTCGTCATGAACTGGTTCCTTTCGAAGGCCGGCAGGTTGTGCGACTAGTCGCGGAAGAGCGCACTATTCGCGGCCGTCTTCGAGCGGGATGAGCATCGTGCGGAATTCGCCTTCTGCGGCGTGGATGTCCCAGATTCGAGAAGCGACGTCATCGATGCCGTTGGGCAGCTGAAGCTTGGGAATGCCGCCCGGGATGACGAGCTGACGGATGCGGATCCCCTCCCCTTCGAGCGTCTTGTGCAACATCTCGCCGTAAGCACTTTCGGCGGGGAACGCGAGAGACGTTCCCGCGAAGCCGGCACGCGCCTTCACCGAGGTTCCGCCGTTGATCAGGATGATGCTGCCGTGGCCGGCCTCGCGCATTGCGGGCAGCACCGCGCGCGCGGTGTGGATGAGCCCAAGGGCAGAAAACTGGAGTGCTTCTAGCGCGAGTTCGGGAGTCAGGTCGAGCACCGGCTTCAGGTAGTCGCGCGATGGGAGCGGGCTGTACTGGACTGTCGTGATCGGCCCCAGGTCGGCAGCGGCACGCGCGAGTGCGTCCTCGAGTTGTGCCGGCTCGCGCACGTCCGCAACAAATCCGCGGGCGGTCACGCCATCCGTTTCGAGCTCAGCAGCGAGCGCATCGAGCTTCGACTGATCCCGAGAGATCAGGGCGACAGCAAAGCCTTCGCGCCCGAACCTACGGGCAACTGCAGCGCCCAGTCCGGGGCCTGCTCCGATGATGGCGATAACGGGCATTGTGAACTCCTTCGGCGTAGGCGTACGGCAGGGAGCGCCGCTGGGACGAGCCTACTCATAGAAGGTTGTGAGACAGGGCGGTGTGGCAAGTTAATGAAACGGAACTCCTCAGAATTCCGCCCAAACGGTTGGTGCCCCGCCGACCTAGCCGGTCGCTAGGTATGTACCGCGGCGGACCGCTCGCTTCGTTACACGGTGCTTGGCCGTCTCGGTGCGCTCCTTGTTGGGGTCGGGCGCTTCGCTCCATCGGACACGCCATTTCCACACGCCTGCTATAGCGTCGCCAGTTGAGAGCGTTCGGCTCGACACGCCAGAGATGTCCCATATGGCGACGTCGGACGTATCAGCGAGCCCCTCCCACCAGTTAAACCTCGTGTGCGCGGGCACCTCGGTTTGCGTTCTCATCGATTGCCAATTTCCGCCCGGTTTGCACACTTCAAACTTCACGTCGTGAGCACCGGCTGGTCCGCGCTGACTGACGTGCACGATCACTGATGGAACACCCTTGGCTTGCGAGGAGGGCGTCACGAAGAACTTGAAATGGGGTCGAAGGAAGTAGTATTTTGTCTGCACCACTGCCACGATCCCTAACGCTAGCGAGCCTGCGCTGAGCCCGATAGCAACGACCGCAACCACGAGAGTCAACATTTCATTAGTGGTTAGTCCGGGGTCAGAAGTTGTAAGCATTTATCAACCTTAAGAGTTCGGTAAGTTCGATGAGCTTACTAGGACGATCACACCGCACCGCACCGGCGGAGGATTGCGACAATTCTCCTCACCCATCGTTTTCCGCAGATATGATCGCGGAGCGAGCATTACCTACCGTGTCGGCGCCCTACTTGGATGCGATGCGATCACCAACCTGTACGCTGCAGTGCGGTGGGCGACCTACACGCAAGATCCCGATCGGCTCGACGCTGCCATCTCGGCATCGCTGAGGGTCGCGACCGCTTTGCATGGGGCCCGTCTAGTCAGCCTCGCCCGCGTCATCGGGACGGGCTAACGATCGTCTACTTGTAAGACATTCTGGTCGCGCCCGAGCATCACCGCGCCGGGATCGGTCGCGAACTCTTCGTTCGAATTTTTGAACCCTACGATGACGTGCTGCAGAAGGTTCTCCTCACCGATGACGAACCTGGGCAGATCACCTTCTACCGCGCAATGGGGTTCGCTGAGGTCCGTGATCTAGAACACCCGACCGCGGTTTTCACGGAATTCGCGTGAAAAGTTGGTGATCAACAGCTCTAAAGACCGATACCCCGAAGGCTAAGCCAAAGCTGGTTGCTAAAGCGGAACTCCACCCCGTTCCGTCGCGGGCAGGCATCAGCTCCTTACCCCGTGCGGCCTTGCCTTTGTCTCCGATACCACCATGCAGCTCATGTCGGCCTTACTTCCTCGCAGTGGCCCGGAACCGACTAACGCTCGACGACGGGGCCACGCTGACGGGGCGAGGATGCCAGGTAGCGCGCCATACTAAAGGTAACCGCTCGAGTGGCACGCGGGTCCTTCGCGAGCTTCTCAAACAATACTTCTCGAGTCTCGTTTGCGGTGATTGCGAAGGCTTGTCTGACGATTTCCATCAGGTCAGCGAGAAGGTCGCTCGACGGCACGCCATCCATCAACGCAAGATCCTTCGCATTCGGTTCTCGCTTTCGAGTCATCGCAATGCTGGCCGCCATGGAAAGGTGGAATACATAGTCATCCACCTGACCGTGTGTGGCCCGGTTCTCACGCAGGAACTTTTCACACTCCCGCACGATCGCGATCGAAGCGTAATAGGCTCTCATCGGGTTGGAGCCGCTAAAGACTACGTTATAAATCTCATCCTTGAAGATCCGTGATACCTCACCCCGAGAAACATGCGGTGCTTGAACAAGCGTCGCGAGAACTGCTTGGCCCATCTGGTCAATCGAAACGAGGTCTCTCAGCGGAATTTGACGATTACGGTAGTAATTCTTGCGGCGCTCGTAGTAAAGCCCCTTAGTTCGAAGGAACTCCTCGATCTCCCGTTGCACGCGATCAGTTGCGCGCAACGAGCTCAAGCCAAGAATGGTCTGGCTGTTCGTGGCGCGAATTATCCGATCTTTGACAAGGTCGTCATCCGCTTGAATGACCTTGACTAACACACCACGATCTTCTAAATACTCGTGCGACGAGCCTTGCTTATAGATTTCATACGACGTTTGAAGCCCGTTCACAATCTGCGGCGAGTCAAGGTGAAGTAGCTTTCCCGCAGGCTGCACTCGATCGGCCACTATGGTTACCCCGTTGTTTAGCCACCAAAAGTCAACGTCTGTGTCCTGCTTACTCAAGGTCTCTTGGATGCTCATGTTTACGCCGGAGTCGCTGTCGTAATCGCGCACATTTGCATCGAAGAGCGACGCGTCGAGCTTCCCAGTGTCATCCGTGATGAACTTCTGGTAATCATAAAGCTTAACCAGCCCAACATAACCGCCGGACATATCCGTGGAAATGGGGTTCTCTGCCAACGTCAGCTCCGCCGTTACCGGCGGCTTTTCCCGAGCGAGATTGGCCATACTCGCTGCATCAAGGAGATCAACAGAGGGGTCACCATTCCCGAAGGCGGCCTTGAGCGTAGCTTCAAGATCATTCGCCTTTAAGACGACGTTTTCGTGAATTTGCTCCGCCTTCAGCGCCGCAAATGCCACGAAGATGCGAAGCCTTGGCATATCCATTGCGCGATATGTGTCAAGGAATCGACGCGTGATCTCAATG
This sequence comes from Salinibacterium sp. NSLL17, assembly GCF_015864935.1. Classification (NCBI taxonomy): domain Bacteria; kingdom Bacillati; phylum Actinomycetota; class Actinomycetes; order Micrococcales; family Microbacteriaceae; genus Salinibacterium; species Salinibacterium sp. NSLL17. The sequence continues at coordinate 195,637 of NZ_JADYWH010000002.1, forward strand.
AGCCGAGGGTTGAACTGCTTTTCCAAGGCGATGTCGTCTCGTGCAAAATCCAGAAGTTTAGGCAAATGAACGATCAATTTTTCGACCGCGGTCTCCCCGAAACCACGCGTATTTTTCACTTGGATCAGCACTAGATCCAGCTGAGGATTTCTGCCGAGTGCACCAATATTCACGCCGTCGCGGACGTAGTACCCATTAGCGAAGAGGTGAATTGCATCCACGCCACCATCGCGAGTGCCGTCAACGATCCCGGACAGGACGTCGTCGTGACTTGGCCGGTACTTGCTTAGATAATGCCACGAAACGAAGTACGCCTCCTGCTCAGCAGCGTTGAAGCCCTCGGTCTCCCGGCGTGATCGTTCGACCATGTCCTCCAGCAAGACAACATCGTTCGCTCCCATCCACTGACCTCTCTGTCCTAAACACTGTTGACGAACTCGTCGTGAAGGCCGCACTGCGCGATCGCCTAGTCAGATATTCTTCGCACAACAGCCGGGCTCGAGCACCCTGGAAGGAGCATTATTCGAAGAATAACTCAACACTCAAGTGTGAGCATAACGCAGTCACAGCACCCAGAAGCCGCGCGACGCGTAGTGCGAGCGAGGATGAGGCGGCTAACGCGCGGCAAACCGATGTCGTTTTTCAAGACCACCGCCTCTGTCCATCATGAGGTATTGCTCACTTGCAATCAGCGGATAGCTAGTTGTTGAAGCGGAACTGCACCGCGTTTCGTAGCCGATTAACCTCGCTGTGCTGTTCAGATGACCAGCAATGTCCCACATGGCTGGCCGGCCGCCGGGGCGATCAAGTCGAAGTCCTTCTCAACGGAGTCAGCCGTTCGGTGGGCATCGACGACAACAGCGGCATATCGAAGACCATCCATCCCTCCTCTGCTGAGCGCACCGAAGAGTCGAACTCGGCGCAACCTCGACCGGCGCGGACTCGCCACCGCGACCGGCTCCGGCTCCGGCTCCGTGCGACGACGGTAGGATCGCAGGAGCCCAACGAAGGAGATTTATGTGCCGCGTGCTCGCTTACCTCGGTCCTGAGACACCACTGGAGAACCTCCTCCTCAAGCCAGAGAACAGCCTGATCAACCAGGCACTCGACCCCGAACGGCACCCCGAGCTCCAGTTGGCCGGATGGGGATTCGGGATCTGGGGCGAGCACCTGCTGAAGCCCGAAGAACCCTTCATCTACCGCCGACCCATGGCGGCCTTTTACGACGACAACGCCAGCCGGATGATCCCCAGCCTCCAGGCCAGCACAATGTTGGCGCATGTGCGAGCCGCGGCGTACGACTCCAAGGTCGTGATGGTCGACGAGAACTGCCACCCGTTCTCCTTCGAGGAGACCCCGTGGATCGTCGCCCAAAATGGCTACCTGCCCAACTGGCAGCTCCTGCAGCGCGAGCTTCTGCAGCACTGCGAGGATCGGTATCTCAAACAGATGCGCGGGAACACGGACACCGAGTTCATCTACGTGCTACTCCTCTCGCTGCTCGAGGGTGACAGCAACGAGGACGTCCAACGAGCGATCGAGAAGCTCATCGAGCTGATCGCCCAGGCGATGAAGGACCTCGACCTTGGCGCTCTGACCAAGCTGAAAATGGCCCTCGTGTCAGCCGACCGCATAATCGGTATCAACGTCGGCCTCGGTCACCACGGTGAGACCAACCCCGCTGGTGATTGGAAGGAGCTGCGGAAGTCAGCCCCCGACAGCGACGACTTCGCGCTCTCGATGCTCCTCGAACCGATGTATCTACTGATGGGGTGCAACTTCGAAGACGACGCCACGACCTACGATTTTGAGGAGAGCAGCGAGGATGACGCGACCGGTGTCATATTCGCCTCCGAGCCCTTGACCGAGGGTGACGACTGGTCGCTTCTCGAGTTCGGCGAGATCGTCTTCCTCGAGAACGACGGGGAGCGCATCACCAGAACCACCAACACGCTGAAGGTCTCAGCGCGCTAGGTGTTCTTCTCACGGAGATTGTGAACAGCCTGGCGTAGCGGAAGACTAATACCCCTACGCCCGGCTCAGAAAACCCCTAGTTGTTGAAGCGGAACTCCACGACGTCGCCGTCGCTCATGACGTATTCCTTGCCCTCAACGCGGGCCTTGCCCTTGGCGCGGGCCTCAGCGATGGAGCCGGTCTCGACGAGGTCGTCGAAGCCGATGACCTCCGCCTTGATAAAGCCCTTTTCGAAGTCTGTGTGGATGACGCCGGCAGCCTGAGGCGCCTTGGCACCCTTCGGGATCGTCCAGGCACGAGTCTCTTTCGGACCAGCCGTGAGGTACGTCTGCAGGCCGAGAGTGTCGAAACCGATGCGGGCGAGCTGGTCGAGACCGCTCTCTTCCTGGCCGGTGCTCGCGAGAAGCTCTGCGGCATCCTCTTCGTCGAGGTCGATGAGTTCGGCCTCCAGCTTGGCGTCGAGGAAGATGGCCTTCGCGGGGGCAACTAGGGCCGCCAATTCGGCGAGCTTCTCGGTGCTGCCCAGCACCGCTTCATCCACGTTGAAAACGTAAATGAATGGCTTAGAGGTGAGCAGACCCAGTTCGCTGATCAGCTCAAGTTCGATCTTGGTCGCCGCCGACAACGGCTTGCCCTCATTGAGGAACGCCTGCGCAGCAAGCGCAGCCTCGAGAACGGCGGGCTCAACACGCTTGGTCTTGAGTTCCTTCTCGTACCGCGCAACAGCCTTTTCAAGCGTCTGCAGGTCAGCGAGAATCAGCTCAGTGTTGATGGTCTCCATATCGGATGCCGCATCAACCTTGCCGTCGACGTGAATAACATCCGGGTCACTAAAGCCGCGCACGACCTGAGCGATGGCGTCAGCCTCGCGAATGTTCGCCAAGAACTTGTTGCCCAGGCCTTCGCCCTCGCTGGCGCCCTGCACAATGCCGGCGATGTCAACGAAGGAAACAGGAGCAGGCAGAATGCGCTCACTGTTGAAGATGCCCGCAAGCACCTTGAGGCGCGGGTCGGGCAGGTTCACGATGCCCACGTTAGGTTCGATGGTCGCGAACGGATAGTTCGCGGCGAGCACCGAATTCTTGGTCAGGGCGTTAAAGAGGGTGGACTTGCCGACATTCGGGAGTCCAACGATTGCAATAGTGAGAGCCACAGAAGACAATCCTACCGGCGATAGCGGCCCCGAGGTACGGGACCGCTATCGCGACGGTAATGCGGACTAGGTGTTAGGCGTCGCTCTGCGGGAAGCCCAGGTTGATTCCACCGTGGCTGGGGTCGAGCCAGCGGCTGGTTACAGCCTTCTGACGGGTGAAGAAACGGATGGCGTCGGGGCCATAAGCCTTCGTGTCGCCGAACATGGAGTCCTTCCACCCACCGAAGGAGAAGAAGGCAACCGGAACGGGGATCGGAACGTTGATGCCGACCATGCCGACCTCAACTTCGCGCTGGAAGCGACGAGCCGCTCCGCCATCGTTCGTGAAGATCGCGGTGCCGTTTCCATACTGCGAGGAGTTGATCAGGGCGAGCCCTTCTTCGTAGCTCTGAACGCGAATCACGCCGAGAACCGGTCCGAAGATTTCGTGCTTGTAGACATCCGAATCCGTGGAGACGTTGTCGATGAGCGTCGGGCCGAGCCAGAAGCCGTTAGCGTCGCCATCGATCTCGATGCCGCGTCCATCAACGACAACAGTGGAGCCGTCAGCTTCAGCAAGCTCGATGTAGCCAGCAACCTTGTCGCGGTGCTGCTGCGTGATGAGCGGACCCATGTCGCAGGAGCGAGTTCCGTCGCCAACCTTGAGGGTCGACATCCGCTCGCTGACCTTGGCGATGAGCTCGTCAGCAACAGGCTCGACAGCAACGACGACCGAGATCGCCATGCAACGCTCGCCAGCGGAACCGAAGCCAGCGTTGACAGCAGAGTCAGCAACGAGGTCGAGGTCCGCATCCGGAAGCACCAGCATGTGGTTCTTGGCGCCGCCGAGGGCCTGAACGCGCTTGCCGTGGTGAGCAGCGGTTTCGTAGATGTACTTGGCGATCGGGGTGGAACCAACGAACGAGACGCTGGCAACATCGGGGTGCTCAAGAAGGGTGTCAACGGCGAGCTTGTCACCGTGAACGACGTTGAAGACACCGTCAGGAAGGCCTGCCTCGGTGAAAAGCTCTGCCATCCAGAGCGAGGCGGACGGGTCCTTCTCGCTGGGCTTCAAAACAACCGTGTTGCCGGCGGCAACGGCCATGGGGAAGAACCACATCGGCACCATGGCCGGGAAGTTGAAGGGGCTGATGATCGAGACAACGCCGAGCGGCTGCTGCAACGAGTACACGTCAACACCGGTTGACACGTTTTCGCTGTACTCGCCCTTGCTGAGCTGGGCGATGCCACAGGCGTAGTCGAGAACTTCAAGGCCACGGGCGATCTCGCCAGCAGCATCTGAAAGCACCTTGCCGTGCTCGGCGGTGATGATGGCAGCAAGCTCATCCTTGCGAGCATTGAAAAGCTCGCGGAAAGCAAACATTACCGCGGTGCGCTTGGCGAGCGACGTGTTGCCCCAAGCGGGGAAGGCAGCCTTAGCCGCGGCAACACCAGCGTTGACATCAGCGACGGATGCGAGAGGAACGGTGCGAGCGACAGCGCCCGTTGCGGGGTTGAAGACGTCGCCACGGTTGGGCGAATCGCCCTCGGTAGCGGAGCCGTTGATCCAGTGCGGAATCGTAGAGTACATGGGCCTACTTTCGATCGGAGGTGTGCCCAGTCTGCAACCCATCCGATCTGCAATCAAGACCTATTAGCGCACGGGCAATCTGCAGAAACGCACACGGTGGTGTGAGGCGCTAGTTGAAGGGCAATAGCTCTGAGCCGCGCCGCGCGACCTCGCGATGCAAAGCCGCTCGCACCAGCTGAACGGCCTCGACATCCGCGGCCTCTTTGCGCACCGAAAGAGCGAACTCCAAGCGGAAACTGACCTCGTCGGGCAGCACCGCAACCAGGCCAGGCTCGGGCTCAGCCATGAAGGCGTGCAGCAACCCAATGCCTGCTCCCTGACGCGTGGCCTCGAGTTGCGCAAACACACTCGTGGAACCAAATCCCACGCGCATGCCGCCGAGTACCGGGGCGAGGTCGAGCTCGCGAACCGTGAGCAGGGCATCCACATAAAAGACCAGCGGATGGCTGTCGAGATCGGCAACAGAATGAATCGGTGGATGCGTCGCGACATAGCCGGGCGAAGCATAGAGACGCAACGCGTAGGCGGCGAGCGGCTCAGAGGCGAGGCGTGAGGTCGCCGTGGTGCCGATCGTGATCGCCAGATCGAAGCCTGCGCCACGCAAACTCAGCGGGCGGGTAGAGGTGACCAGCTCGACCGTGATGGCAGGATGCTCCGCCTGCACTGCCGCGAGCGCTGCCGTCACAAAGGTGGCCCCGAATCCATCGGGCGCGACGATGCGCACGGTGCCGCGCACTTCGTCCGCTCCCCCGCTGGTCGCGCCGACGACGTTTTCAACGATGTTCTCGAGCCCGGCGGCGCGGGTGGCAACTTCGCGGCCGATAGCGGTGAGCTCCCAGCCGTCAGCGCCACGGTCAAGGAGGCGCACCCCGAGGGCTGCTTCAAGCCGGTCGATGCGGCGACGCACGGTGGTGTGGTCGACGCCGAGCAGAGTTGCTGCCGACACCATTCGGCCGGCGCGAGCCACAGCAATGAGGTAGCGCAGATCGTCGGTGCTCACATCGAGCGGATGCACGGAATCGCTAGCCATGCGTTAACCCTAGGGGCGCTTCGGGACAACTGCCGCAGGGCATCCTGCAATGTCGTCGCCGGCTGGCACACTGGCGGAATGGATCCCCTCGTCGCCCTCATCGTTGGTCTACTCGTGGGCGCCGTCCTCGGCGTCGTGATTGGCCTGCTCATTGCCCGCGTTCGCGCGACCGCACCGACGGGCCGCGTTGACCCCGAAGTGCTGGAGGCACGCCATCAGGCCGCGATCGCGAACGTGACTGCCGCCGAGCGCGAACAGCAGTCTCGGCTGGCAGCGGAGCTGGCATCCATCACGGCACGGTCTGAAGCGCTGAGCGAGCAAGTGGCATCACTGCAAGTGCAGTACCGCGAGACCCTCGATCGTCAGCGTGATGAAGCTGCGGCTCTCGTTGAGCGCGAACGTCGCGAATCTAAGGTTCTGCAGGCGCTCACCCCCGTGCAAGAGACGCTACGCACGATGCAGAACAAGGTCACCGAGTTGGAGTCGCAGCGCAGTCTGCAACACGGCGAACTGAGCCAGCAACTCAAGTCGGCCACCGAATCCGAAGAGCGCCTGCGCAGCACCGCCGAATCGTTGGCATCGGCCCTGCGCAACAACTCCACGCGTGGCGTCTGGGGCGAAACCCAATTGCGCAACGTCGTGCAGGCCGCTGGCCTCATCGAACGGGTCGACTTCGACCTGCAATCGAGCATCAATTCGGATGCCGGTGCCGGCCGCCCCGACATGGTCGTGCACCTTCCCGGCGGCAAGAACATCGCGGTCGACGCCAAAGTTCCCTTCACCGCCTTCTTGGAGGCGAGCCAGATCTCAGTCACCGCGACGGGAGAAGAAGGTGCCCGCCGCGAGGCCCTCATCAAGCAGCACGTCAAGGTGATGCGCGGCCACATCGACACCCTCGCCAGCAAGGCCTACTGGGCCGGGCTCGAGGCCTCCCCCGAGCTCGTTATTGCGTTCATCCCGAGCGAATCGCTCGTATCGTCAGCGATGGAAGCTGACCCATCAATCATGGATTACGCATTCAGCAAGCGCGTCGCTCTCGCCTCCCCCGTGACCCTGTGGTCAGTGTTGAAGACGGTGGCGTTCTCCTGGCAGCAAGACGTGCTCACCGACCAAGCCAAGACGCTGTTTGATCTCAGCAAAGAGCTCTACCAGCGCCTCGCCACGCTTGCCGAGCACGCCGACAAACTGCGTCGCTCAATAGACACCACCGTGAACAGTTACAACCAGTTCGCGAACTCGCTCGAGAGCCGCGTGCTCGTGACCGCCCGCAAGCTCAATGCCCTCGACGAATCGAAAGTCATCGGCGATACCCACACGGTTGAGGTCACGCCAAAGCACATCACGGCAGCCGAAATGGAACTCGAACTGCCCGCCGACAGCGACGGCCGTTAACGAGAACTGGCGCGCTCTCCGAGACGGAGAACGCGCCAATTGAAGGCTGTCTTTAGTGGTCGAGCCACTTCTCGGCGAGGTGATCAGCCGAAATGCGGCGGATCGTTCCCGAGTGTGAACGCAACACAATCGACTCCGTGCGGATGATGGGGCCGTAGCGACGCACACCCTTCACGAGTCCACCATCGGTGACACCCGTCGCAACGAAGAACGTGTTGTCGCTGGCGACCATTTCGTCAGCCGTGTAGACGTGATCGAACTTGAGCCCGGCATCCATTCCGCGTTGACGCTCATCATCAGACTGCGGGTACAGGATCGTCTGGATTTCACCGCCGAGTGCCTTGATGGCACACGCCGTAGCAACGCCCTCGGGGCTGCCGCCGATACCGACACACATGTCAATGCGTGTGCCGTACAGCGCAGCGTTGATTCCGCCGGCAACGTCACCGTCGAGCATGAGGCGCGTACCCGCACCAGCTTCGCGGATGTCGTCGATGAGTTGGGCGTGACGCGGACGGTCAAGCACCGCAACCACGATGTCTTCAGGACGCTTGCCCTTAGCCTTCGCGAGCGCGCGAATGTTCTCACCGATGGGCTTGTGGATGTCGATAACCCCGATGCCTTCAGCACCCGTGACGATCTTGTCCATGTAGAAAACGGTGGATGCGTCGAGCATCGTGCCACGGTCAGACACAGCAATCATCGAGATTGCGTTCTGTCGCCCGGCTGCCGTGAGCGACGTGCCGTCGATCGGGTCAACCGCGATGTCGCAGGCTGGCCCGCGACCGGTGCCGACGTGCTCACCGTTGAAGAGCATGGGGGCGTTGTCTTTTTCGCCCTCACCGATAACGACGAGGCCATCGAAGTCGACGGTGCCCAAGAACTTGCGCATCGCATCAACCGCGGCGCCATCGGCGCCAAGCTTGTCGCCCTTACCAATGAAGGGAACGGCGCGAATCGCGGCCGCTTCGGTTGCCCGCACAAGCTCAAGAGCGAGGTTGCGATCGGGATGGAGGAATAGCGTGCCGGTTTCTGTACTCACCTAGAGGCATCCTTCGTTGAGAGTGGTCGACTGGGGACGCGCCGGTGGTGGTCAGCGCAGCCCTCAGTCTATCCGAATCGTTCCACCGCCTTCGGTCGTTACCGGAGAGATCGCACTAACGTGCAACAGTTCGCGCCCACACAGAGGCGGTGGATAGAATCGAGGCGAGCCGGACCAGAGCGGTAGTCGGTACCGCATGAGGAGAGACAACAATGCCAGTCGCAACCCCAGACCAGTACGCAGAAATGCTCGACAAGGCGAAGAAGAACTCCTTCGCCTACCCCGCCATCAACGTTTCGTCGTCGTCCACCATCAACGGCGTGCTTCAGGGCCTCAGCGATGCAGGCTCTGACGGCATCATTCAGGTCACCACGGGTGGCGCAGACTACTTCGCTGGCCAGTCGGTCAAGGCACGCGCATCCGGAGCACTCGCTTTCGCTGCGTTCGTCACCGAAGCCGCCAAGAACTACCCCGTCACGGTTGCTTTGCACACCGACCACTGCCCCAAGAACGCTCTCGATGACTTTGTCTACCCGCTCATCGCGGCATCCGAAGCTGAGGTCAAGGCCGGTCGCAACCCGATCTTCCAGTCGCACATGTGGGACGGCTCAGCTGTTCCCCTCGACGAGAACCTCGCCATCGCACGCGACATCCTTCCCCGCATGAAGGCCATCAACTCGATTCTCGAAGTTGAAATCGGCGTCGTCGGCGGAGAAGAAGATGGTGTCAGCCACGACATCAACGACAGCCTTTACACGACGCTGGATGACGTGATCGCTACCGTCGAAGCGCTCGGCCTCGGCGAGCAGGGCCGCTACATCGCAGCCCTCACCTTCGGCAACGTGCACGGTGTGTACAAGCCCGGAAACGTGAAGCTTCGCCCTGAACTGCTCGGTGAAATCCAGGCCGGCATCGCCGCGAAGTACGGCACCGATGCTAACCCGCTCGACCTCGTCTTCCACGGCGGATCAGGTTCGACCGATGAAGAGATCGCGACCGCTGTTGCCAACGGTGTTATCAAGATGAACATCGACACCGACACCCAGTACGCCTACAGCCGCTCGATTGCGGACAGCGTTCTGAAGAACTACGACGGCTTCCTCAAGGTTGACGGCGAAGTGGGCAACAAGAAGATTTACGACCCCCGCGCCTGGGGCAAGACAGCAGAGTCGGCTCTCGCCCTCCGCGTTGTTGAAGCCACCAAGCAGCTCGGTTCGGCTGGATTCTCCAGCAAGTAGCGCTCGTTGCGAATAGGGGTTGACCTTCGGGTCAGCCCCTATTCGTCGTTAACAGCGGCGGCGGCTTTGTCGCCGACAGCAGCTCTGCGCACTCAACAACAGCAGGCAGGAACGGCTACTGCAGGCTTTCGACGTACGCCATGAAACCGGGGTCGCTGAGCACAGCAACGAAGATCGCCACCATGAGCGCTAGCCCCGCGACGCTCGCACCGATGAGGGGAATCCAGAAGGCGATTCGTTTGCGCTGAATTTGCAGCAACGCGAAGATGATGGTGAGCACGAGGGCGGCGATGCGAACGATGTTGGCAACGCCGCCGGCATCGGTGGCGATGGCGTCAGACGAGAAATCGTCCATGCCCTGAGCCGCGAGGCCCTCCCGCAGTACCGGGCCAAGGTTAGCTACCGTGCTGAACGTGTTGATGATGTCCGCGACCCCGAAGAGCAACAGGGTTGCGGTGAGAAAGACGTCCCACAGACGATGTTTACGCGCGGGTGCCTCCGCGTTAGCGCCGTGACCGGTGAGGCCAGCGGCCGCACCACGCTGATGCTGCGCGTTGAGCGAGGAATCGGGAATGATCGGCATGATCGGCGGTGCCATCGCGGCAGGATCAGTGGCTGACTCTCCCGCGTCTACCTCGCTCTTGCCTTCTGGCGCGGTGGGAGGCAGGGGTGCATACTCGCCGTATTTCGGGCGTGGGCGCGGGTCTGTCATAGATTTTATTGCCAATCAAGTTTGCGATTGCGGCCACCGAGGCCACGCTCATCGGGGTTGCCTGCAGCGTCGGTGCGCAGTTCTTTGGGCAGCGAGAACATCAGATCTTCCTCGGCGGTGACGACAGTCGAGACATCGCCGTACCCTGCTTCTGCGAGGTCAGCCAGCACTTCTTGAACCAATACTTCGGGAACGGATGCTCCGCTCGTGACACCAACCGTGGCGACACCATCGAGCCACTCTTGCTTGATCTCGCTCGCGTAATCGACCCGGTAAGCCGCCTTGGCGCCGTATTCGAGGGCGACATCGACGAGGCGCACCGTGTTGGAGCTGTTGGCGCTGCCGACGACGATGACGAGTTCAGCGTCTTCGGCAACCTTCTTGATGGCCACCTGACGGTTCTGCGTGGCGTAACAAATGTCGTCGCTCGGCGGATCTTGAAGTGTAGGGAACCGTTCGCGCAGCAGGCGAACTGTCTCCATCGTTTCATCGACGCTCAACGTGGTCTGCGACAGCCAGACGAGGTTGTCGGTGTTCTCGACCACAATGTTGGGCACATCGGCGGGGCTATTGACGAGGATGGTGCGCTCGGGCGCGTGGCCCATCGTGCCTTCAACCTCTTCGTGGCCATCGTGGCCGATCAGCAAGATTTGGTAGTTGTCGCGAGCGAACCGCGTTGCTTCGCGGTGCACCTTCGTGACGAGCGGGCAGGTCGCGTCGATCGCATGCAGCTCGCGGTCGGAGGCTCCCTTGACAACAGCCGGCGAGACACCGTGGGCAGAGAAGACAACGGTTGATCCTTCGGGGATCTCGTCGACCTCATCCACAAAAATGGCGCCTTGCGCTTCGAGCGTCGTCACGACGTGAATGTTGTGAACAATTTGCTTGCGCACATAGACAGGAGCGCCGTAGTTAGCGAGCGCTTTTTCGACAGCAATGACAGCGCGGTCGACTCCCGCGCAGTAGCCGCGCGGGGCCGCTAATACGACACGTTTTGAGCCTGCGACCGGCAAATTTTTCAATTGCTCTCGGCGTGCGGGCATCGGGGGCATCGCTAGCGCTTGGGCGCTTCCGTTAGAAATGGTGCTCACTTGGATGATTCTACCGAACACCGCTGCACGAACGCCGAACGGAGAGCAGTATCAGCGGCATCCTCTACCCTGTAATCACAAGCTTGAGGAGGCTAGGTGACGATCACAGAGGGACCGCCCACCGTCGATACTCCATGGCCGGTGTCGGTGCTGTCGCACAAGATCCGCGGCTGGATCGAACGACTCGGCACGGCCTGGGTCGAAGGCGAGATCACCCAGTGGGGTGGTTCGGGCGGCAACATCTACGGCAAGCTCAAAGACCTTGAAGTGGATGCCACCATCTCGTTCACCATTTGGTCATCGGTGCGCGCCAAGTTGCCCAAGGACCTCAAGCAGGGCGACCGCGTCGTTGCCCTCGTCAAACCTAACTACTGGGTCAAGGGCGGAACGCTCACCATGCAGGTGCTCGAGATGCGGCACGTCGGGCTTGGCGACTTGCTCGAGAAGCTCGAACTGCTGCGCCAGAAATTGCGCGCCGAGGGCCTCTTCGAGCACAAAAAGCCCCTCCCTTTCTTGCCCAACTGCATCGGGCTTGTCACGGCGAAAGACAGCGACGCTGAAAAAGACGTGATTCGCAACGCTCAGCTACGCTGGCCCGCCGTGAAGTTCCGCACCGCCCATGCGGCCGTGCAGGGCGAGCGTGCTGTCAACGAGGTGTCTCAGGGCATCCGAGAATTGGATGCCGATCCCGAGGTCGATGTCATCATCGTCGCCCGTGGTGGTGGCGACTTTCAGAACCTACTCGTGTTCAGCGATGAATCCTTGGTGCGCACGGCCGCGGCCTGCGTCACTCCGCTGGTGTCGGCGATTGGGCATGAGAACGATCGACCGCTGCTCGACGAGGTTGCTGATTTGCGGGCATCCACCCCCACTGATGCGGCGAAACGTGTCGTGCCGGATGTCGCTGAAGAGTTGAGTCGCGTGCAGCAAGCGCGTTCAGGCATGCGACTGCGCATCACCCAGCGCCTCAGTTATGAGGGCGATCGTTTGGAATCGCTGCGCACCCGTCCGGTACTAGCGAACCCGGTGTCGCTTGTCGACGCGCACGCCGACGAGCTTTCGCGGTACGTCTCGCGCAGCAACGAACTGGTAGAGCGCGCGATTGAGAAAGCACACGCCGGGGTCACCGAGCTGACGGGCCAATTGCGAGCCCTCTCCCCTCAACGCACACTGCAGCGCGGCTATGCCATCGCGCAACTGCCTGATGGCACTGCCGTGCGTTCCACTTCTGATGCCCCCGACGGCACTGAGCTCCTGCTCACCGTTGCCGACGGCAAGATTTCCACCACCGTTACCGGCCAGCCGGCAGACGACTAGAGAACAGTAGAATTACATCGTGGCTACCCCCAACGAAACACCTGTCAGTGAGCTCAGTTATGAAGAAGCTCGGGATGAGCTCATTGCTGTAGTCAACGAACTCGAACAGGGTTCGGCAACGCTCGAACAATCGCTGGCGTTCTGGGAACGCGGCGAGGCTCTCGCCCAGCGGTGCGAAGAGTGGCTGATTGGCGCCCGCGCCCGGCTTGACGCCGCCCGCAGCGCCGGCACGGCTAGTGACACTGCTGACGCGAGCACCGACCAGTAATGGCTAAGAGCACCGAACCGCGCATCGTCGCTGAGCTGGGTCGCCCCGAGACGCCAGAAGAGACTTTCGCGCGCAAGGCAGAGAACTCGCGCAAGCACCGTGCCAACCAGACGCTCCTCAACCTGGTCGGCGCCACGGTGGCATCCCTCGTTGTCGTGTTATTTCTTGTGCTCGTTGTTGTTCGCCCCGGCGAAGAAACCCCCGTGGTCGCCGACTACCAGACCATCGCCGCCGATGCTCAAGTCGATTCGAGCGCGCCGCTTCTCGCCCCCTCCTTGCCAGAGTCCTGGTACGCCAACTCGGCGCGACTGGGAACCACTTCGTCGGTGCAGACCTGGTACATCGGACTTGTGACGCCATCCACCGACACCTCGGGGGCGCAGTTCATCGCGCTTGAACAGGGCATCGAAGCGAACCCCACGTGGGTCGGAATCGTGACGGATGGCGCCCTCGCGACCGGCACGATCGTGATCGATGGAATCGAATGGACGATTTACGATCGCCGTTCGGACTCGGACACCGGAAACTATGCGTACGTGCTCTCGGCGGAGCTTGCAGGCAGCACTGTTGTGCTTCACGGAACCGCCGCCGATTCAGAGTTCGAACTACTTGCGGCATCCATCGCCGCCGATGTGGAGACACCATGACGAACCCCACCAAAACACCCGCCCAAGTGTGGAATGAGATGTCGCGCGGCAACGAGCGATTCGTTTCTGGCGCACCGGCGCATCCCCGTCAAGATGTAGATCGTCGCACCGAGCTGGCCAATGCTCAAGCACCGCACGCCGCGCTGTTCGGCTGCAGCGACTCCCGCCTCGCAGCCGAAATCATTTTCGACAAAGGCCTCGGCGATCTCTTCGTCGTGCGAAACGCCGGTCAAGTCATCTCCAGCTCCGTCGTGGGCTCTCTCGAATATGCGGTGAGCGTGCTCAACGTTCCACTGATTCTCGTTCTCGGCCACGACGAGTGCGGTGCTGTTGCTGCTGCCATCGAATCCCAGACAGCAGATGCTCCCGCGCTGCCCCCACACATCCAATCGTTGATCTCAAAAATTGTGCCCGCCGTGCGTCGCGTTGCTGGCAGTGAATCTGGCACCGTGGAGATCGACTCGATCAATGCGTATGACGTAGGGCGCATTCATTTGCGCGCCACCATCCTCGAACTCATGAATGCGTCCGAGCTCATCAGCGATGCTGTGGCCGCAGGTACCCTTGCAGTAGTAGGCGCGAACTACCGTTTGCTTGAGGGTCGGGCTGTGCCCGATCTCGTTATCGGCACGGTTTAGCGCCCTCCACCACGTCTCACCCAGTTCGCTCGCAAACAAAGGATTACAACGCTGTGACGAGTTCCACCGAATACCGCATCGAACACGACACCATGGGCGAGGTACGCGTGCCCAAGGATGCCCTCTACGGCGCTCAGACGCAGCGCGCAGTAGAGAACTTTCCCATCTCGGGCACCGGCCTTGAGCCCGCTCAGATCGTCGCTCTCGCCCGCGTCAAGCGTGCCGCCGCAATCGCCAACAGCGAACTCGGCAAGCTCGACCCCGCCATCGCGGATGCCATTGTGGGCGCCGCAGACCAGATCATCGACGGTCAGTTCCACAACCAGTTCCCGGTAGACACCTACCAGACCGGCAGCGGCACCTCCTCGAACATGAACATGAACGAAGTTCTTGCGCGACTCGCCACCGACTCGCTCGGCAGTGCCGTTCACCCCAACGACCACGTGAACGCATCGCAGTCGTCGAACGACGTGTTCCCCACCTCAGTGCACCTTGCCGTGACCGGTGCGCTTATCGGTGACCTCATCCCGTCGCTTGAGCACCTCGCTGCAGCGCTCGACGTGAAGGCAGAACTGTGGAAGGGCGCGGTCAAGGCTGGCCGTACCCACCTCATGGATGCCACTCCCGTGACCCTCGGCCAAGAATTTGCCGGCTACGCCCGCCAGATTCGTCTCGGCATCGCCCGCATCCAGTCGGCAATCCCCCGCGTCGCAGAGGTTCCCCTCGGCGGCACCGCCGTCGGCACAGGCATCAACACCCCACTCGGCTTCCCGCAGCGCGTCATCGAGATCCTCGCCGAGAACTCCGGTCTGCCGATCACCGAGGCTGAAGACCACTTCGAAGCTCAGGGTGCTCGCGACTCCCTCGTAGAGGCATCCGGTGCTCTTCGCGTGATCGCCGTCTCCGTTACCAAGATCTGCAACGACCTCCGCTGGATGGGCTCAGGCCCCAACACCGGTCTCGGCGAATTGCAGATCCCCGATCTCCAGCCCGGCTCCTCGATCATGCCCGGCAAGGTCAACCCGGTCATCCCCGAAGCCGTGCTCATGGTCTGTGCTCGCGTTATCGGAAACGACGCGACGATCGCGTGGGGTGGAGCATCCGGAGCCTTCGAACTCAACGTTGCGATCCCCGTCATGGGAACGTCGCTGCTCGAGTCGAGCCGCCTGCTCTCCAACTCGCTGCGCGCCCTCGCCGACAAGACCGTTGACGGTCTCGAAGCGAACCTCGAGCGTGCCCTCGCCCTTGCCGAATCATCGCCGTCGATCGTGACGCCGCTGAACAAGATCATCGGGTACGAAGCAGCGTCCAAGATTGCCAAGCACGCTGTTGCACAGTCAATTACCGTACGTGAAGCCGTCATTGATCTCGGCTTTGTTGAGCGCGGCGAAGTCACGCTCGAACAGTTGGATGCCGCCCTCGACGTTCTGTCGATGACGACGCCTGGCTAACTAGTTGTATCAAGCAGTGTGAGCGGCGTTCCGTCGAGGCCCTCGACGGAACGCTCTCCGATCACATCATTCAATGTGATCGGGATGAGCACTGAACCGGTGAGGTCTTCACCGAGCGGGCACGCTTCTGCGTTGTCGGGCTTCGAACCATCGCTTGGCGTGGGCGAGCCATACTGAACCGCGATTTGCACGCTCTCGGGCCCCTCAACGACGACAACCCGACGAGGAACACACAGCAGCGGCCCACGCACATGAATCAAGACATCAGCTCGACCAATCGTCGAATCTGTTTCGTCGGGCTCACTGCCGATGTAGCCCGGAATGTTCGTGGTGCCTAGCCGCGAAAACGGTTCGAGGTCGAGCAAATACAGCGGCGCCGCCTCATCGTCGTTCACCGGGAGGTAATTCTCGATCGGTACCTCAACGAGGGCGGGATCAGGCGTCGTCGCGGGTTGGAACGTGCGGTACACGAACAACGGTGCTGGCGATCCCCACGTCTGTTCGAGAACGCTGACGTGCGAGGGCTCTTGCGGTGTGCGTGCGGTAGTAGCGATCACGGCGAAAACCACCACGAGCAGGGCGAGCCCGAGCGCAATGCCAGCGATGAGTTGGCGAGAAGCGTAAGCCGCGCCACCTGGCTCTGAGGAGTGGGCGTTTGCTACCGACCACGAAAAAAGGCTCCGCCATTGGTTTCGGGGTGCGAGTATCGCCCACACCACGGCAACCCCAAGGGGAATTGCCAAAAACCACCACACCGAGCCCACGAGAAAACCTTACGTTGTCTGAGCGCGCCGCGCTGACACTCACGCGGCGCGCTCAGACTTTGAGAGCCAATCGTTAGGCGATGTCGTTGCCCTCCAGAAGCTCGGTGACGAGGGCGGCGATAGCGGAACGTTCCGATCGAGTGAGGGTGATGTGCCCGAAGAGCGAATGTCCCTTGAGCGTTTCAATCACTGAAGCGACTCCATCGTGGCGTCCGACGCGGAGGTTGTCGCGCTGTGCCACATCGTGGGTCAACACCACACGTGAGTTCTGACCGATGCGGCTGAGCACCGTCAACAGAACATTGCGCTCAAGCGACTGAGCCTCATCCACAATCACAAATGCACCGTGAAGCGAACGACCACGGATGTGAGTGAGCGGAAGCACCTCGAGCAGTCCCCGATCAAGCACTTCCTCGAGAACGTTTTCCGAGACGACGGAGCCGAGAGTGTCGAACACTGCCTGCGCCCAGGGGTTCATCTTCTCGGCCGCATCGCCGGGTAGGTAGCCCAATTCCTGACCACCGACGGCGTAGAGCGGACGGAACACCATGATCTTGCGGTGCTGCTGCTTCTCCAACACTGCTTCCAAGCCAGCACACAGAGCGAGGGCAGACTTTCCCGTACCGGCGCTTCCCCCGAGCGAGACGATGCCCAGTTCAGGATCAAGAAGCATTTCGATCGCTAGTCGCTGCTCGGCGCTACGACCGTGCAGTCCGAAGATTTCGCGATCGCCTCGAACGAGCGACATCGTGCCGCGGGCCGTCACCCGTGCCAAGGCCGAACCTCGTTCGGAGGTGACCACAAGCCCGGTGTTGATGGGCAGATCTCCCACCGCCCGCGTCTGCAAACGCTCCTTGTCATAGAGCTCGGCTACCTGATCGCCGCTGAGTTCAATCTCAGCCTGGCCAGTCCACCCCGAGTCGACAGCGAGTTCTGCGCGGTATTCCTCGGCCGCGAGACCGATGGATGCCGCCTTCACCCGGAGGGGAAGATCTTTCGAGACGACCGTGACGTCCAGCCCCTCGTTGGCGAGGTTGAGCGCAACGGCAAGGATTCGCGAGTCGTTATCGCCCAGCTGCAGCCCGGAGGGAAGCACAGACATATTGGAGTGGTTGAGTTCGACGCGCAGCGTGCCACCGTCGTCGCCCACCGAGATGGGAAAGTCGAGGCGCTCATGCTTGACGCGCATCTCGTCGAGACTGCGCAGCGCTTGCCTGGCGAAGTACCCAATCTCGGGGTCGTTGCGCTTGGCTTCGAGTTCGGTGATCACTACAACGGGCAGAACAACATTGTGTTCAGCAAACCGCTTGATCGAGCTCGGATCGGAGAGCAAAACTGACGTATCCAGAACGTAAGTACGTTCGGCTTGTCGTTGGGCCCGCCCTCCCGCCTTCGACGTGGTGATCGTGGTCTTGGGGGTTGCTAGGTCGGCCAACGTGCACTCCATCCCCGAGTGCGAGCACTCGGATCCAGTCTGCGAAGACGGCCAGTACTTTACGAAAACGAACTTACGTGGCCGTCTCGATCAGGCGCCATACCTGATGGATTGAACGCTAAACCCGTCACGCAATCTGGGCGCAGCGACACGCCACAAGACACCATCGCGTCACATTTCGTTCGCGGTTAGGCACCGAAGCGACGGTTGCGCCGCGAGAAATCACGAAGGGCGCGCAAGAAATCGACTTCACGCAGATCGGGCCCGAGTGCTTCCATGAAATACAACTCGCTGTGGGCAGATTGCCACAACATGAAGTCGCTAATACGCTGCTCGCCCGAGGTACGGATAACGAGGTCGGGATCGGGCTGACCCTTGGTGTAGAGGTGCTCACCAATGAGTTCGGGAGTGAGAAGTTCAGCGAGCGCGTCAAGGCTGTGACCTTCATCGCTATGGTTGCGCACGATACGGCGCATGGCTTCAGCGATTTCGTGGCGTCCGCCGTAGCCGATGGCGAGGTTCACGTGCAGGCCGGTGTTGTCTGCGGTGCGCTCGTGAGCGCCCTTGAGCTGCGCTTTGAGCTGCTCGGGGAGACCAACATCCGATCCCACATGCTGAACGCGCCAGTCGCGGAAGTGCGACAGATCTTCGGCAAGGTCACCAATGATCGTGAAGAGCTCTTTCAGCTCTTCTGGCGATCGGCTGGTGAGATTGTCAGTCGAGAGCAGGTAGAGCGTCGCCACTGAAATGTCGAGGTCGTCGCACCACACCAAAAACTCTCGATACTTGGCCGCACCGGCACGGTGGCCGTGCGCTGCCGTCTCAAGATCTTTCAATTTAGCCCAGCGCCTGTTGCCATCGATGATCATGGCTACGTGGCGCGGCAATTGCTGGCCCTCTAGCTGGCGCCGCAGTTTTTTCTGGTAAAGACCGTAAAGAAAACCGCGACCTAATGCAGACTGTCGCTTACTCACGGGACTACGTTAGACCACTGCGGCGCTCAGCAAGTGAATCTGCGTCAGGCGTAAACTGTGAGCATGAACCAAGATGCCGCCGATATCGCTGCTGCAGCGGCCGTTGAACAGGAAGACGCCTCGCGCCTTCCCGAGCTTCCGTTCGTCGATGATGTGATGACGAACGACCCGGCGGAGAAGAAGCCGACGTGGCGTGGTTGGATCCACGCGGGCACGTTCCCCGTCGCTATAGCGCTGGGCATCATTCTGCTCGTGATGGCCGATGGCACCGCTGCCAAGGTCAGCTCAGCGGTCTTCGTAGCGTCGTCGCTCATGCTGTTTGGTATTTCGGCGCTGTACCACCGCTTCAACTGGAGCGAGAAGACGCGGATGATGCTGAAGCGTTTCGATCACTCCAATATTTTCTTGCTCATTGCCGGTTCCTATACCCCGATCACGGTTTTGGCGCTTCCGCCGGAGAAGGCGACCATTTTGCTGTGGATCGTCTGGAGCGGCGCTGCTCTCGGCATCGGCTTCCGGATCTTCTGGGTAGGGGCCCCGCGCTGGCTCTACGTTCCCCTGTATGTGCTGCTCGGTTGGGGCGCGATGATGTTTATCGTCGACTTCTTCCAAGCGAACTGGATCATGATGACCCTCATCTTGGCCGGTGGACTGTTCTACACCGTTGGCGCCGTCATCTACGGTCTCAAGCGACCGAATCCCGTGCCCGGAGTGTTCGGGTTCCACGAGATTTTTCACACGCTGACGCTACTGGCGTTCCTCTGCCACTGGGTCGGCATCTTCCTTGTGGCGACTAATCCGCCCGTTGTGTAGGCGCAGCATCATCAGCATCGCCCGCATCAGCATCGCCGGAATCAGCCGAATCATCAGCCGCACCCTCGGTGAGACCATCAGTTTCGCCGGCGGCAGCAGCCTGCTCGGCCCGGATCGTTTCCTGCGCGAGCGCCCGGTAGCGAACGCGGCGCACGCGACGGTTCATGTCCATGACGATAACCAACGTGGCGACCGCGACGAACAGGATGCCGATGAAGCCGAGCACACCGGGAGTGACCAAGTTGGGGTCGCCCTCGTAGGCCGGGTACAGCGTCGGCTCAGGGCTGGGAGTAGCCGTCCAGAGAATCGCACTGGTTGCGAGCGAAGTGAAAGAAATCAACTGTTGTCCTCTGGGATGTTCACTCCATGATTTCATCATGCGAGTTTGCGAATAACCTTGCAGTAACAAGAATACCGTCGCAAGAAGGAGCCCCGCGTGCCCGAAGCATCCAGTAACCCCACTGGCACGGCTCGCAGCGCCGCATCCGGCACCGCAGCAGCCACCGATTTGGATGCCCGTTATGGTCGCAGCCCGAAAGCGAAACGCAACAACCGGGTGATTGTGATCGCCGTCGCAGTAGCCTTCGTTGCGGTCTTCACGGCCTGGCTGGTGTGGGGCGGCCTGTTGGAATCACCCGCTCAGTTCGAGGCAAAAGACACCGGCTACGAGCTCATTGATGACACTGCGGTCGAGGTGCGGTGGCAATTCAACGTTGCCGAGAACCAGGATGCTCGCTGTGCAGTGCAGGCCCTCAACTCCACTTTTGCCATCATCGGTTGGAAAGTCGTCGACGTTCCCGGGAGCGATCAGCGCAATCGGGAGTTGAGCACCACCGTTCGCACGACCGAACTAGCAGTGTCAGGCTTGATCTACCGGTGCTGGCTCACCTAGGCTGTAGCAAATCATCTCGAAACCGGTCGTCTTCGGCCGGTTTCTCTTTTGTATAGGGAGAAACACAGTGGCTGCAGAAAACGACGTCACGTGGTTGACCCAGGAGGCGTTCGACCGTCGCACCGCCGAACTGGAACAGCTCACGGGCGAAGCACGGTACGACATCGCCAAGAAGATTGAAGCCGCCCGCGAAGAAGGCGACCTCAAAGAGAACGGTGGCTACCACGCTGCCAAGGAAGAGCAGGGCAAAATTGAGGCCCGCATCCGCGTTCTCACCCAGCTTCTTCGCCATGCCGTAGTCGGCGACGTTCAAGATGACGACGGTGTCGTTGAGCCCGGAATTCTGGTCACGGCCGAGATCATGGGCGAAGAAAGTGTCTTCTTGCTCGGCAGCCGCGAAATCGTTGCCGAAGATAGCGATCTCGATGTTTACAGCGAGAAGAGCCCGCTCGGTCTCGCCATCAACGGGCTCAAGGTCGGGCAGTCGAAGAAGTACACCGCCCCTAACGGCAAAGAGATTACCGTCAAGATTCTAAAGATCGCGACCTACTCCGGCTAACTATCTAGCCTGACTAGAAGTCGACCTGAGGGTCAAATCCTTCGTCTCTGAGCCGCGCGAGCACTGACTCCGCGTGCTCAGGGCCACGGGTTTCAATGTGCAGTTCGAGCTGAACTTGGCTGAACTGCACTTTGTTGTTGTGCCTGCTGTGCAGCACCTCAACAACGTTGGCGTTCGCTTCGGCGACGAGCGCCGAGATGCGCGCCAATTGACCGGGGCGGTCTGGCAGCGGGATGCGCAAACGTAAATAGCGTTCGGATGCCGAAAGTCCGTGACTGATGATGCGTTCCATCATCATGGGGTCGATGTTGCCACCGCTCAGCAGCACCACGGTGTTGCCGCTTGGCGAGATCTTGCCCGCCAAGATGGCAGCAACTCCGACCGCGCCCGCCGGCTCGACGACCTGCTTGGCGCGCTCTAGAAGAACGAGCACCGCGTAGGCGATCTGGTCGTCAGAGACGGTGATCACTTCATCCACGAGGTCGCGGACCATGCTGAAGTTGAGCACGCCCGGGCGGCTGACAGCGATGCCGTCAGCGATCGTGGGAGTGGTGCGCACTTCAACGATTTCGCCCTTCTCGAGCGAGGGGGTGTACGCAGACGCGTTGGCTGCCTGCACCCCGATGACGCGCACGTTACGGCCTTCGAGGCGGGCACGCTGTTTGATCGCACCGGCAACGCCGGAAACGAGTCCGCCGCCGCCGATGGGAACGATGATCGTGTCGACCTGGGGAACCTGATCGAACACTTCAAGCGCGAGAGTTCCTTGACCCGCCACCACATCTTCATGATCGAAGGGATGGATGAGCACGGCACCGGTCTCTTCAGAGAAACGGGCGGCCGCACGCAACGGCTCTTCGACGGTGTGACCGCGCAGTACGACCTCGGCACCGTAATCGCGCGTGGCCTGCAGCTTCGGCAGGGGCACGCCTACGGGCATGAAAATGGTCGACTTGATACCTAGCTCGCGGGCGGCGAAAGCGACGCCCTGGGCGTGGTTTCCGGCCGAGGCGGCCACGACTCCGCGCGCCTTCTCCTCCTCGGAGAGCCCCGCAAGACGGTTATAGGCTCCACGCAACTTGAAGGAGCCCGTGCGCTGAAGGTTCTCGCACTTGAGAAAGACAGGTGAGCCCAGGATTTCCGCGAGAAAACGCGAAGTCTGCATGGGGGTGACATCGGCAACTTCTGCGACCCGGACGCGTGCTGCTTCGTACTCAGCGAGCGTGGGGCCGGGCATCCGGTTATTTACCATTACCGAGCACGTCCGTGATCGTGGGGCGACCATTGAGACGCCAATCGCCGCTGGCGATGTATTTGGTCATGACATTGACGACCGCGACGAGCGGCACGGCAAACAGCGCGCCGGGGATACCGGCCACGAATGAGCCAGCGGCTACCGCGAAGACGACGGCGAGGGGGTGAACCTTCACGGCCGTGCCCATCACGAGCGGCTGGAGAATATGACCTTCAAGTTGTTGCACAAGCAAAACGATTCCCAACATGATCACGGCGGGGAGTGGACCCAAGAAGACGAGGGCGATGAACACCGCGAGCGCCCCTGTAACAAGTGCACCCACGACAGGGATAAACGAACCTAAGAACACGGCGACGGCAATGGGGATGACGAGCGGGAACCCACCGTAAAACAAACCGAGGATCCACGCACCGACGCCGATGCCGATGGCATCCACCGCGGCCACAAAAATTTGCACCTTGACGAACGTGGTGAGGGTGAGCCATCCCGCTACTCCGGCGCCATCGACCGCGTTACGAGCCTTGCGCGGGAAGAGTCGAACAGTCCACGCCCAGATGCCCTTGCCATCGACCAATACGAAGATGGTTGCGAACAGGCTCAAGAGCGCACCGGTGAGAACGTGACCGGCTGTGGAACCGACCGAGAGGATGCCCGAGACGAGCGCTTGAGAGTCTCGCTGGATGACGTCAAAAATCTCGGTGAGGTAACCATCGAGGTCTTGGTCACTGAGCTGCAGCGGAGAGTTGCGCAGGAATTCACGCAGGTTCTCGTAGGCGGTGGCCGACTGAGTTTGAAGAGCGGGAAGCCCGGAACGGACTTGGCCGACGACGACCACAACGAGGCCGCTGACTACGGCAAAAAATCCGATCAAAACCACAGTGACGGCAAGCCAGCGCGGCCACTTAATGCGCACCAAGAAACCGACAACGGGAACGAGAAGCGCCCCGATAAGAATCGCGATCAGGAACGGAATCACGATGTATTTGAGCGTAATCACCAAATAAATGAGAACTGCGACGAGGCCCAATACGACAAGCATGCGCCAGGAGTAGGCAGCCGCTATCGAAAGCCCGGCGGGAACCTCAGCGGCGTCTGTTGTGCTGGCGCGTGACGAGACCCGACTGTCTGGTTTCTTAGGTCGACCGAATATCACGTGCCTATCTTAGTTGTGCCAGAGTGCGCGCTTGCTGCGCCCCAATTCGATCGCGTGTGGCCGCTACTTCTTCACCTTGGGAGGCAGTGCACTCACGGGTGCGCCCTTGAGACGCACCGTGACGGCCTCACCGGGCAGCGGATGCCGCTCCACCTCATGCTGGATGGCAACGACCGTGTCGTCGAAGAGTCGCACGCGCGTGCGGCGCAGGGAGCCCAGGAAGCTCGACGAGATGACCGTGCCGGCGATTCCGTCGGTGGAGAGGGCGATGTCCTCCGGGCGAACGAGCGCGATGACGGGGCCATCGGGCATGGGGTCGCCGAGAAGGTTGAGGCTGCAGCCGTGGAGGGTGACTTGGCCGTCAATCAGCTCGGCGGGCATCCGATTGCTGAGACCAACAAAGTCGGCGACAAAGGCGTTGGCTGGGGTCGCGTACAGCTCTTCTGGCGTGCCGATTTGTTCGATGCGACCGTCGCGCATGACGGCGACGCGGTCGGCGACGGCGAGCGCCTCTTCTTGGTCGTGGGTCACGAAGACGGTCGTGATGCCGAGTTCGGTTTGCAGGCGACGAATCTCTTCGCGCAGCTGCACCCGCACCTTGGCATCGAGGGCACTGAGCGGCTCATCGAGGAGCAGCACTCGGGGGCGCGTGACGAGGGCACGGGCGAGAGCAACACGTTGCTGTTGGCCACCCGAGAGCTGGTGGGCGAAGCGGTCCTGGTGCTTCGTGAGACCGACCATGTCTAGGGTCTCGAGGGCACGTTCGCGGCGACGAGCGGCGGCAACCTTGCGCATCTTGAGGCCAAACTCCACGTTCTCGAGCACCGTCATGTGCGGGAACAGCGAGTAGGCCTGAAAGACCATCCCGATGTCGCGCTTATTCGTGGGAGTGTCTGCGACATCCACGCCATCGATGAGTATGCGACCGCTGTCGATGCTCTCAAGCCCGGAGATGCTGCGGAGCGCGGTGGTCTTGCCGCAGCCGGAGGGACCGAGCAGCGCAACGAGTTCGCCAGGGGCAACGTCGAGGTCGATGCTGTTGAGCGCGGTGTGGCCCGAGAAAGCCTTCACGACGGCACTGAGCTGAACGGTTGCTCCCGCAGTCGGCGTGTGGGTGGCGGTGGGGCCCGTCATAGTAAACGTGGCGGTCATGATTTTCTCCTAGAGGGCGTTGCTGATCCGAGGCGGCCGATGATCAGCAGCAAGACGAAAGCGAGGGCAAGGGCGGCGAGCGCAAAGATCACAGCAACCCAGGGATCGGACTGCGAGACCTGAAGCAGCGCGGTTTGCAGGTTGCGACGATTGAGCAGGCTCGCAATGGTGAACTCACCAAGCACGACCGCAATCGAGATGAAGGATGCCGCGAGCACTCCCCGGCGCAGGTTCGGCAGCAGGATCGTCCACAGCACGGTCAGCCAGCCTGCACCGAGAGTGCTGGCCGCTTCGCTGAGGGTCTTCACGGGGATCGCATCGAGGTTGCCCTGAATGGCGCGATAGGCATACGGCAACACGGTGATGCCATAGGCGAAAGCGAGAGTCCAGGTGGAGCCGCCGAGCACTTGCACGACCACCGAGTACACCGGCGCGAGACCGACGACGAGCACGATGGCGGGCACCGTGATGGGGATGATGCAGATGAATTCGAGGGTGCGCTTGAGGCGCGGGAACTGCATGTGCACAAGCACCATCGTCGGCAGCAGCAACACGAGCACGATGGCGACGGTGACGGCGGCGAGCACGAGTGAGTTCTCGATCGCCTGATACAGACCGCGGTAGGTGCGGGCGCTGTCTTCGGTGAAGAGTCCCGTCCAGTGGCTTGTCGTGTAGTCGCCGGCGAGGCCGTTGCGGAAGGTGAACTCGATCATCGCGATCACGGGGATCAGGAAGATACCGCCGATGATGCCGAGGATGAGTCGGCGGGCAAGCGTGCTCGGCTCGGCTCCGATGCGCACGGCTTGGTTCGCGGTTTTCGGGCGCCGCTCTGCGGGCGCTGACGCGGGAGCGGGCTCCACCGGGCTCAGCGGCGCGGCGATGTCGGCGCTCACTTTTGCCACCGCGAGGTGCGAGCCTGCAGCACGGAGTACGCCCACATGACGACGACCATGACCACGATCATCCCGAGCGCAAGAGCGCCCGCCATGTTTTCGCGGCCGAGCACGGTTTCGCTGACGAGCGCCGCGCGGATCTGGAGGGGCACGATCTGCGAGCCCTGGCTGATGAGCGCAGCGGCCGTGGCGAACGACGAGAAGGCGTTGGCGAAGAGCAACAGCAACGAGCCAAGAAAGGCCGGGGCGAGCACAGGGGCTGCGATGTAGCGCCAGTAGGCGAAGCGGGTGCCGCCGAGCGTTGCACTGGCTTCGGCCCACTGCGGGCGCAGCGCGGTGAGGGCGGGCAGGAAAGTGATCACCATGAGGGGAACCTGAAAGTAGACGTAGGGAAGGATGAGGCCGGGCACCTGATAGAGCCACACGCCATCCGCAAAAATATCGACGCCGAAGGTGTCACGCAGAATGACCGTGACGAGCCCTTGCACGCCGATCGTCGCGATGAACGCGAAGGCGAGCATCACGCCACCGAACTGGGCGAGCACGCTGGCCGCCGACTCGATGATCGTACGCAGTAGGCCACCAACCTTGGTGCCGAGCATCGCGTAGCAAATGAGGGCACCCACAACGGCACCGATCACGGCGGTGACACCCGAGAGCCAGAACGAGCTACCAAAGGTGGCGAGGATGGTCGGGGTAAACAGTCCCGTGATGTTGTCGAACGTCAGCGAACCGTCGTCGGAGAAGAAGCCCGTGACCACCGCAAGGATGGTGGGAAGGGCAAGGAAGATGAGAACGTAGGCCGCAAACGGCGTTAGCCCCGCATAAGCGAGGCGACGACGCCGGTTTGACGGCTTGACCAGGGCCACCCGAGGATGGTGCCGAGCGGTGAGCTCGACACCATCCTGTTCGGGCGCTGGCGCGGTGGCTAGCGACACGATGTATTAGCTAAAGGTGCGTGAGGGAATCAGCGTTAGCCGATTGCCGCAGCCCACTTCTCAGCCAGGATCGTTGCGTTTTCTTCAGCCTGCTCGGGGGTCGGGGTGACAAGTTCACCCTCGAGGGCTCCGAGAGCGTCAAGTGCTGCGGTGTCGACGGTTCCGGCATCCTGCAGAGCCTGAATCGTGACCGGGTAAGCGCCACCGACGATGAAGAGGTTCTGCGCTTCGGGGCTGTAGAGGAATTCTTGCCAGAGACGAGCAGCAGCCGGGTGCGGGGCATCCTTGCTGACGGCCTGGTTGTAGAAGCTCGTGTAGACAGCGCCAGGAAGAGTCGTAACCTTCCAGCCGTCAACCGTTGCTGCTGCAGCGAGGTTGTTGTAGCTCCAGTCGAAGGCAACCTTGGTCTCGCCGGCAGCAATGGTTGCTCCCGTGACGTTGACCGGGATGAAGTTGCCGGCGTCGTTGAGCTCTTCGAAGAACTCGATGCCGGGCGTGAAGTCATCGAGGGTTCCACCACTGTGAACGGTGGCGAGTCCGACAGCAGCGAAAGCCGCTCCGGCCTGCGTGGGGTCACCGTTCAGCGCAACAGCGCCACGGTAGTCAGCCTTGAGCAGGTCATCGAGACTCGTGGGCTCGGGAACCGAGTTGGAGTCATAACCGATCGACATGCTGCCGGTGTAGTCGTTGACCCAGAGGCCGGTTGCGTCCTTGTTGCCCTCAGGAATTTCATCCCAGTTGGCAACCATGTAGGGAGCGAAGTAGTCAAGGCTGTCGAGCGTGACAGCGGTACCGAGGTCGAAGACGTCAGGAGCGGTGTCCTGGCCCTTGAGGTTGTCAGCAGCGGCGATTTCTTCGGCGCTAGAAACGTCGGGGTCAGCCGAGTTGACGATGATGTCGTACTTCTCTTCGAAGAGAGCCTTGATCTCGCCATAGTTTGCCCAGTTGTCAGGCAACGCAATGACATTGAGTTCGCCCTCAGCCTGCGCGGCTGCGATAAGAGCGTCCATTCCACCGAAGTCTTCAACGGTGGTGGCAGTCGATGCGTCAACATCGCCAGCAGCTGCCTCAGTGGTGCTGCAACCACTGAGTGAAATCGCCGAAGCTGCAACGAGTGCAACAGCGGCGAGGGTGCGCTTAGTGAACAAGACTTCCTCCAACGACCGTCGCAGCCGCCCGCGCTGTAAACGGGCAGAGGGTACCGAAACGATCCGGAGTTGACGGTACGCAGCCTGATGCGGCGTTCGCTTTCATCTTGGTAAACGAACGATGAACGATACAAACACAATTGCTCGGTGGAGCTGTTCGGCGCCCTAGCGAATGGATGTCGCCGCCGCTCGGTAGAGTCGAGCCGTGGTCGATTCCCTCTCTGCAGCGCAAGCGCGCCGAGTGCTGCTCGCCGCCCAAGGCTTTGGGCGCGGCACCGCGACTGCGGCCAACCCCGCGGGAACGCGACAGCTCAACCTACTTTTTGACCGCATCCGGCTGCTGCAACTCGACTCGGTCAACGTGTTCGAGCGCAGTCACTACCA
The DNA here is from genome assembly GCF_015864935.1 of Salinibacterium sp. NSLL17. Taxonomy (NCBI): domain Bacteria; kingdom Bacillati; phylum Actinomycetota; class Actinomycetes; order Micrococcales; family Microbacteriaceae; genus Salinibacterium; species Salinibacterium sp. NSLL17. The sequence goes on from NZ_JADYWH010000002.1 coordinate 223,520, forward strand.
GCCGGTGTTCGCTCGCCTCGGCCACTACGACAAGGCCGCTCTTGATGCGCTGACGTTCCGCACGCCAACCGCGCGCATGCCCGGCCGGTACGTCGAATACTGGGCGCACGAAGCCGCGCTCATTCCGCTCGAATCGTGGCCGTTGTGGCGCTGGAAGATGGAGTCGCTGCGCGAACGCGATGCCGTGCGCTACGAATGGGTGCGTGACAACCAGCCCATGCTGCAGTGGCTGCGCGAAGAACTCGCCACCACCGGACCCGTTACCGCCCGCCAGATCGAGCACGACGCCAACCGCCGCACCGGACCCTGGTGGGGGTGGTCTGACGTCAAGCAAGGACTCGAGATGCTGTTCCGCTGGGGCGAAGTCGTCAGCGCTGGCCGCACGCGCTTCGAACGCACCTACGCGCTGACCGAGCACCTCATTCCGGCCGAGCTGCGCGAGCGCGAAGTGACCCGCGCCGACGCTCACCGCGCCCTGATTGCGGAATCCGCACGGGCGCTGGGTATCGGCACGGCATCCGACCTCGCCGACTACTTTCGCCTCAAAGGCGCTGACGTTCGCCCGGCTATTGCCGAACTGGCGGATGCTGGCGAGCTCGTTCCCGTGACCGTGCGCGGCTGGGAGCAGCCTGCCTGGCTGCACCGGGATGCCCGCCTCCCCCGCCGCATCGAACACGTCGCGCTGCTCTCGCCCTTCGACCCCGTGGTGTGGGATCGCAAGCGTGCCGAGCGCATGTTTGGGTTCCACTACCGCATCGAAATTTATCTCCCCGAGCCCCAACGCACCTTCGGCTACTACTCGCTGCCTGTGCTCGTGGATGACGCCCTCGTCGGCCGCATCGACCTCAAGACCGACCGCCAAGCGGGTGTGCTTCGCGTGCAATCCGCGTGGCACGAAGACGGGCTCGACGCCCTGCCCGGAGGCACCGGAGCACTCGCCGAACGCATCGTGCCCAGCCTGCGCGAGATCGCGCACTGGCAAGGCATGGGCGAGATCGCCGTGACCGGCCGCGGAAACCTCTCCCCCGCCATCGAGGCAGAGCTGCAGCGCTAGCCAGCACCATCTGAACGCCGCGACTGCGGCAGCCAGAATCAGCTGCGTCGGCTAGAAGCCTCCGCCGATCTTGCCGAGACGCGCAACGCGGTCAGCGAGCGGCGGATGCGTGCTGAAGAGACGATCCATGATGCCCGGCTTCGTCGGATCCGAAATCCACATGTGGGCCATCGTCGAGTTTTGCTTCTGCATCGGACGGCTGTAATCCGACAGCTTCTGCAAAGCGCTAGCCAGAGCATCCGGGTGACGCGTCGTCAACGCACCAGTGGCATCCGCAAGATATTCACGCTGACGCGAAATCGACGCCTGCACTGCCGCCGCGACAAGCGGCGAAATGAGGAGAGCAGCCAGTCCAACGATAATCATCACGGGGTTCGAGTTGTTGTTATTGCCGCGACCGCCAAACAGAGTGAAGCGCAACGCAATGTCCGAAATAAAACCGACAGCAACGACGAGACCGAACACGATCATCGATACCCGGATGTCATAGTTCTGCACGTGACCCATCTCATGGGCCATCACACCCTCGAGCTCCGAATCGTCGAGCAGTTCTAGGAGCCCAGTCGTCGCAGCAACAGCAGCATGTTCCGGGTCACGCCCGGTAGCGAAAGCGTTCGGCGCTGGATCGTTGACGATGTATACCTTCGGCATCGGCGTGCCTGTTGTGATCGACAGGTTCTCGACAATGCGGTACAACCGCGGATTGTCGGATTTTTGAATCTCGACAGCGCCGCTCATTGCCAACGCCTGCTTTGACGCCGCGTAGTACTGAATCAGCGTGAACGCACCGGCACCAATGATCGTGCCGATCGTGATTGTCATCGGGTCGCCCCCCATCAGGAAGCTCAGCGCAAAGCCGAGAAACCCAATGAGGATAACGAACAGGATGATGATCAGAACGGTGTTGCGCTTGTTTTTCGCTATGGCGCGATACATCTAGAACATCCTGGTCACGCGGTTAGAAAGACGAAGACTTAGAACTGCACGCGCGGCGGCTCAGCGATGGATGCGGCATCCGCAACCTCGAAGAACTCACGCTCGTGGAAACCAAGATTGCGCGCGAACAACGTGTTCGGGAAGATCTTGATCTTGGTGTTGAGCTCGCGCACACCACCGTTGTAGAAACGACGGCTGGCCTGAATCTTGTCTTCAGTGTCAACAAGTTCGCCCTGAAGCTGAAGGTAGTTCTGGCTGGCCTGCAGCTGCGGGTACGCCTCAGCGACAGCAAAGATGCTCTTGAGGGCAGACTGCATGTGGTTCTCGGCAGCAGCCGCATCGACGGGGCCCTGAGCGTTCAACGACTCGGCGCGGGCCTTCGTGACGGCCTCAAAGACGCCCTTCTCGTGCGCGGCATAGCCCTTGACCGTCTCGATGAGGTTAGGCAGCAGGTCAGCACGACGCTTGAGTTGCACCGTGATGTCGCTCCACGCCTCATCAACGCGCACGTTGAGCGTGACCAGCGAGTTATACGTCGACCACAGGTAGATGCCGACGATGACTGCGAGCAGGACGATTACGCCGATTACGATCAGGAATTCCATGCCTCAACTATAGAACGTGCTCCTGTGCCTCCACCGAGAAACTGGGCCACTTGCGACCCCCAATAAAGGGCCGACACACCGCTCTACTCCGGCTATGTGAACGTCTTAGTTCCCGTGATCGTGGAGGTGACGAACTTGCCAATCACCGGCGCTGTCAGCAGGGCGAGGCCCGCGCGGCGCTTCCAGAGCTGGAACAGGGTGTGCGGCAGAAAACCGTTCGCTGCCCGACGGCCAGCGGCCTGCTTATCGGCGACCACCGGCATCCATTCTTCTTCGTATTCGGCGAAGGTGGCGCTGAGTTCTCGATCGCTCGAAATCTTCTCGGCTAAGAGCAATCCACCTGCGATCGCCAACGACGCTCCCTGCCCGGCAAGCAACGAAACCGCTTGGCACGCATCGCCCGCGAAGACAACGCGGCCACGACTCCACACGGGCAGTTCGATCTGGGCAACCTGGTCGTAGTAAATCTTGTCGGGCTCCGGGCACTTCTCGAGCGCCTCAGCAACGTCATCGCCCATGCCCGCGTAGGCAGAGCGAATAGCCGCACGCGTATCGGCAGGAAGCACCGTGTCGTTCACGCGGTGGGCAGCGAAAAGCGCAACCTTGCCATCGCGCAATCCATACAAACCGACCATGCGATCCAGCTCATCTGTTGAGATCAGAGCGTCGCCGAGCTTGGCGTGAAGGCGTGGAGAGTCGAACGTGTAAGCGCAGGTGTGCATCCCCAGCTGGCGATCGAACGCCGCCGAATCACCAAAAAGATCATGTCGAACAGCCGAATGGATGCCGTCCGCTGCCACCACAATGTCTCCCGAAATGCGCGAACCATCGGCGAGCACCGTGGTGACGTAATCGGTGCGGTCTTCGACCGACACAACGGCGCTGCCGAGCCGCAGTTCAACGCTCTCGGGGAGAACGTCGAAAAGGGTTTGTTCGAGGTCTTGGCGCATCAGGCTCATCAACTTGCCGCCCTCATTGGCCGCCACAAGCTCATAATCAATTGCTTGACTGCGACCGTTGGGGCGCACAAAACGGGCCTCGCTAATCGGGTATCGCAGCTCGCGCAAACGATCCAGAATGCCCATCTTCTCGGCGGCGTCATAGCCGGGCCCAAAGAAGTCGATCATGTAGCCCTGCGTGCGGCGCTCGGGAGCAGCCTCCAGAAGCACAACCTCCCACCCGCGTTCAGCCAGCTGACCGGCGACCGTGAGTCCAGCGATTCCTGCTCCACACACAATGGCTTTGATAATCGCGCCCTTTCTCGTACTACTCGACTCGTGCATTAAAGCTTGAGCCGCTATCGCCCCAACACTTGGCGCAGATAGTCGTTCGCAAACACGCGACCAGGATCAAGCCGATCGCGAATGCTCAAGAACTCATTGAAACCCGGATACGCCGCCGCGAGCGATTCGGCTTGCCGGTTATGCAATTTTCCCCAGTGAGGTCGCCCATCGTGGGCCATCATGATCGCCTCAACCTCTCGAAAATACTCGGCCGGGTCTTCGCGCCAGTACCGGTGCACCGCGACATAGCCGGTGGCCCGCCCCGACGCGGTCGACAGCAGCAATGAGTCCGCCGCTGCCGAACGCACCTCGATCGGGAATGAAACTTTCCACCCTCGATCGGCGATCAGCTTCTGGATGGCGCGCACGGCATCCGGCACCGCCTCGATGGGCAGGGCATATTCCATTTCGCGAAAACGGACTGTGCGATCGGTGACGAAGACGGTGCTCGAGACGTCGGTGAACTCGCGATTGCCCGAGAGCTTCACGGCGAGACGATTGATGGGCGGGATGATCGCGGGCACGGTTTTGCCCGCCGCGCAGATCGCGCGAAAGACCCCGTTGGCCATGAACTCATCATCGAACCAGCGGGAGAACTTCGTGAGCGGATGCCGCGGCGCATCACCCGGTAAGCGTGTGTTGCTCTTGGTGAGAGCTGTCTCGGTGTGCGGCCAGACGTAGAACTCAAAGTGGTCAGTTTCGGCGCTGCGCTGCAGCCACTCAGCGAGGACGGTGGCAGCGGGTTCTGGGCGCTCCACTGCGTGCAGCAGAAAGGTCGGCACACACTCGAGCGTCACATCGACGAGGATGCCGAGGGCGCCAAGGCCGAGGGCCGCGGCCGGGAGCAGTTCTGGGTTTTCGGTCGCGTTGATGCGCAGCACTTCGCCCGCGGCGGTCACGAGCGTGACGCCGCGCACGTCAGTGGCGATGCCGCCGAACTGCGCCCCCGTGCCGTGGGTGCCAGTGGAAATCGCCCCAGCAATCGTCTGGCGATCGATGTCGCCCATGTTGGCGAGGGCGAGCCCCAGCGGTTCGAGCAGCGCCGGGAATTCGAAGAGGTGTGTGCCGGCACCGAGCGTGACGTGGGTGCCGTCGACCGCGAGCACCCCGGCGAGTGCACCGACGTCGAGATGCACGCCATCGGTTGCCGCAATCGAGGTGAAGCTGTGGCCGGCACCCCAGGCCTTGACAGTCACGCCGTTCTCGCGCGCGAAGTGCACCGCCGCGATGACCTCGTCGACGCTCTCCGGGCGAGCCGCGAACTCGGGACGCGAACGCTCAGAACGGCCCCAATTGCGCCACACGGAACCGGGACTCAGGGATGCCGGAGTCGGGCTCGACGCGCGGCGCTCGGCTGGCGGCATCCACTCGGGAGTCGTCACAGGAAGGCTTTGCCTTCGCCGCGGTAGGTCGGAACGGTATCGACGATGCGACCGTCAGCGATGACCGCGAATTCGTTGAGGTGCTCAGACAGCTCGCCCGCTTTCGTGTGGCGGAACCACACGCGGTCTCCGATCTGAAGGTGCTCCGCTGCGGGGCCCGTGAGTGGTGACTGCACTTCGCCGGCACCCTCGCGCGGCACATACTTGAGCCCTTTCGGCCAGGTGGGCTGGGGCATCCGGTCGACGCCCGCTTCACCCGAGGCGATCCAGCCGCCACCGTGCACTGTCGCAATATCGAGGGAGTATTTGCGGTCGACCGCGAGCGCGAACGCTGCGGCCGGCGCCGGGGTGAAGTGGCTGTAGTTGTCGAAAAGGTGCGGGCCGAAGAGTCCGCTGCCCGCCGCAATTTCAGTGACCGCGGCGTCTTCGGCAGTGGACTCAAGCGAGCCGGTTCCCCCACCGTTCACGAATTCGAGTTCGGCAATCTCGCTGATCGAGGCGACAATCTCGCCCCGACGTTCGCGCAGTTCCTTGGCGGATGCCGTCTGCATGACATCGAGCAGGCGGCCATAAGCGGCCTTGTGCGGCGGGCGATTGCCGACTCCCGCGATCTGCGCTTCGTACGCCATGACGCCGACGAGGGCGAAACCGGCACGATCGACGACCGTGCTCGCGAGCGTGCGCGCTTGCGCCGCCGAGCGCACGGGAGAGCGGTGCGCACCGACGTGACCGAGCAGGGGCGACTGGAACGAGGCATCCACATCAATGCAGACGCGGATCGTTTCGCGGTGCTGAGGAGACACCACTGAGTCAACAAAATCGAGGTGCTCGACCGAGTCGATCATGAGCGTGACGCGTTCGGCGAGCGCCGGGCTAGTGCCGAGGGCTGCAATCGCCGCACGATCCACCGCGGGGTAGCCGACCACCACATCGTCAATGGTCTCGGCCAGCCAGAGAGCCTCGGTGAGCGTGTAGGCGAGAACGCCCCTGAACCCGTCGAGCTCGAGCACGGCATCCATCACCGCACGAACTCGAATCGACTTGCTCGCCACCCGAATCGGCACCCCGGATGCCCGGCGAACCATATCGGCAGCGTTGTGTGACAGCGCCTCGAGCGACAGCACCCCATACGGAGCGTCGAGGGAGTGCGTGGCATCCGCGAGGCTCTGCCAATAGCTCTCGGGGCTGTTCCAGAGCGGTGCGGGGGTGCTGAGCAGCTTCACGGGTTCCTTCGGGCAGGGCGTGGGCGGTCCTGCGCTGATGCAACCTGCTGCGGCACCAGCGCCTTAGTTGCTCAACTTTCCCAGAACCCTGCGCGCAGCACAATTGCCGCGAACCACTGCGGCGAGCATCCGGTGCGAAGTTACGACCCCAATTGGCCGACGGCGTGGGCGATCACAAGGGCGAGCATGATGAAGGCGCCCAGCGACTGCACCAGCAACAACAGCTTCACGCGCGGCGAGAGCGGCATCGCGGCACCGGGGCTGAACGCCATCGAACCGATGGCTGATTCGTAGAGGTAGTCGGTGAAGGAGGGCGTCCAGCCGATGGCGGCGGATGATCGGCCTTTCACCTCATCAATCGCATCATGGTCTTCGTCCTGGGCGAAGCGAAAGTCGGCGAGCGGAAGCGCAGAACGATCACTCGTGTGACGCGTGACCGGACCACCGCGATCCAACTCCCAATAGACAAGCGCAAACGCAATCATGTTGGTGAGCCAGACCTGCGTGGCGGCCAAGAGCATCGAGGGGCCATCCTTCGCCCCGGTAGTGACGAGCACGATCACCACAAAGACGAGCGCGGCCACGTTGGCGATGGCGAGCAACAGCGCGAGCCCCACCGACAGAGTGCGTGACCATGAGGTTTGCTTCACCAGCCGCACCGGATTGAGGGCGATCACGGGAATCAGCATGACCAGGCCAAGCGCCACGACCACAATGCGCACGGGGACAGGCATGATCACGGTCGGCAAGAAGGCATAGCTGGCCAATACCACCAGCACACCGGCAGCGGCCGGCCACCGATGCTCACCGCGCGCATGGCGTTTGATGAGTTTGTCTTGCTGGGCGTCGACGTCAGTTTCGTCGCGAGATTTCTTGGGCACGGCTCATTATCACTCCGCCCTTGACGAATCGGCTGAGGTGATTTTAGGTAAGAGGATGACTTTCGCAAACGTAGGCACCATCGGAGTGCAGCCCGGCCACCGCGACGAGGTTGTGGCCATCCTCACGCGCCGCAGCACAGACCTCGATAGCGCCGGATGCCTCAGCTACGAGGTGGGCGTCAGCGACGAGTATCCCGACACCGTGTTCGTTTCGGAGCTCTGGGAATCAGCCGAAGCCCACCAACTTTCGCTGCAACTCGCGAGCGTGCAGGCAGCGATCAAGGAAGCACTTCCGCTACTGAGTGGTGAAATGGGCGGGCACCGCTTCGAGGTTGTCGGGTCACCACTGCGCAGCTAAGCGATACGGCGTTCCGGGAAGACCCAGCGCACCAGCCCGAAGCCGATCGCAGCACCGATGAGCTGAGCCGCGATGAAACCGGGAGCCGAGCCTGGGGCGATTCCTGCGAACGTGTCGCTGAACATCCGGCCGATGGTGATGGCGGGGTTGGCAAAGCTCGTAGAACTCGTGAAGAAATAGGCGCCGCCGATGTAGACGCCAACAGCGATAGGCGCCAGGTTCGCGCGACCGGTGCGCACGAGGGCGAAGATCACCATGATGAGTCCGGCGGTTGCCACGACCTCGCTCAAGAAATGCCCCGGTGTGAGTCGCACGGTGGTGCTGATGGTCACGGCGGCCTGCCCGAACATGAGGTTCGCGAGAATCGCGCCGACGATGCATCCGACAATCTGGGTCGGAATGTAGAGGGCGGTGTCACGCCACGAGCGCAGCCCGCTGAGCGAATCGACGATCGACACGACTGGATTGAAGTGGGCGCCGCTGACGGTCATGAAGACCAGAATGAGCACTCCAAGACCGAAGGCGGTCGCGAGGGCGTTCTCGAGAAGCTGCAAGCCGACATCGTTGGGGGAAAGCTGTTGGGCGGCAATTCCGGAGCCGATAACGACGGCGGCAAGGCCGGCGCTTCCGAGGAATTCGGCGGTGAGGCGTCGGGCCACGGCAAAGGAATGGGTCGCAGTCATTCCGCGATCATACCCAAACATTGATAACTGTCTATGAATCGGATGTTGTCCTTTAGACTTCTACCCATGCCAGCGACCGAGTCACCCGCCTCCGCTCGCGAAAGCGAACGCGCCATTGCCGAGCGCATCGCTCACAGTATGCGCGCCATCGCCGACCCCACCCGGGTGCAAATATTGCGTCTGCTTATGGATGCCCCGGATGGCCGCCGCGGGGTCACCGACCTTGCCGCCCGCCTCGGCCTCACGCAACCGACCGTGAGCCATCACGTGCGCATCATGGCCACCGACGGAATCTTGCAGAGCACTCAAGAGGGCCGCCAGGTCTGGTATTCGCTCGTGCAATCCCGCCTCGCCGACGTCTTCGACTTTGTGCAGCGCTCCCCCGCTGACGCCTCCGCCGCTGCCGCTGCCGTCGATCCTGCGATTCTGGCCCGCATCACCGACGACCTCGCCCTGCGCTTCGCGGGGGTCTTCTCTCGCGAAACCGTCGCCGAGTATGTGGCGAGCAGCTACGAACTGCTGCGCCAGGGCGCGCCGCGCGATCGCCATTTGTCGTCGCACACCTCCCGGTTCGCCGCCGACCGTCTGGGGTCGCTTGCGCTTGCTGACTCCGACGAGGTGACGGATGCCGCGGCATCCGGCGCGCCAACCGACGTGCTGTTTGTGTGCGTACAGAATGCGGGTCGCTCGCAAATGGCATCCGCAATTCTGCGGTCTCTTGCGGGCGATCGGGTGCGCGTGCTCACCGCCGGATCAGAGCCCACCGAGACCATCAATCCGAAGATCGTGGCGGCTCTCGACGAGATTGGCGTCTCGGTCGATGGTGAGTACCCGAAGCCGCTCACTGACGAGGTCGTGCGGGGTGCGGATGTCGTGATCACGATGGGCTGCGGCGATGCGTGCCCCATTTATCCCGGCCGTCGCTACCTCGATTGGGAACTCCCCGACCCTGCCGAGCTCGGCATGGACGGCGTGCGAGCCGTGCGTGATGACATCGACGCGCGAGTGCGTGCGCTGCTTCAGTCGCTGCCGCCGGTGAACGCTGCGTGAACTAACTCACGCTCACCCTGTCTTCGTTCGCGCGAGACATAGACCTTCATCTATGCTTTGTGTATGACTACTGAGACCGCCACCACCGCCAAGCCCGTCGTTCTGTTCGTGTGCATCCACAACGCTGGCCGCTCGCAAATGGCCGCCGGTTACATGACGGCGCTGTCGGATGGCGCGGTCGAGGTGCGTTCGGGAGGTTCTGAGCCCGGCAACGAAATCAACCCCATCGCGATTCAGGCAATGGCCGAAGAGGGCATCGACATCTCGAAGGCAGTCCCCCAGCTCATGACCACCGACCAGGTGCAGGCCTCGGATGTTGTCATCACGATGGGCTGCGGCGACGTCTGCCCCATCTTCCCCGGCAAGCGCTACGAAGACTGGGAACTCGTCGACCCGAAGGGCAAGGGCCTCGACGAGGTTCGGCCGATTCGTGATGACATCAAGGCGCGCATCCAGAAGCTGCTGGCGGAGATCCTTCCCGCCTAGACAACTGCTTAAACCATTGAAGGCGGCCGCTCTGCGACCGCCTTCAACTCGTTAATCGTGCAGTGCCCCGACAGGGACTCGAACCCTGACTGTGATGATTTTAAGTCATCTGCCTCTGCCAATTGGGCTATCGGGGCACGCCCCACGCTTTCACGTGGAGCATGCAGTCACGCTACTTGGGGCGTGAAGCGAATTCTTCGAATGCGCGGCGCGGTTCTACGCGTGCCTCGAGCGAAATGGTGTCGCGACCCCAGAAGAAGTTCGTGATCCAGTTGCTGAAGACGCGAGCCTTGCGCTCGAACATTGGCATCGCCATGCCGTGGTAGCCACGGTGCATGAACCACGCTGGGAAACCCTTGACCGCGATCTTGCCCGACTGGAAAACGCCGTGGTAGAGACCGAGACCGGCAACGGCACCCTGGTTCTTGTGGAAATAGTCCTTGGTCTCTTCGCCGCGAAGCGAAGCCACAATGTTCTTGGCCATGAGCTTGGCCTGGCGAACAGCGTGCTGAGCGTTCGGAACGCAGAAGCCGCCAACGCCACCACCGGTGAGGTCAGGAACAGCACACACGTCGCCGGCACCCCAGGCACCCTCGACAACACCGTCATCGTTGATGACACGGAGGTCTGCCTGTACGCGGATGCGTCCACGCTCTTCGATGGGAAGGTCAGTGCTGCGCACGACCGGGTTGGCCATAACGCCAGCGGTCCACACGATGGTGTCTGACTCGAAGCTTTCCCCGGTCGACAACTCAACCACGCCATCCACAGCCGACTTCAGCTGGGTGTCGAGGTGGATCTGTGCGCCACGGTCAGCGAGGTTCTTGATAACCCACTTGCTCGTCTCGAGCGAAACCTCGGGCATGATGCGGCCCATGGCTTCGATGAGGTGGAAGTGAGTGTCTTCGAAGTTAAGGCTCGGGTAGAGCGGCAGCAGTGACGAGGCAAGGCTGCGCATTTCGCCGAAGGCTTCGATACCGGCGAAGCCGCCACCGACAACGACGAACGTCAGCAGACGGTCGCGCTCGGGGCCTGCAGGCAGGTTGGATGCCTTGTCAAAGTTGGTGAGAAGACGGTCACGAACGGCAACAGCCTCTTCGATCGTCTTCATGCCGATGGCTTCGTCAGCAACGCCCGGGATCGGGAAGGTGCGCGAAACGGCGCCAGCGGTAACGACAACGAGGTCGTAGTCGATCTCCCACGAGTCACCCACTTCAGGCTGAATCGTTGCAGTCTTCGCCTCGTGGTTGATTCCGGTGACCTTCGCCGTGACGACCTTGGTGGTCTTCAAGTGGCGACGGTGCGGAACAACCGCGTGGCGAGGCTCAATGGAGCCTGCTGCAACCTCAGGCAAGAAAGGCTGGTACGTCATGTAGGGAAGAGGGTCCACCATGGTGACCTCAGCTTCGCCGCGACGCAGCCACTTTTCGAGCTTACGAGCAGTGTAAAAACCGGCGTAACCGCCGCCGACAATCAAGATTTTTGGCACGAGTTAGAGTCTCCTAAAAGGGAAGTTCGCCACCAAACTTACTCTGTCTCGCGCAGACTCCTAAACCGACGCCAAGCTAAGACGCCCGAACCGGCCAAAATCATCAAGAAAATCGCATAAATTGCAAGTGGTACGCCCACATTACGAAGCATGCTCACGGTAGGGAGCACGGTTCCAAGCGGACTGACTGGCCCCGCGACATCCGGAGCCACCTCAGGAATCGGCGTAGCCGTCGGGCTAAAGCTCGGCACCGGAATCGGCGTTGACGCCGCGCGACGGTAGATCGTGATCCACTCCGCGAGACTGCCCATCGGGTTCTCGTCGACGAGCGGAACGTTTGCTGTCACCGCTGCTTCGGCATCGATCAGACCAAAGCCGTAAATCGCGTCTGCGCCGGGAGCACCCGTGTCATGTGCCGTCGACACAATGCGATTAATAACGTTGTTCGCATCCAGTTCAGGATGCGCGGCCCGCACGAGCGCAACGACACCGGCCACAATCGGGGTTGCCCCGCTGGTGCCGTTCCACAAGACGTGCGAACCGCCGGGAGCGACGCCGACCAGGTCTTCGCTTGGCGCGGCCACACCAATCGTGATGCCCTGAGTGGAGGCGTTGAAACTCGCGACGCCGTTAACGTCGACACCCGCAACGGTCAGAACGCCGGGCATCGTCGCGGGCGCCCCCACGGAGGCAGTTCCACTGCCACGGTTGCCCGCCGCCGCCACGACAACAACGTCATTGTCCATTGCATACAGGAATGCGCTGTCCCAGCTGAGCGGCCAGTCCAGAGTCTCGCGGGTCAGCGACAGGTTGATGACATCAGCGCCCTGATCGACCGCATAGCGAACTGCCTGAGCGATCTGGTCATCCGAACTGATCGGACCACCGGTGAAGCCGATAGAGATCGCCAAAATGTTAGCTGCGGGAGCCGCACCAATCACGCCAGCGCCCGTGCCGGTGCCACGGCCAGCCGCGAGCGACGCCACGAGTGTGCCGTGGGCCGGATTGTCGTCGCCTACCGGCGTTTGGCCGTCAGGTGAACCCTGGCCCGAGAAATCTGTTCCCCCCGTGACAGCTCCGACGAGCTCTTTCACCGAGCCGTCAACACCGGTGTCGATCACGGCGATCGTGACGCCGGCACCCTTGGTGGTCTTCCACGCGGCTTCGATGCCGTACTCCTGAAGCCAATATTCTTGGTCGCGCACCGCATCCGCGTGGGCAGGAGTCGCCACCAATAGCGAAGCGAGGCTCGCCATCAGTATCGCGCCAGCAGCCCACCGCTTCACTGTTGTGTCTCCCCCGCCGCCTTCGCTGAGGCGTTTGTCGTCGCGGAGGTGCCAGCGCTGGCCACCCCTGAATAGTCGGGGCACTGGCACACGGTCGGGCTCCACGAGGCGCGCTCAAGAGCAATGTCGCCAATCGGGTTGACGCCAGGGCCTGCTGCCAGTGAATGCCCGACGAGAGCGTGCAAGCACTTCACTCGCGTGGGCATGCCGCCAGCAGAAACGCCGGCCAGCTCGGGAACGACCTCGATGCCATCCCGGTCGGCAATATAAGCCTCGTGGGCAGCCTGATACTGCGCAGCAATCTCACCCTCAAGCATTGCCGCAAGTTCAGGCATCTGGCCCTCAGCTTCAAGCGTCGACACGGATGCCGTGGCCGCCGGGTGGCACAGGTAATAGATCGTGGGGAACGGTGTTCCATCGCTCAGGCGCGGTTTCGTCGACACGACAGTGGGAGCTCCGCACACGCAGCGCGCGGCAATGCCGATCACATCGCGAGCGGGGCGGCCGAGTTGAAGCGACACAATGCGCACATCTTCATCGCTGACGGCGTCAAACGGTGGGGTGGTCATTGCTTGGGTCCTTCAATCACGGGGGCGGTCAGCTTGTCGGGCGCGTCTTCAGTGAGACCAGCAGTGTAAATGGACGATACGAGAGTCTGCACCCAATCAATCTGGGTGGTTTGGATGGTCGCGCTCACCGGAACACCATCATTGGTGGTGACATCGGCCGCTTCACCGGTCACCAGGTAGCTCACTTCGCCCGGATACACGTAGTACAGCCGGTCGCGGGCTTGGGACTCGATGTAGGCGCGGTCATCCCAGCGGGCAACGTTTTCGGTAAGGCTGTCGACAGACTCTTGAGCCTCTTCTACTTCAGACTGCAGTTGCGCAATTGTCTGCTGTTGCTCGATCAGAATGCGCAGGTTGGGCGCTAGAACGATGACGGCGAGTATGAGCAAACCAAGCATGAGCACGGTGAAGCCCGAGAAGCGGATCGTGCGCAACCAGTGTTCGGGCGCGCTCTCCTCGGGCAGCGACACCGCTACCTTTTTTGCTCGTACTCGCCTAGCCATGCGTTCGATGCTAGACGACGCTGATGGGCGCTAGCCGTTGAACCGCGGGAAGGCGGTGCGACCAGCGTAAACAGCGGCATCGCCAAGCTCTTCTTCGATGCGCAGCAGCTGGTTGTACTTAGCTACGCGCTCGGAGCGAGCCGGTGCACCAGTCTTGATCTGGCCCGTGTTGAGCGCGACCGCGAGGTCAGCGATCGTGGTGTCTTCGGTCTCACCTGAACGGTGCGAGATGACGGCCGTGTAACCAGCGCGCTGGGCCATAGCCACAGCGTCGAGGGTCTCGGTGAGCGAACCAATCTGGTTCACCTTGACGAGGATCGAGTTTGCCGTTGCGAGTTCGATTCCCTTGGCGAGACGCTTCGGGTTGGTGACGAACAGGTCGTCTCCGACGATCTGCGTCTTCGAACCGATCTCGGCGGTGAGCTGAGCCCAGCCCTCCCAGTCGTCTTCGTCGAGCGGGTCTTCGATCGACACGAGGGGGTACGCGGCGACGAGCTCGGCGTAGTACGCACTCATCTCGCCAGCCGACTTCGAGGTGCCCTCGAACGTGTAGGAACCATCCTTGTAGAACTCGGTCGCAGCAACGTCGAGGCCAACAGCGATGTCCTTGCCCGGCGTGAAGCCAGCCTTCTCGATTGCTTCCATGAGCAGGTCGAGTGCAGCGCGGTTGCTGGAGAGGTCGGGGGCAAAGCCACCCTCGTCGCCGAGGCCGGTGCTGAGGCCCTTGCTCTTGAGCAGTCCCTTGAGCACGTGGTACGTCTCAACGCCCCAGCGAAGGCCTTCACTGAAGGTGTCTGCACCGTGCGGAAGGATCATGAACTCTTGGATGTCGACATTGCTGTCGGCGTGCGAGCCACCGTTGATGACGTTCATCATCGGCACGGGAAGCACGTGAGCGTTGGGGCCACCGAGGTAGCGGAAGAGGGGCAGGTCTGCCGAGTCAGCAGCAGCCTTCGCCACGGCGAGCGACACACCGAGGATCGAGTTAGCGCCGAGGTTCTTCTTGTTCTCGGAACCGTCGACGGCGATGAGCTCAGCGTCAATGAGGCGCTGGTCGGAGGCGTCGAGGCCTTCGATTGCGGGGCCGAGGTCGTCGATAACCGCGTCAACGGCCTTCTGAACGCCCTTGCCGAGGTAACGGTCCTTGTCGCCATCGCGAAGCTCGTAAGCCTCGAATGCGCCAGTGGATGCTCCCGAAGGAACTGCGGCGCGGGAAACTACGCCGTCGTCGAGCAAAACCTCAACCTCGACCGTGGGGTTACCACGGGAATCAAGAATTTCGCGGGCGCCAACTGCTTCGATCAAAGCCACAGGGGGTCTCCTTAAAGAAAGTTTGTTTGGACTGGAAGTGGTGGATGTCCGTGTGAAAGCCTACTCCGCGCCAGCGACGGGCGCTGACTCGTTACGGCTAACAGTCGGTGACGGGGCTGGCGAGCGAAACTGCCCGGTGACCAACAGGACGATCACGAGAACGATCGGGACGAGCCATCCGGTCCAGCCCAAAATGCTGGCCTGAAGGGGGTCGAAAGATTCGCCCACCATGATGAAAATGATCGAAAAACCAGCTGCTGCGTTGAAGGCACCGTGAGCCAAGGCGGCAGGCCACACCGATGCCGAACGGATGCGCAGCCACGCGAACACGCCGCCAACGACGATCGTCATGCCGACCATGGCGGTGAGGGCGAGCCAGCCGGGAGCACCAGGGTAGTTGTAGCCGAGCAGGATGAGCGGGGCATGCCACAGACCCCAGATCACTCCCGAGATAAGGATGGCCGGAACGATGCCGAGGGGCAGCAGCTTGGGCAACAGCCAGCCGCGCCAGCCGAGCTCTTCACCGAACGCGGGAATCGTATTGATGACCGCACCGATCAACACGTTCACGAACTGCAGCGCGACCAACAGGCCAATCGGGACCGGCAGCGGCTCTTCGCCAATCGCTGCGAGCTGGCTATCGACCATCGCTTGGAAGCCGGAGAAGTTCACAAAGTCGGCGGGGTAGACCCCCACGATCGCACCGACGACGAGCGCCGCCAGGATCAAGGCGGGTGGAACGACGAGCGCCAACGCCAAGTAGCGCAGGAACCGGCCGACGGGGCGCACCGAACCCAGCCCCAGCGCCGCGCGTCGTGCGCGAGCATCCGGATGCTTCTCGACAAAGAAGACGACCACGAGCGCCGCGATCGCCGGCGTAAACATTATCGCTAGTGCAAACACGGTGAAGAACGGATTCTCGAGACCGCCCGTGAACCAGAGAGGAAGGGCGAAGAGCCACGCGAGCCCGAAACTGACGCCCACAAAAACAAGAATGGGTGTTGCTTTGACGTTCACGGCGTCTCCCTCGAAGGCTGTGTTCCGCTAGCCACCCAGCGGCTTGAACTCAAGGCTATCAAAACTCACGTTTTCGGCACGGACCGTTGCGAAACTGGTGAAACCGGCAGCCTTCAACTGGTCGAGAAGCTGCGGCAACTTCTTCGGTCGAGCTTCGAGTCGCACGCGTTTGCCATCCCGAATCAACGCCGCTTGTAAGCGCACGAGGGTCGCAGCATCGACATCGGCGTCATAGATCAGGGCGAGCTGATCGTCATTGGCGGCATCGCCGAGCTCGACCAGATCAACAAGACGTTCGAAGCCGAGCGAGAATCCCACAGCGGGCACATCGCTGCCCAAGAAACGGCCAATCATTCCGTCGTAGCGGCCACCGCCACCGAGCGAATACCCGAGCGACGGATGCGCGACCTCAAAGATTGCGCCCGTGTAGTAACCCATCCCCCGCACCAACCACGGGTCAAACTCAATGAGAGAGCCGGAGTCGTCGCGGCCCGATTCAACCGCCTGGCCGATCGCCGCGAGTTCGAGAATGACCTCCTCGGTGACGCCTGCAGGCAGAGCGGCACGGATGGCATCCGCGCTGAACTCAGGAGTAGTTTCGGGGGCCGGACGCGTCAGGAATTCGGCGAGCGCCGCCACCGGTCCATCGGGGAAGGCACGTTCGCGCAGCTCAGCGACCACGCCGTCGGCACCGAGTTTGTCGAGCTTGTCGACCGTGATGAGCACCGCTTCGTGTTCCTTCGCGGGGAAGCCGAGGATGCTGAGCGAGCTCGTGAGCAGTCGACGATCGTTCACGCGAATGGTGCACCCGTCAATGCCGAGAGCATCGAGTGTGGCAGCCGTGGCGGTGATCAGTTCAATCTCGGCGCTGGGCCCGGCCTCGCCCATGATGTCAATGTCGCACTGCACGAACTGGCGGTAACGCCCCTTCTGCGGGCGCTCGGCACGCCAGACGGGCGCCATCTGGATCGCCCGGAAGACCTTCGGCAGCTCAGCACGGTGGGTGGCATAAAAGCGAGCGAGCGGCACCGTGAGGTCAAACCGCATTCCGAGGTCAGCGAGTTCAAGTGCATCGGATGCCGCCTGCAGCTTCTCACTCGTGAGCCCTCGCTTCATGACAGCGAATGCGAGCTTCTCGTTGTCGCCGCCCAAGCCGGCGTGCAAGCGTGAGCTGTCTTCCATCACGGGGGTTTCGATCTCGTCGAAACCGTGAGCGCGATAGCTCCCCCGGATCACACCGAGCACACGTTCGCGCTGAGCTTTTTCTGCGGGGAGGAAATCCCGCATGCCGCGGGGAGGATTAACAGTGGACGCCATGATTCCTATTCTCTCGCACCGACGAGGCGCGTGCGGCTACCGAGCTACTTCGGCAATGAGTTGTTCGACCCGAGAGCGGTGGTGCGCGATCGCCGTCTCAAAGACGGCGTTAGAGGCATCGATATTCTGGTTGAGCACGAGGTCGAACTGCACTCCGTGGAACGTGTTGACGAGCAAGCGAGCCTCCACCTCGGCCGCGCCGCGTTCTACCCCTAGGGCCACTAGCGCCGCTGTGCCCATCGCGATCCATCGCCCAAAGTAGTCGCGCGTGATCGAAAGCTCGTCGCGTTCAACCGCTTCAAGCAGCCCTGCTTCGAGCTCAAGGCGTTGACGGTGCAGGTTCTCGGGCAGCTGCGTCCATCGCCACGACTGCGAGAGGCTCGCAAAGTAGTCGTCAAGGGTGCCGGCCGGAAGCATCGCGGCTTCGTGGGGGCTCACTCCACGCGCATTCATACGTACGATTTCTCGAACCAGCTCTGCACGCGTTCCAAAATGGTAAACAAGTGTGAATGTGCTGACGTCGAGTGCTCGTGCGAGCGAACGAAAAGTGAGACTAGACAGCGGTTTATCAGCAAGATAGGCAATAGTTTGCTGAAGAAGAGCTGGCTTGCGCGTCGGGTCGGGTCTACGGGCCATAAAATAAACATAACGGTTGTTTGCTAATGAGATCGGCAGTGGTTATGATTTCTCCTTGTGCCGGAAACCTGTTAACGGCGCCACATCTACTTGAATCCCCCTCACCAGGGGCTTCTCCAACGCTGGATCGGTAGGCCGGGTAATCCCACCGATCCTTCAGCGCGCGATGCCATTCAGTAGACGATCGACGTGCGATCACATGTCTCGTTTGCCGGCGTTGCGCCGGTGCCCTCCTTATTCGGGTTAAGGGGGGCACCACCCTTCGGGGTGTTAGCTCGCTGAATCAGCCTGAGCGGTCGACACTTCATAATCCTTGATCTCTTCGGTGAGCTGGCGCAGCGCCGTGCGCAGCGCCCGCTCCGAATCCAAACCGTTTGCCTTCGCGGATGCCACAATCGCGAGCAGTAGCGGGCCGAGTTCGTCTTCTTCAGTGACGTTGATCGCCCCCGGTGTAGTGGCATCCAAGAGTCCCACCTTGTGGGCTCTACCGAGCAGCTTGTCGGCGAGCGCCAACGCCGGCATCTTTTGCGGGATGCCGTCGGTGACGCTGGTGCGTTCAGGTTTCTCTGTCTTCTTGAGTTCGTCCCACGCTGCCACGACGTCATCAGCAGTCTCTGCGGTGGCGTCGGCAAACACGTGAGGGTGACGGCTCACCATTTTGGTGTTCATGTGAGCGGCGACATCTTCGAGAGTGAAGCGCCCCGCCTCGGTCGCAATGTCGGCATGAAAAAGCACTTGGTAGAGCACATCGCCGAGCTCTTCGACCATGTCGGCGGTATCGCCACCTTCGATCGCATCCACCAGCTCGTAGGTCTCCTCCACGAGGTGCTTCACGAGCGACTCATGCGTCTGATCGCGATCCCACGCGCACCCTCCCGGCGCACGCAACCGTTCGAGAGTTGCAATAAGGGTGTCGAGTTCAGGATGAGGCGCAGCAGGCTCGGTCATGCCCACCATTCTCCCACTTCTCAAATTAAGCTAAAATCACGTTCCTTATTTGGGTATGTCCTCCGACGCGACCGTCGAACTCTCCCCCACTATGTGTCGTGTGGACCCGAAGAACACGTCTCCTGAGCGTGCCACCGGTGTGCCTACAGGAGGCCGACTCGCAGAGCGTGCGAGAGGCCGACTGATCCAATTGTTTCGCCCGCTTCTCAAGGTGAGCTGGATCGCCTACCGGGTCGAGGTAGCGGGCTCACTTTTTCCTAGCGATCCGCCAGAGGGAACAGTAGACGGCCGCAACGCCTACCGCATGCTGTTTATCGGCGATACTGCGGCATCCGGATTGGGTGTGCTCAATCACGGGCTCGCCGTCGTCTCACAGACTGCACGCTTCGTCGCGCGCGAGCACAGCGTCGGATGCTCCTGGACGACAATGACCGACACGGAACTCACCATGGCTCGTGCCGCGCGACAGCTTGCCGAGACACCAGCCGAGGTGGATGCAGTAGTCGTCGTTCTGGGCATACCCGACGTGCTCCAAGGGACATCCGCCACCACGTGGCGCAACGAACTCGTTGCCCTCACGACGGCTGCACGCCGAAACACCCGCCCCGACTGCCTCATCGTGGTGGCTGCCGTTCCACCGATGCACCACTTTCGTCCACTGCCCCGGATGGTAAAGCGCATACTCTCCCTGCAGATTTCTCGATTGAACGACGCATCATTGAGCGTCGCCGAGTCGATTCCTGGCGTGACCTATTCACCTTTTCCGGGCGTGGCCCCCGGTTCACCTTTCATTCGCGAAAGTCGGAACTGGAAAAGCGCCCATTCACTCTGGGGAAAGACGCTCGGCGCAAGCACTGCTCTCGCGCTCAGTGCGCAACGACGCCCCGAGAGCCCTGGACCGAGCGACCACAACTAGGTAACGTTCGCGAGCAGGAGCTGCTCGATTCGTTGAGTGCGCGCCACAACATGCAAGAATCTTCCCGTGGCAGCCTCCCCTCACCGTCCCCGCACTCTTGGCACTCTTGTCGTTGTCGTGCTCGTCGCGGTGATCGCCATTGCCACCTACTTCGGCAACGGAACACCGGGCTTCACTCCCAACGATTCTGAGATCGCTGGCACCCCGAACAGCTCGAATTCCGCTCCCGAAAGCGCGCCCGAGACCGCAGACGCTGACGCCGAAAACACCGACGCAGCGAGCGCCACCATCGGCATCCCGACTGACGCTTTCGCGGCGACCGTCAATTATGTGCACGACGGCGACACCCTTTATCTCCAGAACGGCAGCGCCGAATTGAAGGTGCGCCTCATCGGCCTTGACACCCCCGAACTTTCCAGCCAGCAAAATCCGGATGCCGAAGAATGCTACGGAATCGAAGCGCGCGAGCTGCTGCGCGACTTTCTCCCCGAAGGCACCACGGTGTGGGCCGCTGAGGATCGCGAACCGGAGGACCGCTACGGCCGCTCGCTGCTCTACGTCTACTTGCAAGACGGCACGTTCGTGAACTTAGCCATGGTCGAGCTCGGCGCCGCTGAAGCCCTCAAGGTCGGACTCAACGATCACTACTGGCCCGAGCTGCGCGACGCTGAAGATGACGCCTACGCGGCGAAACTCGGCATGTGGGGTTCCTGCTAGGCCGCCTCCCCCGCGCCCGGCGTCGGTCACTCAGCCACCCCATGGCACGATTGGAGCATGCTCGACCCCGCTAACCCCCTCATGCTCGCACTGCTCTGGCTTACGCTCGGTGGGGTTCTGACGGTTCTCGCTGTGCGCACCTTCCGCCGGGATCAGCGAGAGTACCGCCGCTTCAAGCGTTTTCGCACCACCAAGCGTCGCCAAAAGATGTTGCGACGCTGGTTACTGATCTCCTTCACACTATTTGGCGGCCTCGCGCTCCTTACGCTGCTCGCGAGCGGAGCCTTCGCCGCTCCCCTCCTCGCCGATGTTCAATCGTGGCCGTGGGTGTCCTGGTTGCTTGACGTGCTCGCCGCCCGTCCTTCCCTCACCGCCGGAGTGCTCGTGGGCCTCGCGATCGGCGTAATCGCTGTCACAGTCATTGCGATCATCTCGGTCCGCAACGAGGGCGACGAAGTCGTGAGCCTCGGTGATGTTCAAGCGATACTCCCCCGCAATCGCCAAGAGCTGGTACTGGGCGGATTGCTCTCCATCAATGCCGGGATCGTTGAAGAGTTGCTTTTCCGCCTCGCTCTGCCGGCGCTGCTTTTTGCCACCACCGGCAATGCGATCGTCGCGGTGGTGCTGAGCCTTCTCCTATTCGGGCTCATGCACTCCTACCAAGGACTCACAGGCATCATCGTCACGACGGTGCTCGGCGCAGTCTTCATGGCCATCTACGTGCTCACCGGAAGCATCCTCATCACGATCATCGCTCACGCGCTTCTCGACCTGCGCTCGCTCGTGTTGATCCCGATGGCGATCGGGGGCGTGCACCGAATCGACGGTCGACGAAACCCACTTGCGTTCAAACCGACGGCGAAGCCTGCGACACCTGCGACGCTTCCCGAGGCCGAGGGTGCTGGTGAGGGTGCGGCCGAGCCTGCTTCGAGCGACACAGCAGCCGAGGCCGAGGCACCCACGCCGGAACCAGCGCCGGAGACGGCGCCCTAGTTCTTAGCTCGCGCCAGACGTGCCGGACGTGCCGGACGCAGCGGCAGCATCCTTCGTCTCTTTTGCTTCTTTCGCTTTGGCTGCTGCCTTGTCGGCCGCAAGCTTCTCGGCCGCTTCGGTCGCAAGCGCTACCTCAGCAAGTTCAGCTGCAGTGTCTTGAGCGCCGAATACTGACACCAGCAGCTCTTTGGCCCACTCGATGAGCTGACCGTCGCTTGCGCCGGTTGGTAGTGGAATGATCGCCGTGGAGGCGGCCGAGTGATACTTCGATCCTGGATACATCCGCTGCAGACGGATCTGCTTAGAGTCGAGCAGATCGGCGGGCGCGATGCGGAGCTTGTCGCCCATGACGACAACCTCGCTGAGCCCGAGTCGCTGCGACATCCGCCGCAAGCGAGACACCGCAATCAGGTGCTTCACTTCCTCGGGTGGTTCGCCGTAACGGTCGGTGAGTTCGTCGAGAACGCGATCGATGCTGTCGGCGGATGCCGATGGCGCGCTTGCCGTGGAGAGCTTTTGGTAGGCCTCAAGGCGCAGGCGCTCGCTCTCGACGTAGTCCTCGGGGATGCTGGCATCCACGGGCAACTCAAGCCGCAGCTCGGTCTGGCCCTCGGCAACATCACCACGGAAGGTGGAGACGGCTTCGCCGATCATCCGCAAATAAAGGTCGAAGCCGACACCAGCAATGTGGCCAGATTGTTCACCACCGAGCAGGTTTCCGGCACCACGAATTTCGAGGTCCTTCATCGCGATCTGCATACCGGCACCCAGCTCGTTGTTGGCCGCGATGGTGTCGAGACGTTCGTGCGCGGTTTCGCTCAGCGGCTTCTCTTCGTCGTACAGGAAGTAGGCGTAGGCCCGCTCACGGCCACGACCCACTCGACCGCGCAACTGATGCAGCTGGCTGAGGCCATATTTGTCGGCCCGGTCGATGATGAGCGTGTTGGCATTGGGGATGTCGAGCCCGGTTTCCACAATCGTGGTGGAGACGAGCACATCAAACTTTCGATCCCAGAAGTCGACCATCACTTGCTCAAGAGCCGCCTCGGGCATCTGGCCGTGAGCAATCGCGATGCGAGCATCCGGCACCAGTTCGGCAATCTTGGCCGCTACCCGGTTGATGGAGCTCACGCGGTTGTGCACGTAGAACACTTGGCCCTCGCGCAGCAATTCGCGCCGAATCGCAGCGCCAACCTGACGCTCTGAATACGGGCCAACGAAGCTGAGGATCGGATGCCGGTCTTCTGGTGGAGTCGCGAGCGTCGACATTTCGCGGATGCCCGTGACCGCCATCTCGAGCGTGCGCGGAATCGGGGTCGCTGTCATCGCCAAAATGTCGACGTTGGTTTTGAGCTTCTTGAGGGCATCTTTGTGTTCAACACCGAAGCGCTGCTCTTCATCGATGATGACGAGGCCGAGGTCTTTGAAGGCGATGCTCTTCGAGAGCAAACGGTGCGTTCCGATGACGACATCCACAGTGCCGTCGGCGAGGCCGGCGATCGTTTCGCGCGACTCTTTCTCGGTCTGGAAACGGCTGAGAGCCCGCAAGTGCACGGGGAAGCCCGCAAAACGATCGGCAAACGTCTCGACGTGCTGGCGTACGAGCAGCGTCGTCGGCACGATCATCGCGACCTGTTTGCCGTCTTGCACAGCCTTGAACGCGGCGCGCACCGCAACTTCCGTCTTGCCGTAGCCGACGTCACCGCTCAGCAGGCGGTCCATCGGCACTGGGCTCTGCATGTCGGCCTTCACCTCATCGATTGTGGTGAGCTGGTCAGGAGTTTCCGCAAAGGCAAAAGCCTCCTCGAGCTCACGCTGCCACGGGGTATCGGGCCCAAAGGCGTACCCCTTGCTGGCCATGCGGGCGCTGTAGAGCTTGACCAGCTCGACAGCGATATCGCGAACGGCACGACGTGCTTTGGTCTTAGCGGCCGACCAGTCGCTGCCGCCCATCTTGTTGAGGGCCGGCGATTCGCCGCCGACATAGCGTGAGAGCAGGTCGAGCTGATCGGTGGGCACATACAGTTTGTCGCCAGGGTAGCCACGCTTATTCGGCGCGTACTCGAGCACCAAAAACTCGCGCTGAGTCTTGACCGCATTGCGGCCGCCCGTGCTGACCTCGCGCGACACCAACTCGATGAACTTGCCGATGCCGTGCGTCTGGTGAACAACGTGGTCGCCGCTCGAGAGTTGCAGCGGGTCGACAACGTTCTTGCGTCTGGCCGCGAGCTTGCGTGCCGGGCGCGAAGCGTAGCCGACCGACCGACCGAAGAACTCGCCCTCGCTCAGCACCGCAAGCTTCGCCTCGGGCATCGCAAAACCATGATCGACGGATGCCCGCAGCAGATACGCCACTCCCGGCTCGGTCTCGGCGGGGAAGGCCTCAACGGCACGCCCCGCCAATTCGCGTTCGGCTAGAAGGCCCGCCGTGCGCTCCACGAGCCCGGCTCCCTCGGCAACGATCGCTACCGTCCAACCGTCGGCGAGCAAGTGACCAACGTGGTCGAGGGCGCCATCGAGAGTTCCCGCAAACGAGGGGGTTGCCGTGGCAGCGATTCGAACATATTCGGATGCCTCTTCCGCACCATCCAGCAGGTCGACGGCATCCGCTGCCCCCGAGTCGAAGGTGCTGAGGGTCCACCAAGGGCGATCCCCCGCGGAGGCACGGAGTGCGTTGAGCGTGACAAAGTCACCGGCATCCAAGTCAATGGGCGCTTCGGCGCCGGCCGTTGCCGCGTTCCACGCCGCACTCAAAAACTCTTGGTTCGTCTCAGCGAGGCTGATCGCGCGCGACGACACTTTCTCGGGCGAGAGCACCGCTATGGCAGCATCCGCCGGAAGGTAGTGAGTGATCGGCACCAACTTGTCGACCAACGCGGGCGCTAGCGATTCCATGCCATCAACCGGGATGCCCTCGGCGATCTTCGCGAGCATCGTAGAGAGACTCGGAAACTCGTGCTGCATTTCGCGGGCACGCTGACGCACCGCATCGTTCAACAACAGTTCACGACTCGGCACCAACTCGACAGACTCAACATCACCCTCGATGGAGCGCTGGTCGGCAACCGAGAACTCGCGCAACTGCTCAAGTTCATCGCCAAAGAATTCGAGGCGAAGCGGATGCTCGTGGTTGGGCGCAAACACGTCGAGGATGCCACCGCGCACCGCAAACTCTCCGCGCCGCGTCACCATGTCGACGCGGGAATATGCCAGAGCTACAAGTCGCTCCGACAGCGCCGAAAGATCGTAGTTGCGGCCGCCCTTGGTGAGCTCAACCGGTTCGATCGTCGTGAGGTTGTCAGCGATGGGCTGCAGCGCTGCCCGAACGGATGCCACCAGCACAAACTGGCCAACCGGGTTCGCTTGCCACTTGGCCAAGTCGCGCAGGGCCTGCATCCGCTTGCCGACCGTTTCGGCACTCGGGCTCAGCCGTTCGTGCGGGAGCGTCTCCCACGCCGGAAATTCGACAATCTGAGCATCGGGCAGATAGCTCGTGAGCGCACGGCGCAATGATTCGGACTCGCGACCGGTCGCCGTGACCGCCAACAGGGACCGCGGTGCGTTCGACTTTGTCAGCAGCCCGCCGAGCAGGGGTGCACGCATGCCATCAACGAGTGAGAAGTCTGCGCTTCGTTCAGAGAAACGGAGGGCGCTCTCTACGGTTTGGGCGCGCGAAAGTGCTGAGATAATTCCGTCGAGAGTCACCGGATTACTCTACTCGCGGCCACTGACGCTCCGGTGCGAGTTCACCCACAGCGCAGCAGGGCTGAGGCAGGCAACGCTGCGGCAGGCAACGCTGCGCAGGGTCAACGGCGTCAGCGCGACTGCCGCACTCGTAGGAACTAGCGCGGGCTATGGAACCGCTGCTGCGCAGCTTCGAGGCCTTCGCGCGCCACCATCGTGACGGCATCCGCGGCATCGCTCAAGAGATTCGGCAACGCTTTACGTTCTTCGCCCGAGAAGTCGCGCAAGACGAAATCTGCCGCGGGCTGGCGACCAGGAGGACGCCCGATGCCCACGCGCACGCGGGTGAAATCGGGAGAACCAACAGCGGCAGCAATATCGCGGATGCCGTTGTGGCCTCCGTGACCGCCGCCGGTCTTGAGCTTCACCGTGTCGAAGTCGATGTCGAGTTCATCGTGCACGACGATGAGGCGCTCGACAGGGATCTTGTAAAACCGCAGCAGCGCCGCGGTGGGGCCGCCCGAAAGATTCATAAAAGAATTGGGCTTCGCCAGAATCAGCTTGGGGCCGTCGCCAAAACTGCGGCCTTCAGCGACCGCAGCGTTAGCTTTGTGGTTCTTGAATGTGGCAGACAATTCGTCTGCCAGATGGGCCAACACCATGTGGCCCACGTTGTGGCGATTACCGGCGTAGCCGGGCCCGGGGTTACCGAGCCCGACTACTAACCATTGGTCATCCACGATTTCTCGCTTACGAAAGAATCTGATTATTCAGCAGCCGCGGTGCTAGCAGCCTCGGCAGCAACTGCTGCGGCTTCTTCTTCAGCAGCTTCAGCTTCGACCGACGAACGCGGGGTGCTGACACCAATAACGAGAAGCTCGGGGTCGGAAAGCAGGTCCGAACCTTCGCTGAGCGTGATGTCCTTGGCGTAGATGTGAGCGCCGTCTTCGCGGCCCTCGATGTCGATGGTGAAGAACTCAGGAATGTGAGTTGCTTCAGCCTCAACCGAGATGGTCGGTGCGTCGAGGTTGGCGATGGTGCCAGGAGCCGACTCGCCGGTGACGTGGATCGGCACATCAACGATGACCTTTTCACCCTTGCGGATGACAACGAGGTCGATGTGCTCGATGATCTGGCGAACGGGGTCCTTCTGCACGTCCTTCACGAGGGCGAGCTGGCTCTTGCCGTTGATGTCGAGGTCCAAGATCTGGTTCGACTTGCGGAGGATGAGCCCGATCTCGTGACCCGGGAGGGCAACGTGGATGGGGTCGGTGCCGTGACCGTAGATGACGGCGGGGATCTTGCCTGCAGCGCGGAGCTTGCGAGCAGCACCCTTGCCGAAGGATTCACGGGCATCCGTGACTACGTGGTTAACGCCTGGCTTAGCCATTGTTATCTCCTAGTAAGACCGAAGTCTGTTGTGGGCCCGGTGCCTGCAACGAGCGGAGTGCTCGTGGCGGGCGCAGCGCCCAGATCATTGTCTGTAGTTCAACTCGAACGCCGGCAGACCAAAGATCTGCCGCGTGAGGAAAAGCCCTGTGACTTGCCCGCCGCGTCGATAACGGAACCAAATGGTTCCCTCGCCGAAGTTCAACTGCCGAGTTTACACGGTTAATGAGCGACTGCACTCCGTATTTCCGCGGCCCTGAGTGCCGGCCGGTGCGGGAGCCCACGCGCACTACTCTTGAAGCATGTCCGGAGGCCTTCACGCACGCGTGCTCAATGATCTCGGGCTCAGTATCGTCTCGGGTGAGATCTCCCCCGACTCCACGATTCTTGCCGAGCAGCTCGAAGAGCGTTACGGCGTCTCGCGCTCGGTGGTGCGCGAAGCGGTTCGCGTGCTGCAGTCCCTCGGGATGGTCGCCTCAGTGAAGCGCGTCGGCATGCGCGTTAAGCCGATGTCGGCGTGGAGTCTGTATGACCCGCTCGTCATCCGGTGGCGACTCGAACAGACCGAGAACGGGCGCCAACTACGCTCGCTCACCGAACTGCGCAGCGCTATCGAACCTCAAGCTGCGCAGCTCGCCGCGCAACACGCATCCAACGAGGCTGCCGGTGAGCTACTGGCGCTGGCCGCGCGTATGCGGGCCGTTGGTCGCTCAGGCGACCTTGAGCTGTTTCTTGAGCTCGACATCCGCTTTCATTCGCTCGTTCTTGCTGCCAGCGGCAATGAAATGTTTGCCCGCCTCGACCGAGTGATCGCCGAAGTACTAACCGGCCGCACGAATCGCGGCCTTATGCCGTCAACACCCCACGAAGAAGCGTTGCAGCTGCACGTAGACGTTGCGGATGCCATCCAGGGCAAGCGCCCGGCCGACGCGTTCGCCTCTATGGAGCGCATCATGACGCGCACCATTGAAGAGGTTGAGCCCATCTGGGCTGGCGAACCCCGCATCTTCCTCGACTAAGAATGCCGCGCGGGGCTCAGCTACGAGTCGAGCCCGCTAACAAGAGGATGGCCCCGAAGCTCAGCGAGCTAGAAGCGCAGCAGCACCTTGCCGCTGTTTTCCGAGTCCTTGGCTACAGCAAACGCTTCATGAGCATCGGATGCCGCGAACTCGTGCGTCACGATTGGCCCGACAACGAGGCTGCCGTCGGCGAGCGCCGCGATCACCTCGTCAATTTCGTCGTTGAAGCGGAATGACCCGACGAGTTCCAGCTCGCGCGTGATGGCAAGCGAGATGAGTGCGGGCTGCTGGCCGGAGGGCAAGAGCCCCACCATGACAACGCGGCCGCCACGAGTTGCGCCCCGCACGGCAGACTCGAGACCGCGGTAGCTGCCCGATGATTCGAAGACGATGTCGGCGTCGACTGCGGCGATGGCATCCACGTCGGTGGCGTGAAGAGTTTCGGTTGCACCGACCTGGCGGGCGATGGCGAGCGGGCCGGCGAACATGTCAACGGCCACGATCTCACCGGCACCCGCGCGCTTGAGAACGGCGACGATGAGGGCACCGATGGGGCCGGCACCAATGACGAGAGCCCGTTTTCCGCGAACGTCACCGGCACGCGAGACTGCATGCCAGGCCACGCTGGCGGGTTCGACGAGCGCGGCATCGCGCAGGGTCAACGAGTCTGGGAGTGCTCGCAGCATCCGGCTGGGCAGAGTAATGAACTCGGCGAAGGCACCCTCGGTGTGAGGGAAGCGTGCCGCGCTGCCGAGGTAGGTGCAGCCGGGCGAAAGATTGGGGCGGTCTTCGGGCCACCGTGGCTCGGTTCCGCCGGGAGTTGCGGGGTGCACGGCTACGGCCGTCCCCGCCACAGGGCCGCTGCCATCAGCGGCCTGCTGAATGACGGTGCCGACAACTTCGTGGCCGAGAATCATCGGAGCCTTGAGAATCGACTCCCCCGCGGCACCGTGCGACCAGTAGTGCAGGTCAGACCCGCAGACCCCGCCGAACGCAATCTGAATCACGGCTTCGTTGGCGGCCGGAGCGGCCAACGGAATGCTCTCCACGCGCAAGTCATCTTGAGCGTGGATCGTGACCGCGAGAGTGTCGGCGGGGGCTGCACTTGTCATGACAATCTTTTCTGTAGAACGGCGCCGGCAGCGACGCGCGGCGATAGAGCTGGAGGTTAGACGACGACCGTCATGCCGCCATCGATGAAAATGACTTGGCCGTTGACGTAGTCAGAACCGCTCGAGGCGAGCCAGACGGCAGGGCCGCCCAGGTCGGCGGGAGTTCCCCAGCGACCGGCAGGCGTGCGCCCGAGAATCCAGTTGTTGAAGGTGTCGTCGTCGACGAGCGCCTGCGTCATCTCGGTGTGGATGTACCCGGGCGCGATCGCGTTGATCTGCAGCCCGCCGTTGGCCCACTCCGCCGTCATGGCACGAGTGAGATTGCGGATGCCGCCCTTCGAGACCGTGTACGGCCCGATGGTCGGGCGAGCCAGATCGGTCTGCACCGAAGCGATGTTGATGATCTTGCCCGCGCCGCGCTCGAGCATGTGGCGCGCAACTTCGCGCCCGACGAGGAACGCGCTGGTGAGGTTGGTGGCGATGACCCGGTTCCAGTCCTCCACGTCGAGGTCGAGCATCGGTTCGCGATGCTGAATGCCCGCGTTGTTCACGAGCACCCCGATCGCGCCGATGGATGCCTCGATCTCGGCGATTGCGGTGGCGACAGCCGTGGCATCCGCTACGTCAAACGCGCGAGCGTAGACGCGGTCGGCCCCAAACTCGGAGCTGAAGTCGGCGTGAGTGGCAGCGAGCCGCTCTTCGTCGCGACCGTTCAGCACGATCGTTGCTCCGGCTTCGGCGAGGGCTTGCGCAATGACGCGCCCGATTCCTCGACTTGATCCGGTAACGAGGGCAATGCGCCCGGTGAGGTCAAACATGGTGGATGCCACAGCTATCTCCTAGAACATTCCGGCGACGATGAAGATGACGAACGCGATCGCGAAGCCCATGACACCGATCAGTGCCTGACCGACGGTCCAGGTGCGAAGCGTGGTCTGGGTGTCCATGCCGAAGAAGCGGCTGACCAACCAGAAGCCCGAGTCGTTCACGTGACCAGCAAACACCGAACCGGCGGCGAGCGCGAGCACGATGGCAGCGAGTTCGACGGGGTTGAGGCTTGCGTCAGCGAGTACGACAGGCTGAATGAGCGCGGCCGAAGTGGTGAGCGCGACTGTTGCGGAACCTTGGGCGACGCGGATGATCGCGGCGATCACGAAGCCGGCAACGATCAGCGGCATACCGATCGACTCGAGCGAGGTTGCGATGCTGGCGCCGATTCCGCTGGCGCGCAGTACGCCACCGAACATTCCACCGGCACCGGTGATGAGGATGATCGAGCTAACCGGGCCGAGGGCGCTGTCAACGATGGTCTCGATGAGGGTGCGCTTCTTGTTGCGCTTCCAGCCGAGCAGCCACATGGCGAACACGACAGTGATGAGCAGAGCGATGGGAGTTTCGCCGAGGAGACGAAGCGCCTGAACGAGCGGGCTCTCAAGGTCAACGACGCCAGCGGTTGCGAGGGCGTTGAGGCCGGTGTTCATGAAGATGAGCACGAGAGGAAGGAGGAGGAGGAAGAGGATGGTACCGAGCTTGGGGTTCGACTTGAACTCTGCAGCCTTCTCGTCGTCGTGAACACCGAAGAGGATGTCGGGAATCGCAACATCAAAGCGCTTACCGGTCCAGGTGCCGAACTTGTAACCGACGACGTACCAAGTGGGGATCGCGACGATGAGACCAAAGATCAGAACGAGTCCGACGTCAGCGCCAAGAAGACCGGTTGCTGCAACGGGGCCGGGGTGCGGCGGCACGAAGATGTGCATGACCGAGAACGCCACTGCGGCGGGGAAGGCGTAGAGCAGGAGCGATCCGCCGAGGCGACGAGCAACCGTGAAGATGATCGGCAGCATGACGACAAGACCGGCGTCAAAGAAGATGGGGAACCCCATCATGAGCGACGCTACAGCGAGAGCCAGCGGCGCACGCTTTTCACCGAAGCGGTTGATGAGTGAATCGGCGAGCACTTGCGCTCCGCCACTCATCTCGAGCATCCGACCGAGCATCGCTCCTAGACCGACCAGTAGCGCAACGCTGGCGAGAGTGCCACCGAAGCCCGACGTGAGCGTCGGAATTATCTGGTTCGTGGGGATACCTGCGGCAAGCGCAGTCACGAGGCTGACGATGATCAGCGAAAGGAACGCGTGAACGCGCCCCACAATGATCAATACAAGCAGGAGCGCAATGGCGCCTGCAGCGAGCAGCAGCAGGCCCCACGTGGGCAACTCCCACAGCAGTTGGAGATCGGTCATCATTGTCCTTTTTCTCTAGTGCAGCTCAGCCGACGTATTTGTCGGTGAGATCTTTTTTGATGGACCGGACGATGTCATCCGGAGTCTGAGTGAGGTCGACGAGCACACCGCGCTCATCGGCCTGGAGCGGTTCGAGAGTGTCGAACTGGGAGTCGAGCAGGCTGTTGGGCATGTACTCGTGGTTGCGGTGCGACTGACGCTCGGCGATGACTTCGCGGGCTCCCTGCAAGTGGACGAAGACCGTCGAGGGAGCGTGAGCGGTGAGGATGCGGCGATACGACCGCTTGAGCGATGAGCACGCGACGATGATGGGGTTTCCCTCAGCGAGTTCGGCGCCGATACGGTCAGCGATGATCTCAAGCCACGGAGCGCGGTCTTCGTCGTTCAGAGCGTGGCCTGCAGCCATCTTCTCTTTGTTAGCTCGCGGGTGAAGGTCGTCACCGTCGATGAACTGCATTCCCAGAGATTCACTGAGGGCAGCGCCAACGGTCGATTTACCGGATCCCGAGACACCCATCACGATGAGGGGTGGAAATTGTGAAGCCACTGTTTTCCTAACATTCGACGCATCGTTACGTCTGATATCAATCTGACCAGTGTGCCTTAAAGCAGACTTAATGCAAAGTTGTTGAGAATATATCTCCGAAGCCCCGCACGCGGATGCCTCCAGTGCTGCCCTCTAACCGCGCATTTCCACGCAACAAAGGCTGGTAACTCGCGGACCACAGTGGGAGAATTGGGCCACGGAAGGATCACTCCATGAGCGAGAATCTGAATGACCCAGTTGAAGAATTAGCGCTGGAAACCTGTTGGGAATTGCTGCGCACCGCCGATCTGGGCAGGATCGCCGTCAGCTTCCAGGGAGAGCCTGACATTACGCCCGTCAATTTCATTGCGGTCGGCGAGCGGCTGCTCTTGCGTACGTCGCAGGGGACAAAGCTTCTCAAACTCACCATCAATGAGCGCGTCGCCTTCGAAACCGACTTCGTGGGCCCGCACACTGCGTGGAGTGTCGTAGCCAAAGGCACCGCGCGCGTCATCGAATCTCAGGATGAGATTTACGAAGCAGACCAACTGCCGCTTCGCCCGCTCATCCCTACGCTCAAATACATTTGGGTCGAGATCACTCCCACCGAGATCAGCGGGCGACGCTTCCTCTTGGGCCCTGAGCCCGAGCGGTACTAGAACGAGGCGCTGCTGCGCCCGCACACACGAACGCGTCGATCGGTTGCGCCCAGAAGACGCAACCGATCGACGCGGAACAGCGAGAAGAACACTGCTGCTTAGAGCGCACCCTTTCCCGTGGTGCCGATGGGGATGGGTGACATTCGCGTCACGGCAACCTCGGCCGTGAGGTACTGACCGATCTCGCCGACAAGAGCGGCGACAGCCGGGCTTTGACCGTGAGCATCGAGAAGTGCCTCCGACTCCCACTTCTCGATCATGACAAGCGTGCCATCTGCCGTCTCGTGGATGGCGTAGAGCTCGCAACCGGGCTCCTCATGCACGAGAGGAAGTGCGGTGTGAAGTGCCTCGACAACGGCATCGCGGCTATCGGGTCGAATGTGAAAAATGGCGGTAACGATCACTGGCTGGCTCATACCCCCACGCTACTCCTCAGATCTCGTACGTTGTCTGGGACGACTACGGCGTCAGGCTCCCTGCGGCTTCCCCGCGGCCGTGAAGCCTGAATGGATGCCGCGAGGCTGTTCCGCGGTGTGCCCTAGGCTTGATGATTGGGCCAACCAGTCGTGAGCCCGCCACTTTGTCCCAGAGTCAAGGAGTGAACGATATGACCGCTGCTGAGCAAGCATCCGCAAACATTGGCGTAGTAGGGCTCGCAGTTATGGGCTCCAACCTCGCCCGTAACCTCGCGAGTCGCGAAGGCAACACCGTTGCCATCTACAATCGTTCCTACTCGAAGACCGAGACGCTGCTCACCGAGCACCCCGAAGCTAACTTCGTTCCCGCATCCACGTATGAAGAATTTGCGGCGTCGCTGTCGAAGCCACGCACCGCGATCATCATGGTGCAGGCCGGCAAGGGCACGGATGCCGTGATTGACGCTCTGACCGAAGCGTTCGAGCCCGGCGACATCATCGTCGACGGCGGCAACGCGCTCTTCACCGACACCATCCGTCGCGAGAAGGCAGTGCGCGAGACCGGCATCAACTTCGTCGGCGCTGGTATCTCTGGTGGCGAAGAGGGCGCGCTTCTCGGCCCATCGATCATGCCTGGCGGTTCCGCTGAAGCCTGGGAGACCCTCGGCCCGATCCTCAAGTCGATCGCCGCAATTGCCGAAGGCGAGCCCTGTGTCACCCACGTCGGCACCGATGGTGCTGGCCACTTCGTCAAGATGATCCACAACGGCATCGAATACGCCGACATGCAGCTCATCGCTGAGGCCTACGACCTCATCCGCCAGGGCACCGGCGCCACCCCCGCCGAAATCGCTGACATCTTCGCCGAGTGGAACAAGGGCGAGCTCGAGAGCTACCTCATCGAGATCACCGCTGAAGTTCTGCGCCAGGTCGACGCCAAGACTGACAAGCCCCTCGTCGACATCATCCTCGACCAGGCTGGTTCCAAGGGAACCGGCGTGTGGACCGTGCAGACCGCGCTCAACCTTGGAGTCCCCGTATCGGGTATCGCCGAAGCGGTGTTCGCTCGCGCTGTCTCCTCGAAGCCCGCCCAGCGTGCGGCCGCCAGCGCCCTCCCCGGACCGAGCTCGGTGCCTACCGTCGAAGACAAGGCCGCGTTCATCGAAGATGTTCGCCAGGCTCTCTACGCCTCGAAGATCATCGCGTACAGCCAGGGCTTCGACGCCATTGTTGCCGGCGCTGAAGAATACAACTGGGACATCAAGAAGGGCGAGATCGCCAAGATCTGGCGCGGTGGTTGCATCATCCGTGCGCGCTTCCTCAACCGCATCACCGAGGCCTACGCCGAGAACCCCGGCCTCGTGGCCCTCGTTACCGCGCCGTACTTCACCGACGCGATGGCAGGCACGCAGGACTCGTGGCGTCGTGTTGTGGGTGGCGCTGCCGCTGCCGGCATCCCCACTCCAGCATTCTCCTCGTCGCTCGCCTACTACGACAGCCTGCGCGCACCGCGCCTTCCTGCCGCCCTCGTTCAGGGTCAGCGCGACTTCTTCGGCGCTCACACCTACAAGCGCGTCGACATGGATGGCACCTTCCACACACTGTGGTCGGGCGATCGCACCGAGATCGAAGCGACTGACTCGCACTAATCGAGATGGCGGCGAACCGTGGGTTCGCCGCCATTCGTGTCTTAAGTCGGCGACAGTAACGTCGCCACCAGCTGCAAGTGACAGAATGGCCAACGATGAGCACCTCTGATGAGCACCCCGAGCTCGATGGCTACGAGCCGCACAACGAACGACCGTTGCGCTCGCGCACCTTCGTATGGGTGATGCGCGTTGTTGTCGTCTTAGGACTCATCGGGCTCGTGGTTCCCGGCATCGTCTCTGCTGCCGCCACCGCCGACAACACAGCCAATCGCACCTGCGCGACCTACGTGCAGTATCTGGCACCCCAAGCGGTGTCGTATTCGGTGCGTTTCGAGCTCACCGGCGATGGCGATCCCGGCTGGAAATGCTACGCAATCGCCTTCAACGGCAAAGAGACATTGCTTCGTTCGCTGGGGTTGATTCCCGGGCCTGCGGTGATTCCGACAAGCCCGGCCGATAACACCTAGCGGTTAGCGACGCCTACCGGTCAGCGACTGCTACCGGTCAGCGAGCAGTTCGTCGCGAACCTGGCGGCGCAACACCTTGCCGATGAGCGACCGCGGAAGATCCTCGACGCTCACGATCGTTTTAGGAACCTTGTAGGCCGAGAGATGCTCGCGCAGGTAGCTGCGCACAGCCTCCTGGTCGAGGCTTTCGCCGTGCGCGAGAACCACGGCCGCAGCGACATCTTCACCACTGTGCTCGCTCGGAAGCCCCACCACGGCGGCATCCGCGATGGACGGATGACTCCGCAGCGCTTCTTCGACCTCGCTCGGAGCAACATTGAAGCCACCCGTGATGATCAGTTCTTTGATGCGATCAACGATCGTGACGAAACCATCGGAGTCCACCGTGACGATATCGCCCGTGCGGAACCACTCTTTGCCGTCATCCGATGCGGGCGCAAACACTTCCGCGGTCTCGTCGGGCTTGCCCCAGTAACCCGAGAACACCTGAGGCCCGCGAACGATGAGCTCGCCCTCCTCCCCCAGCGCACGGTCGACGGTGGGGTTGTCTGGATCAACAACGCGGATCTCGGTATTGGGCAGCGGCAGCCCGACGGTGCCCGCGCGTCGCGTGGGCCCGACCGGGTTAGCGATGAGGATCGGGCTGGTTTCCGAGAGACCGTAACCTTCGACGAGTGTGCCGCCAGTGCGTTCTTCCCACGGCTCTACGACGGCGGCCGAGAGCGGCATCGCACCAGAAATGGCAATCTCGATACCTTTGAGTGATACCCCGGCAGCGTCAGCTGCCTCCGTGAGACGCGCATAGATGGGCGGCACGGCCGGGAAAAATGTGGCGGGACGCTTCTTGACCACAGCGAGCACGAGGTCGGGATCGAACTTGGGGAACAACACCAGCCGCGCTCCCATGCTCGTAGTGAACGTGAGGCAGAGCGTGAGGCCGTAAGCATGGAACATCGGCAAGACGGCGTAAACGACAGAGGTTCCCCGAGGCACCGCCGGCACCCAGGCACGCGCCTGCGCAGCGTTGGTGAGCAGGTTGAGGTGCGTGAGCATGGCTCCCTTGGGGAAGCCGGTCGTGCCGCTGGTGTACTGAATAAGTGCAAGGTCGTCAGACCCTGGCCGCACGATGTGCGCGTCGATCGGATTCGACGTAATCAACTCTTCCCACGTGATCGTGCCGCGCACCCTCGTGGTCAATGCAGCGCGTGACTCCCGCGCTTTCGCGATGGGCAACCGCAGCAGCGCTCGCGTAACGAGGCGCATCGCCCGAGGCACGTCAACCGAGATGATGGTCTCGAGCGCGAGGTCATCCGGGAAATCTTGCAGGGTCTCTACCGCGTTATTCCAGGCGATGACGACACGCGCACCATGATCTTCGAACTGATGGCGGAGTTCCCGCGCAGTGTAGAGCGGGTTGTGCTCGACCGCGATCGCGCCGAGACGCAACACCGCATAGAACGCCGCAACATGTTGAGGACAGTTGGGCAGCACGAGGGCGACACGATCACCCTTTTGTACACCAAGAAGGCGAAGGCCTTCCGCCGCACGGTCGATTTGTGCGCCCAGCTCACCGTAGGTGGTCTCTTTACCAAAAAACTCCAGCGCAACACCGCGCGGATACTCAGCGATGGATGCCTCGACCAGATCGTAAAGTGATCCGTCGGGGAGCGGAATTTCTTGGGGTACACCGTCGGCATAGCTCTTAAGCCACGGACGGTCGGACAACGCAGTCATACGTTAACTGTATGCCTGTGAGACGCACTCAAAAAACACAGTGCGCCGGGCAAATGCCGTGGTTGCTTAGGCAGCGCCGTCGAACATCGAGGTAACCGAACCATCATCGAAGACTTCGTGAATGGCGCGCGCCAGCAGCGGAGCAATCGGCAGAATGGTGAGGGTGGGGAACCGCTTGTGCTCCGGCACCGGCAGCGTGTCTGTAACAACGACGGAGTCGATGAACTCGCTCTGCAAAATGGTGGGAGCGGGGTCAGAGAAGATGGCATGAGTTGCAGCCACAACGACCTTGAGCGCCCCGGCGCGCTTGAGTGCTTCGGCAGCTTTAACAATGGTTCCGCCGGTGTCGATCATGTCGTCAACGAGCAAGCACACGCGACCGTCGACATCGCCGACGATGTCGTGAACGGTGACCTTGTTGGGAACCAGAGGATCGCGACGCTTGTGGATGATCGCCAGCGGCGCACCAAGCTTGTCGCTCCAGATATCGGCAACGCGCACGCGGCCCATGTCAGGGCTCACCACGGTGAGGGTGGAGGGGTCGAGCAGCTTCTGGAAGTGCTCAAGCAGAACCGGCATCGCGAAGAGGTGGTCGACGGGGCCGTCGAAGAAGCCCTGGATCTGGGCGGCGTGAAGGTCAACGCTCATGATGCGGTCAGCACCGGCGGCTTTGTAGAGATCCGCAATCAGGCGAGCGCTAATCGGTTCGCGACCGCGGCCCTTTTTGTCTTGGCGGGCGTAGGGATAGAAGGGCGAGACGACGGTGATGCGCTTAGCGGAAGCGCGCTTGAGGGCATCCACCATGATCAGCTGTTCCATGAGCCACTCGTTGATGGGCTCGGTGTGCGACTGGATGACGAACGCATCGCAGCCACGAACACTTTCGTCGTAGCGGGCGTAGATTTCACCGTTCGCAAAGGTGCGAGCATCGGTGGGAACCAGATCGCTGCCGAGCTCTTCAGCGATGTCGAGCGCAAGCTGGGGGTGAGCTCGTCCGGAGACGAGCACGAGTCGCTTCTGACCGGAAACTTTAATGCTGGCCACGTGGGGACTCGCTCTCTGCCGTGGTTACGGCGTACTTCGGTCAGGCGTCGTTTTCGTCGTGTGCTGCGGCAGCTGCCTGAGCCGCTGCAGTACCCGCCCGATTGGTTTCAACCCAGCCACTGATATTGCGCTGCGGAGCAACATTGATTGCCAGAGACCCCGCCGGTACATCTTTTCGGATGACCGACCCGGCTCCGGTATACGCTCCATCAGCAATTCTAACCGGAGCGACGAAGACGTTGTGCGACCCACTTCTCACGTGCGAGCCAACTACTGTGCGGCTCTTGTTCACTCCGTCGTAATTTGCCGTGATTGTTCCCGCACCAACATTGGACTGAACACCTACTTCGGTGTCACCGATGTAGCTGAGGTGAGGCACCTTGCTTCCCTCACCGATAGTGGAATTTTTGGTCTCGACGAACGTACCGATCTTGCCGCCGACACCGAGCTTGGTGTTGGGGCGGAGATAGGCAAACGGGCCAACGGAGGCGTTTGCTCCGATCACGCTGAGGGTGGCATCCGTGCGCTTCACGACAGCATTCTCGCCAACCTCACAGTCAACGAGGGTCGTGTCCGGGCCGATGATGGCGCCAGACTGCACGAGCGTTGCGCCCTTGAGCTGGGTGCCGGGCAGAATTTCGACGTCAGCGTTGAGTGTGACATCCGCATCGATCCAGGTCGTGGCTGGATCTTCGATCGTGACTCCGGCGCGCTGCCACTTCTGCACAATGAGTTCGTTCATGCGACGAGCGGCTTCGGCCAGCTGCACGCGGTCGTTGACGCCGGCGACCATCCAGCCAGCCGTCACAGGCATCGCAGCAACCGTGGCTCCAACGCCACGAAGCAGCCCGACGACGTCGGTGATGTATTTCTCGGCTTGGGCGTTGTCGGTCGTCAAACGCACGAGTTGCTCACGCAGCGGGCCAACCCGGAACGCGTAGGTTCCCGAGTTGATTTCGGTGATCGAGAGCTCGTCGGTGTTTGCATCTTTTTGCTCAACGATGCGATCGAGGCCGCCCTGAGCGTCACGCACAACACGGCCATAGCCGGTGGCGTCGTCAAGAATGGCGGAAAGCACGGTGGCGGCAGCAGACTGCGCGCGGTGCTGCTCGAGCAGCGCCGCCAGAGTGGCCGAATCGAGAAGAGGAACGTCTCCGCTGACCACAACGACATCCCCGTCGAAGTCAGCAGGCAAAGAATCGACCGCGACCTCAACGGCACGACCAGTGCCGGCGACATCGTCTTGGTCAACGATGAGGATGTCGGGCATGAGTTCCGTCAAGCTCGCTACAACTTCGTCACGCTGGTGTCGCACAACGGCAATCACATGATCAGGGTTCAGCTCGCGGGCGACAGCCACCACGTGCCCTATGAGTTCGCGACCGGCAAGGCGGTGCAACACTTTGGGCTTAGCGGACTTCATGCGGGTGCCTTGGCCTGCAGCGAGAACAATGACGGCGAGTTTGTGTTCGGTCATAGACCTATTCTGCCCTGAATGAGCGGCACTCAAAACGCCGCGGCCGAAGTCGGGAAAAGCTGGAGAAAAAGCTCCGCCTCTAGGATTCGAACCTAGACTGGACAGCTCCAAAGGCTGCCGTGCTGCCATTACACCAAAGCGGACCGCACCCGAAGGCGCTAACCAATTCTGCCATGTCCTTGGCCCTCTGTCGTGCACCTAGCCTCATTCGGAGCGTTCACACACGCTCAGGGCGCCTATCGGGGCGGTTTAGCTGCACACATCCGTGTCGTGAAACTGAGATAATGACCGGATGCCCCAACGCGACGAAGTCGACCGAATTGTCGAAGCGTGGTCCCGCGAGCGTCCTGATCTCGACTTTGCGCCGCTGCATGTTCTCAGCCGGGTTGGCCGCCTCGCTAAGCATTTGGAACGCGCCCGCCGGTCGGCGTTCGCTGTTGCGGGTGTTGAGCCGTGGGAGTTTGATGTGTTGTCGGCGCTGCGCAAGGCGGGCGCTCCGTACCAGTTGAGCCCCACCGCTCTCGTGCAGCAGACGATGGTGTCGAGCGGAACCATGACAAATCGCATTGATCGTATGGTCTCGCGCGGTCTCGTTCAACGTCGTACCGACCCCAATGATGGTCGTGGTGTGATTGTGAGAATGACGGCGAGCGGTCGCGAAAGCGTCGATGGCGCCATCACATCCTTGGTGCATGACGAAACGGCACTACTGGCCCGCATGTCTCCTGCAGAACAAGAGCGATTGAGCGGACTGCTCAGAAAGTTGAGCCTCGACGGTGAATAACGCCCCCGCGCAAACCGCATTCCGACGCAACATTCCCGGACTGGGGTTGGCACTAGGGGCATTCGGGCTCGCGCTTCTCATCAGTTTTCTGGTGCCGGCGATCCCCACCCTCACGGCGTGCGTGGTGTTGGGCATCCTGTTCACGGCCCTGCCGTGGCGTCATGCCGTTCGCGCCGAGGTGAAGCCAGGACTCGCCATTGCTGCTCGCCGCTTGTTGCGCATCGGCGTGGTGTTGTTGGGCTT
Organism: Salinibacterium sp. NSLL17; assembly: GCF_015864935.1. Taxonomy (NCBI): domain Bacteria; kingdom Bacillati; phylum Actinomycetota; class Actinomycetes; order Micrococcales; family Microbacteriaceae; genus Salinibacterium; species Salinibacterium sp. NSLL17. The sequence goes on from NZ_JADYWH010000002.1 coordinate 263,612, forward strand.
CAAGTTGAGCCTCGTCAACATCGCCGAGCTGGGCTGGTTGGTGCTCGGCATGATTGTGGCGATCGTGGTGATCACGTTCTTCTTCACCTGGGGGCTCGGCCGGATGATGCGCCTCCCCGGTCAGCAGTCCGTCTTGATCGCTGCCGGGTTCTCCATCTGTGGCGCTTCGGCCATTGGCGCCATGGCGGGTGTGACGCGCGCTAAAGACTCTGACACGGCAACCCCAATCGCGCTTGTCACTCTGTGTGGCACTCTCGCGATCGCGCTCCTTCCTGCCTTGCGCCCGCTCCTCGGTCTCGATACCGCGGAGTTCGGGATGTGGGTGGGCGCGAGTGTGCATGATGTCGGCCAGGTCGTCGCTACGGCTCAAATCGCCGGAGCAACAGCCCTCGCGGTCGCTGTTGTCGTGAAGCTCACCCGGGTCGCGATGCTCGCGCCGATGGTCGCTCTTGCTGGTGTTGTTGCCGCGCGCGTTGACCGCAAAGAGGCCGCCGCTGCGGCAGCATCGGGAGTACCCGTTGCCGACGGCGGTGCCGTGAAGCGCCCCGCGATCCTGCCGCTGTTCGTTGTTGGCTTCCTCGTCGCCGTGCTCGTGCGCACTTTCGTGCCCGTCTCCGACGGCTTCCTTGAGGTGGCCAGCTACGGTCAAGAACTCATGCTCGGAATGGCGCTGTTCGGGCTTGGCGCCGCGATCAACATTGGCAACCTCATCCGCACCGGTGGTCGTTCACTGGTTGTCGCCCTCATCTCGTGGGCGTTTATCGCACTGATCTCGCTCGGCGCGGTCGAGATCGCCCGCGCCGCGGGAGTCGCAGCTCTCGGCTAGGTCTCCTGTCGGCTAGGTCTCCTGTCGGCTAGGTCTCCTGTCGGCTAGGTCTCCTGCTGGCACGCGAAACGGCCCGCAGCCCGCAGAGTGCGAGCAACGGGCCGTGAACGACACCTCGTGGATCGTCGAAGCCGACTAGAGCCAGCGACGAACGGGTGCTGCGAACCAACGAGATTCTGGCTTCTTTCGAAGAACCAGCTTTTCGATGATGGTCGTCACCGACAGTCGTGAAGCACTGACCACGAACGCCGCAACAACGACCGAGAGGGCAAGCATGATCGGGTACTCCTCGATCAGCTGGTCGGCCGACCAGTACGACAGGAGTGTCACCGCACTCATGAGCGCGGCGGGGAAGGTCAGCACGCCCACGATCAGGGCGATACCCAGCCCCACTTCGAGAGCGGGAATGGCCCAGCCGAAAAAGCCGGGGGCACCACCAAGGAAAGTGGCAGTGAAAGCCTCGAAACCATCAGCCACCCGATTATTGGATGCCGTGCTTTGAACGACCAGACCGATGTCGGCCCCGTCGAATCCTGCCTTGATCTTGAAGAGTCCTTCGTTCAGCCACAGGATGCCGAGGCCCACCCTCGCCGCTCCCGTGATGACGGAAGCGACGAGGGAAAGCGCGCGGTTCATCATGAGAGGAGTGCTGATCCGAAGATTGCCTTGACCTTGTCGCAGTAGATGACGACGGTGTCGTAGCCGGAGATATCCATGGCGTCGAAGGTGAAGGTCTGGCTGGCTTCGTCGAACACGACGGAGTCGATCTGCATGCCTGCTGCTACGGCATCTTCATCGGCACCGTTGGTGAGATAAATGTTCAGGTCGGGACCCTCGTCGGAGGAATAGCCCGAGAGCACGATCTCAATGTCGCTGACAGTGACGGTTCCTTCGACGGAGTGTTCACCGGCGCCCTCGAAGGTTCCTGTGACCTCTTCGTGCATCATCTCCGTGTCGGTTTCGGTCTCCGAGGATTCCGGAGCCGTGGATTCACTGCTCGACGTGTCAGTGGCTGCACCGCTGCAGGCACTGAGCATGAGGGAGAGCGCGAGAATTGCTGCGGCTGGAATAGCTGTTTTTCTCATGAGGGAGTTCCTAAGTTCGTGAGGTTATGGGTGATGCCTCCGAGTCGATGACGCGGTGACGGTTACGAAGGTAAGCCGCGGCATCCCTGAAAATGACGAATGTTTCAAGAGCGTAAGAATTGAAACCCGTTACGCCACGACCGCTCAATCTAGGCTGGGGTTATGGAAAACCAGCCGAGCGTCATGATCGTCGAAGACGATGCCACCGTGCTCTCGGTTGTCACCGAATTTCTGCGCGCACGTGGATATTCCGTTACCGGCATTAGCGATGGCCTTCAAGCCCGCGATGCCTTGCGCGGGCCATTGCCCGATGTTCTTATTCTCGATCGGATGCTGCCCGGCGTCGCGGGCGACGAACTCTGTCGCCAGGCGCGTGCGGCATCCCCGCAACTGCCGATCATCATGTTGACCGCTCTGGATGCCGTCGAAGAACGCATCGATGGTCTCGAACACGGTGCCGACGACTACATCGCGAAGCCCTTCTCGCTGCGCGAATTGCAGCTGCGGGTGGACGCGATGGTGCGTCGCACGCGCAGCTCGCACGTGTCATCCGAACCGTTCGCTCTCGGGCAGTTTCGGGTTGATCCGGCGCATCGCAAGATCTTGCTCGACGGCCACGACATGACGCTGACCACCCGCGAATACGAGCTGTTTCTCTTTCTGCTGCAGAACCCCGAACGCGTGCTGAGCCGCGACGATATTTTGCGCGAGGTGTGGGGCTGGAGCTTTGGCGAGGCCTCCACCGTTACCGTGCACGTTCGCCGCCTGCGCGAAAAGATTGAACCCGAACCGCGCTACCCCCGCTACCTCCTCACCGAGTGGGGCAAGGGGTACCGCTTCACCGTGAAGGATGCCGCATGATCCTCAATTCCAGCGAGCTGCTGTTCATTCTCGCGACCGCTGCCGTCTGCACGGCCGTCGTCATGCTGGTCGCGCTTCTCGTTCTGCGGCTCGGGCGTCGCCGCTCAATCGCCTTCCAGTTCACTGTTGTCGTGATTGCCGCAATCCTGTCGATCGCGCTCACCACCGTTGTGGTGACCGCGCAAATGTATCTCTCGGCCCACGATCTGCAGGTCGTGCTCTGGGTCGTGGGAATCTCCACGGTCATGAGTCTCGGTGCGGCCCTCGTGAGCGGGCGTGCGGTTCGGCGGGCGTTTGCCAAGCTGCGAGAAAGCGTCGCGCAGGTTGGTGCCGGCGACGTCGTTGCGGCCAACTCCGACACGTGGAAAGAGGTTGCCGAAGTATCGGTGCAACTCTCTGAAGCCTCCCAGCGGCTTGCTGCCGCCCGCGACGAGATTGCTCGCCTGGATGCCTCGCGCCGCCAGTTCTTCGCCTGGATCTCGCACGACCTGCGCACTCCCCTGACCGGCATCAGCGCCCTCGCCGAAGCCCTCGATGCGGGCGCAGTGGAAGACCCGAGCGACTACCTACGCCAGATTCGCGCCCAGGTTGGCACCATGAACCGACTCGTTGACGATCTCTTCGAGCTGTCGCTCATCCAGAGCGGCACCCTCAAGCTCCGGCCCGAGAACGTTGAGCTGCTCGATATTGTGTCGGATGCCGTTGCCGACGTCAGCCAGCTGGCTGCGGCCCGCGGCATCCAGATCAGCCATGCCGGCGTGGAGGGGCGGATGCTCTGGGCCGACCCCCACGAGCTCACTCGCGTCGTCGTGAATCTGCTCACCAACAGCATCCGGTACTCGCCGGCAGACTCGCAGATTCTGGTGAGTGCCGACCAGCGCGACGACACGAGCCTCGTGCTTTCGGTGCTCGATCAGGGCAGCGGGGTCGCCAGCGAAGACCTCAGCCACATGTTTGAGATCGGCTGGCGTGCCACCGAAGCCCGCACTCCCGATCAGGAGTCGAGCGGTTCAGGCGGTGCAGGACTCGGGCTCGCGATTGTGCGCGGCATCGTCGAAGCACACGGTGGCGGCGTGAACGCCGAGAACGGCCCCGAGGGGTTCCGCCTCAACGTCGCGCTGCCGACCGGTGTGGCAGCCCGCTAAGCGAGTAGTTCGTCGAGTTCGAGCCAGCGGTTCTCGACGGTGTCGAGAGCCTCTTGCAGAGCCTGCTGCTCGCCAACAAGGGCACCAAGACCAGCAAAGTCTGACTGGTCATGAGCGGCCATGCGCTGGTGAAGCTCAGCGATCTGCCCCTGCAGTTTGGCGATCTTGCGACCGGCCGCAGCGTGCTCCTTTTGCGAGTTGCGCAGTTCAGCACCGCCCAACTTGGGCTTCGCTTTGGCGGCTGTGGCATCCGGAGCACCAGCGGCAGCGCCGCTTGCCCCCGTGGAGCCCTTGAGCTGCTGCGTGCGCAATTCGAGGTACTGGTCAACACCGCGCGGAAGGTGGCGGAAGCTGCCCTCCATCACGGCATACTGCTGGTCGGTGACGCGCTCGAGCAAGTACCGGTCGTGGCTCACGACGAGCAGCGTGCCGGGGTAGGTGTCGAGAAGGTCTTCGATGGCCGCAAGCATGTCGGTGTCGAGGTCGTTAGTGGGCTCATCGAGAATCAGCACGTTCGGCTCGGAGAGCAAAATGAGCAGCAACTGGAGGCGACGCTTCTGACCACCCGAGAGGTCTTTCACCGGGGTGGAGAGCTGCGTGCTTGTGAAACCAACGCGCTCCAGCATCTGGGTCGGCGTCATTTCTTTGCCGCCCGTGACATAGGTGCTCTTGTGGCGACCGATGACCGTGCTGACGCGCTCGTTCCAAATGTCTTCGAGCTCAGCAAGCTGCTGCGTGAGCGTGGCGACCTTGATGGTCTTACCGCGCTTGACGCGACCCTTGGTGGGCAAGAGGGTTCCCGAGACGAGCGACAGCAGCGTCGATTTTCCGGCGCCGTTGACGCCCAGGATGCCCGTGCGCTCACCAGGAGCGATGCGCCAGGTGACGTCTTTCAGTACAGTCTTCTCGCCCGCGGCTCCGGAGGCGGGATCCGTGACCTGATAGGTGACGGTGACGTCTTCGAGGTCAACGACATCCTTGCCGAGACGCTGCATCGCCATCGATGACAGCGAAACGCTATCGCGGGCGGGCGGCTCGTTTTCGATCAAATCATTCGCCGCATCGATGCGGAACTTCGGCTTCGTCGTGCGCGCCGGAGCACCGCGGCGCAACCACGCCAACTCCTTGCGCATGAGGTTTTGACGCTTCGACTCCGATGCAGCCGCCATGCGGTCACGCTCAACACGCTGCAGAATGTAGGCCGCATAGCCGCCCTCGAAGGGCTCGATCAGACGATCGTGCACCTCCCACGTTGCGGTACAAATCTCGTCAAGGAACCACCGGTCGTGAGTGACGACCAGCAACCCACCGGCGTTAGTGCCCCAGCGGCGCTTGAGATGGTTTGCAAGCCACGAGATACCTTCGACGTCGAGGTGGTTAGTGGGCTCATCCAAGAAGATGACATCCCAGTCACCAATCAGGAGAGCAGCGAGAGCAACACGGCGACGCTGACCACCGGAAAGGTCGCCAACTTTGGCTTCCCATGGGATGTCAGCAGCAAGACCCGCAATGACGTCGCGAACCTTGGGGTCGCCCGCCCACACGTGCTCATCGATGTCGCCAATGACGGTCTCGTGCACCGTCTTGGTGCCATCGAGCTCATCGGCCTGATCGAGCATGCCGAGGGTGACGCCGTTGCGTCTGGTTACTCGCCCGTCGTCGGGGTCGAGCTTGCCCGAGAGCATCCGCATAAGGGTGGTTTTGCCGTCACCGTTGCGACCGACGATGCCGATACGGTCGCCCTCGTCGAGGCCGATGGTGACATTGTCGAAGATTACGCGGGTCGGAAATTCAAGATGAAGGGACTCAGCGCCAAGAAGGTGTGCCATTCGGGCAAGCCTACTGCGGTTAGGCGTTAATGATTCGCGCTCCGTGCACTGGGCCGGTTGCTCGCACCACATTCATTTGGGCTGCGCTGAGCGCAATCTGCAGTTCGAGAGCCGAATCGAGGTCGGCTGTGAGGAACGCTACCGTCGGCCCAGAGCCCGAAACGACGCCAGCGAGAGCACCGTTCTTTTCGCCAAGTTCGATGACTGCGGCGAGAGAGGGCTGCAATTTGAGGGCGGGAGCCTGAAGGTCATTGTGGAGACATTCGGCGAGCATGTGCGGGTCGCCGGCGCGCAACGCCTGCAACACATCGGTCTCGACCGTTGGGGCAACCTCGGCGGGAAAAATGTCTTGAGAGTGACGCTGACGGTGGAGGTCGAGTTCGGTGTAGACCTCCGGGGTGGAGAGCCCGAAGTCGGCGAGCGCCAACACCCACTGAAACTGTCCCTTGGCGAGAGCCGGGCTGAGTCGGTCGCCACGACCTGTTCCGATCGCGGTTCCGCCGGTGAGCGCGAACGGCACGTCGGAACCCAGTTCAGAAGCGAGGCCGAGCATTTCTTCGCGAGAGATGTTGGTGCCCCACAACGCGTCGCAGGCAAGGAGGGTTGCTGCGGCATCCGCAGAACCGCCACCCATGCCGCCGGTGACAGGAACATGCTTTTCGATCTCGAGACGAACGCCACCGCGGTAGCCGGTGCGGCGGGCAAGCAGGCGGGCTGCTTGAATCGCAATGTTCGAACCATCGGTGGGAACGCGCGACAGGTTTACCGTTCCCGTGACAGAAACAGAGAAGTCGTCGGCGTGGAATGCTCGAACATCTTCACACAGCGAAAGGGCCTGATAGGCAATCGCAACATCGTGATAGCCATCGTCGAGCAGCGAGCCCACTTTGAGAAAGACGTTGACCTTGCCGGGGGCACGGGCGTGAACCATTGTGGAGGCTGCCGGGGCGGTAGTCATGAACCAAACTTACCTTGTGCGGCGGACCTGTCTGTGCGCCGGATGGGGATAACTGGCCCCCGCGCACAATTGTGAGGGTCTCGTTACCGTAGCGAAATCACGGGGAAATAGTGAGCCCGCGGATCGCCGCATAGCGCGCTGTGACTGACTCCGCCCACTCGCTGCTCACGTGAGCAGCATTGGCTTCAAACCAGCTCAGAAACTGGGAGTGCTGCCACGTGGTTGCGCCCGCCATATCGAGAAAAGCAAACCACTCATCGGGATGCCGCCCTGTTCCTTCCAGAACGTCGCGGTCACTGGGGGTGCTGTTCGTTGCTTCCGACATGAGGTAAACCTACCGTCGTTCGGCACCAAACGGAATGGCTGCGCTACGCCGCGCGGGCAATAGCAAGGAAATCGTGCACCGTGAGCTCCTCGCCCCGAGCCGTCGGCGCGACACCCGCCGCAATGAGACGGTCGGAGGCGGCGGTTGAGCTGCCCAACAGACTTGAGAGCGACTGACGCAACATTTTGCGACGCTGCTGGAAGGCGGCATCCACGAGCGCGAAGGTAGCTTTGCGTTCGTCGATCGTGCCCGGCTGTTCGCGGCGTTCAAAGCGCACGAGCACCGAGTCGACATTGGGCACGGGCCAGAACACCTGGCGGCTGACGAGACCGGCGGTGGAGAACTCGCCGTACCAGGCCGCCTTGATGCTCGGCGAACCGTAGACCTTGCTGCCGGGGCCTGCCGCGACGCGATTGCCGACTTCGGCCTGCACCATGACGAGGCCGCGGTCGAGCGAATCGAAGTGCTCCAAGAAGTGCAGCAACACCGGCACCGACACGTTGTACGGCAAGTTCGCGACGAAAACACGGGGGTCGTTGGGTAGCTCAGTGACGCGCAACGCGTCGTCGGTGATGACGGTGAGCTGAGCATCCGGCTGCATCTGGCTGACGGTGATGGGCAACTGGGCGGCGAGGCGCTTATCGATTTCGACGGCGACGACGGATGCCCCGGTCTCGAGCAACCCGAGGGTCAACGATCCCAGCCCTGGACCGACCTCGACCACTGTTTCGCCCGAGACGACGTGCGCGGCCTTCACAATGCGGCGCACCGTGTTGGGATCAATGACAAAGTTTTGGCCCAACTTCTTGGTGGGCTGGATGCCGAGCAGATCAGCAAGATCGCGGATCTCGGCGGGACCGAGCAAAGTATTCATCGCGTGCCTACATTCTGTGCGCTCGAGACGGATGCAGCGGTCGCGTCGCCGCGCGCGGGTGCGGCCTCGATGTCGGCGGGAAGTTCGGTATCCCACGAACCATAGACGGCCTCGGTAGTGGCGGAGAGCTGAGCCGAAAGCTCGAGCTCGGTGATCTCGAGGTGGGCTGCCATCGCGCGCACCGTGTGCGGCATCAGGTACGGCGCATTGGGCCGCCCCCGCAGCGGATGCGGCGTGAGGTAGGGAGCGTCGGTTTCGACCATGATGCGGTCGAGATCGATCACCGAGAGCGCTTCACGCAGGTTCGCCGCGTTCTTGAACGTGACCGTGCCGGCGAACGACAAAAACCAGCCGTTGTCGGCAGCAATGCGCGCCATTGCCGCATCGCCCGAGAAGCAGTGGAAGACCGTGCGCTCCGGAGCGCCGACGCGCAACAGCGTCTCAATGACCTCGTCGTGGGCGTCGCGATCGTGAATCTGCAGCGCAAGGCCGTGCCGCTTGGCAATCGCAATGTGCTCTTCGAAGGAGCGAAACTGCGCCGGGCGGCCCGCGTCATCCGTGCGGAAAAAGTCGAGACCCGTTTCGCCGACCGCGCGCACTCGTGGAAGCGCGGCGAGTTCGTCGATGGCCGCGAGCGCAGCATCCAATTCCCCTGCGGCGTCGAGTTCGGGGGCATCGTTCGGGTGAATCGCTACCGCAGCGAGAACACGAGGGTTAGTGGCGGCAAGTTCGGCCGACCAGCGACTCGTGGCGACATCGGTGCCAACCTGCACGACGCCACGCACACCGACCGAGGCTGCGCGCGCGAGGTGTTCGGTGAAGTCGAGCGCGCCGTCTGGCCCGCCGTCAGCGATCTCGAGGTGCGTGTGATTGTCGTAGACAACGCCCTCGAGCGGCTCGGGCAGCGGCGGATACTGCATCTTCTCAGAGGCTTTATCGTCGGCGCTGCGGTGACGCTGCCTAATAAACGGTTCGGTCACGCCGTGCCGCTCTCGGCATCCACTTCGATGCGCGGGAACAGTGACGATTCGAGCGCGGTCACGCGACCGGTGTTCGACCAGTTCGTGGCATCGTCGATGCGCTGCTCACGCAGTTCACCCACACCACCGATGGCTTGCCAGAGCTTTTCGGTTGCCTTCGGCAGCACGGGCGACAGCAAAATGGCGAGGGTGCCCAGACCGTTGACGGTCGTGGCCAACACGGTGCCAAGGCGTTCGCGGTTGGCGGGGTCTTTCGACAGCGCCCACGGCTCTTGTTCGGTGATGTACCCGTTGAGTTCATCCACGAGTTGCCATACCGAGGCCAGCGCTTCGTTGATCGCGAACGTGTCAATTAACGCGTTCGACTGCTCGGTCGCACGCTTCTGGGTGGCAATAATCGCTTCGTCGGATGCCGTCAGCTCACCGAGCGCCGGAATCTCACCATCGAAGTACTTATTCACCATCGCAATAACGCGCGAGGCAAGGTTGCCGAAGCCGTTGGCCAGCTCTGACTGGTAGCGCGCGCTCAGGTCTTCCCAGCTGAAGGAGCCGTCTTGACCGAACGTGATGGCGCTCATGAAGTAGTAGCGGAACGCATCCGAACCGAACGTGTCGGTGATTTGGCTCGGGGCGATACCGGTTAGCTTCGACTTGGACATCTTTTCGCCACCGACGAGCAACCAGCCGTGTCCGAAGACGGCGCGCGGCACGGGTAGCCCAGCAGCCATGAGCATGGCGGGCCAGATGACCGCGTGGAAGCGGGCAATGTCTTTACCGACAAGTTGTACGGCAGGCCAGCGCTTAGCGAACTGTTCGTCGTCGACGCCGTAACCGATGGCACTGACGTAGTTGAGCAGGGCGTCGAACCAGACGTACACGACGTGGGTTTCATCCCACGGAACCTTGACACCCCAGTCGAAGCTGGAGCGTGAAATGGAGAGGTCGTCGAGCCCCTGCTTGACGAACTGCACGATTTCGTTGCGCACGCTCGCGGGCTGCACGAAGTCGGGCTGGCTCTCGTAAAGGTCGAGCAGCTTCTGACCGAAGTCGCTCATGCGGAAGAAGTAGTTCTTCTCCTTGAGAATCTCGACGGGGCGCGAGTGAATCGCACACACGAGCTGCCCCTTGTATTCGCCGTCGGCGGCTGTGACGAGGTCATCAAGCTGCTTGTACTCTTCGCAACCGACGCAGTAATAGCCCTCGTATTCGCCGGCATAAATGTGGCCGTCGTCATAGAGGCGCTGCAGGAAGGTCGACACTGCCTTCTCGTGACGCTCGTCAGTCGTGCGGATGAAGTCGTCGTTGGCAATGTCGATCGTCTCGAGCAGCGGCTGCCAGGAGTCGGCAACGAGGCGGTCGGCCCACTCTTGCGGAGTCGTGTTGTTGGCCACGGCGGTGCGCAGAATCTTTTGGCCGTGCTCGTCGGTGCCTGTGAGCAACCAGGCGTCTTCACCCCGCTGACGGTGCCAGCGCGCAAGAACGTCGGCGGCCACCTCCGTATACGCGTGCCCGATGTGGGGAACGTCGTTTACATAGAAAATGGGCGTCGCAATGTAGAAGGAGTCGCCGGCAGACATGCCCCCATTCTATTCGCCTGTGTCGATTGATTACGCCGGGGGTGTTCAGAGCGCAGCAGTGACAGTCCACGACCGAGTCGGGAGTCGGATGCACGCCTCCCCGATGTGGGAGTATGTGGTTTTTTCTGTATTTGTGTTGCATTGCCGCGGCATCAGGCGTACTCTCGCAGAAACGCAGTCAGGTGCGTTGGCAATCACTGGAGATTACGGATGTACGCAGAAGAGCGGCAACAGCACATAGAGGGCACGCTTGCTGACGTTGGTCGCGTCGCCGTAATCGACCTCGCCCGCACGTTCGACGTGTCAAGCGAAACGGTCCGTCGAGACCTCGATCAGCTCGAAGCACGAGGCGTATTGCGTCGCGTGCACGGGGGCGCGGTCTCGGCGGCTCGGATTAGTCGCGTCGAGGAAAGTGTCGCTGCCCGCACCGACCGCAACTCGGATGCCAAAGAGCGCATTGCGGTGGCCGCGATGGCCCTCATTCCGTCCACCTTCACCGGCGCGATCAGCATCGACTCGGGCACCACCACGAGTCGCTTGGCGCAGCACTTGCGTGACTGGCAGCCCGCGGCATCCACTGGTTCGCTGACCGTCATCACTCACTCGATTTCCATTGCGGCCATCGTGAGCGAGAGCCCGCACATTGAGGTTCAGCTCATCGGCGGTCGCTTGCGCGGCATCACGGGGGCTGCGGTCGGTTCCGCCACGCTCACCCAGCTGGCGGGCATCCGCCCCGATATCGCATTCTTGGGAGCCAACGGTGTTCACGCCGACTTTGGTTTCAGCACGCCAGACCCCGACGAAGCAGCAGTCAAGAGCGCGCTCACTCGCGGTTCGCGTCGCGCGATCGCCCTCGTCGACGCTTCTAAGCTCGGCATCGAAACCCTCATCAGCTTCGCGTCACTCTCGGAGGTCGACACGATCATCACCGATCATTCCCCCGACGACGACCTCACTCGAGCGCTCGCGCGTGCGGATGTCGAAACGGTGATCGCATGATCGTCACCGTCACCGCCAACCCGAGCCTCGATCGCACGATCGAGCTCGACTCTGCTCTCGACCGCGGCGAAGTTCAGCGCTCGGTAGCCAGCAGCGAGCAGCCAGGCGGCAAGGGTGTCAACGTGTCGCGAGCGCTCATTGCGTCGGGCCTCGACACGATTGCTGTGCTGCCCGGCGATGCTTCTGACCCGATGCTGGTCGCCCTGCGCGCCGAGCACACTCCGACCGCTGGGCTGCCGATCGCGGGTCGCGTGCGCTCCAACGTGACGATCACCGAGCCCGATGGCACGACCACCAAGATCAACGAGCCCGGCCCGCAGCTCACCGCTGATGACGATGCCGCTCTCATTGACCTTGTCGTCTCGCACGCTCGCCGTGCCGAGTGGGTTGTTCTTGCCGGCTCGCTTCCTCCCGGCCTGAGCGACGACTTTTATGTGCGCATCATTGAAGCCATTCGCGCTGCCGCTTCTGACGATACGGCTGCTGGCGCGTGCCCCCGCATCGCCGTGGACTCCTCCGGCTCCCCCATGTTGGCCCTCATCGAGTCGGGTGTTGGCGTTGACCTCATTAAGCCCAACGCCGAGGAGCTCGCCGAAATGACCGGCCTTCCCGACACCTTTGAGGACGATCCGGATGCCGCGGCCGCCGCCGCGCTCACGCTCGTGCACCGCGGCTGCCGCGCCGTTCTCGCGACCCTCGGATCGCGCGGAGCACTTCTCGTGACCGCCGACGAGACGTGGCGCGCGACCATGCCTCCCGTGGCGGCCAAGAGCACCGTCGGCGCCGGAGATGCCTCCTTAGCCGGTTACCTTCTCGCCGACCAGCGCGGTGCTGCCCCCGAACGACGCCTCGCGCAGGCCGTCGCTCACGGAGCCGCCGCCGCCTCCCTGCCCGGCAGCACCATGCCGAGCCCCGAAGACACCACCCCCACCGCCGCTGACGTGCGCCTACTCAGCCGCCCCACCGCACCATAAATCTCAGCATCACCACTGCTGCCTACAAGGAGAAAGCAATGTCGCACCTCATCACCACCGACCTCGTGTTGTTGGATGCCGATCTCGGCACCGACCGCGAAAGTGTCATTCGCGCGCTGACGAATCTCGTCGCCGAACAGGGCCGTGCCACGAACGCGGAGTCGCTCTTCGACGACGCTTGGGCTCGCGAACAGCTCACCGACACGGGAGTTCCCGGCGGAATCGCCATCCCCCACTGCCGCTCAGAAGCCGTGACCGAACCCACCCTCGTGATGGCACGCCTGAAGCCTGCCGTTGACTTCGGTGCGACGGATGCTGCAGCTGACCTCATCTTCTTGATCGCGGCCCCGGCCGGCGCCGACCAAGAACACCTCACGGTTCTCTCCGCTCTTGCCCGGTCGCTCGTGAACCCCGAGTTCGTTGACAGCCTGCGTGCCGCGGAAACCCGCGAAGACATCGTTGCTCTCGTCGAGCAGGCCACCGCGCCCGAAGAGAAGGCTGCTCCCGCCGCTGGGGCTGGATCTGCTGCTGGTGCTGGTGCCGCTGGTGCAGCGAGCACCGCCAAGCACGCTGCTCCGGCCGCGACCGCTGCCCCTGGCTCGGGCTCAGACGGCGCCGCGCGCCCCGTGTTGATTGCCGTCACCGCGTGCCCCACCGGCATCGCCCACACCTACATGGCCGCCGATTCACTCGCTGCCGCCGCAGAACGTGCTGGCGTGGAACTCCACGTCGAGACTCAGGGTTCGTCGGGGGCAACGCCGCTGGATCCTGCGGTTATTGCTGCGGCATCCGCTGTCATCTTTGCTGTGGATGTGGATGTGCGCGACAAGGCTCGTTTCGCCGGCAAGGCTCTTGTGCAGTCGCCTGTGAAGCGCGGCATTGACGCGCCAGACGAGATGATCGCTGAAGCTCTCGCCGCCGCGAGCGACCCCGACGCTGCGCGCGTTGCCGGTGACAGCGCAGCAAGCGAGGCCACCAGCAGCACGAGCGACGAGCACTTCGGCCAGACCGTCAAGCGAGCCCTACTCACGGGTGTGAGCTACATGATTCCGTTCGTGGCGGGTGGCGGTCTGTTGATCGCTCTCGGCTTCCTGCTCGGTGGCTACCTGATCACCGACACCGCGAGCGACATCATCGCGCAGAACAGCCTCTGGAACTTGCCTGAGGGTGGCCTCGCGGCGTACCTCGGCGCTGCAGCCTTCAAGATCGGTGCCGCCTCGATGGGCTTCCTCGTTCCGGCCCTCGCCGGTTACATCGCCTACGCGATTGCTGACCGCCCCGGCATCGCCCCCGGTTTCACCGCCGGAGCTGTCGCGGGTCTGATGGGTGCTGGCTTCCTCGGCGGAATCGTCGGTGGACTCCTAGCCGGTGTCGCCGCGCACTGGCTTGCTCAGCGCAAGACCGCAGCCTGGTTCCGCGGTCTCATGCCCGTCGTCGTGATCCCGCTGCTGGCGTCGATCTTCGCCTCCGGCCTCATGGTGCTGATCCTCGGCGGGCCGATCGCCTCCCTCACCGTTGCCCTCAACAACTTCCTCAACGGCCTGACCGGCGCCTCCGCTGTCGTTCTCGGCCTCATCTTGGGAGCCATGATGGGCTTCGACCTCGGTGGCCCCGTGAACAAGGTGGCGTACGCCTTTGCTGTCGCCGGTCTCGGTGCCGGTGCAATCGACAACCAGGCACCATGGATGATCATGGCCGCCGTCATGGCATCAGGAATGGTTGCGCCTCTCGCGATGGCGCTCGCCTCCACCGTGCTTGCTCGCCGCCTGTTCTCGCCCGTCGAGAAGGAAAACGGCAAGGCAGCCTGGTTGCTTGGTGCTTCGTTCATCTCGGAGGGCGCCATCCCGTTCGCTGCTGCTGACCCGCTGCGCGTGATCCCTGCCAGCGCCATCGGCAGTGCCGTCACGGGCGGAATCATCATGGCTGCTGGCGTTACCTCGCAGGCGCCGCACGGTGGAGTGTTCGTGTTCTTCGCGATCAATCCATTCCCGATGTTCCTGCTCGCGATTGTCGCCGGAACCATCGTCACCGCACTCATCGTCGTCGCCCTCAAGCGTTTCGTGCGCAAGAGCAGCACCGTCGCTGACGCGAACGCGCAGGTGCCTGTCGCGGCATAAGGTCGTAGGCTACAGCTGCGTCACACCGCCGCTCATGCGCCGAGAGCTTCACGTCGTGCGTCGAATTTGGGAGACTCAATGAAGATCACCGAAAGCGTGCACATTGATGCGCCAACGCAACGCGTCTTCGAGATTTTTACTGACCTCGACAGCACACCGTCCCGAGTCAGCGGCATCCTCTCGCTCGAAGTTCTTGAGGGCCCTGCGCAACTCTCTGTCGGCACAAAGTGGCGTGAGACTCGCGTGTTTGCGGGAAAAGAAGCCACCGAAGTGATGTGGGTGACGGCCTACGAGCAGGATGTGTCGTACACCGTGGATGCGCAGTCGCACGGCATGCACTACCAAAGTGTGTACCTGTTCATGCCGAGTCACGGCGGAACTCGGCTGGACTACCGCTTCACGATGACACCGCTCACCTTCGGGGCACGTCTCATGAGCGTGGTCGGATTACTGTTCCTCGGCGCAACAAAGAAGGCGCTCACGAAAGACCACCACGAGTTGAAGGTTGCGTGCGAGTCAGCGGCCTAAACCGCTCACGATGACAACGATCCCTCGCTTCAGCGGCGGGATGACCGTCAGTTGGAGTCGAGAGGTTACGGCTTGGAGCGCAAGGCCGCTTCGTAGAGTTCGCGCTTGCTGAGCCCGGTTTGCTCGGCCACTTCGGTCGCCGCCTCTTTCAGGCGAGCACCATCGGCGACCAGCGCGAGCACGTAAGTGACTGCGGTCGGGAGATCGGATGTCGCGGGCGGGGCACCCTCGACGACGAGACAGATCTCGCCTCGGGCGCCGTCTTTGAACTTGGCGGCAAGTTCAGCGGCGGTGCCGCGGGCAACCTCTTCATACATCTTGGTGAGTTCACGGCAGACGACAGCGCGACGGTCATCGCCCAAGGCGGTGGCGAGGTCGGCGAGCGCCGCGGGAAGACGGTTGGGGCTCTCGAAGAACACCATCGTGCGCTCTTCGCGCGCGAGGGTGCGGAAGTAGGCGACGCGGCCCTTGCGCGGCAAGAAACCTTCGAAGCTGAAGCGGTCAGTCGGCAGGCCGGAGACGGCGAGGGCGGTAAGCACAGCGCTCGGTCCGGGCAGAGCTGTCACGGTTACCCCAGCAGCGGCGGCTGCCGAGACGAGAGGAAATCCGGGGTCGCTGATGGCGGGCATCCCAGCATCGCTGAGCACCAGAACGTCGGCGTCACGGGCCAACTCGACGATCTCGGCAGCTTTCTCTGACTCGTTGTGTTCGTGCAGCGGGATGAGCCGCGGCCGGTTGTCGATGCCGAGAGCGCGCATGAGATGGATGGTCGTGCGGGTGTCTTCGCTCGCGATCACCTCAGCGTTCGTGAGGGCCTCGATGAGGCGCTGAGACGCGTCGCCAAGATTGCCAATGGGAGTCGCCGCAAGAATGATCACTCGGCCATTCTCCCACCCGCGCACAAGGCGCAGAATTCGGCTCCCGTTCGCGCGCAGATCACCCCTTCTGAGGTCGTAGGGTTGCACTATGTCGACTCGTCCGCCCTTGAGGGGAACGCCCCTCGGCGCTGTCATGCTTGTGGTGTTGGGCCTGATCTTTCAGGACGTCGGCGCTTCGGTAGCGGTGCTGCTGTTCCCCGAAGTCGGCCCCGCCGGAATGGTGTCGCTGCGCCTGGTTTTCTCCGCCGCGATTCTGCTGGCGATTGCCCGCCCCAACCTGCGCGCCATCTCGAAGCGCGCGTGGATCATGGCGGTCATTTTTGGTATTTCGCTCGGCGGCATGAACCTGCTGTTCTACGAAGCTCTCTCGCGCGTTGACCTTGGGGCGACCGTCACTATTGAGGTGCTCGGACCGCTCGTACTCTCCGTTATCGTCGCCCGCCGCGCCAGCGCGTGGCTGTGGGCTGTGCTCGCCTTCGCCGGTGTCGCACTGCTCAGCCTGGGCAGCGTTGGCGCCCTCGACCCCGTCGGTGTTGCCTTCGCGCTCGCCGCCGCCGTGTCGTGGGCGGGCTACATCTTGGCGTCCCGCAAAACCGGCCAAGTCTTTGCCGGCTTGGATGGCCTCGCTATCGCCATGGCAATCGGCGCGATCATCAGCCTCCCCTTCGGCATCTCGCAGGCCGGAAGCACTCTGCTTGAACCATCGATTCTCGTGCGCGGCCTCGCGGTCGCCATCTGTTCGTCAGCGATCCCCTACGCCCTCGAACTCATCGCACTGCGTCGCATCTCCGCCGCCGCGTTCTCGGTGCTCATGGCTCTAGCTCCCGCTATCGCGACCGGCGCTGGCTTCTTCGTGCTCGGGCAAAACATCACCCTGATTCAGGGAGTCGGAATCGCGCTCGTGATCGCGGCCTCCATCGGGGCCGTGCGGGCGGCATCCCGCGTGCCGGGAGAACCCGGGGCTGGGCCGAACGCACTACTGCCCGAAGAGACCCCGCTGTAGCGGAAGCCTCCCCGGGCAGCGGGAGCGAGTGTTAGCGGTTAGCGCTCAGCGGGTGCAGGCTCTGAACTGCTGCTCGCGTCATCCGGAGCAACAACGTGCATGGGGTGACTGCGCTCGAGAGCGGCGCCCTCGACATCCACACTGGGCAGGATGCGGTCAAGCCACTTCGGCAGCCACCACGCGGAGGCCCCAAGCAAGTGCATGAGCGACGGGATGAGCAGCATCCGCACGACGAAGGCATCGAACAGCACGCCGACGGCAAGACCGAAGCCGAGCGGGCGCACCATCGCGAGGTGCGAGAAGACGAAGCCTCCGAAGACGGCGATCATGATGATCGCGGCGGCCGTGACAACCGCTCGCCCGCTGCGCAATCCGCTCATGACCGCGGCCCTAGCCGGGACACCGTGAACGTACGCTTCGCGCATGCCCGAAACTAGGAACAACTGGTAGTCCATGGCGAGGCCAAACAGCACGCCCATGATGATGATCGGGGCGAAGTTCAACAGCGGCCCCGGATCGGTGACGCCGAAGACGGCACCCAACCAGCCCCACTGGTACACGGCGACCATCGCGCCGAACGCAGCCAGCAGCGACAACACGTAGCCGAGAGTCGCAATAACCGGCACGAGTAGCGAACGGAAGACCAGAATCAGGATGAGCAGCGAGAGCCCCACGACCACGGCGAGGTAGAGCGGCAGCACTCCCGCGAGCTTCTCGGAGATGTCGATGTTTCCGCTGGCCGAACCCGCAACACCGAGTTCGATTCCACCATCGAGCGGCGAACTGTCGCGCAGGTCATGCACGAGTTGGCCGGTCGACTCACTCGACGGACCGTCAACAGGGATGACCTGGAACGCGAAGTAATCTGACTCATCCGAGACACCAACGGGGGCAACCGCGACGACGTCATCGAAGGCCAGCAGCATGTCGGCGAGGTCGGCTTGCGTCTCGACAACGGCATCCTCCTCCACACCTTCGGGCAGGGTGGCCGTGACCAAGAGCGCACCGTTCTGACCGGCACCGAATTCTTCAGCGACCGTCGTGTAGGCACGGTACTGGGTCGAATCGGCCGGCTCAGACGAGCCATCCGGCAAACCGAGACGCATCGAGAGCGCGGGGATTGCAACCACGAGCAGTCCGAGAATGGCAACCACGAGAATCGCAATCGCGCGGCTCGTACGCATCGGTCGGGCGGCAACCTGCTTGTGCACCTCATGACCGATTTCCTGGCGGGCGCGACGCGACAGAACGCGAGTGCCGAGCAACGACAACAGTGCCGGGGTGAGGCTGACCGCGATGAGAACCGAGACGAGCACGCAGACGGCGCCGACCGTTCCCATCACACCGAGGAACGGGATGCCGCTGACATTGAGGGCGAGCAACGCCACCAACACCGTCGACCCGGCGAACAACACCGCGTTGCCCGACGTGCCATTGGCGAGACCGATCGACTCGTGGAGCTCCATGCCCGCCGCCAACTGACGACGGTGACGCTGCACGATGAAGAGTGTGTAGTCGATTCCGACAGCGAGGCCAAGCATCACACCAAGAATCGGTGTCACCGAGGTCATTTCTACGACGCCCGACAGCGCGAGCGAACCCGCAACACCCACGCCAACACCAATGAGCGATGACACGATCGGCAGCACCGCAGGCAAGAACGAGCGGAACAGCACGAGCAAGACGAGCCCGGCCAACAGCACACCGATCAACTCGCCGATGCCGAGAAGGCCATCGGTCGAGGTCGCAATCGACGACGAATAGTCGACGGTCACTCCATCGATCTGGATGGCATCCAGCTCAGCAGCGATCGCGCTCTTCGTCTCCCCCGAGAGGTCGAGCAGTTCGCTGTCGAACGTGAGGAGGCCGAGCGCCGTAGCGCCATCGTCGGAGACAAAGGTGATTGCAGCGGCGGCATCCATGAGGCGCTCGCCGTAGCCAAGCTGCTGCTCCTGCTCGTCGAGCAGCGTCGCGTTCTCGTCGATCGTGGCCTGCTGGGCGGTGAGCTCGGCTAGTCCGGCATCAATCTGAGCCTGTTGGGCATCGAACTGGGCGACGGATGCCTCGTAGAAGCCTGCCACTTTGGCCTGCTCGATCGCGGCATCCAGTTGGGTCTGACCAGCCTCAAGTTCTTGAGCGCCTGCATCCAATTGGGCCTGGCCGTCAACGATCTGCTGCTTGCCTGCGTCGATCTGCTCGCGACCGTCCACGATCTGTTGCGCTTGCTCGTCGCGTTGGGCGTCAGTCTCGAAGGGGTCGATGACCGCGCTGACATCGTTCTGTGAGGTGAGCTCGGCGAGAGCATCCGTGATCTCAGACTGCTGCGAAGCAGAGAACGCTTCGCCATCTTCTGAACCGAACACAACGGTGGCTGAGATGCCGCCAATGTCACCGAGGCGGTCGGTGAGTTCGGAGGCCACACGCTCTGTTTCGGTGCCGGGAATCGACATCGTCGACGACAGCGTGCCGCCGAAGAGGGCGAAGCCACCAACGGCGAGACCAAGAACAGCGATCCAGCTCACGATAAAGAGCCAAGCGCGGCGGGCCGAGAGTCGGCCAAGGCGATACAGAAGTTCAGCCATGCTGAAGAGGACCTCTCGTAGAAAACAGTACGGGGCACTTCATCGGGCCATGGCCATCGTATTCGTCTTCAACGAGTTTTCCAACAACTGTCGGAAAACTCACATTCGCGGTGAGATTGTCTGCCAGAATCAAAGAATGGATGTGCGCGTAGAACGAACAAGACAGAGCCTGCAACAGGCACTCTTCGCCCTCACCCAAGAACGCGCCTTCGACGAAGTAACCGTCAGCGACATCGCCGAACGCGCCGGCGTCAACCGCAGCAGCTTCTACCAGCACTACGCCGACAAAGAGACCCTGTTGGCCTTCGCCATCGAAGCCGCGGCGGATGAGGCCGGCGTTCAACTGGCCGACCTCGACCCCGAAAGCGCCACAGCCCCACCCGCGCTCAGCAACTATCTCGGCCACATCGATGCCAACGCTGCGGTCTACTCGAGCGTTTTAGGTCCACGAGGTTCAGCCCTCGTCGCCTCGCGCATGCGCACCCGGCTCAAACAGATCGTGCGCGAAGGAATCATCAACCACGGCAGCGACCAGCTGGAAGGCATTGCCCTCGACATCGAAAGTGCCAGCATCACCGGCGCAACCTTCGGCATCATCGAAGCGTGGCTCGCGATGGAACCGCGCCCATCGGCCGAGACCGCAGTGACCTGGATCTGGCAGTCCTTCGGAACTCCGAGTGGGCGCTGGGACGAAATCTTTCCCGCGAGCTAGCGTCGACTCCCCCAGAACACTGGGCTCCGGTCTGCAGCGCATGGTTTCCCTCAGTACCATTGCGGGGTGAGCCAGACGAACCCGCGCGACTTCGACGACATCCTGTCGAACGAGTCGCCGGCACGTGCGTCTGAGATTTCGGACGGCTCAGAGGCTTCGGATTCTTCAGCACCCCCGGGCCGCCACTATGCCGCCGACGAGGGCTCGGCGCTCGATCACTGGTGGGCGGCGAGAAGTCCGCTGACCCGCCGCTGGCTCGGCTGGGCTGGGCCGGCGATTGTGGTGCTGATTGCAGCATTCACGCGACTGGTTGGCCTCGGGCATCCGTCGTCGCTGGTGTTTGACGAGACCTTTTATGTGAAAGATTCGTGGACGCTCGTGAATCTCGGCTACGAGGCACAGTGGCCAGCCGAAGCCGATGCCCTGTTCAACAGCGGCAAGGTCAACATCTTTCTGAATGACCCGTCGTTTGTGGTGCATCCGCCGCTCGGCAAGTGGCTGATCGGGTTGGGCATGCTGCCGGGCGGAGGCGAAGATCCCTTTGGCTGGCGCATCGCGACCGCCATTGTCGGCATTCTCGCGGTCGTGGTGCTCATGCTGATCGCCAAGAAACTGTTTGGCTCCACGCTGTTGGCGACTCTCGCCGGGCTCTTGATGGCGATCGATGGCAACGCGATTGTCATGAGTCGGGTCGCGTTGCTCGACAACTTTGTGATGATCTTCGCCCTGCTCGGGGTCGGTGCGATGCTGCTGGATCGCGAGCATTCGGCCACCCGGCTGGCGCTGTGGATCAGTCGCCGTGGGCTCCGCGGCGCGAGCACCGAATGGGGTCCTGCGCTGTGGTGGCGGCCCTGGCTCATTCTCGCCGCCGTCGCCTTCGGGCTTGCTGCCGCCGTCAAATGGAATGGTCTCTATTTTTTGGCCGCCTTCGCCGTCTACAGCCTGGTAGTGGATGCTCTGGCGCGCCGCAGCGCCGGCATCAGCTTCTGGGGCTCCGGCACTCTCTTCAAGCAAGCCCCCGTCAGCTTCCTGCTGACCGTGCCGATTGCGCTGCTCGTGTACCTCAGCACGTGGACCGCCTGGTTCCTCAGCGACAACAGCTACGACCGCAACTGGGCCGAAAACGACGGCAACGCGTGGACAGGTTTCTTCAGCTGGGTGCCGCTCGACCTGCAAAGCCTGTGGCACTTTCAGTCGAGCGTCTACAGCTACCACGTGGGCGAAAGCCGACCACATCCGTATCAAGCAAACCCGCTGACCTGGCTGCTGCTCATCCGCCCCACGAGCATGTTCTACGAAAACTTGTCCCGCGGCGACGACGGCTGTCTCGCGGATGCCTGCGGCGCCTCCATCTCTGGAATCGCCAACCCCATCATCTGGTGGGCTGCGACCGCGGCCATGCTGTACCTCGTGTACCGGCTGGTGCGCTACCGCCAGTGGCAGACCGGCTTCATTCTGATGGGCGTCGCCGCCGGCTACCTACCGTGGTTGCTCTACCTGAACCGCACCGTGTTCCAGTTCTACACAATCGTGTTCGAGCCGTACCTGATCCTGGCGCTCGTGGCCGCCCTCGGGGTGATCATCGGCAGATCCGACGACGATCGCTATCGACGCACGAGCGGGCTCGGCGTCGTCGCCGTCTTTGTCGTCGTCGCCATCGCGGTCAGCGTGTTCTTCTGGCCGCTCTGGACCGGCCAAACCATCGACTACGACCTCCTGAGGCTGCGCTGGTGGCTGCCGACGTGGATCTAGACCGACCACTTTCGTGGCGTTCTGTTACGTCGAAAGACCGCTGGCGGCATCCGTTCTCTGTAGCCTGAAGCCATGGCTGATCGCGACTATGGTTTCCGCACGCGTGCAATTCACGCGGGCAACATCCCTGATGCGGCGACGGGCGCTCGCGCTCTGCCGATCTATCAGACCAGCGCCTACGTCTTTGATGACACCGCGGATGCCGCCGCCCGCTTCGCTCTGCAGAAGTACGGCAACATCTATTCCCGGCTGGCCAACCCGACGGTAGCCAGCTTTGAGGAACGTGTCGCTTCGCTTGAGGGCGGCCTCGGCGCTGTGGCCACCGGCAGCGGACTGAGCGCGCAATTCATCACGTTCGCGGCGCTCGCGGGTGCTGGCGATCACATTGTCTCGAGTGCCAACCTCTATGGCGGCTCGATTACGCAGTTGGATGTCACGCTGCGCCGTTTCGGGGTCGAGACCACGTTTGTGCGCTCCTCCGACCCTGCCGACTATGCGGCGGCGATCACCCCGAAGACGAAGCTGATCTTTGCGGAGACCATCGCGAATCCCTCAGGCGAGATCGCGGACATTGAGGGACTCGCTGAGGTCGCGCACGCCCACAACATTCCGCTCGTTATCGACTCAACGGTCGCGACCCCGTATTTGAGCCGCCCGATCGAGTGGGGCGCCGATATCGTCACTCACTCGGCGACCAAGTTTCTCGGCGGTGCCGGCACCACCCTCGGCGGTGTCGTCGTCGAGAGTGGTCGTTTCGATTGGGCCAACGAGCACTTCCCCCTCTTCGATGAGCCTGTTCCCAGCTATGGCGGCCTCAACTGGAGCGGCAACTTTGGCGAATACGCCTTCCTCACTCGATTGCGCGCTGAGCAGTTGCGCGACATCGGGCCCGCCCTTGCGCCGCACTCGGCCTGGTTGCTCGCGACCGGTGTTGAGACTCTGCCTTTCCGGATGCAAGCCCACGTCGACAACGCCCGCATCGTTGCCGAGTGGCTCGAAGCCGACCCGCGCATCGAAACCGTGTACTGGGCAGGCCTGCCGGGGCATCCGCATTTCGAGCGTGCGCAGAAATATTTGCCCCAGGGTGCCGGTTCGGTGTTCTCGTTCGAGGTTCGCGGCACGGGAACGCAGAACAGTCGGGCCGTCGGTCAGAAGTTCATTGAGAGCGTTGAGCTAGCCAGCCACCTTGCCAACATTGGTGATGCGAAGACGCTCGTGATTCATCCCGCGTCGACGACACACGCGCAACTCACCGAGCAGCAACTCATCGACGGCGGTGTACTGCCGGGTGTCGTGCGCATTAGCGTGGGAATCGAAGATCCAGAAGACATCATCGCCGACCTCGATCAGGCGCTGACCATCGCAGTGAAGGGCTAAGGATGTCGACAGAAGAAGTGCAGACCACCCAGCTCAGCAATGGGCTCACGTGCGATCTGCCCGCCAGTTCCCCGCTCGCCAAACTGCTCAAGTCGCAGCGAACCTGGGTGGGGCCGGATGCCAAAAAGCGTGCCGCGATCCTGCGCGCGGCGAAGTCAATCGCCATTGTCGGGGCCTCCCCGAATCCCTCACGGTCGAGCTACTTCGTGGGCACGTATCTGCTGCAGTCCACCGACTACCGCGTGTACTTCGTGAACCCCAACGCCGACACGATTCTGGGCCACAAGGCCTATCCCGACCTCGCGTCGCTGCCCGAAGTGCCCGACATCGTCGATGTGTTTCGCAAGGCCAGCGACATCCCCGCCGTGGTCGAGGACGTACTCGCCCTCGGCGCGACGACCGTGTGGGTTCAGCTCGGAATCTGGAATGAAGAGGCAGCCGTTTACGCCGAATCGCAGGGGCTCACCATCGTCATGGACCGTTGCCTTAAGGTCGAGCACGCACGCTTCAACGGTGGCCTCAACCTCATGGGTTTCGACACCGGGGTTATCTCGTCGCGTCGCGCGGGGCGCTAGCCTCACGGGGCGTTACTCGCTCGGCACTCCCAGCAGGGCAAGGCCGTTGCGATCGCCGTGCTCGATCATGTCGCCGTAGTACTCAATAACGAAGGTGCGGGCGAGCTGCCCAGCCCGAGCGCCATCCTGGGCTTCGATGGCGTTGAAGATTTCGTAGTCATGGGCGAGCGACAGCTTCATTTGCGCGCCGGAGTCTGGCGCACTGTTGATGCGGTCGTTGACCAGATCAACGAGCGCGCCGCGGGCGGCATCACCGCAAATCTGCATGAGTTGGTTGTGGCTTGCCTCCCACACCGTGGCGTGGAATTCGACATCTGCTTGGCTAAACGCCGCTGAGCCGCCGGCGATGCTCGACTCCATGGCTTCCACCGCGGTGCGCATTACTTCGAGCTGCTCCGGTGTGCGATGTTCGGCAGCCAGGGTGCAGGATGCCCCTTCGAGCATGACGCGGAATTCAACCAGCTCAGTGAGCTGGATTGTGCCGCTGCGCACCAAGCGGTTCATCGCTTTATGCAGCGTTGCCGGTGATGCTTGGAGGATCTCTGGCCCGCGAGGATCGCCGGGGCGTGAGCGCACCAGCCCACCGCTTTCGAGCACACGAAGGGCTTCGCGCACGGTCGCGCGGCTCACAGCGAAGGTGCCCATCAGGTCTCGTTCGCTCGGCAGACGATCTCCGGGGTTGAGTTGACGCGTGGCGATCGCTTGCTCGATCTGTTCCACGATCGCTTCATACGCGCGCACAGGCTTGACGGCGACGAACTCAGTTTTGTCAGTCATCTACTTTCCTTTTGCACATCATTGTTGCCGATTTTTGATCATTTCGCGCCCCGTGTTGACGACCCTCGTGGAGCGTGCAACACTATCGGACACGTCCCAAGTGTACTGGTCAGACCAGTTGTTTCGGGCCGTTATCCATCACATTTCAACCCCGTTTCGCACCACTCCCTTTCCCGCAATAAATCGGAAACAAACCAAGGAGATTGTCAAGACATGAGGTCCTTTACCCGGCGGAAATCCCTCGCCATCACCGCAACCGCAATGGTTGCTTCCCTCGCACTCGTCGGATGTTCAGCCGCCGACGATTCCAGCGATGCTGCCGCAAGCACCGAGCTTGTTGTCGGCCTGCTTGCCTCCCCGGCAAGCCTCGACTACTCGACCACCGGCGGTGCCGCGATCCCGCAGGCACTGCTTTACAACGTCTACGAAGGCCTCGTCAAAATCGACAACGCCGGCGACATCCAGCCGCTGCTCGCTGAGTCCTACTCGGTCAGCGACGATGGACTCGTCTACACGTTCCTGCTCCACGAAGGCGTGACCTTCTCCAACGGTTCGCCCTTCACCGCCGAGAGCGTCAAGTTCAGCCTCGAACGCGTCGCCGACAACTGGACCGCTAACGGCCCTGGCTACCTCGACCCCATCGCATCCGTCGATGTTGTCTCCGACACCGAGGTCACGATCACGCTCAGCACTCCGAGCAACAGCTGGCTCTTCAACATGGCCGGCCCGGTCGGAACCATGTTCAGCCCGGACGGCATCGATGACCTCGCCACCGACCCGGTCGGCACCGGCCCCTACGACGTGAGCGAATTCACCTCAGGCACCAGCCTCGAGCTGACCGAGCGTGACGACTACTGGGGTGAAGCACCCTTCATGAGCGACGTCACGTTCAACTACTACGCCGACGCCACAGCACAGACCAACGCCCTGCTCGGTGGAGATATCGACCTCATCTCCGCCCTCACCGCGTACCAGCTCATCGGTCAGTTCGAATCGGATGACGACTTTGCCGTCTACGAGGGAACATCAACCGGCGAGACCACGATGACCTTGAACAACCAGAGCGACGCCTTCAGCGACGTTCGCGTTCGTCAAGCCGTCATGTACGCCGTCGACCGCCAGGCCGTGCTCGACACCGTGAACAGCGGCTACGGTTCGATCATCGGCTCGATGGTTCCGCCGACTGACCCCTGGTTCGATGACTCACTCGTTGACCTCTACCCCTACGACCCCGCCAAGGCAGAAGCACTTTTGGCCGAAGCAGGCGTCAGTGACCTCACCGTTTCGATGAAGCTCCCCAACCTGCCCTACGCGGTGGATGCCGGACAGGTCGTCAAGGATCAGCTCGCGCAGGTCGGCATCACCGCCGACGTCACCACACTGGAGTTCCCCGCAGTCTGGCTCGACGAGGTCTTCACCAACCACGATTACGACATCTCGATCATCGCTCACACCGAACCGCGCGATGTCAGCGCATTTGCGGCGCCAACCTACTACGCGGGATACGACAACCCCGAAGTAATGGCACTGTTCGCTGAAGCTGACGCGAGCGACGAAGAAACCTTCGTCGAGTTGATGAAGGAAGCCACCGCGACCATGGCCGAAGAAGCCGCGGCCGACTGGCTCTTCCTGAACCCGAACGTGACGGCGGCAGACGCTGACCTCACCGGGGTTCCGCTGAACGCGCCGACGTTGTCATTCGACCTGACAACAATCGCACGCTAGAACTAGCCTCACCAGCACCACTCCCCTGACGGGTGGGGCCGGTACGTCACCATCCCTGACGCTCCGGCTCCGCCCGCCAGGCCCCAGATCCATCACTGCGAAAAGGCCCAATCATGTTGTTGACCATCGCCCGCCGAATCGGCATCTTTGCTGCGACTCTGGTGGCGGCATCCATCATCACCTTCCTGATGCTGTCGATCCTCCCCGGCAACGCGGCGCGCGTCGCCCTCGGCATCGACGCCACCGAAGCTCAAGTCGCCGCCCAAGAGCAACTCATGGGCCTCGACCGCCCCCTCTACGCTCAGTTCTTCGACTGGTTCGGACACCTCCTCATCGGCGACTTCGGCACCTCAACGGTGTCGGGTCAAGAAATTGGGCCCCAGATCGGCGACGCTCTTGCCATCACCGGAGTGCTCGTGATCTCCAGCGTGATCCTCGCGCTGCTCTTCGCCATCCCCATGGGCATCCTCTCGGCCGTTCGCCAGAACAAAGCCGACGGCGTGATCATCTCCGGCATCAGCCAGATCGGAATCTCGATCCCCGGCTTTCTCTTCGGAATCCTTCTTGTGGCGCTCTTCGCCGTGAAGCTCAAATGGCTGCCGGCTGGAGGCTGGGACGACCCGGGAGAAGACTTCATTGGCTTTCTCGAGCACCTCATCCTTCCGGCCATCGCGCTCGGCTCGGTGCAGGGCGCAGTGCTCAGCCGCTACGTTCGCTCATCGGTACTCGAGGTGATGCGCGAGGACTTCCTTCGCACCGCCCGCGCCAAGGGCCTCACCCCCAACCGTGCGCTCATGCGACACGGCCTTCGTAACGCCGCCATTCCTGTGATGACCGTGCTCGGCCTTCAAATTGCATCGCTGCTGATTGGCGCCGTCGTCATCGAACGCGTCTTCGCGATCCCCGGCCTCGGCAGCCTCCTGCTCGACAAGGTGGCCCTGCGCGACCTGCCAAGCATCCAAGGAATTGTGATGGTTCTCGTGGCCCTCGTACTGCTGCTCAACCTTCTCATCGACATCGCATACACCATCGTTGACCCCCGACTCCGGAGCGCATCATGACGACAACCACTCCCGCTCCCGCAGCCCCGCGCCTGCGCAAAAACGCCATTCCTTCGGGCAAACGCCGCAACGGCAACCTCGTCGTCGGCATCATCCTGATCGGGCTCATCGTCTTCGCCGCCGTGCTCTCCGCGTTCTGGACTCCGTTCGACCCCGAAGGTGTCTTTCCCGGAGAACTTCTGCTTCCACCCGGTGCCGAGCACCTCCTCGGCACCGACAACTTCGGTCGCGACGTACTCAGCTCGATCCTTCGTGGCGCCCAAATTTCACTGATCGTCGGAATCGTCGCCGTCGGCATTGCGGCTGTACTCGGAGTTCCTTTCGGAATCGTCGCTGGCATGAACCCAGGACGACTCGACCAGTTCATGATGCGCGGCAACGACATCCTGCTCGCCTTCCCCGCCCTGCTGCTCGCCATCATCTTCGGTGCCGTCTTCGGAGCAAACACCACCACCGCGATGGTCGCGCTCGGCATCGGTTCAGCGCCATCCTTCGCCTCAATCGCCCGCAGTGGCACTCAACAGGTGATGAGCCGTGAGTATGTGCAGGCGTCCAAAGCCTCCGGAAAAAACGGCTGGTTTGTGGGCGTAAAGCACGTGCTGCCCAACATCTCCGGAATTCTTATCGTGCAAGCATCCGTCTCCTTCGGCATCGCCGTGCTTGCCGAAGCAGCCCTCTCCTACCTCGGCCTCGGAACCACCCCGCCGACCCCCTCCTGGGGCCGCATGCTGCAAGACGCCCAGGGGTACCTCTACGTTCAACCGCTCTTGGTCGTCTGGCCCGGAATCGCGATCGCGATTGCGGTGCTCGGCTTCAACCTCCTCGGTGACGGATTACGCGACCGGCTCGACCCCAGAATGCAGGTAAAACGATGACCACGACAGACTCCCCCATCGAACCGACGCTCAGCGTTCGCAACCTCACCGTCAACTCCGCCTTCGCCGAGCTACTGCACGGCATCAGCTTCGACATCGCCCCCGGTGAGCGCGTCGGACTCATCGGAGAATCCGGTTCCGGCAAATCCCTGACCGCAACATCCGTTATGGGATTGCTGCCCGACACACTCGCCGCCAATGGCGAGATTCACCTTGCCGGTGGCCACGGAGATCTCGTGCACGCCTCCGAATCCACGTTGAGCCAGTTGCGCGGCAACACCATGGCCATGGTCTTCCAAGAGCCCATGACCGCGCTGAACCCGCTCATGAAAGCTGGCGCGCAAGTCGCCGAAATCATGACGCAGCACGGCACGGTTCCGGCAGGCCAATCGGCCGCCGCCCGCGCCGTTGAGCTGTTGGCGCAAGTGAAGCTACCGAACCCCGCCGAAGCCGCGCTCGCGTTCCCCCACCAGCTCTCGGGTGGTCAACGCCAGCGCGTCATGCTCGCCATGGCCATGGCCAACGACCCCCAGCTGCTGCTGTGCGACGAACCGACCACCGCTCTGGATGTCACGGTGCAGGCAGAAGTGCTGCGCCTGATCGAGGGGCTCGTCACCGAACGCGGCACCTCGCTCCTCTTCATCACCCACGACATCGGAGTGGTCGCTGAGGTCTGCGAGCGCGTGCTCGTGATGTACAAGGGCGACATTGTGGAAGACGGAACGGTCGAGCAGGTCATCACCAACCCGCAGCATCCGTATACGAAAGCACTCATCGCCGCGTCGAACCTTTCTGTCGTGGATGAGCGGGGTCGCCTGCACACGATTGCGACCAGTGCGATCACGCTTCCCACCGCTGCCGAGCTCGCCGCTGCGCTGGAGGAGCCTGCTGCTCCGACCGCCCCGGTGGAGCCGACCATCGCCACTCCGGCGTCGGCAAGCACGCTCGATTTCGTCATTCCTCACCAGCGCCGCACCGACCCGGATGAGCGGATCATCTTCAACGAAATCGAGGGCGAGCCGCTGATTCGGGTGCGCGACCTCACACGCCAGTACAAGCGCCGCGGTGGTGGCAAGCTCTTCGGCAAGCCGCCCGTCGTGCACGGTCTGCGCGGGCTTGATTTCGATGTGGCCAAGGGCCAGCGCTTCGGCATCGTCGGCGAATCAGGGTCGGGAAAGTCGACGCTGATGCGCTTGATGTGTGCCCTCGATGAGCCCACCGGCGGCAGCATCACGGTCTCCGGGCAAGAGCTTGCGGGCGCGAAGGAGCGCGAGTTGCGCGACTTCCGCAGCCAAGTGCAGATCGTGTTCCAAGATCCCATGGGGTCGCTCGATCCGCGCATGAAGGTCGAGCAGATCGTGGCTGAGCCACTGCGCGGGGTCAGCCGCGATGAGTCCCGCGAGCGAGTGATTGCCCAGCTGGAATCTGTCGGTTTGGAGGCGGATGTCATGCACCGTCATCCGCACCAGTTCTCCGGTGGTCAGCGCCAGCGCATTTCGATCGCGCGGGCCCTCATCACGCGTCCTCGTGTGTTGGTGGCCGATGAGGCCGTGAGCGCTCTGGATGTTTCGGTGCGCGCACAGGTCCTCAACCTGCTCTCAGACCTAGTCGACGAGTACGCTCTCACGCTGTTGTTCGTCTCGCATGACCTCGGGGTTATCCGGCACGCGTGCGACACCGTTGCGGTGCTGTCGGATGGTCGCATCGTCGAATGCGGCCCTACCGACGACGTCTACGACAATCCCCTTCACCCGTACACCCAGAAGCTCGTGAGTGCGACACCGTCGATCTCCGAGCTCGCCGGACGGGCCCGCTCGTGAGCGGCGCAGTCGGCGCCGGCCGCCGCGACGTTGGTTCCATTACTGATGTCGACGGCATCCGTGTTGGTCAGGTCAACAAGCAGGGCGATGGTTGGCTCAGCGGCGTGACCGTGGTGTTGCCTGACGCCGACACCATCGGCGGCGTTGATGTGCGCGGCGGTGGCCCCGGCACTCACGAGACCGATGCCCTCGATCCACGCACGTTGGTGCCCACGGTCGATGCAGTTGTACTCACGGGCGGGAGTGCTTTTGGGCTCGCCACGGCCCAGGGCGCTCAGCGCTGGTGTGCCGAGGATGAGCGCGGAATTCTCGTCGGAACTCTCCCCCACGAGGTGGTGCCGATTGTTCCCGCTGCCGCAATTTTTGATCTCGGGCGCGGTGGAGAATTTGGCAATCGCCCTACCGAGCAGATGGGCTACGACGCCGCAGCAGCCGCTGCCGCCAGCCCACCCTTCAGCCCTGTTGAGCGCGGCAACGTCGGTGCTGGCACCGGTGGCGCGCTCGGCGGACTCTACAAGGGCGGCGTCGGCACAGCCTCGGTCACTCTCCCCGGAGACAACGGAGACATCATCGTCGGGGCAATCGTGGTCGTTAATGCGGTCGGGATGCCGTGGCTTCCTCAGACGGCTGCGTCCACTACCGCAAGCGGTAAGGCTGCAGCCGCGGCGGCTGGACTCGAGCCGGTGCATTCGGCATCGCCGCCGCAGGGACTCAACACGACCATCGCTGTAGTCGCGACGAATGCGATTCTCGATCCGGCGGAAGCGTCGCGCACGGCGACGACCGCCCACGATGGGTTCGCTCGGGTGTTGAACCCCGTGCACACGCTCACCGATGGCGACACCATTTTTGTGCTCGCTACGTCCAAAAAGGAACTGGCCGGCGATGACCGCAGCGGCCGCGTAGCGTCGCTCTTCGCTCTGCAAACCGCAGCGGCCGAAGCCATGCGTCTCGCGATCCTGGATGCCATTGATTGCGCCCGCACCGTGACGACCCCGGTCGTGACTCTGGAACGTTTCCCTCTCCCCACTGACCTCGACTGGAGCGTCCTCGCATGACCGCCACCCCCACCGGCAGCACCGCATCGCTGGCAACGCTGACCGCTACTGAACTTGTTTCTCTCTTCGCGAGCCGAGCGATCTCCCCCGTCGAGGTCACCCGCGCTGTGCTCGAGCGAGCGGAAGCCAAGCAGGCTGAGCTGAACTGTTTTTATGCCATCGATGCCGCGGGGGCCACCACTGCGGCTGAGGCGAGCGAGAAGCGCTGGGCTGCTGGCGAACCGCTGGGCGCCATCGACGGCGTTCCGGCCACGATCAAAGAGAACGTAGCGCTGGCCGGCTTCAGCCAGCCCTCGGGCACGGCAGCGAAGTTCGACGCGCCTCCGGCCACCGCCGACGGCCCTCTCGCGGCCCGCCTCAAAGAATCGGGTGGCGTCATTTTCGGCATCACTGTGATGCCTGATTACGGGATGCTCTCCTCGGGTGTCTCGTCGCTGCACGGCATCACCCGCAGCCCCTGGAACCCTGCGTGGACTGTTGGTGGTTCCAGTGGTGGAGCCGGTGCTGCAGCGGCGGCGGGCGTTGGCCCGCTGCATTCCGGTTCTGACATCGGCGGATCACTGCGCCTTCCGGCAACGTGGCTCGGGCTTGTCACGCTCAAGCCCAGCTCGGGACGCGTCGCCGTCGATCCGCCTTACATGGGTCGCGTCGCTGGCCCCCTCACCCGCACGGTCGATGACGCTGCCCTCATGATGAGCGTGATGACGCGACCCGATATTCGTGACTACACGAGCCTCGGCCAGCAAGATCTCGACTGGAGCGACATCCACTATCCCGACCTTGAGGCTGCGATGCGCGGCAAGAAGGTCGCCTTCCACTTGGAGGGTGGCGCTGGCTTGCCGACCGACCCTGAGGTCGCCGCTGCGATTCAGGATGCCGTCAGCCACTTTGCTGCCGCCGGTGCCGAGATCACAGAGATAGCCCCGCCCATGACCGAGGAGTATCTCGATGACCTCGACATGTTCTTGCGGGTGCGTTCGCTCGGAGACTTCGAGGCGCTGAGCCCGGAGCGTCAAGCGATGGTGCTGCCGTTCATCCAAGACTGGGTTCTCGCCGGGCAGGGAGTTACCGGCGTTGAATCGCTGCGTCATTACCAAACGATTCAGTCGATGCGTGACAGCACGGTGCGCTCCACCGCGCCCTACGATCTGGTGCTGTCTGCAGCATCGCCCGTCGCGGCGTTCCCTGCCGAGTGGCCGATGCCCAGCAATGATGCCGCAACCTCGCTGCACCACATTGCCTACACGGCTCCCTACAATTTCTCGGAACAGCCAGCATCGACACTGAACTGTGGTTTCACCGCCGACGGTCGCCCGATCGGACTACAGATCGCCGGGCGCCGCTATGACGACCTCGAAGTCATGCGCGCCAGCCACTGGTACGAGCAGACCCGCCCGTCCGACGCCGCCCCGGCTTGGCCACTGTGAATCGACGCTGGGGCGGCCCCCTCGCCCTGGCCGGCATCCTGCTCGTCGCCCTGAACCTTCGCCCGGCGGTCGCATCGTTGTCGCCGATTATCGTCGCCGTGCAGCGGGACATTTCGCTCGACAGCGTTGCTCTCGGCATCCTCGGTATGCTCGCGCCGGCATGTTTCGCTGTCGCCGGCCTCACGATGCATTTGGTCAGTCGTCGCCTGCACGCGGAGTGGATTCTGCTTGGCGCTCTCGTGGCAATTGTGGGCGGTCAGCTAGTGCGCGCGACGAGCTTCTCGTTCGCGGGTCTGCTCGTGGGTGGAATCTTCGCTTTCCTAGGCATGGGCGTCGCGAACGTTCTTTTGCCTCCGCTGGTCAAGAAGTACTTTCCGCGACGCATCGGGCTCGTCACGTCGCTGTATGTGACGCTTATCTCCGTTGGCGCGCTCGTGCCACCGTTGCTGGCGGTGCCTCTCGCGCAGGCGACGGGCTGGCGTGAGTCGCTCGGCTCCTGGGCACTCATTGGCATGCTGGCGATCATCCCGTGGATCGCACTCGTTGTCGGGCGCCGCAGTCGAGACACCGCCAATGCCGCCTCCACAATCCCGACGCCCCGCATCGGTGGCCTCTGGAAATCACGGATCGCGTGGGGCGTTTCGCTCATCTTCGCCATCTCCAGCTTCAACGGCTACGCGATGTTCGCGTGGCTGCCCCCCATGCTGGTATCGACCGCGGGAGCCACCGAAACTGAAGCCGGGCAACTTCTCTCGCTGTTCGCGACCATCGGCATCCCTGCCGCGATCCTCGTGCCGTTTATTGCGAATCGGATGCGCGAACCCCTGCACCTCGTCTACCCGGGCGTTGCCGCCTTCGTTGTCGGGTACCTCGGCCTCATCGTGGCGCCATCGGTCATGACGTGGCTGTGGGTGTCCATCCTCGGAATCGGCACGCTGATCTTTCCGCTGAGCCTGCTGCTCGTCAACCTGCGCACCCTCACCTACGAGGGCTCAATTGCTCTCAGCGGCTTCGTGCAGGGAGTCGGTTACGTGCTCGGAGCCCTCGGACCGCTGTCGGTCGGTGTCGTTCACGCCATCTCGGGCAACTGGACGGCGCCCCTCATCGTGCTGCTCGTCGCCTCCGCCGTGGTGGGTGGCGTCGCACTGCTACTGATGACTCCGGGAACTCTAGAGAACCCGGGCGGGGGCTCGCGGCGGTCGCATGCCACGGCGACGTCAGCCTAGGCGGTGGCCCGCGGTGCACTAACTTAGCTCTATGGCTGTAGCTCACACTCGACGGGCGCGTGCTGCACGACGCCGCAAACGCCGTGTCGACGCTGCCGACAACGATCTCACCGCCGAGCAGTGGGAATCGCTCAAGCGCGAGTGGGGCGGCTGCGCTTATTGCGCCACGGCCGCCACCGACTCTGCACTGCAGAAAGATTGCGTTCAGCCCATCTCTCGCGGTGGCAGCTACACCGTGGGCAACGTCGTTCCCGCCTGCGGTTCCTGCAACGCGAGCAAAAGCAACAGCGAAGTGACCTCCTGGATGCGTCGCAAACGCCTCGACGAACGCGCCTTCCTCACGCAATACGTGCACGTGCGGCAGGCGCTCGGGATTCTCTAGCTCGCCGGCGCGACGTCTACGAACGCTAGTTCGCGCCCAGCAATGCTCGCAGCGCCGGCGCATCGGTGAGTGGCAGGCGACACACAAACTCTTCACACAGGTAGGCCGTCGGTGCGCCGCCGGTCGCGGTGCGGGCAGCAAACAGCTCAAAGCCGGATGCCGCAAAAGCCTCCGCCTGAGCCTGCGAGACCGCGACACCAATGCCCCCAGCGCGGTGCAGCCTGCGCGCCAGACTCGTGAGCTCGCCGCTCGTTGCGGCGCTTCCGTCGGAGGCGCCACCGGCCGCGTCGCCCGCGTCGCCCGCCTCGCCCGCCGTCACGACGACGAGTTGGCGCAGGGGTGCACCGAGTTCCGACATGAGGGTGAGGGCGGTTCCGAACGAGATTGGTTGCTGGGCTGCGAGTTGGCCGACCAGCTTCATAGAAGCCTCGGCGGCATCCCGGTATTGGGCGTCGCCGGTGAGCGCGAAAAGGGTGTGCGCGGCGGCGGCCATGGCGCTGAGGCCGCTGGGGTGGGCTCCGTCGCTGATGTCGGCTTCGGTCGAGAGTCCTTGCGCGGCGAGCACGGAGTCGCTACCGCCGGGGAGGCCGAAGGGTGAGCTACCCCGCCCTGCGGCGCCGGCGGCGAGCGCCCCGTCGACGAGGTCACGGGCAGCGAGCGCGTAGCGAACCTCGCCGGTGGCAATGGAGAGTTCGAGCAGACTTTGGGCGAGCATTCCGCTGTCTTCGAGGGTTGCTGCCGCGTCGGAGAGGATGCCGTCGATCGAGGTGCGCACTAGGCGCTGCCCCACACCGCCAACACCCACATGCTCAGCAAGCAGGAAGTCGGCGGCACCGCGGGCCAGCGCAATCCACTCGGCGTTGCCATGACGAGCGCCGGCCAAAGCGAGAGCTTCGATAGCAAGACCGTTCCAGCCGGTGAGGATCTTGTCGTCGCGGGGCGGGGCTTCGACGCGGGCGCGGCTCTCGGCATCCAGCGAATAGTAGAAGCCTTCGACGCGTTTGCCGTCGACGGTGCTTTCCGAGTCGAGGCCCGATGCGAATGCTCCCGAGGGCAGCAGCAGTTTGTCGCGTAAGAACTCGGCGACGCCCGTGGCAATCTCAGCCGAGTCGGCGAGCGCGTAGGCGGCAAGCAGTTGGGCGTTGTCGTAGAGCATGCGTTCGTAGTGCGGATCGGTCCAGTCGGCCTGGGTGGAGTAGCGGAAGAAGCCGCCATC
The DNA here is from genome assembly GCF_015864935.1 of Salinibacterium sp. NSLL17. Lineage (NCBI taxonomy): Bacteria > Bacillati > Actinomycetota > Actinomycetes > Micrococcales > Microbacteriaceae > Salinibacterium > Salinibacterium sp. NSLL17. Next base: position 299,136 of record NZ_JADYWH010000002.1, read on the forward strand.
GACCGGGTCGCGCAGGGCGGATGCCGCCATCGCCTTCAGCGTGCGGTCAGCGAGGCCGGTCGCCTCGGGCGAGTGTTCGGCGGAGCGGGCACCGCGATCAAGCAGGAACCGCAGCACCGGCGTCACCGGAAATTTGGGGGCGTCGCCGAATCCGCCATGGTCAAGATCTTCGGCGGCCGCGAGCGCGTCAATAACGTCGGCAAAGTCGGTGACGAGTTCGCTCTCCACACCGCGGCTCTGGGCGAGCGCTTGGGCAATCGCAGCACCACTCGTCTCCACTTGCTCACGCCGCGCAGTCCACGCATCCGTCACCGATTCAAGTACTTGCCGGAATGCGGGATGCTGCCCCACCGCGGTCGGCGGCCAGTAGGTGCCGGCAAAGAATGCTCGCCCCGCAGGGGTGACGAACACGTTGAGCGGCCAGCCCAGGTTGGGAGTGAAGGCGGATGCCGCCGCCAAATAGGTGGAGTCCACTTCGGCGTGCTCTTCGCGGTCGACTTTGATCGCCACGAAGTTCTCGTTGAGGTAGGCGGCCAACACGGGGTCGCTGAAGGATTCGCGCGCCATCACGTGACACCAGTGGCACGTGGAGTAGCCGATGGAGACGAGCACGGGCACATCTCGGCGCTCGGCTTCGGCAAAAGCTTCGGCAGACCACTCCCACCAGTCCACCGGATTGGTGGCGTGTGATCTCAGGTACGGGCTCGCAGCAGTTTCCAGACGATTGGGCATAGTCTCAGAGTATGTCGAAGTTGACCGTGACCTACATTGGCGGCCCCACCGCGTTGCTCGAATATGCGGGATTGCGCATCGTGACTGATCCCACATTCGATGCCCCGCAGCTCTACCCCGACGAGGGCGGTGTGCCGCTCACCAAGACGGCGGGTCCGGCGCTGAGCCGAGCGGATGTTGGCGCTGTCGATCTGGTGTTGCTCTCACATCACGAACACCAAGACAACCTCGACTACGAGGGACTCGAACTCCTCGCTACGGGTGTGCTGACGATCAGCACCATGAAGGCGGGCTCTGACCTCTTCGGCGGCGGCGTTCTCGGCCTCGACTCCTGGGAATCCCGCGAAGTCGGCGCCGTGACCGTCACCGCAGTGCCGGCCCTGCATGGCCCTCCCGGTTCTGAGGCCCGGCTCGGCCCGGTCACCGGTTTCGTGCTGCAGGCCGAGGGCGAACCGACCATCTACGTCAGCGGCGACAACGCCTCCCTGCCGCTGGTGCAGCAAATCGCCGACCGCTTCCCCGACATCAGCATCGCCGTGCTCTTCGCGGGCGCTGCCCGCATCTCCGCCGTCAACGGCCCTCTCACTTTGACATCAGCGGATGCCGCAGAAGCCGCCCGCATCTTGGGCGCCACCCATGTGGTCGGCCTCCACACCGAAGGGTGGGAACACTTCACCGAAACCCGCGCCGACCTCGAGGCTGCGTTCGCGGGGACGGGGTTGCTCGTGGAGACGCCGCCAGGGGTTGCGGTGAATATTGCGTGCTTGGCTGCGGGCGCGTAGCGCTTCCCGAAACTGATTTATCTTCACTAATGGTCTCGCTTGACGACGCGATCAGGACCGGCTTCGAGGGTGTACGGGAGCTCGCAACGCGGGTGTGTCAGCGCCTAAACACTCGCCGAAAGGTATCGCCCACCGACAGGCCGAGTTTGAGAGGTCTGTCCTCCAAGTGAATTGTGACGAAAGGAAGCCGGAAGAACCGCGATTTACCTAGTGACCAGCGGCCATCGAGGTACGCGGTTGCGGCCTGCAAGTATTCTTCCAAATATTCCATAGTGTCTTCATCGGAGGCGAGATCATCAGCCTGAAGGTGATAGTAGGGGCCCGGTATCTCCAGTTGAAACCACCCGGCACCCCCCAGCGAGATGATCGCATAATCGTCTGGGGCGGAAGGTGACGTCAATTTCAGGAAAGCATGATGGTGTGGAGGAACGCCGTCTATTCCAACATCAGAATTCATTCCGACCGCAGTGCTCGCCAGCTCGCTTAGGAGGGCCTTCTTGTCAACTACATTCAACGGGGCCACCCCCAGACTCTACCCGAACGGTGAAAAGTAACGATTTGCTTCGCTCGCTCCAGATGGACATGAACAGGAAGCAGACGTTTCTTCAAAGGAGAAAGTTTCTCCCAGTATTTAGGTGAGGCGCCCAATGACACCCTGTTCACCGTTCCAGGCGTCTGGGGGCCCCAACGTAAGACCGGTTTAACGAACTTGCGAATCGCCGCCATACTCGCAGAGACGCCAACTTTTCTCAGACCGACAGCTAGCAGCCCGCCCGGAATCAGTACGCTCAGAGCGGTGGCCGCCGTTTCTGCGTACACCATCTCATCTTCGGTCACTGGATCAAAGCGCTCGCACCCTCGATACCCGTCCCAGCTACCACAAGTTCTATCCTCATCGGCCCCGTTTACGCCGCAAGCTACGTCCCAAGAACAACGCCCGCTCAAGTCGAGCCTGTTAATCGGATCAGCCGGATAGTCATAAGCATTCGTCACCCCACCCTCAACAGGGTCAACCTCGAGGAACCTGCCGAGCCCGGCAACATACTGTCTGGCACCCATCTCGATTGTGGCGATCGAACCCTGATGCTCATACACCTTCCGATGCTGGCCGACGAACGCATAATCAGCATCGCCCGGCGAGGTATCCGTGACCGCGTCATCCGCAACCTCTGTGCCAATGTCGCCGGTGACCGGGTCGATGGGTTGCCCGAACGGATCAAACGCCGCTCGCGCACCGATCCGAGCACCGAGGTGGTCAGTGAGGATGATCGAATCACCATGCAGGTTCGGGTACGACCACTTCGCATCCGCGCCCACCGGGAGTGACACACTCACCCCACCCGGCAGCGACAGCGTCTCCTCAATCAGCACACCGGCACCGTCTAGAACACCAAACATGCCACCGGCAGTAAACGTGTAACGGATAACCTCCGCATCCTCGCCCGGCGCTTGGGAGCTGCGTTGGACAATCCGCCCCGTCGCATCCCGCAGATATTCGATCTCGGTGCCGTCATCCAACACTGTCTTCATGTGCCGATCCGCGCCGTCATAGAACAGTTGCTGATCAGCCAACCTGGTCGTGTTGCCATGCGCGTCATACGTCAGGCTCGCAGCGCCCAAGTTCGTCGAGAGCAACGTGTTTGCCCCCGCCGGAGCACCCGCCACCGCCGTCGACATCAACCGGTCAGAAGCGTCATAGCAGTAGTCCGTTGTGATCGGGACGCCCGCATCCTTCACATCCGAGAACGACGTGCGGTTACCGTTACGACCGGCAAGATCACTCGCCCCCGCACCACACGTGGTGTCGCCGAAACCGTACGACAGCACATGCCTCGGGATGACCGCCTGGGTCAAACGACCAGCAGCATCGAACGCGTAAGAAGAGGTTTCCGTACGCGGATCAGCCACCCACGAATCCGACAAAGTGTTCTGAATAATCCGGCCCGACTGCGACTGCACGCCCGAAGCTGCGCCGCACTCGAGTACGAGGGAGTAGAAACTACAACTTCAATCGTTTCGACAAGCTTCGGCCGCTGTCTGAAGGTTGGAACCTGAACGCTCCCGTAGAGCTGTTAAGGCTCCGAACCCGCCCGCTACAAGGGTGGCGACTGGCGCACATAGAGCGATCGGGTTCCAACCAGTGAATTGGGCAACAACAAGAAGCCCGAAGGCAACCGCCCCAATGACGGCTCCACACGCCACGACCACAACCCGAGAGCCGAGGGTGCGAGCGAACCTGCGAGCTAGGAGCCCAGTGACGATGGAACCCGTCGAGGCGCTAAGCCCCCAGAGAATCCCGAGAAATTGCCCCACCGCCAGTGCAACAAGAAAGAACGTAATAGCCCCTGTTGCTGTCACCGGGTTGGCAGCCACGCTCCTAAATAAACTTGGTAGCGTCCAAACAGTTATGAACAATCCCGACAGAACGAAGCCGGCTGCAGACCCGAAGAAGACGAATCCCTGCCAGAGCGGAGAGTTGATCAGTAAATTTCTAACGATCTTTCTCATTCCCGCTCTCCCTGCCCTCATCGCGCGATCCACTTAGAGCCTCGCCCGGGAACCCAAATATTTGGATGAACAAAACGACGGTAGTTCGCAGCCATATTTTTCCACTGCAGCCTATCGGCTCCCACCGTATGCCCGAATCGCCCTGTAGGTCTCACCGCAACTGCAGTTGAAAAGTGTCGAAGATAGAGAGTCGCCTTACGTTGAACAAATTGGAAGCCGACCTTGGAGCCGGGGCCGACGAAATACTCCTTCGAAGTGACAGTGAATACAGTAGTTGACCTACCCGCAGCGACAACAACATCTCCTCCCCCGTTTACGCCTGGAACACCGAATAGAGCCTCTAGATGACACGAAGAACCGTTCGTAAGTGAGGCGCACCCCGTCACCGGGAATGGAAAAATGCTAGATGGATTTGCTTGAAACACTGCCATTGCTTTTTCAGGAGTGCCAAAGACGGAAACTGGGCCGATTTCATCCTCATAGTCGTAGCTGTAGTCACCAGCCGCCTCGCCCGAAAGATCTAGTTGGTTGATCGGGTCAGCCGGATAGTCATAAGCATTCGTCACCCCACCCTCAACAGGGTCAACCTCGAGGAACCTGCCGAGCCCGGCAACATACTGCCTGGCACCCATCTCAATCGTCGCGATCGACCCCTGATGCTCATAGAGCTTCCGATGCGAGCCAACGAATGCGTAATCCGCATCGCCCGGCGAGGTATCCGTGACCGCGTCATCCGCAACCTCCGTGCCAATATCGCCGGTGACCGGATCGATGGGTTGCCCGAACGGATCAAACGCCGCCCGCACACCAATCCGAACACCAACATGGTCGGTGAGGACGATCGAATCACCGTGCAGGTTCGGATACGACCACTTCGCATCCGCCCCTACTGGCAGTGACACACTCACCCCGCCCGGCAACGACAGCGTCTCCTCAATCAGAGCACCAGCACCATCCAACACACCAAACATGCCACCAGCAGTAAACGTGTAACGGATAACCTCCGGCGACTCGCCCGGTGCTGTGGAGGTGCGCTGAACAATCCGCCCCGTCGCATCCCGCAGATACGCGATCTCGGTGCCGTCTCACGGATGGTCGCCACGATACGTTTTCGAGGCCCCTCGCAGCACGCAGCCTGTTCGATCGTTGACCAACGGGCAGGATCAGAAGCGCGTATTTTGCCCCGGGGAGCATGTCCGGTTGCTGGGCAGTGTCAACACCGAAAGATTCTGGAAGCGCGTCTATCGAGAAGATGGTGCCAGCAGCGACCGGCCCGTCATCAGTCACCTACACCGGCTCGCGCGCTGTGTTCTGAGCGATCATTTGCGCAACAAGCGACCGCGAACGCGCAGCCGTCGCATAGGCAAACAGCGGATAGGACTCGCTCACCGGCGCAACGATTGCGACCAAAGGGTCACCATCAAGCACCGGCGAAGTTAGCGCGATGCCGACAGTATCCTTCCCCATGTGTACATGCTGGGCGGAGAGTTCTGAGATTTCAGCCCATTCGAATTGTGCGAGCGGCGTGCTCTCGCTTCGCCCCCAGTAGAAAATGCCTGAAGAGTTGGCGCTCACGATCACGAAACTTGGGATATCGGTGGCCGATATTGCGCGACTTTTCGCGCGACGGTTGAGCGCATCCGCAAGCCGAGCATCCGCCCGCGCGACGAAAGTGGGGCCACCAGGGTTCCGGGCAGCGAGTTTGGTGCGGCGAGAGGTAATCGGCACGATGCTCAACGCAAGAAATAGTGCAGCCCCGAGAAAGGCCAAACCGAGACCGGTCAACCCGGGGCCCAATCCGGCCGGATCGAGAATTCCGGGACGGCCAGACTCGGGAGTCACATCAACATCGGACCTCGTCGTGCCCACCGTCAGTAATATGACCCCGAAAACTCCTAGAGCCCAAAATATTCTGATCACGCTTCTCCGCTAACCCTCTCCTCAAAGCCAAACATTGATCGGTGCAACTCAGGCTCTAAACATCACGGATGCGTGCGGTACGAGTCCTGCTACCCGCCAGAAACGTCACCCGTGCTCGTTTCGGAAAGCTGAGCATCGGATGCAGCGTCGGCTGCACGCGCGATAGCCAAGGTCTGCTCGATTGGTGTGCCGTCTATGTACGCTCTCACCTGCCGCACCTGCAGTTCTGACAACCGTGCGCGCGTAGCTGTTGCTGTTCCTAGCCGTCGTTGCGTGTCATCCAGAAGGTCAAGCTGGAGCTCTTTCATCCAATGCGGCTTGCCCCCAGGAGGAATGGTTCTGAACGGGACACTGAAACAGTTTTCTAGTTCAGAGCGGTTTACATTTATGGTGCGCCACAAGGTGCGGGCGAGAATCCGATCGTCATAAAGCCAGACACCTAAGAAAGGCGCCCTAACCAATACCGTGATTGCGGCTGCGAGCTCGATGACGACCATGACAAACACTGGCGCTTGAGCCACCTTGTCGCCAGACAACAATGCCGAAAGAACAGCCACCATCGCGAGCCCCTAGGGCACCAAGTAGTACTGCACGAAGCGGCCTGAGCGGATAACCCGCACCCGACGCGTACGGTCAACTGGTGGTTCAATGCCGACGTCAGTCTTCGTCACCGTTTCAGGGTCGTGCTGTATTCGAGAATCGCTGCCCGCGCCGAGGCGCAGGTTTTCTAGTGACCTAACGAGTGCTTGATGCGCTGCTCGATCGACGATTTCCAGCCGAAGCGGTCGTGTGGAGAGCGACGACATGGTGACGCTCGGGGTACCCGACTTTCCTTCCACTTTGACTGCTGAGTAGCGAAGGCCGTTTACTTCGAATCTAGTTACTGAGACCTTGGCAACATCCCGCCACTGGATCGCCTTGAACTCGCGAGGCTCCCGATGTCCACCCCAAAATGTTAGGCCAACGTCGTCTGCCACCGCCGTGAAATTCTTGTTTGCTTTGACATCGTCCGCACTGATCTCAGGCTCCCACCGGTCAATGCCGTTAGCCGTCGATAACACGATCGCTCTCGGAAACCGTTGCGCAAGAACTCGGTGGCGCACCTTGAACTTTTGGTAGGAAAGCAAAAGCGCAGCGGGCGCTGCAAAACAGAGAAGCGCAAAGATAGCGAGCGAGAGCGGAACCAGTGGAGGGGTTAGCGATTCTGGATTACTGATCGCTCGCCACCAAGACGCAAACATCCCGCCGCTCATCAAGACGAGAAAACCACCAAGAAAAACAAATGACCCCACCGTCAGCGGCGGCACAGCGGCGCTCGAGCGGCTCAATCCTTGGGAGCCCCCAGCGCTCATAGCGTTCGTCCTGCGTGGCAAAGTTGGGCTCGGGCCAATCGTGGGCCGGGCTCCCGCCGAGCGGAAGAAGCCTGACATCCGGCGCTCACGATATCGGCCAAAAGCCAGCCCCCTGTATTCATGAGTGCAAATCTACTTTGTGCTGGCATCCAAGCACCAGAGGGCGGAGCTAGACCGAATCTGCCGCCCGCAGTCAAACGCGAGCGCTATTCGCGGCAACACTTCTGAAAGCGCGACCGGTGTGGTCATCGACTAGCGGCGACCAGTCAACTCAATCGTCAGTGGACACACCTAACTCGACACGCCTAATTCCGAGGCTCAGAGGCTCAGAGGCTCAGAGGCTCAGAAAAGAAGACAATATCGCACCCTGCCCGCAGAGTGTCCGATTGGCAGCCAGTGGGCCCCCAAAGTTCTAGATACCTAAAAAGACAAACACAACGCCCGCCGCGAGAGACAGTATCCCCAACGCTCCCCAAACCACTGCGAAAACGACCAATATCCGACGCGTTCTGCGGTCGCTGGGCACGAGACGCGCGAACCAAGCCCAGCCCAACTTTTCAAAGCCCTCGCGACGCCTTGTCGCGAAAACGTCTCGCTGGGTCCAAGCGTGTGTGGCGGCAACCAGGAACATCATGCCGAGAAAAAGAAACGCTTGGGCATTAGTTGCCGGGATCGGCGCCCCTGGGTCTGACGTTAGCAGTTCCACGACCATCCGAATCTTGGGGAACATCCCCGCTGAGAAATCTACCCACTATCCGCACCTCGGGCGTCCCAAATCGATGCAGCGCCGTCAGTGGAGGAGCGAGATCACTGCGATCTCGTCCCGCCCACGTCGATAGATTCCAGCGTTGTACTCGTCAGACGGGGAAGTGCGCTTGCCATCCTCAGGCTTCAGTAACTCTCGGCGCTTCGTCGAGTTCGCGGTGATGTCGCTCACGTCTCGATCGCGCTGAAGAAGCACCCGCTTCACGCCAAGTCGCTCCACGAATTCGGAGAGAGCGCGGCCATTGCTATAGCCCAACGAGGTATCGAACTCCCAGCGAAGGCCACTCTCGTCGACGAGTGCCATAGCCATCATCCGCACCTTAGATGGAGAATTCTGCCCGCGCTTGCTCATGTTGCCTCCTGCGCTGGAGCCTAGTGACGAGCGATCTCGGCAGTGATCGTGGACAGCCCAGCGAGCGGGAGCATCCGAAATTACCTGACCTTACCAAAATATGTTTTCCAAGCTATATTTAGAAGCAAGAAGGACGGTGATCACTATGGCGAATGCATCCACATTGATCCGTGCTGCCCGAAAAAGTGGACGCCTCACCCAGGAGCAGCTTGCTTCTCGTTCCTCGATCGATCAGGGCAGCGTTTCGCGGTCGGAGCGAGGTCGCGATGCAAGCTTCGACACCGTCGATCGTCTGCTAGCCGGAGCGGGGCACCGGTTGTATTCCGCCCCCACTCGCCGGGACGACGCCGCAACCGCCGCCACCGAAATCCGTCACCAGCTCGCAGCCGGCGACAAGGACCGGGCTCTCCGAGCGCTGCTGCAGCTCAACGACAACCTTGTGGCCGAGCACGGACTGATTCGCGGAGTCCTCGGGCTTGCCGAGCCCGAGTCAACTCGAGACCCAGTGTGGGATGCCGCACTAGCAGCGCTTGTAGCGTGGCGACTCGCAGACGAGGGCATTCCTCTGCCGCAGTGGGTTGATCTCCCCAACCGGTTCCTCAGCAAACACCGAACGCTTGACGTGGATCCCGCAGACCCTGTTGCTCCCCTCGCAGAAGTCCCCGCCGAGTTCGCTAAACGCGGCGTGCTTGCGTGGCGTGACACGTTCGAGAGCGTGTAGTCGTGGCAACCACTCTCGACAGGGATGACATCATCACCGGGTTGCGTGAACTCATTGCGGAACTACGCGCCGAGGGCGAAGTGGCAGGAATCCGGTTGGTCGGCGGAGCGGCCCTCTCGTTGCGCTATTTCGACCGCGGGACCACCCAAGATCTCGATTCACTGCACGTTCGCCCGGGGAGTGATGCTGCGGTCGCCTCAGCCGCCGCCCGCGTTGCGCAACGCCACGACTGGGATCCCACCTGGCTCAATTTCGAAGTCACCAAAGCGGATGCTCTGCCGACCCTCGGCCGCGCTGTTGAATGGCACACGATCTATGATCGCGACGACATCGTGATTCAGGTCGCATCCAAAGAGGCACTCTTGGCGATGAAACTGCGCGCCAACCGCCCCGGTCGTGACACCCGCGACATCCGACTACTTCTGAGCTTGTGCGAGATCAGTTCCCTCGACGACGCTGACGAGTTGTACGAAGATTTCTACCCGGGTGACAGCCTCGACCCCCGAGCGGTAGCAATGGTGACCGCGATACTTGCCGACGGGAAAAGCCATACCCCCGAGCGACCGAAGCCGATCAACTTTTAGAGCTGCGCCAGCGTTGTTTCCGCTAATCTGAACGCTCGCTCGACACCTTCGAACCTTGTGACGCTAAGTGTCCCGGTTGGCCTCTCGCCGAAAAATTTGCGGGATTTCTTGCAGTGGAGAGGAATCACCTTTGAACACGTCGAGCTCAAATAGCTCACCGAACTGATCCACGTTCAGGGTGGCGGAAACCCACATACCGTCAACATCAAAGAAAGTTACCTCCGCTACTTGATCCTCGAAACGTCGTTCGAGCGAAAGAGGGCCGATCGCCAAGCTGCCCATACTGCCATCGTTCATTGACGCAACGGTCAACTCAGAGAGGGTGGCAATCGAACCCGAGAACCGCGGGGCTCGTTCGACCAAAGCACGCAAAAGCCGCAGCTCTGCCCCGGTTGGGGATCGATAGCCTTCCGGCGAAGGTCTGACAAACTTTGGTTGAGTTGCAGCGGCTTGTGAGGACCGCATCCGCGACCAGAAGCCGAACCACACGACGCCAACAACGGCCGAGGTGATCGGCAGCCATATCAAGGAAGTGAGCGCGAGTGGCCCGCTCGCAACCCAAATCACAAGGAGCGCCGTCGTCAGAACGGCCGCGCCCGAAGCAACCGCTAGAGAAATGCCACCCAGTCGGCCACCACTACCGAGAAGAGCGCGGAGGCCGAGCCCCGAGCCGACCGACACAAGCCCAACGGCGGCGCCACTGATCGGGGCGGCGATCAATAAAATTAGCCCAAAGATTCCGAACATCTCTGAACCCCAGCTTGGGACGATCATCGCGAACCCGAGAAGAAGACCGGCGTCTGCACCGAACAGCGATCCGTAGAGCGCAACGACCCACGGGCCCACGTTGAGCGTTCGTCGGATTCCGCGGATCATTCACTCAATGTAGCGGCAGCAGCGTCCAGCGCGAAGCATCCGGAGGCGTGAATCACCGCAGCCCTCACTGGCGTGCTTATGCGGGCTGCTCGAAACGAGCCCACGGGCCGTCCGCGGCGACGCGTGAGGCAATGTGAGGTTGGTCGCCATCGCTTTCCCACCCCGAGGGATGCTGAATGGGTACATCAATCCTGAGCCCGTGGAACAACTCGCGGCGGGCAACATTCTGCAGGTGCGCCGGAGCCCACTCGATGTCGAGGTCGCGAACGGTTGCGACTCCGAGGCCGTCTTCCGCAAAAAATAGTTCGTCGTCGCCGCCGGGGCCGCCTCCGGCAATGACGATGTCCCACATGCGCTCCGCGACGGGGAAGAGATTAAGAAGATTCGAAAACAGGTACAGCCCCTGATACTCACCGGCACGACAGATGCCCACCGTCGGCAGCAACGGAATAGGGAAATTCGCTCGATCCTCATCGGTCACGGGAGCAATCATCGAGTGTTCATCGCTGAAGGAAGCGCGCGGCGGACGCCGGGACAGCATTCTCCACGAATCACGAACTCTGAGCCCGAGAGCGAGCGGCTGGCCGAAAAGATCCACAGCGCCATCCACCACCACAATCGGAAGTCGGAAAAGCCTCGACGTGCGGGTCGACCAATCGCCGGCAAGGTAAGCCAGCGCGGCCTGAAAATATTGCTCTACGTACTCCCGCACGGTTTCGTCCGAGGCAAGATCATCCGCCTGCGCGTGATAGAAACCACCGGAGACGTCCAACTGAAACCAGCCGCCCGTACCCACGGAAACGATCGCGTACTCATCGCGGTTCGCCAGCGAAGTGAGCTGGAGAAAAGTCTCATCGTTCGGGTGCACTCCCCCAATCCCGACTTCGGCGTGCACGCCGTCAGTCGATGCCGCCAGCTCCTTGAGGAGCGTGAGGAGAACAGACCGGTCCATGCTGCCTCTTTCGGCCAAGCGCTAGGGAGTCGGGATCTCGCGAGTTTCGTGCAGCTGCACGTCGCCATTGACTGCCACGACTTCAAGCAGCACACGCCAATCCTGACCATTGCGTTCGACGATGGCAGGCCGGCCCTGGCTCATATCAATGACGTCATCATCCGTAAGAGTGACACCGTACTCTTCTGCCGCCCACTCCTGCACGGCAGTCGTGTAGTCCGCAAATGCCGCAGTGTGGCGCTCATCGAAGCTGTCTGCCGCAGCGATCAGTCCAAACGCACTCGCCGTTCCGGCGGCAATCGCCAGCACGGTGAGCCCGAAAGCACGGAGCCGAAACTTGCGGCCAGGGCCGGCAAGCCAATAGAGGACTGCGATCACAGCAATTCCGAACGTGGCAACGGCACCCAGAAACGGGATAAATGCCCAACCCTCTGTGGGGCTCTGATAGAGACCGGGGTTTGTCATGACTCTGGTCCTCGCCGCTCAATTCGTTGTGTTGCGCGCTCGCTCATAGCGCGAGCAACACTCTGTGAAGGTCAAGCGTACCAGCGCTCCCCACGACAGAGGCCGGCATCCGCTCACCGAAAGGAGTGCGGATGCCGGCCTCGATACGAAGCGCGAAGCTGTCCTTAGAAAGTAGCCTCGTCGGGGTTCGTGCCTACACGCTGGTCGCGGTCGATCGCATCAATCGATGCCATCTCGTCCGCAGAAAGTGTGAAGCCAAAGACGTCGAAGTTTTCGGCCATACGCTCACGCGAGTTCGACTTGGGGAACACGATGATGCCGCTCTGCAGGTGCCAACGGATCGCAACTTGAGCAGGTGAAACGCCATGTGCTTCGGCGGCAGTCTGCAGTGCCGTCTCGCTGAACAGGTCGTACTTGCCTTGCCCAAGCGGGCCCCACGCCTCCGTGTGGATGCCAAGTTCGGCACCATAGGCGCGCAGCTCGCGCTGAGCAAACGCGGGGTGAAGTTCAATTTGGTTCACTGCGGGCACCGTTTCGCTTCCCGCAAGAATTTTCTCGAGGTGCGGGCGGTGGAAGTTGCTGACACCGATCGATCGCGTCTTGCCTTCAGCCTTGATGTCTTCCATCGTGAGCCAGGTCTCGAGGTACCGGTCGAGGTCGGGGCGAGGCCAGTGGATGAGATACAGATCCACATAGTCGAGGCCCAGCTTTTCGAGGCTGAGATCCATAGCATCGCGAGCAGAGTCGGTGCCCTGGTCGCTGTTCCACAGCTTCGTCGTGAGGAAGATTTCTTCACGCGGGATGCCCGAGGCTTTGATGGCGTTGCCGACGCCCTGCTCGTTGCCGTAAATCATGGCGGTGTCGAGGTGGCGGTAGCCAACCTCGAGCGCGTCGGTGACGATGCGCTCGGTTTCTGCGGGGTCAACCTTGAAGACTCCGAACCCGAGCTGCGGGATGGAATTGCCGTCGTTGAGTTCAATCTGGGGAACAGTCATGTCCCCATCCTGCCACTCACGCCTGACGATTCCACCCTCGCAGATCACGCTCCCAGCGAACGGGCAAACCTTCTAGCTGATGTGGCGCTCGTCAACACCCGAGTACGCGGCGAGGGGGCGGATGAGGGCGTTCGAAGCAGCCTGCTCCATGATGTGAGCGGTCCAGCCGGTGATTCGCGCAGCAACGAAAAGCGGCGTGAACATGTCGGTGTCGAAGCCGATGAGGTTGTACGCGGGGCCGCTCGGGTAGTCGAGGTTCGGCTTGATGTTCTTGCGGCTCGTCATGGCCGTTTCGAGTGCCTCATAGAGTTCCATCATGTCGGGGCGGCGATACTCGGCGATCAGAGTTTCGAGCGCCGCCTTCATGGTGGGAACCCGCGAGTCACCGTTCTTGTAGACCCGGTGGCCAAAGCCCATGATCTTGCGCTTTTCGGCGAGCGCCGTCTCGAGCCACGCTTCGGCGTTCGCGGCAGTGCCGATCTCGTCGAAGACGTGCATGACAGCTTCGTTCGCTCCACCGTGCAACTGCCCCTTGAGGGCGCCGATTGCGGCAGTGACGGCGCTGTAGAGGTCACTGAGCGTGCTCGTGACGACGCGGGCGGTGAAGGTCGAGGCGTTGAAGGAGTGCTCGGCGTACAGAATCATCGAGACGTCGAACGCGTTCACGACAACGAGGTCAGGAACCTCGCCGAAGGTCATGTGCAAGAAGTTGGCCGAATAGCTGAGGTCATCGCGCGGCTCAACAAGTTCCTGATCACGGCGACGGCGCTGGTCGTACGCGATGATCGCGGGCAGCTTCGCAAAGAGAGTCAGCGAGCGCTGAAAGTTGAGGTCTGCGTCGATCATGCTGGCGGGGTCGGTGAGGGTGTCATCCATCGCGCCGATCACGCTGACGGCGGTGCGTACGACATCCATCGGATGCGCGCTGAGCGGCAGCTCGTCAATCACACGCTTGGTGTGAGCGTCGAGGTGACGCTGCGCCCGCTCGACGCGCTGGAACTCTTCGAGCTGCTCGCCGGTCGGCAGTTCACCGTGCCACAGCAGATAAGCCACCTCTTCAAAGGTGCACTTCTCGGCCAATTCCTGCACGGGGTAACCGCGATAGAGAAGGGAGTTAGTCTCCGGGTTCACTTTGGAGATCGCAGTGGTGTCGGCGACGACGCCGGCCAACCCCTTGCGAATCTCGGCGGCGGGGGTACCTGTTAGGTCAGTCATGGTGCTCCTCGGTGGTGTCTTTCGAGTTCAAGTTAATGAGTGCGTCGTTTAGTGGTGGTTGTCGAGCGTGAAGTTGAACACCGATGAATCGAAGGTGTTGTAGCTTTCGTAATCGAGCAGTTCATACAGGCGAGCCCTCGTCTGCATTTCGCCGACAACAGACTGCTGAGTGCCGTCGGCGTTGATTGCATCGAGAGTGCGCTCCGCAGCACCCATGGCACTACGCAACAGGGTTACGGGGTAAATAACAATGTTTACGCCGATATTGCCCAATTGGGTTGTCGTGAAAAGTTCGCTCTTACCAAACTCTGTCATGTTTGCGAGGATCGGAACGTCCACGGCGTTACGCATCGCCTCAAACTCGCTGAGGTCCTTCATCGCCTCAGGGAAGATCGCGTCGGCGCCCGCGTCAACAAGCTGCTTCGCGCGGTCCATCGCAACGTCCAGACCGTCAACGGCGCGGATGTCGGTGCGAGCCATGATCAGCAGGTTCGGGTCGCGACGGGCATCGACTGCGGCGCGGATGCGCTTGAGCGCAGTATCCGTGTCGACTACTGCTTTGCCGTCGAGGTGTCCGCAGCGCTTCGGGTTGACCTGGTCTTCGATGTGGAGCCCGGAGACACCCGCATCTTCGAGAGTCTGCACGGTGCGAGCCACGTTCATGGGTTCGCCAAAACCGGTGTCGGCGTCAACGAGTGACGGCAGGTCGGTCATCCGCGAAATCTGTTGCGAACGACCGGCCACCTCAGTGAGAGTCGTCAGGCCGATGTCGGGCAAGCCCAAATCGGCGCTGATGACAGCACCCGAAATGTAGACGCCGTCAAAGCCCTTGTCTTGAATGAGACGAGCGCTCAGCGGGTTGAACGCGCCGGGCACGCGCAGCAGTTCGCCGCTCGCAAGACGCTCGCGAAACTGGGCACGCTTGGTGGCTGGATCGGTTTGGGCGTACAACATTAGAAGATTCCTTTGGCGGTGATGGCGGGGAAGTTGCCGCGGACGGTCAACTCACCAAGTTCGGATGCCGAGAGTTGCGGCAGGCGCTGGGCGACGTCCAAGAAGCGTTCGATTTCGTCGCTCGCGAGCACACCATCCGCGAGGGTGCGGAACTTGGTGATGTACTGCTCACGGGCGAAGGGTCGAGCACCGAGCGGATGCGCGTCAGCGACGGCGATCTCTTCAACGATGCGGCTTCCGTCAGTCATTTCGATCTCGACGCGACCGCCGAAGGCTTTCTCGGCGGGGTCGATCGAGTGGTAGCGACGCGTCCATTCGGGGTCTTCCTCGGTCGAGACCCGCTTCCACAGCGCGATGGTGTCCGCGCGGTTGGCACGCTCAGGCGCGTAGCTGTTGACGTGGTGCCACGCCTGGTCCTGAAGCGCGACCGTGAAGATATACGGGATGGAGTGGTCGAGCGTTTCGCGGCTCGCGTTGGGGTCGTACTTTTGCGGGTCGTTCGCGCCCGAGCCGATCACATAGTGCGTGTGGTGGCTCGTGTGCAGCACGATGCGGTTGATGTTCTCTTCGACCAGTTCAGGATGCTCGCGCCCCAACTTGCGGGCGAGGTCGATCCACGCCTGTGCCTGGTACTCGGCCGAGTGCTCCTTTGTGTAGGAGTCGAGGATCGCGGTGCGGGCCTCCCCCAGCTCGGGCAGCGGAACCTCGTAGTGTGCGTCTGGACCGTCGAGCATCCACGCAATTACGCCGTCTTCGCCTTCATAAATCGGGGTGGGGCTGGTCTGGCCGCGCATGGCACGGTCGACGGCTTCGACGGCCATCTTGCCGGCGAAAGCGGGAGCGTGTGCCTTCCACGTGGAGATCTCGCCCTTGCGCGACTGGCGCGTAGCCGTGGTCGTGTGGAGAGCTTGGCCAACGGCCTGGAAGATTGTTTCGGTGTCGAGCCCGAGAAGAGTACCGATGCCGGCGGCCGCACTCGGGCCGAGGTGGGCAACATGGTCGATCTTGTGCTTGTGCAGGCAGATCGCCTTCACGAGGTCGATCTGAATCTCGTAGCCCGTGACGATGCCGCGCAGCAGGTCGGCCCCCGTGCGGCCCGTGTGCTGGGCAACAGCCAAGATCGGCGGGATGTTGTCGCCGGGGTGCGAGTAGTCGGCAGCCAAGAAGGTGTCGTGGTAGTCGAGCTCGCGAACGGCAACACCGTTAGCCCAGGCTGCCCACTCCGGGCTGACGCGAAGATCAGAACCGAACACAGTGGAGCCCGGCTCCGCGGGGTGACGCTCAGCTTGCGCTCGCGCTGACACCACCGGTGCACGAGTGAGGGATGCGGTGGCAACAGCAGCGTTGTCAATCACACGGTTGATGACCATGTCGGTCACGGCATCCGTCGGCTCAAGCTGTTCGGCTGCGATCGCCGCGATCTTGTGGGCAAGTTGGTCTTCGCGAGCGAGATTCTCGTCGCTGCGGTAGACGCGGAGAGCATGATTTTTCACGGTGGAGCCTTTCAATTGGCGGCGCGCAGAGGGGAATCTGCAGCCATGGCTAATGCGCTTGTGAGCGCGTGATGGAGATGAACATGAGTAGCGTGCGCGGCAAGTTCTTGGTCGCCGGCAACGATGGCCTGCACGATAAGGAGGTGCTCTTTGGCCGCGGCCGCTAAGCGCTCGGGGTTGTCTTTGGCGAGTCGACGCACGCGTACGAGGTGGGTGCGCAGTGAGTTGAGGGCACCCGTGAGGTAGTCGTTCTCCACGGCGTCATCGACGGCCGCATCAAAGCGACGCACGAGATCGAAGTAGGCGCTGCGGTCGCTGTCATCGCGCGCCAGCAAGTCAGGAACGGTTTCAAACTCCCGCTCGAGATCGGCGAAGGTGCTTCCCGTGTGGTGCAGCGCCGCCAGACGCACCGCTTTCACTTCGAGGGCCTTGCGCACATCAAAGAGTTCGCGGATGTTGTCGACCGATACATCGGTAACGACAAGGCCGCGACCAGACTGGCTCGACACCAGCCCATCCGTCATCAGTCGTGACAGCGCTTCTCGCAGCGGCGTGCGGGACACCCCGAGTCGCGCAGCCTGCTCGACCTCACCGAGAATCGTTCCGGGCGCCAGACGCCACTCGATGATGTCGTCGCGCAGAGCTTGATAGGCGCGGTCACTGGCGCGGATGGGTGTTGCCATGCGCACCTCCCAGGACCGTGAACTTCCCGTGGGGGCGAATTGCCACCCCGCTCGGGTTTGTATACAAGAACTTCAGTCTAGGCCTGATTCGGGAGAAATCAAGCCGAATTTTGGATGAACTGTATACAGACCTGAGGCGCGCCAGCTCTCTGTCCACCGGCCAACCGCTGGCAGCGGTTGCTAGCGCAGCGCCTTCGCCTCGAGATACGCACTAAAGGCTTCGCGGCTCGATTTGCGGGGCGTAAACCCGAACGTTGATTTGAGAGCGCCGTTGTCGAGCACCGGGCGATAGAGCAAGAAGTTCACCTGTGCTCGTTTATGCGGCGTGAGCTTCAGAGCATGCCCGACCGTCAACACAACGCTGAAGAGCCACGGCGGGATGATGATCAATCGCTTGCCGAGCGCTGCCGCGATCTCGCGAACAGTCATCTTGCCATTTCCGGCCACATTGAAGATGCCTGCCGGCCCACCGCTTGCTGCGCGCACCATCACCTCAACGACGTCATCCACCCACACAAATACGAAGGGGCTGTCTGAGCCTGCAAGTTTGAGCACGCGACGTGTTTCCCACAACGCCGTGATCTGATTGTCGACTGCCGGGCCCAAAATGGTGCCGATGCGGAACACCGTCTGAGTGAGTTGCGGTGCTGTCTCGCGCAACTCAGCCAGCATCTCCTCGACCAGACGCTTGTGCCGACTATAGGGAAAGTCGTCATTACCCCGCAGCGGATCGCCCTCGGTAATCCATTCAGCGTTCTCGCGGTGATACCCATACGCTGCACCGCTGGATGACACAACGATGCGTGACACTCCCGCTTCTACGCAGGCATCGAAGACGGCGCGTGATCCCTCAACGTCCACCGCGAATTCTTGGCTAACCGTCGTGCTCTTGCCAGGGTTCACGATGGAAGCGAGATGCACGACCGTGTCGATCTGGTGGCGACGCAACAGAGCAGGAAGGCCGGCGGCATCCGTCACATCGAGACGTTCGTAGAGCACCCCTGGCAGCCGCACACCGGGGCCGGGAGTGCGAATATCAGCGCTCACGACACATTCAATGGCATCGGATGCAGCCAACCCGGCGACCACAGAGGTACCCAAGAATCCGGTGCCACCCGTCACAAGAACTCGACTCATGCGTGTGCCTCCGCGTCATTTGCGGGGTTACCGGAGATCGGCCCCGAACGGCCTGTGGCACCCCGAGCCTTACGGCGTCCCCACCAGGTCGCGAGTGCGAGTCCGGCGATGATGTCCCAGATACCCCACCATCCCGCAACAACGGCCATTCCGCCTAGTCCCCCAAAGAAGGCGAAGACAAGTCCTAGGCCGAGACCGGCGTTGCGGATTCCGACTTCGAACGTGACTGCTTTGGCTTCGTAGAGCGCGAGCCCACCGAGTCGCGCACTGGCGTAGCCGAGACCGAGCGCGACCGCATCGTGCAGGAACACCGCGAGCAGCACTACCCCTACATAGGCGATGAAGAACTGAAAGTTTCCGGCGAGCGCCGCGATGATGAATCCGAGGAGCGCAAGCAGACTGATCCACTTCACGGTGGGTTGCACCTTTTTGGCGAAGGCGGGCCAGCGGTTTTTGATGGCGAATCCCACGGCGAACGGCAGCCCGATGATGAGCACAATTTCGAGCAACATCTGCCAGCCATTGATGCTGACGCTTTCCAGAATCGTGGATGCGGTGGGGTGCCAGCCGCCCCACAGCGACAAGTTCACGGGAAGCATGACGATGTAGATCACGTTGGTGACCGCCGTCATCGAGACCGAGAGAGCAACGTTGCCCCGCGCCCGATAGGTGAGCACTTGGGAAATGTTTCCCGGCGGACAACACGCAACCAAAATCATCCCGAGGGCAATCGACGGACCGACCTGCAGCAGCAGGGTAAGCCCAAAGGTCACAGCAGGCAGCAGCACAAGTTGAGCAACGAGCGAGATCGCGAATGCGCGGGGTGCTTTCAGAACTGCCCGAAAGTCTTCGAGACTCGTATCGAGTGCGATCCCGAACATGATGAGGCCGAGCACGATGCTGAGCGCGATGAGTGAACCCGGGCTGAAGTTGAGTTGCGCATCATCGATCGTCATGAATTGACCTTCCGGGTGAGCGTCTCAAGCAAGCGTCGAATGGTGCGCCGGTAGGCATCTTTGTTGACGTAGTACGACATGCGTTCGAGTGCCAAATATTTGTAGCCACCGGTGAGGTCGGGCCACGGTTCTTCGGCGGTCTCTCGGAAGTGGGCGGCGGCGCGCGGAGCGGTGTCTTGAGCTGCCAGATACGCCGCCAAGAGCTCCGCCTGTTCGTATCTTCCCTGCCAGCCGATACCGCTCGCTTCGATCATCCCCATCACGTAGAGACCATTGAAGCTGGGCGGGAAAATATTCAGATACAGCTCGGGCGCGTCGGAAGACCAATTAAGGTGCTCCCGCCCCACAAAGGGGTACGCGAGCGTGTAACCGGTAGCCAACACGATGAGGTCGTAGTCTGCCTCGGTGCCATCGCTAAAGTGCACGGTGTTGCCGTCGAAACGTTCGGGAGCAGGCACCACGCGCAGATCGCCCTGGCCGAGATGG
This sequence comes from Salinibacterium sp. NSLL17, assembly GCF_015864935.1. Classification (NCBI taxonomy): domain Bacteria; kingdom Bacillati; phylum Actinomycetota; class Actinomycetes; order Micrococcales; family Microbacteriaceae; genus Salinibacterium; species Salinibacterium sp. NSLL17. The sequence goes on from NZ_JADYWH010000002.1 coordinate 319,064, forward strand.
CCAAGCACGAGAGTGTTCACGATCGGATGTGATTCGTAGATGCGGTAGTCCGGCTTCGGGAAACCAAATTTCACCGGGTCGCCCGTGAACACGCGCAACACTCGCTTGTCGACAAATTGCTTGAGGCGGGCTGGCAGCGGGCGGCCCTGATTGAGGGTGTCCGCCGGTTTACCGAAAAGGTAGCGCGGAACAAAGTAGTAGCCCCGGCGCACACTCAGGTCGATGCTGTCGGCATGGTGCACGGCATCCACCGCAATATCGCAGCCGCTATTGCCGGCACCCACCACGAGAACCCGCTTGCCCGCAAACATCGTCGCCTTCTTGTACTGGCTCGAATGAATGATCTCACCAGCAAATTCACCGTCAAATTGCGGGATGCTGGGGCGGGCTAGCGTGCCGTTGGCGAGCACAACGCCGTCGAAGCGTTCCGTTCGCGGCTCGTGCCCCGCGGTAGTGCTCGTGACGTTCCAGCCGTCATCATCGGTGGGTTCGAGGCGGTCGACGGTGGTGTTGAAGAGGAACTTCTCGCCCAGATCGAACCGATCGCTATAGGCCCGAAAGTACTTTTTGAGTTCGCGGTGGCTGGGGTAATCCGCCGTGGTCTGCATGGGCAGCTCGTGAAACTCGGTGGTCGTGCGCGACGAAATCAAGTGCGCCGACTCGTACATCGTGCTGCGCGGATTGTCGATATTCCAGAGGCCACCAACGTCATTAGCCGACTCAAAACCGACGAAATGGATGCCTGCCTTATCGAGAGCGCGGGCAGCGGCGAGTCCCGAAGGACCAGCGCCGATGATGGCGATGGTGCGAGGCATTCGTTCCTCCCGGGATGAACAACGATATTCAAGGCGTTTCCGCAGCCTACTAGACCGTTTTTGGCGGGTAGACCAATTTGTCGAGGCGTAGCATTTTGTTGCAAGAACTAAACCCAGTGCGAATACTGGGCGTGCAGGATACCCGCCGGCATCTACCCGAAAGATGCCGATCTTGCACACAAGGGATCTAACCACTATGCCCGAAACTCCTACGGTTGCGCCTTCACGGCGTCGCCAGTGGGGCGCTGAGTCGCGCCTCGAACCGCTGCCCACTGTCCATCCCGCGCCGAGCGACCGCAAAATCGCGCTCGCTCGCCTCGCTATTGTCGCCACCGTTGTGTTTTGGCTGACCTACGTGATCTACACGATCGTTCGTCAGTTCATCAACAACGGCACCGAGAGTTTCCGTTTCACGACGGAGGCCATCTCCTACGTCATCGTGGTGACCTTCCTGACCTTCTCGGCGCTCATGTACTTGATCGCCCGTCACGGCGCCTTCCAACGCTTTCGCGCGCACGCTCGTGTGCCGCGGGCTGAACTCGACCGGCACTTTGCCGACAACCAGGGCTCCATCACCGTGTTGGTGCCCAGCTACAGCGAAGAGCCCGATGTTGTTCGTGCCACCCTCTGGTCGGCATGCCTTCAGGAGTACCCCAGCCTTCGCGTCGTGCTCCTGCTCGATGACCCGCCCTTTCCCGATGACCCGGATGCCGCAGCCCAGCTGTCGAAGTCACGCCAGCTCACCGAAGAGATTCAGCGTGAGCTGGCAGCGCCCCGCGCACGTTTCGCTGATGCTCTGTCGACCTTCGAATCACGACTGCGCCAACAACGCCCGATGGGCATCGCTGAGCTCGAGGATCTTGCCGGTCAGTACCAGTGGGCATCCGCGTGGCTCGAGAACAAGGCAGACAACGAGCAGCGCATCGACCACGTTGATGAGTTCTTTGTCACGCAGGTCCTTCAGGGCTTGGCTGGCGAACTGCAACTGACGGCCGACGCGTTGGGCGCAGCGCTCGACGAGCGCATGGTTCCGCCAGCAACTCGACTGCACGAGCTCTACCGCCGTCTCGCGCGCACTTTCGATGCTGAGCTGTCGACCTTCGAGCGCAAGTTGTACGCCTCCGTTTCTCACGAAGCGAACAAGGCGATGAACCTCAACGCCTACATCGGCCTGATGGGTGGCAATTACCGCCCCGAAGAAACTCCCGACGGCACGGTGCTTCGGCCCGTAAGCCACGCCGGAGCCGGCGACCTCTCTATTCCCGATTCGGAATACCTCCTCACCCTCGATGCCGACTCGCTCCTGCTGCGCGACTACTGCCTGCGCCTCGTCTACCTTCTCGAGCAAAAAGACAACGCTCGCGTTGCCGTGACGCAGACTCCGTACTCGTCGTTCCGCGGTGCTAGCACGCGCATCGAACGCCTCGCTGGGGCCACCACCGACCTGCAGCACATCCTGCACCAGGGCAAGTCGTACTACGGCGCCACCTTCTGGGTGGGCGCCAACGCCGTCATCCGCAAGGCTGCTCTGGATGACATTGTCGAGACCGAAACCGAGGGCGGCTTCACCGTCAAAAGGTACGTTCAAGACCGCACGGTTATCGAAGACACCGAATCGAGCATCGACCTCGGCACCCACGGTTGGACGCTCGTCAACTACCCCGAGCGCCTGAGCTACAGCGCCACCCCGCCCGACTTCGGATCCTTGGTTGTTCAGCGTCGCCGCTGGGCCAACGGTGGTCTCTTGATCATGCCGAAGCTCATGCGCCAGATGCGTGAACGTCGGGCCCGTGGCGAAACGGTGCCGTGGACCGAGTTCTTCCTGCGCGTGAACTACATGACGTCGATTACGTGGGCCAGCTTCGGGCTCGTCTTCCTCCTCGCCTACCCGTACGACAGCCGACTGCTGAGCCCGGTGGTTCTGCTGGCGGCGGTTCCGTACTTCTTGGCAATGGGAAGCGACCTGCGCTACAGCGGCTACAAGTTCAGCGACATTTTCCGTATCTACGGCTTCAACCTGATCCTTCTTCCGGTGAACTTGGCCGGCGTGCTGAAGTCGCTTGAGCAGGCCATCACGAGCAAGAAGATTCCGTTCGCTCGCACCCCCAAGGTGCGCAACCGCACGGCAACCCCGCTGCTGTATGTGATTGCACCGCTGATCATCATTGGGTTCTCCGCCTTCACCTTCTGGCGCGACCTCAATGCCGGCAACTGGGGCAACGCCGCTTTCGCAGCGTTCAACACGATCCTCGCTGGGCTCGCGCTCGTCTCCTACATCGGCATCTGGAATGCGATCGTCGACATCTGGATTGGTGTCACTAGTCCTCTGTTCGTCGAACGCAAACCCAAAAAGCAGAAGGCGGAACCCGAGCCGGAGTCGACCACGCTCGACTGGCGTTCGATCCTCTACTACGGGGATGACAGCGGATCGCACCGCAAGGTGCGCGACTCGATTGTCTTCGCCGAGATGCTCCCCCCTATTGATGAAACCAGAGAGGTCCGATCATGAGTTCAGCTACCCGTCGTCTTTCCTTCTGGCGACTCGTTATTGCAGCGATTGTGGCTGTCGCCGTTGCTGCTGGCGGCCTGTTCGCCTATCAAGCCTGGGCATCCACCCAAGCGGCACCAGCCCCCGACCCGTGGTTCGCCGCCTATGTGGATGTCACGGCAACGCCAAGTTACGAGTTCGAGTCCGCTGTGAACGACAGCGGAAAAGAGGTCATGCTGTCGTTCATCGTCGCTGCGACCGATGATGCCTGCACTCCCACCTGGGGCACCGCCTACACAATGGATGAGGCAGCAGTATCGCTCGACCTCGATCGCCGCATCGCACGCTTGCAACAGCAGGGTGGGGATGTCGGGGTATCGTTCGGCGGCCTGCTGAACGACGAGCTCGCAACATCCTGCACCGATCACGACAGTCTCGTTGAGGCCTACAGCTCGGTGATTGACCGCTACGCCTCCACCACGATCGACCTCGACATTGAGGGCGAGAACCTCAGCGATACCGCTGCCGGTGAACGTCGCGCCGCCGCTATTGCTGACCTGCAGCAGTCGCGCCGCGCTGCTGGCGACGACCTCGCTGTATGGCTCACGCTGCCCGCTGCCACCTTCGGCCTCACCGAAGATGGCACCACAGCAGTCACGCAAATGTTGGATGCCGGAGTAGACGTCTCTGGCGTCAACATCATGACGATGAACTTTGGTCAGAGCATGACCGACGACGAAACCAGCGGGGATGCCTCCATTCGTGCCCTTCAGGAGACTCACCGCCAGCTCGGCATTCTCTATGACCAAGCGGGAATCGAACTGACGGATGCCACCCTCTGGACGAAGCTCGGGGCAACCCCGATGATCGGCCAGAACGACAACGAAGACGAAGTCTTCACGATGGACGACGCCACGACCCTCAACGAGTTCACAACCGAGCAAGGAATCGGGCGCATGTCGATGTGGTCGCTCAACCGCGACACGACCTGTGGCCCGAACTATGCCGATGTCACTCGTGTTTCCGATGCGTGCAGTGGTGTGGATCAGGGCGACCTCTTCTTCGCTGATGTGCTGGCAGAGAACTTCGAGGGCGAGCTCGCCAGTTCGGCCAAGACCATCACTACTCAAGAACCGTCTGATCCTGCAGACCTCGCCGACGACCCGGCAACCAGCCCCTACGCAATTTGGGACGAAGACGCCAGCTACCTCGCGGGCACCAAGGTCGTGTTGCACCGCAACGTGTACCAGGCCAAGTGGTGGACTCGCGGAGATGTTCCCGATAACCCAGTACTCAACTCGTGGGAGACGCCGTGGACGCTTGTCGGCCCGGTTCTTGAGGGCGAGACCCCGGTCGAGGTTCCGACCGTGCCTGACGGCACCTACCCCAACTGGGATGGCACGTCAGTGTACGAAGAAGAGGATCGCGTTCTCTTCGACGGTGTTCCTTACGAAGCCAAATGGTGGACCCAGGGCGACAGTCCCGCAGCGTTCTCCTCTGATCCAGATGGATCACCGTGGATTCCGCTCACCTCTGAAGAAGTCAAAGCCATCGCCGACAGCAGCACGATTGACGAGTCGACGACACTAGCTCCAGCCAGCACGGAACGCTAGATTTCCCGTTCTTTGCCCGGTTGGTCACGGGAGGCAGGCGGCGGGAATCGGGTTCCCGCCGTCTGCTGAGTTTCCGTTCCGCTAGGAGAAAAGGCCTTCGCGCTCGGCACGGCGGCGACGCTGTTCTTCCGGATCCGGTAGCGGCACGGCCGCAATGAGACGCTGGGTGTATTCCTCTTTCGGACTACGCAGCACTTGATCGCGCGTTCCCTGCTCCACGATCTTGCCGCGGTGCATCACTGCGATGCGGTCGGCAAGAATATCGATCACCGCCAAGTCGTGGGTCACGAACAGGCACGCGAATCCGAGTTCTTTCTGCAGTTCTTGAAAGAGCTCAAGCACCTTCGCTTGCACCGAAACGTCGAGCGCCGACGTTGGCTCATCGGCCACAAGCAGTTTGGGGCTGAGCGCCAGAGCGCGCGCGATGCCGACACGTTGGCGCTGACCGCCCGACAGTTCGTGCGGGTACCGGTTACGCATGTGAGAGGAAAGCTGCACTCGGTCGAGCAGAAGACTCACGCGGGCTTCTTCGTCTTTGCGACTGAAACCGCCACCGAGACGCATCGGTTCTCCGATACTCTCGCCAATCGGCATCCGGGGGTTCAACGACGAACCCGGGTCTTGAAAGACGATGCCGATATCGCGACGAACCGCGCGGAGTTTGGCCTTGTTGATGCCCACCATGTTGGTGCCGACGATGTCGAGCGTGCCCTCTACCGCGGGGAGCAGGCCAACAACGGCACGACCGATCGTGGTCTTGCCCGAGCCAGACTCCCCCACAAGGCCGAGCACTTCACCCTGACGAATCGTGAGGTTGATGTTATCGGCGGCGCGGAACGCGGGAACCCGACCCCGCTTGGGGTATTCAATGGCGACGTTAGTCATCGTCACGACGACTTCACGATCATCCTTCGAGGCGGATGCTTCGCCAGCTTCACCGAGGTGAGGCACGGCCGCGAGCAGAGCCTGAGTGTACGGATGCGTGGCGCCGGCGAACAGCGAATCTGCTGTTCCGGTCTCCACAACTTCGCCATCCTTCATCACCATCACGCGGTCAGCGAGATCAGCGACGACGCCCATATCGTGAGTGATGAGGATGATCGCGCTGTCGAGCTTCGAACGCAAGTGGTGCAGCAGTTCCAGAATCTCGGCTTGCACGGTCACGTCGAGAGCCGTCGTCGGCTCATCGGCGATGAGCACGCGGGGGTCGCACGAGATGGATTGCGCGATCATGGCGCGTTGGCGCTGCCCTCCCGACAACTGGTGCGGGTACGAGTCGAACGCCTTCTGCGGGTCGGGAAGCTCCACCATCGCCAGCAGTTCGAGGGCGCGCTTCTTGGCATCCACCCGCAACATGCCGGCGTTGTGCACTTGAAGCGCCTCAACGATCTGGAAGCCGATGGTGTACACCGGGTTGAGCGCCGTCATGGGCTCTTGGAAGATCACCGCGATGCCGGCACCGCGCAGCTGACGCAGTCGGTGGAGGGAGGCTCCGACGAGTTCTTCACCGGCGAGCTTCACACTGCCCGAGATACGGCCGTTCTCGGGCAGAAGCCCAAGCAGTCCCATGGCGCTCGTGCTCTTGCCCGAACCTGATTCGCCCACAATGGCGAGAACGTCGCCGCCGTGCAGCGTGTAGCTGACGTTCTTGGCCGCTGTGACCCACTCGCCTTCGACCCAAAAGTCAACGCCAAGGTCAGTGACCTCGATCGCGGGAACCTTTGCGGTTGCCTCAGTAGTAGCTGATTCAGTCATCAGGAGTCTCGCCTTTCACCCTGGATGCGTGGCTCTCGTGGGAACATGGTTCCGTGTCGCCAAACTTCACCCTGCACTCGCGATTCGGGCGCGTACTTTCGATTGTTGTCATTGCTGCCTTTGCAGCGGGACTCGTTGTCACGGCTGTTCAAGGCCGGTGGCTGGATGCCCTGCAAGTCGCCCCCGTCTTCGGACTGCTCAGCGTGCTTACGTGGGCCATGTTCTGGCGCCCCCAGGTGCGCGTGACCGCTGCCGGCGTGACCCTGCATAACGTGCTGCGCACCATTGAGGTCGCGTGGCCCGAGATCCGCCGCATCGACACCAAATACGCTCTCACTTTGGAAACCGCGCACGGCAAAGCCACGGCGTGGGCCGCGCCCGCTCCGGGCCGCCATGCGGTCTTCAGCGCCGTGCGCCAAGACGGCAAGAACCTGCCCGAATCGAGCTACCTTGCGGGCACGGTGCGACCCGGCGACCTCATCACGTCGGATTCCGGTCAGGCCGCGTTCGTCATCCGCACGCACTGGGAGCAATTGCGCGATGCCGGTCACTTGGATGCCGCCACGAGCGAGTTCACCAAGCTGCGAGTCACGTGGCACTGGCGCACCATCGCGGCTCTCGTTGCGCTGACGCTGCTCAGCATGCTCACGTCGTTCAACTAGCTTCGACGCCATCACTTGTTCGACGTCCTGTCGCCGGGACGTGCTCCGGGAATGTAGGCCTTGAAGAAGCTGCCGACCTCGGAACCCAGGCTGCGCTGACGCGGCACGCGCTTCTGGCGGGGGTCGAACGCATCGCGCAGACCATCACCGATGAAGTTGATGCACAGCGCTATGACCACGATGAACAGACCTGGCCACCAGAACAGCCACGGGCGCGTCTTGAACGCTTCGTTGTATTGGCTGATGATTTGACCGAGTGAAATGTCGGGATCAGTGATGCCGAAGCCGAGGAAGCTCAGCGAGGTCTCGAGCAAAATCACTGCGCTCATGAGCAGCGTCGCACTCACGACGATCACGCCGACGGTGTTGGGCAGGATGTGGCGGAAAATGATGCGGAAGTCGCTGGCGCCAGCCACCCGGGCTGCATCCACGAACTCTCGCTCGCGCAGGCTCAGGAACTCGGCACGCACGAGTCGCGCCATTCCGGTCCAGGCGATGAGCCCGATCATGACGGCCAGCAGGAACGCGTCGCCACCGATCGTCTGGCCGAGAACGGCACCGAGGATGAGCAGCGGCACGATGATGATCACGTCAGTGATGCGCATGATGACTTGGTCGACCCACCCGCGGTAGTACCCGGCGAGAGCACCGAGAACGACGCCGATAACGGTCGAGATGATTCCCACGATGAAGACAACGTTGAGCGACTGTTGCATGCCGCGCATCACGCGAGCAAAGACGTCTTTACCGGTGTTGTCTTGCCCGAAGGGGTGCTCGCCGAAGCTGAACGGCCACCACGTAAAGGTCGGGGCGCCACCGGGGAGCATGATGTCGTAGCGCTCCCACCAGGTGTAGCCCCACCAACCGGGGATGCGGAATCCATCGACGATGAGTCGCGTGCCGGAGGGGTCGGGTGTGAGCTTGCCGGTACCGCCGATGACGGTGCCCACCGAGGTGAAGGCGAGCAGCACGAGGAAGAGCAACACGAAGACCGAGACAACGGCGCCGCGGTGCTGCAAGAAGCGGCGGCGCACGATCGCGCCCTGGCTGAGCCCTACTGTTGCGCGCTGTTCAATGCTGAGTTCTTGGCCTACCGACTGTTCGTCGGCGACGGGCTTCTTGTCGGTCATGATCAGCTCACCCGAATTCTGGGGTCAAGGGCCGAGTACAAGAGGTCGGCAATAACGTTGAAGATAACGGCGAGGATGCCGGTGACGAGGAAGAATCCCATTACCAAGTTCACGTCGATGCGGTGCAGCCCCTCGTTGAAGAGGGAGCCCATCGCCTGCCAGGCGAAGACTCTTTCTGTGATCACGGCACCACCGATCACCGCCCCGAAGTCGAGCGCGATGATGGTCGCGATCGGGATCATGGCGTTGCGGAACGCGTGACGCATCACCACGGTGCGTTCGCCGAGTCCCTTGGCGCGAGCAGTGCGCACGTAGTCCTGGTTCATCACGTCGAGCAGACTGGCGCGAGCGTAGCGTGTGTAGGCCGCGAGAGAGATGATCATGAGCGCGATCGTGGGCAGCAACATGTGGGTCAGTGAGTCAAGCATGTTCAGCCAGGTGTCATCCACTCGACGGATGGCGGGAGTCGAGGCACCGATCGTCGCGATCACACCATTGCTGAGCGGGATGCGCGCCACGTACTCATCCCAGCGGATGAACATCTGGTCGAGCACGAGTGGGAGCACGCCCAATCCGCCAACGATGGCGGCGGTGCGAGCAACGACAGCCTTGCCATCGCCACCGACGAAGAAGCCGACGAGGAGGCCGAGCCCCACCAAGATGGCGAGAACGAGCAGCACCGTCCACGGGCTGTTGACGTAGTAGAAAAGAAACTGGAACGGCCAGCTCAAGACGACCGTCAGCACCACGATGATTCCGACCGCGAGCAGAGCACGACGGTTCTGGAATCCGGTGGAAGTGAAGAGCACAACCGCACCCGTCGCCACTGACATCAGAGCGATTCCGACAAAGCCAATCGAGGGGCTTTCGAACCAGCGCGTGACATCGAGAAGGATGAGCAGCGCGGCCACACCGCCGCCGACGCTCACGAAAGAAATAACACGAGTTCGCAGTTCGCCGCCGACAACTGAAGAGGCAACGAAGCCCATCACGATGCCAATGATGAGAATCGACCACCACGGTATGACGGGGTCGCCGAGGAACGAGTTGAACTGAATGGCACCGAACTCTTTGAGGAGCACCGCGACCCAGAAAATGGGGAGCGAGTAAAAGACGAAGGTGAGGAACGTGACGACGTAGTCGTAACCGCTGTACTGGCGAAGCGCCGTGGTCATTCCGATGGCGACACCGATCACGATCGCGAGGATCGTAGCGGCGAGCACCAGTTGAAGCGTGGAGCCGAGTGCTCCACCGATGGCTTCGATCACGGGCTGCTGGCCTCGCGCGACTGAGATACCAAGGTCGCACTGGCCGATAAAGCAGGCCCCGACTCCTCCGAGCCAGAAGAAGTAGCGAATCACGGGTGGCTGATCGAGATTGAGCAGCCCACTCAAGTACGCGATTTGATCTTGAGCGCTGGGATCTCGACTGCCTCGAAGTTCTCGAAGCGGATCACCGGAATTGGCGGTTAGTACATAGACGATAAATGAGGCCACAAGCAGAACAAGAAGAGTGGCCACAAGGCGCCTGGCGACAAAGGTCAGCACCGGAGATCCTCATTTCGGGGGCATGCAAAACAGAACAAAAACAGTGCCGCTGAACGGCATAACGACGTGCACGCAAGTGGGCCGGACTGGGAGTCCGGCCCACTCGTGAGCGCTACCGAGAAATTACTCGGAGTCGGTCGGTGCCCACTCCCAGAAGTTCCAGAAGTAGGTCGGCGACAGTGGACTCGGGTCCACGTTCGTTACTGAGTTGTTCCAGACGGTGATTCCGGGGAACTGGAAGAGAGTAACGCCGTACGCGTCTTCCCACACCAGCTTCTCGACCTCAACCTGGATCTCGGTCTGAACCGCAGGGTCCAGCTCGGTCTCGAGGTCCTTGAGGAGTCCGTCTACCTCGGTGTTGGAGTATCCACCGAAGTTGCTGGGCTGGCCGGTACCGAGGTACTGGTCAGAACCGGTGAGCGCGAGGCTCGTTGACTGCCATGCGAAGATAACCGCGTCGTGCGGGTTGACCGGCAGTGCTTCCTTGTCGGTGAATGCCCAAGTGGGCTCCGAGTCGTCAACAACCGTGAAGCCGGCAAGAGCAGCCGACTGCTGGATGAACTCGAACTCTGATGCACGACGGACGTTGCCCTCGGGGTACCAGAACTTGACCTCAACTGGAGTGGTCACTCCGGCATCAGCGAGCAGCTTCTTGGCGCCATCGATGTCGACCTCGGCGTAGCCAGCCGAACCGTTGCTCGAAGCAATATCGTCGTAGCCGGGAGCACCAGGGATCTGCAGTACCGAGTCACGCAGAGTGGCGTTTTCGTTCAGCGGCACGATCAGCTTGTCGAGGATCTCCTGACGAGGAATGACCTTCAGGAATGCCTGGCGAACTGCCTTGGCGGTGTCTTCGTCTCCACCATAGGTGGCGGCGTCGAACGGACCACCGTTGTTGAACGTGAGGTCAACGTGCTCGTAAGTCGCTTCATCCGCAGTTACGTAGTCAGCGTTGTCGAGTCCCTTGACGAGCTCGAGCACGTCGGGAGTCGGCTGGCCGGCTGCGATCTGAACGTCACCGTTCTCGATGGCCTGAACCTGAGCGGTCGAGTCCTCGATCTGGCGAACGATGATGCGTTCGTACTTAGGCGACGGGCCCCAGGTGTAGAGCGGGTTGGCCTTGAGCGCAACGTACTCGTTTTCTACGAGTTCATCGAGAACGTAGGCACCGCTCGAGAGAGCAACAAGGTCGCTGTCGGGAGTGCTCGGCGCCTGGTAGGCGTCGTTCCACGCCTTGGCTACCGGGGTGAGCCATTCGACGTCGTCGTTCTGAACTGCCTCGACGAACATCGCCTTTGCTTCCTCGGGATCAGTGATCTCGGGGTAAGCAAGCGACACGACACCGTGAGCGGCAACACCCATGTCGAACTGGATCTCCCAGTCAACGTAGGCCTTGTCGTACACGATCGTGATGCTCTTGTCGTCGATCTCCGGCAGAGCCGAAGCAAGGTCACCACGCGGGTTGGCGTGGGTGAAGAGCGGAGCGCCTTCAGCATCCTCAACACCGGCGAAGATTGTGGTCCACGCGAGCAGCAAGTCAGCGGAGTCGATGGGGGTTCCATCAGACCAGGTGACGTTGTCGTTGAGGGTGTACTTAACCGTCAGAGGGTCATCGCTCGTCTTTTCGAACGAGCCGAAGTCGGTGTTACGCACGAGAGCTGGCTCGCTGTTGTAGTACAGGAACGTTGAGTTCATCATGTACAGCACAACGTTGTTCGCTGTGTTGTTACCTGCTGCACTGCTTCCGTTGAAGTTGTCAATCAAGTCATTCCACGCCACCGTGATCTCGGTGTCGGCAATTACTTCTGACTCATACGGCGGAGTACACCCTGTTAGGGCGAGGGCTCCGGCCGCGAGCACAGCTATGGCAGCTGAGACGCGCTTCTTCTTCATCTTTCCTCCAGTAGAAAGGTGGTCGAAGGGACGGTGTAGACCAATCCCATGGCCGCCATTACACCGTATTGCTGAACGTCAGGGCAATAGAAACTGACGATTCGCACAATTCGCAACAAGAACGACACAATCCTGCGCGGATTCCTGTGTCTACCCCACAGTGGGGGTGATGCGCGGATGAGCGGAGGGTGAGAGGGCACAGCATTTGTGGCCTCCACGGGGGTGCGCTAAAGGGCCCGCCACACACACACGTTCGAGAATTGGCCTACCGCGCGACTGAACGCGATGACACAAGAAATTTACACACCAGCACAGCAAGAGCACACGGCATCCAACCTAGACTTGAACCCAGCTAAGCCCACACCGGCTGTCACTGTTGCCGCTGGACAACAGAAAGGAGTGCGCTGATGCCTGCAGAGAACGCCCCGATCACCATTTCGATCGAACGCACCGTTGACCCCGCCCGTATCGCGCAAGCCACTGCCTGGATGCAAACCGGCATCAACCTCGCCACCACCTATCCCGGCTTTCTCGGCTCCGGCTGGGTACGCGCCGGCACCGACAGCACTACGTGGCACATGCTTTACCGGTTCGCGGATGACGCAGCACTCTTGCACTGGGAGCAATCCCCCGAACGTGCGTGGTGGCTGCAGAGCGGCAGCCCGTTCATGAGCCAGCACCGCAGCGAGCGCCGCACAGGCATCGAAGGCTGGTTCGATGAACCGACCGAGGTGACCGTCGAGCACGCGGGAGCCACCCCTGCGGTTTCCGCCGCACCACCCCGCTGGAAACAAGCCGTGACCATTTGGTTGGGCTTCTTCCCCCTCAACCTCGCATTCACCTACCTTGTGACCCTGCTCGTGCCCGGCTGGGATACGCTGCCGATCCTCGCGCGCGTGCTTCTCACCACGCTCTTCCTCACGCCGATCATGACCTACGTGTTACTGCCCGGAGTAACCCGGATGCTGCGGCGCTGGTTGTCACCGACGAAGTAACGGCGCGGCCAGAATGGCGCACAGCGCGTAAGCTGAAGGGCTATGTCTGCCTCCGAAGTTCACTCCGCCAGCACCGCGACTGTCGCGAGCGCTGACATCGTGGTGACCTTCCCACCCGAGCTGCCCGTCAGCCAGCGCAAAGACGACATCGCGAAGGCCATTCGCGAGAACCAAGTCGTGATCATCGCGGGAGCGACCGGTAGCGGAAAAACCACCCAGCTGCCCAAGATCTTGCTCGAATTGGGCAAGACATCCATTGGGCACACGCAGCCACGAAGGATTGCCGCGCGCACCGTTGCTGAGCGCATTGCCGAAGAACTCGGTAGCGAACTCGGTGACCTCGTGGGCTACCAAGTGCGATTCACCGATCGTGTGGGCAAAAACACGCGCGTGAAGCTCATGACCGACGGCATCCTGCTGAATGAGATTCACCGCGACCGGGACCTCAAGAAGTACGACGCGATCATCATCGACGAGGCCCACGAACGCAGCCTCACCGTCGACTTCTTGCTCGGCTATCTCAAGCAGCTGCGGGCCCGCCGCCCCGATCTCAGCATCATCATCACGAGTGCCACAATCGACCCCGAAAGCTTCTCGAAACACTTCGATGGCGCGCCCATCATTGAAGTCTCTGGCCGCACCTTTCCCGTCGAGATTCGGTACCGTCCCCTCGTTGCCGAAGAAAGCACTGGCGACGATCTCGAAGCGGAGGATGCCGAAGAAGCGGCCGCGAACCGCGCCGACCGCGATTATCTCGAAGGCATAAACGACGCCCTCGACGAGCTCTCTCGCGAGAGCGACGGCGACGTGCTCGTGTTCCTCTCCGGCGAAACCGAAATTCGGGATGCCGAAGAATCCATCCGCGCACGCATCAGTGCCGGCAAACTCTCCGAGGGCACCGAAGTGCTCCCCCTCTACGGCCGACTGAGCTCCGCCGAACAGCACCGCGTGTTCGAGTCGCGCCGCACGCCCGGCACGCGACGCCGAATCGTGCTCGCCACCAACGTGGCCGAAACCAGCCTGACCGTGCCCGGCATCCGCTACGTCATCGATGCCGGAACCGCGCGCATCAGCCGGTACAGCACGCGCGCGAAGATTCAGCGTCTGCCGATCGAGGCCATCAGCCAGGCCAGCGCCAACCAGCGCTCGGGCCGTTCCGGACGAACGAGTGACGGAATCGCGATCCGCCTCTACTCCGAAGAAGACTTCAACGCACGCCCCGAGTTCATGGAACCCGAGATTCTGCGCACCAACCTCGCGGCGGTCATCCTGCAGATGATCTCTCTCGGCCTCGGCAACATCGCCGAATTCCCGTTCTTGCAGCCGCCAGATTCTCGCGGCATCAAAGACGGTCTCGACCTGCTCACCGAACTCGGTGCCGTCGAGAACACCGCTGCGCTCCGCAGCACCAAAACCTCATCGAGCGTTACCGGCCCACGCTCAGCCGGCGGAAAAGAACCGAAAGATGCGGCCCCGCGCATCACCCGCATCGGCAAGCAGCTCAGCCAGTTGCCGATTGACCCCCGGCTCGCGCGCATGGTGCTCGAATCGAAGCAGCACAGCACGACCCGCGAAGTCATGGCGATTGTTGCCGGTCTCAGCATCCAAGACCCACGCGAGCGTCCGCTCGATAAGCGCCCGCAAGCCGACCAGCAGCACGCGCGCTTCATCGACCCCACCAGTGACTTTCTCTCCATGCTCAACCTCTGGAACTACCTCGAAGAGAAACAGAAAGAACTCTCGGGCAACCAGTTTCGACGTATGTGCAAAAACGAATATCTCAACTATTTGCGCGTGCGCGAATGGCACGATGTTTACCGCCAGTTGAGCCGGATGGCCAAACCGCTCGGTCTCGTGATCGGTGACGCGCACTCGAATCCCGACGGCATCCATCGCTCACTGCTGGCCGGCTTGCTCAGCCACATTGGCCTCAAGGATGTCGCCAAGCGCGACTACATCGGCGCCCGTCAGACTCGGTTTGTCATCTTCCCCGGCTCAGCACTGGCCAAGAAACAGCCCAATGCGATCATGAGCGCTGAGCTCGTGGAAACGAGCAGGCTTTTCGCACGGATGAATGCGTCAATCGATCCGGTGTGGGCTGAGAAGCTTGCCGGCGATCTCGTGAAGCGCAGCTATTCGGAACCGCACTGGGAGAAGAAGCAGGGCGCCGCCGTCGCGTTCGAGCGCGTGACGCTCTATGGCGTCACGCTCGCCGCTCGCCGCCGCATCCAGTTTTCGCGCGTTGATTTGCCTGCCGCCCGCGAACTCTTCATTCGCCATGCCCTTGTTGAGGGCGAAGACGACCTGACGAAACGCGACAAGCGCGTGTGGGGCTTCGACGCCTCCAACCGCGCACTGCGGCGTGACCTCGAGCAGCTCGAAGAGCGCAGCCGTCGCCGCGATATCTTGCACGACGACGAAACCATTTTCGAGTTCTACGACAAGCGTGTGCCCGCCACCGTGGCCTCCGTGCGCGACTTCGAAGGCTGGTGGAAGAAAGCTCGTCACGACTCCCCCGACCTGCTGACGCTCACGACCAACGACCTGCTCGAGAATGCGGATGACGCCGAAGTCGACGAGACCGCTTTCCCGACCACATGGGTGCGCGGCGATCAAACGCTGAGCCTGACGTACCGCTTCGAGCCCGGCACCGACGATGACGGAGTAACCGTCGCTGTGCCGCTGCCCCTACTCGCCGGACTTCGCCCCGAAGGCTTCGACTGGCAAGTGCCTGGGCTGCGCGAAGAACTCGTGACCGCGCTCATCAAGGCCCTGCCGAAGCCCATTCGCCGCAACGTCGTCCCCGCCGCTGACTGGGCTCGCCGCTTGCTCGAAAACGCTCCCGACGATCCCGCCGCCGCCGCCCTCGACGAGGGCCCAGGCGTGACCGAATATCTGGCCAAAGAAATCGCGAGACTGACCTACGTCAAGGTCGCGGCATCCGACTTCGAACTCGACCGCGTTCCCGCCCACTTGAAGGTCACCTTCGCCGTGATCAACGAGCGCGGCAAAAAAGTCGGCGCCAACAAGTCACTGCGCAGCCTGCAAGCGAGCCTCAAGCCGGTCGCCCGCGAGAGTGTTGCCCGGGCTGTCGAAGGCGCCGCTCAGCGGTCGCCGGAACGCTCCGCAGACACCCTCGAACGCTCCGGAATCACAACCTGGGATTTCGGCGAACTCGATCGCTCCCGCGACACCAAGCACGGCGGCAACACCATCCGCGCCTACCCCGCACTCGTAGATGACGGCGACTCGGTGTCCATTCGCCTCATGTCGACTCCCTACGATCAGGCCATCGCGCACCAGAGCGGTGTGCGTCGCCTGCTGTTGCTGGCGATTCCCTCGCCGCTCGGCTACATCAACGAACATCTCACGGGCACTGAAAAGCTGGTGCTCGCCCAGAGCCCGTATCGCTCCACGAATGCGCTCTTTGACGATTGTTTGCGCGCGTGCGTTGACTCCGTGATGGGCGATCGCGACATCTTCTCGCAGAGCGAATTCGAAGCGCTGCGGAACGAGATTTCGGCAGGGCTTGTCGACTCGCTGTTTACGACCGTCTCGCTCGTGGCATCCATTGTTTCAGGCGTTCGACTGGCCGATAAGGCGATCCGTGCCGCAACAAGCATGCACCTGATTGCACCACTCGGAGATGCGCGCGAACAGCTCGATGCACTCGTCTTCCCCGGCTTCGTGTCGGCGACAGGGCTCATCCAGTTGCGCCGGCTCCCGGTCTATCTGAAGGGCATCGAGCATCGGGTTGCAAAGCTCACGGAGAACCCCGGTCGCGACCGCGGGTGGATGTCCGAAGTCGAATTAGCGACCCGACGCTATAAGGACGCGGGCGGCACTCTGCCGCTAGAGCAGCATCCCGAACCGCAGATCGTGCGCGCCCGGTGGATGCTCGAAGAACTACGGTTGAGCCTCTTTGCGCAACACTTAGGAACCGCCGAATCGGTAAGCCTGCAGCGCATAGCCAAAGTGCTCGCTTCCTAAACCCTGTTATTCAGCGGCCCGTCACCCCCACAAGTTACTCTGGAGGCTGCGAGAAGCACGATAACCGGCCTCTCTTCTGAAAGAAAGCAGTTCACGCGTGTCCGAAAGCACCACCGATCACCCGACCACCCACGAAGTTTCCGCCGAGATCGCGCGCTCGTGGCTTTTGGTTGCCGCAACTCGCCCCGAAGACTTCGACGCCGCTGAGCGCTCACGCGCCGACCAGATCATCCTCGACGTTGAGGATGCCGTAGACCCGCGCCTCAAGTCCACAGCTCGCGATTCCGTTGTCGAATGGTTGAGCAATGGTGGCAGCGGGTGGGTTCGCATCAACGACCGCACCTCCGATTTCTGGTCAGACGATGTGGATGCTCTCGCCGGTCTCCCCGGCTTGCGCGGAGTCATGCTGGCTAAGGCCGAAGCAGCAGCTCACGTTTCTGAAACCTTCGACCGCCTCAAGGGAGTCACTCCCGTGATCGCCCTCGTGGAGTCCGCACTCGGCATTGAAGAAGCAGTGTCGATTGCCCGCGCCCGCGGCGCCTACCGTCTTGCCTTTGGCAGTGGCGACTACCGTCGCGACACCGGTGCCAGCGCCGACGACCTCGCCATGGCCTACCCTCGCTCGCGCCTGGTTATCGCCAGCCGCGTCGGCAACCTGCCCGGCCCCATCGACGGCCCAACCGTCGGCACGAGCCACCCCGTTCTTCGCGAACAGGGCGGCATGGCCGTCTCCCTCGGCATGACAGGCAAGCTGTGCCTCGACATCGAGCAGCTGCCGATCATCAACGAAGTCATCAGCCCTACTCGTTCGGATGTCGCGTGGGCTCGCGAATTCTTGGAAGACTTCGAAGCTCGTGGCCGCGTCATCCGCGACGGCAGTGACCTGCCCCGCCTTGGCCGCGCACAGAAGATTGACAAGCTCGCTCGCGCGTTCGGTGTCGAACCGGCCTAACCGTAGTGCTTAAGCGGACTCGCCGTTAGTCTTGAACCATGACAACGGCAGTCATTGTTGACGCGATTCGTACGCCTTCGGGCCGGGGAAAACCGGGCGGAGCGCTCTCTGGCGAGCATCCGGTCGATCTCCTCGCTGTGGTGTTACGCAGCCTCGTCGACCGACACGATCTCGACCCCGCCACCATCGATGATGTGATGGCGGGGTGTGTCACGCAATCCGGCATGCAGGCGGTCAATATCGCCCGCAATGCAGTGCTCGCAGCGGGGCTTCCCGAGACGGTGCCGGGCACCACAATCGATCGTCAGTGTGGCTCAAGCCAGCAGGCTGCGCACTTCGCTGCGCAGTCGATCATGGCGGGCGTGAACGACGTCGTGATCGCGTGCGGTGTGGAGCTCATGAGTTCTCACCCCATCGGCCAAGCCACCCTCGGCTACAGCACCACGAGCTCATTGCTCGACGACCGCTACCCCGCAGGCCTCGTGAATCAGGGCATCTCCGCCGAGCTCATTGCGGCACGCTGGGGGCTCGACCGCGATGACCTCGATGTCTTCGCCGCGCTCTCGCATGCCCGTGCTTCCGCCGCCGATTTCAGCGCCGAGATTCTGCCCATTGGCGAGTTCAGCCACGATGAAACGATCCGGCCAGGCACGACAGCAGAAGGTCTCTCCGGCCTCGGCCCAGCCTTCTACGATGCCGAGATTGCCGCCCGTTTCCCCGAGATTCAGTGGAAGGTCACCGCGGGCAACTCTTCACCCCTCACCGACGGCGCTTCGGCGGTGCTCATCATGAGCGAAGAGCGCGCTGCCGCTTGGGGGCTCCGGCCACTCGCACGGTTCCACTCCTTTGCGGTCGTCGGCTCCGACCCGATTGAAATGCTGACCGGGATCATCCCCGCAACCCACCGTGTGTTGGAGCGCAGCGGCATCCGCCTCGATCAGCTCGACAGCATCGAAGTCAACGAAGCGTTTGCCTCGGTCGCTCTCGCCTGGCTGCAAGAGTTCCCGGTCGATCCCACGATCGTGAACCCGCGCGGCGGCGCCATTGCCCTCGGTCACGCCCTCGGCTCGTCCGGCACACGCCTACTCACCACTCTCGTCAACCAACTCGACAGCACCGGCGGTCGCTATGGCCTTCAGGTCATGTGCGAAGGCGGCGGCATGGCCAACGCAACCCTCATCGAAAGGCTCTAATTGAAGATTCAGGATGCCGCAGCACTCATCACCGGTGGCGCAAGCGGACTCGGTCTTGCTACCGCCCGCGCTCTCGCCGCGCAGGGTGCGAAGGTCACCATCGCCGACCTTCCCAGCTCCCGCGGAATCGAGATCGCCGCCGAATATGGCTTCCTGTTCGCACCAACCGATGTGCGTTCAGAGGTGGATGTTCAGGCTGCCGTTGCCCTCGCCTCCTCAACCGCACCGCTGCGCATCGTCGTGAACTGTGCTGGCGTTGCGACCCCGGGCAAGACGCTCGGCCGCAAGGGAGTGCTGCCGCTCGACACCTTCGAGACCGTGATCGGCATCAACCTCACGGGAACGTTCAACGTCATCCGCCTGGCGGCAGCCGCGATGGTCGAAACCGAACCGATCGACGGCGAACGCGGCGTGATCGTGAATACGGCATCCGTCGCAGCCTTTGACGGCCAGATTGGTCAGCCCGCTTATGCGGCGTCGAAAGCTGGCGTCGCAGGCATGACGCTTCCGCTGGCCCGTGAGTTCGCTTCGGCCTTGGTGCGCGTCATGACCATCGCTCCCGGCATCTTCGAGACGCCGATGATGGCAGGCCTGCCGCAGGAGGCGCAAGATTCTCTCGGCGCTCAAGTGCCGCATCCGTCTCGCTTGGGACGACCGGCGGAGTACGCCGCGCTCGTGCAGCACATCGTGGAGAACCCCATGCTCAATGGCGAGGTTATTCGCCTCGACGGTGCGATCCGGATGCAGCCGCGCTAGCCGCAGCACCCGGATCGACCGAAGCCCGCAAGCGAGCCAAAGGAACCGAGCGAATCGCGCCTAGAGTACCTTCGAGAGGAAGGCCTTCGTGCGGCCGTGCTGCGGGTTGCCGAGCACCTCGTCGGGGTCACCCGACTCGACGACAACGCCGCCATCCATGAACACGAGCTGGTCAGCGACTTCGCGCGCGAACCCCATCTCGTGCGTGACCACGATCATGGTCATGCCGGATTCGGCGAGACCCTTCATGACGTCGAGCACTTCGCCCACGAGTTCCGGGTCGAGAGCCGACGTCGGCTCGTCGAAGAGCATGAGCTTGGGCTCCATGGCGAGAGCGCGCGCAATGGCCACTCGCTGCTGCTGACCACCGGAAAGGTGTGCCGGGTAGGCATCCTCTTTCTCGGCCAGCCCAACCTGCGCGAGAAGTTCGCGGCCCTTCGCGATTGCAGCGTCCTTCTTCACCCTGTTGACGCGGATGGGCGCCTCAATGATGTTTTCAAGGGCCGTCATGTGCGGGAACAGATTGAAGCGCTGGAACACCATGCCGATATCGCGGCGCTGGCGGGCGGCTTCGCGTGGCTTGAGCTCATAAAGCTTGTCGCCGCGTTCTTCGTAACCGACCAGAACACCGTCGACACTGAGTCGACCGGCATCCACATTTTCTAGATGATTGATGCAGCGCAGGAACGTCGACTTGCCGGAGCCGCTTGGGCCAACCAGGCACATCACTTCGCCCTGGGGCACCGAGAGCGAAATGCTCTTCAACACCTCATTGGAACCGAAACTCTTCGAGACGCGATCGGCATGCACCATCGGTGCGCCGCTTGTCGTTGCGTTCGTCATCGGTGCTCCTTTCCTGACGGATCCGTACTGGAATCGGATGCCTCACCCGGAGTGTCAATTACACCGGTCTTCACCGAGATCGCTCCCGTCTCCGTGCCCGCCTTTTCGGGGCGTGCTTGGCCAACACCGCGCGAGAAGCGCTTCTCGAGGAAGTACTGGCCGACCATCAGGATCGAGGTGAACAGCAGGTACCAGGCCGAGGCTACGAGCAGCAGCGGGATGGGGTCGAAGATCACGACAGAGATGTCGCGCGAGCGACCGTAGAGCTCGAGGCTGAACGGAATGGCGGTGACCAGCGAGGTGGTCTTGAGCATCGAAATGACTTCATTGCCGGTGGGCGGAATGATGATGCGCATTGCTTGAGGGATGACGACCCGCGTCATCGTCTGCATCCACGACATTCCGAGGGCGGTTGCCGCCTCGTCCTGCCCCTTGTCGACCGAGAGAATTCCGGCACGCACAATCTCGGCCATGTAGGCAGATTCGTTGAGCGCCAACCCGATCACGGCAAGCCAGAACACGCTGATGAGGTCGCTGGTCTCCAACGACAGCCACGGCTCAGTGAACGGGATGCCGACATCGATCGTGGAATAGATCGTGGCGAACAGTCCCCAGAATACGAGTTGCACATATACCGGAGTGCCGCGGAAAACCCAGAGGTACAGCCAGGCAATGCCCTTGACGACGGGGTTATCAGACAGCCGCATTACGGCCAGGGTGACACCGAGGATGATCGCAATGACCATCGAATACACCGTCAGCAGCAGGGTATAGCCGGCGGCCTGCGAGATGCGCTGGTCGAAGATGTATTTGCCGAAGTTCGCCCAGCCATACGCCTCACGCTGAGACGCGTCGACGAGAAAGAGCACGAGCATCGCGACGAGGATGACCGCGATGACATTGCGCCAGGGGTGACGGAGACGAATCGCTTTGATTGCCTCTGCTTGATCAACGCCGTTCGGCGACACCTGTGCAGGTGTCGCCGAACGGTCAGAGCGTGATGCAGCCATCTACTTAGCTGGACGTTGCCGCGTTGATGGTGATGGACGAGACGGCGCCACTGAAGACACCCCAGTCATCGAGGATCGCCTTGTAGGTTCCGTCATCGACCATCGACTGCAGCGCCGCCTGGAGGGCATCCGACAGCGCCGAATCCTTCTCTACAGCGATGCCGTACGGTGCGGTGTCAAACGAGTCGCCTGCGAGTTCAATCTTGTCGCCAACCTGGCTCACCGCGTACTGGGTGATGGGCGAGTCAGCGCTCATGGCGTCCGCACGGCCCAGAGCGAGAGCGTTTGTCGCCTCGTCTTGAGTGTCGAACTTGAGAATGTCGATGGGCTCCTTGCCGGCATCCGTGCATTCCTGCGACTTCGCGGGAAGCTCGTCAGTCTCTTCGTACGTCGCGGTCTGCACTGCAACCGTCAGGCCACACGCATTGGCGGGATCAACGTCGACGCCAATGAGCTGGGCCCACTGAATTCCAGCCTCGTAGTAGTTGACGAAGTCGACGACCTTCTCGCGCTCTTCATTGTCGGTGAAGGAGGAAAGCCCGATGTCGTAGCTACCGCCGGTGACGCTGGGGATGATCTTGTCGAAGCTGGAGGGCTGGTACTGGGTGTCGAGACCGAGCTTGGCAGCCATGGCGTTGCCGAGGTCAACTTCCCATCCGATGGGGTTACCCGCGTCATCCTTGTACTCGTTGGGAGCGTAGGTCGGGTCGATACCGACTACGAGAACGCCGGCCTCTTTGATGTCGTCGGGCAAGAGGGCAACAGCTGCTTCGTCAATGCCGACCTCAACAGTGCTGCCGCCGGTGGTACCGGTGTCGGTGCTGTTGTCAACACATCCCGACAGTGCGAGGACGGTGACGACGGCCAATGCTGGCAGCGCGTAGGTGATTTTCATGGTGCAACCTTTTTCTTTATCCCGATGAAAGCTGGTGCCGGCGATAAGGCGTCGCCCCTGACGGGTGCGCCACTGAATCATCGACGCTGGAAGCCTACCCCCGGGTGCGCGCAATATTACGCTCACTTGCGCCGTGTACTTGCGGCACCAAGAGAGCAGTGACGAATATTCAGCGGATGCACGGCTCAGCGGCAACCCCGAAGCGCGAATGCGGGGCTTAGTACTCGCCCTGCGTCGCAGCTTCGAGCTCGGCCAAGTTGATGGTGCGCAGCTCACGAAGCCGTGTATCGCGGTCTTTCAGGTACTGCGGATCAGCGGTCGGAATATACGAATCGCGCAGCTTCGCGATAATCGCCGTGCCAATCTCACTCCACGCTAGTTCGCGCGCCTCATCGATGATGGCCGAAATGAGTTCGCCATTCATGGATGCTTGGCGCAGGCCCTCAGCGAGCCCCGCCTGCACGGCGCGGTTGCGGTCAGAGTGGGAGCCACGAAGCAGCGGTTCCGTCTGCTCGGCGAGGTGGTCGAATTCGACGTGCACCAAGCCAGCTAACGCACCGTCGTCGTAGTCGAGGTGGTCACGGGCGGCATCCACAATAATGCGGTTCTTGACGGCCATTCGCACGGCATTACGCGCGATCAGCACGCCCTCTTCGACTACCCGTTCGATGGGTGCCGCTTCGACAGGCTCGGGCGCCTTAAACTTGCCCAAGTTAAGGCGCGGGCGCCGCCGAAAAATACTCACAGTGCAATTGTTCCGGGTTAGGTCGATGAGGGGTATCCCCCATCCGGTGCAGCTTAGATGGCGAAGCTGAACGGACTATAAAGACTTCTCATAACAGACGCTGAAAGGGATCGCTGCGTAGGTGCCGAATACATCGATGCGTTCGTAACCAAGGCTCTCGTAGAGCGCCATTGCGGGCGTCTGCAAGTTGCCCGTCTGCAGAATCAGTGAGCGTGCATTCGCTTCGCGAGCAACTGCTTCTAGCTCGAGCATCAGCAGACGCGCTGCGCCTTTGCCACGGTGACGAGAGTCGACGAATACCTTTTTCACTTCAAGCGATTGCTCAAAGGGACGAAGGGCCGCATGCCCAATCACTGTGTCTCCGTCGAGCACCAACAGCGTGTGGCTGATGTCATCGGGCGAGACAGTCAACGCCGCTCTCACTGCGGTGCGTCCGGCATCGTCAAGATCAGCCTGACGGCCGGCATAGATCGCGCCCGTCTCTTCATCCATCGCCGCTCGCTGCTCGACCGCTCGCGGGTCTAACCAACCGACCCGCGCAACGGTCAGGCTCACTCGACTTTGGCTTTGGTGGTTGCCGACGCGTTGGCCTCGTATGAGGTATTGGTCGACTCAAAGAAGTTCACGAGCTCAAGAGTGTCATTGGCTGTCGCCATCCACTTGGCCGGGTTCGAGACCTTGTAGTGCGCCTCGAATCCGAGCTCCTCCAAACGACGGTCAGCCAAGTACTTGACGTACTGGTTGATGTAGTTGGCGTTGAGGCCGAGAATGCCACCGGGGAGCAGGTCGTGGTTGTAGGCCTCTTCCATCTCCACAGCATCCAAGATCATCTGGCGAATTTCGTCAGCGAACTCTTCGGTCTGAATCTCGGGGTTCTCTTCGAGCACCGTGAGGATCAGGTTGATACCGAACTTGAGGTGCAGGCTCTCATCGCGAACAACCCAGTCCATGAGCGAACCGAAGTTGCGCAGCAAGTTGCGCTGGCGGAACGACAAAGCAACCATGAAGCCCGAGTAGAACCAGATGCCTTCGAGCACCACGTTGTAGGCAACGAGGTTACGGATGAAGTCCTGCTTGCCCTCGATGGTGTTGATGTCGAGAGTTTGCTCCGTCATGCGACGGATGTACTTCATCTCAAACTCTTCCTTGCGCGCCATCGACGGCACATCAACGTGAGAGTTGTAGGCCGCTTCACGGTCGATGGGGAAGGTTTCGAGAACGTACTCGAAGCTCATGCAGTGGTTAGCTTCTTCCCACATCTGCTTCGCGAGGTACAGCGAGCATTCTGCGGCAGAAACGTAGGGGTACACGCCGAAAGCGAGTGCCTTATTGACGAGCAGCTCATTCGGGTTGAAGTAGCTCATGAGGAACGTCACTGCGTGACGCTCTTCATCAGTCATCTTCTTGAAGTCGGCGATGTCTTCGCCCAGCTGGATCTCGTTAGGGAACCACGTGTTGGCGACGGCCTGGTCGTACAGGTCCATTGCCCACTGGTACTTGATCGGCTTCAGCAGGAGGCCGTCTTGGAGGCCTGTTCCTAGAATTCCCATTACTGGCAGCTATCGCACTGCAGGTCGTCCATGGGATCGACGGGAACGAAGTAGTCGTCTGTGGTGTTTTCGCGGTTCATTATGCTTCTGCCTTCTTTGCGAACCCGCCGAAGCCTCGGCGTGCGGGGGTTGATGATGCTGCTGCTGCTCCGGTCTCAGACGCGGCAGCCTTAGTCGACGAGATCTCCTCGGACTTGTTGACCTTGACGGTCGACTGCTCTGCCTGGTGGCGGGGCTTCATGTGGAGGTAATAGGTGGTCTTGACGCCGCGCGACCAGGCGTCGAAGTAGATGTCCATCATGTCTCCGAGGTCACGCGTCTCGAGGTACATGTTGCGGCTGATCGCCTGGTCAATCCACTTCTGGGCACGAGCGGCAACCTCAAGGAACGCATACGGCGAGAGCTGGAAGCTCGTCTTGAATACGGCCTTGATGTCGTCGGGGATGCCGGCAACGTTCTGGATGTCACCCTGGCTGCGCAGGATGGCTTCGCGGTTCTTTTCCCACAGTCCGTGCTCCTGAAGAGTCGCAACAAGGTTGCGGTTCACTTCGAGGAACTTGCCGTTCGAGGTTGAGCGGCTGAAGATCTGCGAGAACTGCGGGTCGAGGCCGGGCGTGGTGCCCGCAACGAGACCAATGGATGCGGTGGGTGCGATCGCCATGAGCGTTGCGTTACGCATTCCGCCCTTGACCTTCTCGCGCATGGCATCCCAGTCGAGGCGTGTCTTGCGGTTGACCTTGATCTCCATGCCACGGTCTTCTTCCGTGAGCGCGATGGAGTCGAGCGGCACGAGGCCCTCCGACCAGCGGCTGCCTTCGAAGTTCGTGTACGAGCCACGCTCCTTAGCGAGCTCGGTGCTGGCGTCGATCGCAGCGTAAGAAACGTGCTCCATGATTTCGTCGATGAGGTCGTAGGCCTCTTCGCTCTCGTAGCTGTAGCCGAGCTTCTCGATGATGTCGGTGAAGCCCATCACGCCGAGACCAACCGCACGGTTCTGCTCGTTCGAGAAGTCTGCTTCTTTCACGCTGGAGCGAGTGATGTCGATGAGGTTGTCGAGCTGGCGCACAGCCAGTCGAGCGCTCTCGGCGATCTTCACGAAGTCCACTCCGCCCTCGGGGAGGAGGTGACGCGAGAGGTTGATCGACGCAAGGTTGCAGACGGAGACGTTGTCTTCATCCTGCGGGAGCGTGATCTCGGTGCAGAGGTTGGAGAGGTGGATCGTGCCCGTGTTGTTGTTGAGCGCACGGTTGTTGATCGTGTCTTTGAAGGTCAACCACGGGTGGCTCGACGTCTGCAAAGAGATGAGGATCGACTTGAACTGCTCGCGAGCACCGATCTTCTTGAACATGTGCATTTCGCCGGCATCCGCCATCGCAACATATTCGTTGTAGCGCGTGGAGAATGCCTGGCCGTACAGCTCGTTGAGGTCAGTTACCTCGAGCGGGTCGAAGAGGTACCAGGAGTCGTCGTTCTGAACGCGCTTCATGAACTCGTCGCTGATCCACACGGCCGTGTTGGCGGTGCGGGTGCGACGGTAGGGGTCACCGGAGTTGCTGCGGAGTTCGAGGAACTCCGGGAAGTCCATGTGCCAGTTCTCCATGTAGAAGCAGAGGGCGCCGAACTTCTTGCCACCGCGGCTGACCGCACGCAGGATCGAGTCGATCGTGTGCATGAACGGGATGGGACCGGTTGAGGTGGTGTTGTTGGAGCGGATGGGCGAACCCTGGGCGCGAAGCTTGGTGACCGAGAGGCCAATTCCGCCGGTGCCCTTGGTGAGCCACATGACATCGCGCGTCGTCTTGGCGATGTGCTCCATGTCGTCTTGCATTTCCATGACGAAGCAGTTGGCGAGCTGCGGGTAGATCGTTCCCGCGTTCACGAGAGTGGAGCCGGCAGCCAAGTATTCGAGGCTCGACATCTTTTCGTAGAACTTGAGGGCAGCCTCGTTCGGGTTCGCTTCGTTGAGCGAGAGGCCCATCGCGATGCGCATCCAGAAGTACTGCGGAACCTCAAGAGCGTCGCCGTTGCGACCCTTGATGCCGTAGCGGTTGTTGAGGGTGACAACACCGATGTACTTGAGCAGCTCGTCGTGAGCGGGCTCAAGGTGCTCGGCGAGAGCATCCAAGTCGAACATGGTCGTGAGGCGCGGGTCGAGCAATCCCTCTTCAACGCCACGGATGACGTTGGGGCCGAAGTGCTCTTTGTGCAGGCGCTTGAGGTCAGCAGCGTCGGTGTAGTCACCGAGAACGCGCTTGTAGATGGTCTTGAGGAGAAGACGGGCTGCAACGGTGTCGAACGCCGGGTCGTCTTTAACGTTCTGGAGCGCTACTTGGATAACAGCTTCGTCGAGCTGCTGCGTCGTGATGCCGTCAAACAGCGTCAGTTCGAGCTCGGAAGCGATCTGGGTTACCCACGTGATGTTGTCGTCGAGACCAGTGGCGGCATCTTCAATTGCGAGGTTGATCTTGTTGGCGTCATACGGCTCTCGCTGACCGTTGCGCTTGACGACTGTAATTGCCACGAAAACTCCCTAAAATCCCCATAAAACCTCGAAAACCGCGACCCCCGGCCAAGCGGTCTCACCACTATATATCGTGGGTGCCACCTGTCGCCAACCCTAGATGTAGTGGGCGTGTCCTCCACAGGTGTGGATAACTTCGCGGAGTTTTCCACAGCCTAGGGATAACCACTGACACCCGAAAACCCGCTGAAATCCGGGCCATTTGGCCAGCTAAGCTGGAGTCCTTGTGAACGCATACATCGACCTGTTGAAAACTCCGGGCATCGCCAGAATCATTGCCGCCCAGCTCACCGCGCGACTGCCCGGCGGCATGCTTTCGTTGGCGATCCTTCTTCACGTCGAGCAGATCCACAATTCCTACGGTGCTGCCGGCCTCGTGCTCGCCGCAACGAGTATCGGGCAAGGCGTGGCCGGGCCTCTCACGAGCCGCTGGATGGGCATTTGGGGAATGCGCAAAGTGCTCATCCTCACCCTCATCATTTCAGCGACCGCAATCTTCACCATCGCACTCGCTCCGCTCAGCGTCGGCATGTTCATGGTCGTGGGTCTCATCGCTGGACTCAGCAACCCGCCCGTGCAACCTGCTGTGCGCACGATCTACCCCAAAATGGTGAACTCGAAACAGCTCACCCCACTGTTCTCTCTCGATGCCTCCGCGCAAGAAATCATCTGGGTTGCCGGCCCTGTAGTTGCTACTTTCCTCGCGATCCAGATCTCGACCACCACGGCCATTGTGGTTGCTGGCGCGTTTCTCATCGGCGGCGGAGCCTGGTTCATTGCCAGTCCCGAAGTCGGTCAGGTGCGCATCCCGCGCAGCAAACGTTCATTCGGCACCGTACTTCGGCGCCGCCCCGTCCTGCTGGCAACGATCACCGGGTTCCTGCTGGTCGGCGCGGCATCAGCAGTCGAAGCATCCGTCGTTTCAGTGTTCGGCCATGACGGCCCTCAAGCAGGCTTCGTGCTCGGCATCTGGGCGATTGGTTCACTCCTTGGCGGCCTGTTCTTGGGCCATTTGCCCATCGGACCATGGGCACTCGCCCGTCGCATGTTCATCGTTTTCGTCGGAATGGCCTTGGCGATGATCTACCTCGACTTCTGGTGGCTCGCCGCCATGCTGCTCATCGCTGGGGTCGGCATCGCGCCAGCATTCGCCGTCATTTTCGCCATCGTTTCCGCCAGCGTAAAGTTCAGCGATACCGCCGAAGCCTACGGCTGGGTCGGCACTGGTCAGCTCATTGGCGCAGCGCTCGGCTCAGCAATCGCCGGATTCCTGATCGACCTTCACGGACCCATCGGCGGGTTCTGGGCGGCAACCGTCATCGCCGCACTGGGAGCACTCGTCCCCGCACTACTCCGCGGTTGGCACCCCGACCTGCGCGGCAAAGACGCGAGCCCCATCCCCGACACCGAACCGATCAGCACACTGCGCCAATAGCAACCGCGTCAGGCAGTCACTCCCGGCGAGAACACCCGGCTACACGTCTGAGCATGATCGTGGGTGCGGATGCTCGGGCTCCTTCTCGTGCTACCAGCGCGGATGCACGGCCGCACGGAAGTGGCGGTCGTAAATGTCGCGCACCCCGGCCATGAAACCCTCGCTCAGCTCCGGCACTTCGCCAGCACCAGCATTGGACTGAGCCTGAGCAACGTTGCGTGCTCCCGGAATCACTGAACTGACGCCGGGCTGCTGGGCCACCCACGCCAGAGCAACCTGCGGGGTCGAGAAGTCAGCAACAGCGGGCTCGGCAGCGAGCAGCGCCGCAAACTCCCCCGCTGCAGCAACTCCGGTCTCGAAATCGACGCCGGAGAAGGTCTCGCCCACATCAAACGCTTCACCGTTGCGGTTGTAGGTGCGGTGATCGTTCTCCGCGAAGGTCGTGTCGACGCGGTACTTGCCGCTGAGCAGCCCCGAGGCCAGCGGAACACGGGCGATGATTCCGACACCGGCATCGAGCGCGGCCGGGAGTACCTCATCCAACGGCTTGAGACGGAACGCGTTGAGGATAATTTGCACGCTCGCGACGTTAGGTCGCGCGATCGCGGCGAGCGCCTCATCCGCGGTCTCAACACTCACGCCATAGGCCGCAATCGCACCGTCGGCAACGAGGGTGTCGAGGTCGTCAAAGACAGCATCCATGCTGAAGACCGCGGTGGGCGGGCAGTGCAGTTGCACGAGATTGAGGGTGTCGACGCCGAGATTGCGGCGCGAGCGGTCGGTCCATTCGCGGAACTTGGGGAGTGTGAAGTTGCTCGGGTCTTGGGCTTCGCGACGGCCCATCTTGGTGGCGACCGTAAAGTCGAGCTCAGGGCGGTCAGCGAGGTAGCTACCAATGAACTTTTCGCTGCGACCATCACCATAGACATCGGCGGTGTCGAAGAAGGTGACTCCGCCATCCGCTGCGGTGTCGAGCACGCTGCGAGCATCCGCCTCGCTCACGTCACCCCAGTCCGCACCGAGCTGCCAGGTGCCAAGACCGATTGCGGAAACAGAGCGGCCGGTGCGGCCGAGAGTGCGAATATCCATGGGATAACGCTACGCCCTCTAGCGGTCGGTTGGCACGCCATCAGTGGGTGCTTGGCGCTCGGGGCGGTCGGTGGCACCGGTTCCTGATCTGGCGCCTGCCCGCTCTCCCGAAACACTGCCGACAGGGTCTTCGCCGCCGATAGCCGTCGAGACGAGGGTGGCCGCTGAGTCGTCGCCCGCGTGTGCAAAGCCGCCAAGAATGGTGTCGCCCACGGCGCCGCCGGTATAGGCGTCGTAGCTTGCACCGGCCACGATCACGTCAGAGCTAAAGACAATCGACTGGGTTGTTTTCAGGGTGGTGAAGGCCGCTACCGCATTGCCGGCGCTATCGACGAGAGTCACCACGGTGTCCGCGGGGAGGTCGGCATCGAACGTGAACGAGACAGTGGCCTGTTCGGATTCAGCGTCCGGCGCTTCTGCCATTGCCGAGCTGCCTGCTGCAAGAAGTGTTCCGCCCGAAATGGTGAAGGTGCTGTCGGTATCGAGCGCGCCATTGCGACTGTCGGTGGTGCCGGTGACAACGATCGTTCCGCCCTCAATGCTGGCCACACCGTTCACGTCAATACCGTCGCTGCCAGAATCGATCAGAATCTCCCCACCGGTGATCAGCAAAGTGTTAGTGCTTTCGGCGGCGTCCTCTGTTCCCGTCGCTGACCCACCAGCTTCGTCGCCGTCAGGACCGTCCGATGACGACACGTTGATGCCATCGTCGCTCGCGGTGACATCGATGAAGCCGCCCGAAATCGTGACGGCCTGACCTTCGATGCCCTCGGCACTCTGAGTGATGAGCAGGGTTCCGTCGCTGATGTAAGCGGTGCCCTCGGCGTGGAAACCGTCATCACCGGTTGCGAGCGTGACGTCGCCCGAGGCGAGGTGAATGGCGCCATCGGAGTGCACCGCGTCATCCGAAGAATCGACGGTAACGCTAGCGCCCTCGAGCACGGTGAAGTCGCCTGACTTCAGCCCCTTCGACGACACATCAGCATCGCCGAGAACAGCGGCCCCGCCACCGGCCACCACTGCGAGTGAGCCGCCCGTGACGACCAGATCGGTTTCTGCCTGCACGCCGTCGCCCGCGGCATCCACAACCACAATGCCTGCCGTGATCGCAATGAAACCGCGAGTTTCTTCGTCTTCGTTGTCAGCTTTGAGTCCGTCGCCGCCCGCCGTGACCGTGACGTCGCCGCCCTGAATCACGAGGTAATCCTTGCCACGGATGCCGTCATCAACGGCGTCGACAGCGATGCTTCCCGAGTCGATTGTGAGCCCATCGGAGCTCGCGATCGCATCGTTCGCGTTGCCGGTTACCGCGAGCGAGCCGTCACCCCAAATGAGGAGATCGGTACTGCTATCGAGCGCTGCCCCCGCCTCGGAATCCTCGGCATAAGCGCTCGTGTCACTGAGCGAATTGGCGCTGCCACTCGCCAGAGCAATCTGTGCCTCATCCGCCGCCGCGAAATGGATCGCGGCCGTGGTCGAGCTGGAGATATCCGCACCATCGAGCACGAGACGCACAATGCCATCGTCGGCGGTATCGACAATGACCTGGCCATCATCGAGGGTGCCACCGAGCACATAGGTACCCGCCGTGGTGATCGTGATCGTGCTGCCCTCAATAACCGCACCGGCACCACTGGCGATTGCCGTCGACCCCTGCAGAGCGATCGATACTGCCTGCGCAACGGTGTAGTCAAAGTCGGTGGATGCCGTGGGCTCGGTGTCGTTCGCCGCCATGATCTGCTCGGCATTCTGCGTCGCGTCAATACCCAGCGCCCCTACCGCGGCCGCCTCAGACGCGCTGTCGCCGAGGGCCGTAGTTGAGCATCCGGCCGACACCACTGTGAGCACAATCGTGGAGAGACTGACGGCAAAGAGCTTCGACTTTCTCACGGCATCCTTAGGGTGGGGCGGTTAGGCGGCGAGAACCGAGGCCGGGTCTTGGGCTTCAAGGGCCGGAGTGAAGTGGCGGCGCAATACGCGTGCCCACCGGTTGTTGGGGAGTTCAGGCCGCAACGCAGCGAGCCCCGTCGCAAACTTGGAAATGCGGTCGGGGCGGTGCCCCATTCGCCACAGGATGCGGTCAACCTCGCTGGCCTGACCTGACGACTTCGTCTCCACAATTACCGTGTCGGCGAACGACAGTTCAGTAGTGCCGAACTCGGCATCGTCGAACTCGGAGCTGTCGTGCTCGGAGCTGTCGGGGCCGTCGGTGCCGTCGGGGCCGTGCTCGTCGGCGGCAGTGCGCTGCCAGGCGAGTGAACTGTCGATCGTGCAGCGGCTGCCACTGGCAGGCAAGAACAGGGTGGTGCGGGTGTAGCGGGTGGTGAGCACCGGCTCCATTGTCTCCGTATCGATTCCCTCGACCGAAGCGTCGTGCAGCAGTTCGTCGATGTAACCACGGCCGGCCTCCGTGAGGTGATCGCGCTCGTCGAAGCTATACGGCAAACGCTGCTTGGCGGTGGTTCCCCGCGAGCCCTTGGTCTTGACCTCGAGGTAGCAGTCGCCGGTGTCCATGTAGCTGCGAGTGCGAGCCTTGAAGCGGCGACGACGCGGGTGGGCCGCCAGCAAGTAGCTGGCGGCATCCGGAGTATCGAAGTAGACCGATTCGTAGTCGAAGTGCTGCTGACTGTTGATCTCCAGCACCCTGGCCTGGTCTTCAAGCTCACCGAGCAGTGCGACCAGATCGGAAGCCGGCACCAGATACTTGCGGTCAACGCGCGTCAGGAGAGAGGCCCGTTCGGCCAACTCCTCAAGCGAGATCGTGGCGAAGCGTTCGGTGTTGGGGGTAGTCATCGGTGTGCTCCTTCCAGGAGCTCTGACGCGGTGGTCGGGGTGGTGGCAGTCGAGGTGTGGGCGCCGCCGCTGATCCGGTAGCGCACATCCACGACGGTGGTGTCGTTGACAAGGTCAAGCTTGGTGATCGTGAGGGAGTGCACCTGAGCGCCAAGCAGGTTCTCGAGGCGCAGACGCAGGATGGACTCGTCGGCGATTGCGGCATCCAGAGTCACCGTCTGCTGACGGTAAGCGCGGAACAGTCGCGGGCTATCTCCGAAGGTCATGACCAGCAGAATCATCGCCATGAGAGCGGGAGCCACAAAGCTAGCGAGGGCCGTGCTGGTAGTGGTACTCGAGAGGTCAGCCGCGCCGAGCCCGGCAATGAGACCGAGAGCCAGAGCCGCGAAGTAGTAAGCCACCTCGTGTTGCGCGATCTCAGAAGAGCGCAGACGGATGATGGAAAGCACGCCGAAGAGGCCAAGACCGAGACCAACACCCACCGCACTATCGGCGAGCATGACCGTGACGGCCATGACACCCACGTTCACGATGAGGTAAGCCACGAGCAGGTCGCGGCGGCGGTGGCGGGCAAAGTACAGAGCGAAGGTGAGAAGGCCGATGGCGACAAGGTCAAGGGCGATCATGGTGAGTTGGCTCATTGCGGGCCTCCAGGTTGGTGCGGACGGTGATCGTGCTTTCACGCTGATACTCATTGAGCCCGAGAACCCTATGTACTTTCTATGAACAGACTTCGCGCGGCGTGGGAGTCTGAAGCTGGCTCAGAATGAACGCCGCAGGTGAGAGAATTCGAGGATGGATGCCCTCCTCGACTCTCTCGCCCGCACAACGCCCGTCGACATTTCGCCGACCCTGCTGATCGTGATCGTGGCCGCCGCAGCCGTGCTGAGCATCCCGCAGCCGATTTGGAAATGGTTTGGACTCTTCACGACCCTCGTGCACGAACTCGGGCACGCCGTTGGCGCGATCCTGACGGGTCGCTTCGTTCACGGCATGAAAATCCGCATGAATCACTCGGGCGAAGCCGTCAGCAGTGGGCGCGGCAAACTCGGCTCCGTCATCAGCGGATCGCTTGGCTACCCGGCTCCCGCAATCGTCGGAGCCGTGCAACTCTGGTGCGTCACGCAGGGTTACACCGCTATGGCATTGTTCGTCGGCGGGATCATCCTCGTGCTCACCCTGCTCGTGATCCGCAACCTCTTTGGCTTCCTCGTTGTCGCCGTCTCCGCCGCCGCGAGCGCCGCCCTCTGGGTGTGGGCAACGCCCGAACAGCAAAGCTACGTATTGCTGATTATCGCGATTGCGCTTCTCGTGGGAAGCGTGCGCGGCCTCGCCACTGTGATCGGCGTACACACTCGTCGCCGTGACCAACTGAACACCTCAGACGCCTACCTGCTCTTCAAACGGACAGGCGTACCGTCGGTCTTCTGGCTGCTCGTGTTTGCTGCGCTGATCGGTGCCAGCGTGGTCTGGGCCGTCACCATGGTGCTCGAAACGTACTAGCGCGGTCTCGCCTGTCCAGGCCAGAACGGCCGGAGCTGCGCTGATCGCTGCTAGGTGCGCGGCCGCAGAATTCCGCGTGCGATGCGTTCCGGGCGGAACCCGTAGCCCACAAGCCTCGCCAAAAGAGGACGAAGGCGCGGGAGAACCACCGCGATCACAAAACGTTCGCGCAAGCGCGGTGGGTTGTGCAGAACGATTCCACTTGTCGCGCGATTGATGAGCCGATGCGCTACCCGTTGCATGCGCTGCATGAGCGCCGTTGGAAGCGCACGGCGACGCTGCAGGGCAGCACACGCCGCATCGATCGCTGCGGCATCCGTTCCCTTGCTCCGCAGTGTGGGAACCAGGATGTTTGCGAGAGCAACCGCATCCTGAATCGCGTAGTTGATGCCCACGCCGAAAGCGGGCGACATGGCATGGGCGGCGTCCCCGATACACAGCGCGCCAGGAACGGACCATTCGCGCAAGCGGTTGATCTGCACCGACAACAGCTTCACATCATCGAAGCTGCCAATCTCGGCCGTGACGTCAGCCAGACGCGGGGCGATACTCGCGATCTTGTGACGGAAGGCTTCGATGCCGGCCGTCTGAAACTCAGGAAAAGCGCCCTTGCGGATGAGGAGCCCGCACTGAAAATAGTCCGGCCGCGGAATCGTCACGAGAGCAGAACCATTCCGGATGTTCGCCAAGGTATCCCGCATGGGTTGTGTCGGCCGCGGCACCCGAAACCACAACACATCAATGGGAACGCCGTAATCAACGGGCACCAAACCGAGCGAGTCTCGCACGGCAGAATCGCGCCCGTCAGCCGCAATCGTGAGCGCGGCATTCACGCGCACAGGGCCATCAGGCGTGCTCGCCTCAACACCGACCACTCGGCCGTTTTCCTGAATTTCCGACTGCGCGGTCGCCTCAAGCACCAGCCGGAACGAAGGCTGTGTGCGCGCTTCCTCAACGAGCAACGTCAACAGATCCCACTGCGGCATGAGCGTGACATAACGGTGCGGCGTAGGCAGGGTTGTGAAATCAACCGCCTGCACTCGGATGCCATCAATGACCGCATCCAGACTCGATAGTTCGCTGTGCTCGATAGCTTTCGCAGAGGTGCCGAGCCCCAACTGGTCGAGCAGATTCAGTGTGGACGGGTGCACCGTATCGCCGCGAAAATCGCGCAGAAAGTCAGCGTGCTTCTCCAACACCACAACTTCAATGCCAGCGCGGGCAAGGATGAGCCCGGCCACAATTCCCGCCGGACCTCCGCCCGCAATACAGACAGTGGCATCGAGTTGTCGAGCCATGAGAGTTCCCTCCGTTGGCCTCCACGGTACTCCCCCGCTTCACAGCGACTCGCGACTGCGCTGCTGAGCTGCGCTGGTTCGCTCTTGCACTAGTGCGCGCTATTGCTGCTTCTCTGCAAGCTCATGGCCCGCGTCGAGAACGGCGACCAACCGCTTCGCGAGTCGTTTGCGCACGAGGTGATCGTTCGCCTCGACCCGGTGCATGGTGACGTGCCTCATCTGTTCGATGATGCGCATGGTGCCTGGCGCAATGAATTGGTCGAGCGAGCCGTAGACAACGTCGATGGGGACGCGCACTGCGGCGATGTCGCTCACGGTGGTTTGTGTCTCGATACAGTTCTGCAGGCTCAGCCCGAATGCCCGCCAATTGTGCTCAGAGACATCGAGAATGTCATCGAGCTGAAAAAGTCGGCGAAGAGTGTCGACGGTGTTCATGGTGAACTCTTTGTTCGTCCGCAAGAATTCGTAGGCCCGCATGTAGGCCCCGACTCGCGCCCGAATGAGCGGGTCGCCGATCTGGTTCGGCGGAACATAGATGGGCGGGCTCACGAGCACCAGCCTGCTCACCTTGCTCGGGTGGGCTGCGGCGTAGCGGGCCGCGAGAAGACTTCCAAGAGAGTGCCCGACGAGAATGAATGGGGCATCCAACTTGAGGGAGTGCACCGTCGACCGGATGGAATCGACGTGATCTTCGATCGTGTAGTTCGAGTCTGCGGGGCTGGGTGATTCTCCGAAACCCAACAGATCGAACGAGATGCAGCGGTAGTGATCCGACAGCTGCGGGATGACGTGCGCGAACGTCGCCGCTGATGAGGCGATTCCGTGAAGGAAGATGATCACGGGACCATCACCCTCATCCGCGGCGATGTTCAGGAGGGGTGCTCGTGACGGCAGTATCCTGCGTCGAAGTGCGCCCCATAAGTTCATGGCCCTAGTATCCCAGCCTTAGAAGGTCGGATGCGGGACCAGAGCACTTATTAGCGAAGGTCTTCTTTGTATTCGTTCTTCGCTTTCGTGGCTTCGCTCTCGGCTTTCGCACGTTCGAGGTCGGCTTCGGCCTTCGACACTTCGGCGTCAGCCTCGACCTGATCGGCGGCATCGCTCACACGTTCCTTGGTGTCATCGACGAATTCACCTACCTTCTTGGCAGTGGCTTCGCCGGCGTCCTTTGCGTTATCAATGAGACCCATGATTGCTCCTTGTGTTGGTAATCCGCGTCTTTCGCGCCCCCTGTCGAGGCACTATTTCACGATACCGACGCGGTGAGAGCACGTTCATATTTTTCATCGAACACCAAGAGTGCTCCCAGATAACGTCAAGGTCACGCTCCGGCCTCGCTCACTCTGCGCGCGATAACAATCCGGGGGTGACGCTCGAATCGTGACAAACGTTGGGTAGTTTTTCGCCATTGTTCAGCCCACCATGGAAACCATGAGGCGCACACTATTCATCACCACAGCATTGGCACTTTCCGCTTTAACCCTGTCGGGATGTTCGGCAGGGATGAGCGACACATCCACGAGTGAATCCCAAGAGTTCCTTGTGGATCAGGTGGAGGCCGGCAGCTCCGGCGACTCGGCCGTTCTGGACCAAGGCGCACCCGCCGCCGACGGCGCGCTAGTAAGCGAATCGGACATCAGCCGCGAGGTCATCACGACCGGCTACATGTCCGTCATCGTAGAAACCCCCGCAGATGCCACCGCCGAGGCGATTCGCATCACCGAATCCGTCGGCGGTCGCGTTGACGCCCGCAACGAATACGCCCCGTCGGAGCACACCGGCGGAAGCTCGACGCTTACGCTGCGCATTCCGGCATCCGATCTCACTGCCACTCTCGACAAGTTCACGGGCTTAGGCGAACTGCAGGAGGTATCGACCAACGCGGTCGACGTCACGATGCAGTCGCGTGACCTCGAGGCTCGCATCACCGCGCTTGAGGCATCCGTCGACCGTTTGCTTGCACTGCTCACCACGGCAGACGACACCGATACGCTCATCCAGTTGGAGACCGCGATCTCGAGCCGTCAGGGCGAGCTGGAGAGCCTGAAGTCACAACAACGCTACTTCGACGATCAGGTCGCGATGTCCACGCTGACTCTCAGTTTGGTCTCTGAGGCCGAGGCGCCCAGCGTCGAGCCCGGCAACTTCTTCGACGGACTCAGTGCAGGCTGGGCCGCTCTCGTCACCTTCTTCTCCGGGCTGCTGGTGCTCGTCGGTGTACTGCTCCCGTGGATCATCTTCCTCGCCATCGTCGCCGCAATCGTTGTGATGATCGTGCGATTTGCCCTACGAAACCGACGCGTCAGCTCGGTGACTGCCACAACCCTCCCCACCGACCCGGAGTCCGGCGAGGAGCCTGCCGAGAAGGTGAAGGCCGACTAGGCCTTCTCCGCCAGCAACTCCCGCACCCGAGGAATGACCTCGGTGGCGTACAACTCAATACTGCGCATCATGCGTTCGTGAGGCAGGGTTCCTGCGCTGTACTTCATGTCGAATCGCTGGATGCCGAGGGCAGAGATAGTGTTCGCTATCTTCTGCGCCACGGTCTCCGGCGATCCGGCGTACATGGAGCCGTGCTTCACTTCGCCGATGAACTCATCAACGCTCGATTCGGGCCAGCCGCGGTCGCGACCGATGCGGTCACGCATGGTCTTGTAGTGCGGCCACAGCTCCTCAACGACCTTGTCGTCGGAGTCGGTGATGTAGCCGGGCGAGTGAACGGCGATCGGCAGGTCGGGTTGCCCTAACTCGGCCAGCGCGTTGTGGAACAGCTGCGCATAGGGAGCAAAACGCTCGGGCTGGCCACCGATGATGGCCAGCACCAACGGCATCCCGTAGCGGGCGGCGCGCACGACAGATTCGGGGCTTCCGCCGACACCGATCCAGGTCTTGAGCGAGCCAGATTCGGTGCGCGGGAAGACCTCTTGGTTTTTCAGACCGGCGCGAAGAGTGCCTGACCACGTGACCGGCTCTTCCTTGATGAGCTCGGAGAACAGGTCGAGCTTCTCGGAGAAGAGCGTTTCGTAGTCGGCGAGGTTGTAGCCGAAGAGCGGGAACGACTCCGTGAAAGAGCCGCGACCGAGGATGATCTCCGCGCGGCCGTTCGACAGCGCATCCACGGTGGCAAAGCGTTCGTAGACGCGCACGGGGTCATCAGAGCTCAAGACCGTAACGGCCGAGCCCAGCTGGATGTTCGTGGTTGCGGCAGCGAGCGCGCCGAGCACGGTTTCGGGAGCAGTGATCGCGAAATCATCGCGGTGGTGCTCGCCCACCCCGAAGTGATCAATGCCGAGCTTGTCGGCCAGCACTCCCTCAGCGACAACGTTGCGGATGACCTGCGCTTGGCTGAGCGGCGCACCGTCTTCATCTACCGTGACGTCGCCAAATGTGCCGAGTCCAAACTGAACCTGCTGATTCACGAGCTCCCTTTCGCTGAGACGCCGATCGCGTCTGTAGGCAAAACCGTAGCCGGGCATCCGCTATTCCGCGATCGTGGCGACTGACCCCGCCAGATGGCGGTCGGGCGGATGCGGGGCTCGCCATCGCGGCGCGTTAGACCGAGTCGCGCCGCACGAGAGAGGTGGGCAGGGTGTCCCTGATCGGCCCCGCCGCCGGAGCAGCAATGAGTTCGGCGAGCGCGGTCACCATTCGAGCGCCGAGTTCTTCCAGCGGCTGACGTACCGTCGTGAGCCGAGGTTCAAGGGTTGTCGCAATCACGGTGTCGTCGAAGGAGACGAGCGCAACGTCTTCGGGCACGCGACGCCCTCGCGCCTTGAGCGTTCCCACTGCCCCAGCCGCCATAAGATCGGACATCACGAATACGCCGTCCAGATCGGGGTGCTGGTCGAGCAGGAGCCCCATGGCCTCCGCGCCTCCGGCCGTTTGAAAGTCTGACTCGGCGACAAGGGAACTATCGAGACCATGGGCGTCGAGGGCCTGCTGAAAACCTCGAAGACGGTCTTGAGAGACGCCCATTCCGTGAGGACCAGTGATGACGCCAATGCGGCGTCGACCGGCAGCGATCAGTGCCTCCGCAGCGAGCGTGCTGCCGCCGACGTTGTCGGAGTCAATATACGACAGCGAAGCGTCGACCGATTCAGTGGGGCGTCCCAGAAACACGACGGGAAGATCTGACTGCGCGAGCAAGCGAGGAAGCTCGGTGTTGTGCGCTTCGAGAATAACCATGGCGCCGTCGACGTGGCTTGCTTCGAGGAAGCGCAGAAACTTCTCATCGCTCTCATCGTTGGCGCGCAGCAGCATCACGAGTTGCTGATCGGTCTTGGCGATCTCCCGGATGGCTCCGTGCAGGGCCATCGCGAAGAACGAGTTCGTCATGCCCTCGATGTTCGTTTCCGACACGATGAGCGCGACCGAGTCATGACGGCCGCGGGCCAACGAGCGAGCTGCAGGGTTGGGGCGAAAGCCTAGTTTTTCGGCTGCGCGCTGCACAGCAGCGCTGCGCTCGGGGTGCACGGTGAGCTTGCCGTTGATCGCGCGAGAGGCCGTGGTGCGCGACACACCGGCTTCACGCGCGACGTCGTCGAGGGTAACCATCTGCACATCATCCCCTGCCTCGTCGCAATTCGTGGAATGCGCACCGGTGATCATTGCGAATCTTAGGGAAGCGCAATCTTTTTGTTGTCTTTGCCGACATAAGCCTATACGGTGGCATTACTTCATCAAGGAAGCGCTTCCTCGACTAAACCTCGAACGTCTCTTCTGAAATGAATGCCCCCTTAATTCCCCAATCACACCTCAACGTGGAGGACGCAATGTCAGCGAAAAAAATTGCCAGAACAGTGATCGCGGGAGGCGCAGCTCTTGCGCTTCTTGCCGGATGCTCGGGCGGAGGTGACACCGACGGAAAGATCACCCTCGACGTCTGGACCTTTGGCGGCATGGGCCTCGACGAAGCATTCGCGGTCTACCAAGAGGAAAATCCCGACATCATCCTCAAGGTCACCAATGCTGGCGGATCTGACGAACAAGCTCAAGCGCTCACGACCGCCCTCGCCGGCGGCAAGGGTCCCGATGTAGCGGCGATCGAAGTCGGCTACATGTCTCAGTTCAAAGCTCAGCCGCAAAACTTTGTTGACCTGCGCACCCTCGGTGCCGACGACATCGAAGGCACTTATCTCGATTGGCGCTGGTCTCAAGGCGTCGCCGCCGACGGTTCCGTTGTCGGCATCCCTACCGATGTAGGCGGACTCGCTATGGCCTACCGCACCGACCTGTTCGAGGCTGCAGGGCTCCCCACGGACCGCGATGAAGTGAGTGCTCTCTGGCCCACCTGGGATGACTTCATCGACGTCGGCACCCAGTATCGCGAAGCCACCGGCAAGGGCATGATCGACAATGTCAATAGCGCGATCTTCAACCCCGCCGTGCGCCAAGGCGACGAAATGTACTACGGCTCAAGCGACGATGACCTCGTCTACGACAGCAACCCCGACGTGCAAGAAGCGTTCGGTTACGCCCTCGACGCCATCGACGCCGACATCACATCACGCACACCATCCTGGAGTGAAGCGTGGAACGCCGGCATGAACAACGGCGACTTTGCCGTACTTGCCGCTCCGTCATGGATGATGACCTACATTTCTCAGCAAGCGCCCGACACAGCCGGAAAATGGGACATCGCAGCAGTTCCCGAGAACGCCGGCAACTGGGGCGGTAGCCAACTCACCATCCCGGCGAAATCTGATCACCCTGAAGAGGCGTTCGCCTTCATCGAGTGGCTCATGTCTCCCGAGCGCCAGCTCGAGATCTTCCAGGCCCACGGCAACTTCCCGTCGACTCCGGAACTCTATGAAACTGCAGACATCCAGAACTTCACGAGTGAGTTCTTTAGCGATGCCCCGGTCGGACCGATCTATGCCAACAGCGTGGAATCCATCAAACCGATCTTCGAAGGTCCGCAACAGCGCATCATCGACACCGCGATCTTGAATACGCTCTCGCAGGTCGAGAACGGTGAAGAACCCGCGGCGGATGCGTGGCCTAACGCAATGAAGAACGTCAAGACTGCCCTCGGCGGCTAGCGCTCTCGGGGTGGGCTCACGCTCGTGAGCCCACCCCTCCCATCCCCCGTCAAGGAGTTCGCCATGGTTTTGTCTGCCCCGCCCCGTTCAGCCCCTGCTCGTCAGCTCGCAAAGAGTGCCGCTCCCCCACCTCGACGCCGCATCAAGTCGGCGTCGCGCATGGATGCCTTTGCTCCCTATATGTACATCGCTCCGTTCTTCGCACTGTTCGCGGTGTTCGGTCTGTTCCCCACCGTCTTCACGTTCTATGTCGCACTTTTCGACTGGAACCCGATCGGCGGTCAAACGTTCATCGGCTTTGAGAACTTCGTCACTCTTTACGGAGATGAACGCTTCTGGAATGCGATGCGCAATACCTTCAGCATCTGGATTCTCTCGACGGTGCCGCAGCTGCTGCTCGCGCTCTTTCTGGCCCAGTTGCTCAACAATGCGCGTTTGAAGTTCGCGAACCTCTTTCGGATGACGATGCTCGTTCCGTACATCACCTCGGTGGTGGCGACGACTATCGTCTTCGCGTCGCTCTTCGGTCGCGACTACGGCCTCATCAATAGCTTCCTCAACCTCTTCGGGATCGAGTCGATTGACTTCGCGGCGAACACGTTTGCAAGCCACATCATGGTCTCCACGATGGTGCTGTGGCGCTGGTTCGGCTACAACACGCTGATCTATCTCGCAGCACTTCAGGCCATTCCGAAAGACATTTACGAGGCGGCCGCTATCGACGGCGCCGGCGGATTCAAGCAGTTCATCTTCGTCACGATCCCCTCGCTTCGACCGGTCATCATCTTCACGGTGATCGTGTCGACCATCGGCGGTCTTCAGATCTTCACGGAACCCCTGCTGCTCTCTTCCCCTGGGCTCACGGGCGGTGCCGGTCGCCAGTTCCAGACCCTCAGCCTGTTCATGTACGAGCAAGGATTCGGTGATTTCAAGTTCGGCTACGGCTCCGCCGTCGGAGTGACCCTCTTCGCCTTGATCGTCGTGTTCTCCGTCATCAACTATCTGCTCTCTCGTCGCATCACCTCAGACGAATAAGGACGCCATCATGACCACTTCCGCAACCACCCCAGTCACGACTGTTGTTGGTCGCCTCCGCAAACGCGCCTTCGCCGGCCGTGTGCGTTGGTGGACCTATGCCTTCCTCATCGCCGCCGTCTTCTTGAGCGCCTTCCCTCTTTATTGGATGTTCGTCGTCTCGACGAATGATTCAGCAGCGGTCTCGCAAACACCCCCAACCATTCTTCCCGGCGGAAACTTCTTCGCGCTTGCCGAGCAGGTCTTCACGACGGTTCCGTTTGTGCAGAGCTTGGCGAACTCGTTCATCGTGGCGGGGAGCATCGCGATTGCTCAGATGATCCTGTCCACTCTCGCCGGCTTCGCGTTCGCGAAGTTGCAGTTTCGGGGCAGGGATCCGCTCTTCATCGTGGTGCTCATCACGATGATGGTTCCCACGCAGCTCGCGGTAATCCCGCTCTACATGATCATGTCGAACCTCGACTGGATCGATTCGCTGCAAGCGCTTATTGTGCCCGGCATGGCGAGCGCGTTCGGTATCTTTTGGATGCGTCAGCACCTCTCGACCGTTCTCAACAACGAGCTCATGCAGGCAGCACGAATCGACGGCTGCAGCACCTGGCAAATCTATTGGCGCATTGCATTCCCGCTTGTGCGGTCCGCTGCCTTCGTGCTGGGCCTTCTCGCGTTTGTCACCGCCTGGAACGACTTCCTCTGGCCGCTCATCGTGATCCAATCGCCCGAAAACTACACGGTGCAATTGGCCATCAAGGCGCTGCAGCGGCAGTACTTCGTCGACTACGGCCTCGCCATGTCTGGATCGTTCCTCGCGACAATTCCGCTACTGATCCTCTTCATTTTCGTCGGCCGCAAGATGGTTGCGGGCGTCATGGATGGTGCATTCAAGGGGTAATCCCTTTGCCTGCCGCCAACACCAGTTCGCTTCCACCCCAGAAAGAAACCATGACTCTCTCCACCACTGCACACCCCGACCTTTCCGAAGTGAATGATCAGGTCGAACAGCTGATCGCCCAGATGAGCCTCGAAGAGAAGCTCGCACAACTCGTCGGCATTTGGGTGGGCGCGGGCGCCGACGGCCAGAGCGTGGCACCGATGCAGAGCGCCCAAGACGACGGCGCTCACGACTTCAACGAGTTCTCGAAGAACGGGCTCGGTCACCTCACGCGAGTGTTTGGCACGGTACCAGTCAGCCCCGCCGCTGGTCGCTCCGCGTTGGGCCGCACCCAACGGTGGTTGCGAGACAACACTCGGCTCGGCATCCCCGCGATCGCGCATGAAGAGTGCCTGACCGGTCTAGCCGCTTGGCAAGCGACCACCTTCCCCACACCTCTGGCGTGGGGCGCGACCTTTGACCCCGCCCTCATCGAGGAGATGGGACACGCGATCGGCGAGAGCATGGCGAAGCTCGGGGTCCATCAGGGGCTCGCTCCTGTGCTCGATGTGATTCGCGACGTCCGGTGGGGACGCGTTGAAGAGTGCATCGCCGAAGACCCTTTCGTTGTCGGAGAGCTCGGTTCCGCCTACGTGCGCGGCTTGCAATCAACCGGCGTCATCGCCACCCTCAAGCACTTTGTCGGGTACTCAAATTCGCGGGCGGGGCGCAACTTAGCTCCGGTCCATGCGGGGCCGCGCGAAGTCGCCGACGTGCTGCTTGTGCCCTTTGAGATGGCCGTGCTGGATGCGGGCGTGGGCTCGGTCATGCACTCGTACGCCGAAATTGACGGCGTGCCCGTGGCATCCGACGCCACTCTCTTGACTGACCTCTTGCGCGACCGCTGGGGCTTTGAAGGAACCGTCGTCGCCGACTATTTTGGCGTCGCATTTCTTGAAACGCTGCACCAAGTTGCCAGCGACCTCGGCGACGCGGCCGCTCAAGCGTTGACCGCGGGCGTCGATATCGAGTTGCCTACGGGCAAGGCCTACTTGGCTCCGCTCGCCGAGAAGGTTCGCAACGGTGACGTCGACCCCGCGCTCGTCGATCGGGCGCTGCGCCGGGTGCTCGTGCAGAAGCAGCAACTCGGGTTGCTTGATCCCGAGTCGGCCGCGTTCTCGGTAAATGCCGATACCGAAGAGATCGATCTCGACCCGCCGCACCACCGCGCAATCGCCGCGGCCATCGCCGAGAAGTCGGTCACCCTGCTGAGCGACGGTGGCATTCTGCCGTTGGCTCCGGATGCTCGTATCGCCGCCCTGGGCCCTAACGCCCACCGCACCGCGGCCATGTTCGGCTGCTACTCCTTCACCAATCACGTGCTCGAGCGTCATCCGGATGTCGACATGGGCTTCGAGGTTGAGACCCTTTTCGAGAGCCTCCACCACGATTTCAGTTCAGTGCTCGGCTTCGCGCAGGGCTGTGCCGTGGATGACGATGACACCTCAAATATTGCCGAGGCTGTCGAACTCGCTGCC
Organism: Salinibacterium sp. NSLL17; assembly: GCF_015864935.1. Classification (NCBI taxonomy): domain Bacteria; kingdom Bacillati; phylum Actinomycetota; class Actinomycetes; order Micrococcales; family Microbacteriaceae; genus Salinibacterium; species Salinibacterium sp. NSLL17. The sequence continues at coordinate 364,020 of NZ_JADYWH010000002.1, forward strand.
GCCGCAGGGGTCGCTGTGATTGCGGTCGGTGATCATGCAGGTCTCTTTGGCCGTGGCACCGTAGGGGAAGGCTGTGACCGTGACTCTCTTGAGTTGCCCGGTGTGCAGCGTCAGCTCGTCGAGGCCGTGCTCGACACGGGAACGCCGGTTGTGCTCGTCGTGATTTCCGGCCGCCCCTATGCGATCGATTGGGCTGCTGCTCGCGGCGCGGCCATCGTTCAAGCGTTCTTCCCTGGTGAAGAAGGTGCCGCGGCGATCAGCGGTGCGATTGCCGGTCGGATCAACCCTTCGGGTCGACTCGCCGTTTCGGTGCCGAGCTCAGCGGGATCGCAACCGTACTCCTACCTTCACCCGCGCCTCGGCGAACCGAGCGAAGTGTCGAACCTCACGACGGCCCCGGCGTTCCCGTTCGGTTTCGGCCTCAGCTACACGAGTTTCCGATATTCGGATGCGGGCGTCGCTTCCGAGACGATCGCTGCCGATGGCAGGTTCGACATCCGATTCACGGTGACGAACACGGGCGACATCGAAGGCGACGAAGTCGTTCAGGTGTACGCGAACGATGTCGTGGGCTCTGTCACCCGGCCCATGCGTCAGTTGGTCGCCTTTACTCGAGTAACGCTTCAGCCGGGAGAGTCGCGAACACTCTCGATGAGCATCCCGACCACCCGCATCGCGTTCAGCGATCGCAGTATGACGCGCATCGTCGAACCGGGTGACGTGCGGCTGTGGCTCGGCAGCGACTGCGAGACCGAAGCGGCGCCGCTCGGAACGGTCACGATCACCGGGCCCGTTCACCCCGTGACCGCGGACGACAGTCGAAACGTGGACATCACCGTCGTCGCGTAGGCGGCTTGGCTTTCGGCGGGCGACAGAGCATCGCCCGCCGAAATAGCGGATGCCGCACCGCCCGTACTTGTCCCATGGGCACGCGGGCTCCGCACACAACAGCGCCCCGGTCAAGATGGTGACCGGGGCGCTGCTGGAGCCGATCAGATGATCGGAGAGGGTGTACTTACGCTGCGGTGAGCGTGTTCGATACCGAGATGAGGGTAACGATTGCCGCGTTGATGAAGCCGGCGATGTACGGGTTGTTCGTCTCACGGTAGATCTTGCGCGAGATGACTGCGGTCACGGCCAAAATGACGATAACCGGGTAGAGCCAGATGCTGAAGATTCCGCCGAAGCCGTCGATCGTGTACCCCGTGGTGAAGAAGTTGGTGTACTGAGCGATGACGAGAACGATGGGTGCCAGAGCGTTGAAGAGCGCCAGCAGTGCCGTGTTGATCCATTCCTTGCCGCGGATGGAGAAGCGGTTGAAGGCGTTGACCGCAACCGAGTTAGCGACAAAGTAGATCGCGAACAGCGGCAGGTACATCAAGGCGATGCCGACCTTGTCAGGAGTGAAGGCCTTGACTGCGATAACCCACCAGCGGAAGTCCGTCTTGAAGAAGTAGTCGAGCACGAAGACGATCGCGTATGCCGAAACAACGACGACCAGTGCGAGACCGATTCCATGGAAGAACTTCTTCCAGCCAGGCAGTACGCCGGATGCGCGAAGGTCGAGACCATTCTTGCGTCCGAAGACGAGGTACGAGATCGTCATGATGATGATCGCGGCGATCGCGTTGACTGCGGCCCAGAAGGCGACGAAGAACACGGCGCCTTGAGGCATGAAGAACTGAACAGCGTTGAACGCAATCGCGCCCACCCACGGGGTGTTAGCGAGGATCAACCAGCTCCAACCGGAGATGATTGCCGAAACAACCAGTCCGCCCCAGAACCAGGCGAGGCCCTTGCGGGTAGCGGGTACCACTGCTGCTGCTGGAGTGCGCAGACCTGCGAAGGCACGGGTCGAGAGCATTGCACGCGTGAAGGCGAGCAGGAAGATTCCGAAGCCGATCAGACCGAAGAGTGTGAAGGTCTCCTTGACCTGCCACACCTGCGAACCGGATGCGATCTCGTTGGGAGCACCGAATGCTTCTTGGAAGAACTCGATCTGGCTGCCGACTGTCGTCTTGGAGATGGTTCCCCAGGGGTGGTTTTCTGCCGGCGTGTAGACAACGCGCAGAGCCTGCTCGCCATCGACGGAGTCGGTGTAGAACTCGCTCGCGCCGCGAACGTCAGAGGAAACTTCTTCCGGGTTTGCACCGAAGTGGAGGAATGACTGTGCGTTCGGGGTTCCGATGTAGTCGCGCGGCGGCGTGAGAACTTCGCCCTCGGGGCTGTAGCTGCGGAAGAAGAACTCGTCGTACTGGTCAGCGACGATTCCGACATCGCGGGCACCGTAAAGGTTGAAGTACGCGTTCTCAGCTTCGGCATCCGTGTACACAGCGTCGTTGTCAACCAGCAGAACAGCAGAGATGAGCTGTTCGTCGGCAGCATTGTCGATGAACATCGAGAAGTTGGCTGCACGAGCACCGTTTGAGTGACCGCTGACACCAATCTTGTCGGTGTCGACGTAGGGGAAGTCGGCGACGAGCTTCACAGCGTCGTACATTCCGGTGCCACCGAGGGTGACGTCGGTCGTCAACGGTGACGAGTTGCCGTGACCAAACATGTCGATCGAGACAACAACGTAGCCACGGCGCGCAAGCTCAACATAGTTGGCGTCTTGCATTTCGCGGTTGTTCCACCAACCGTGGCTGACCACGATGGCCGGAACCTTGTTGTCGACGGTCGCGGTGTCAGGCTTGAAGAGCAGAGCGCTCATCATCTGACCCGATGAGGTCTCCCAGCGCATGTCCTTAACGCTGATTGAGCCTGCACCGGTTTGCACGATGGACGCACCAATTGACGCGACCAACATCATTACTAGCGAGAGAACGAGCCAAAAGCTGTTCCTCTTAACTAACGAGGTTTTCATTGATTCCCTACCCCTTCGTGGGTATCGATTGCTGTGTGATTATGAACGTGACTGACAGCACGTCCGTCATGGGTTTTGGCAGGCAGATTAGGTCTCCACGTCCTCATCAACCCAGCCCATGGTCTTGGTTACCGCTTTTTTCCAGTTGCGGTAAAGCTGATCTCTCTCGAGGCGGGCCATTTGCGGCGTCCACCTCTTGTCTTCGTTCCAGGTCGCCAGCACATCGTGCTCGCTGTCCCAAAAACCGATCGCGATTCCGGCGGCGAATGCTGCGCCGAGAGCGGTCGTTTCGGTGATGCGGGGGCGGATGACATCCACGCCCAACTGGTCAGCCTGAAACTGCATGAGAAGTTCGTTTGCCACCATGCCGCCATCGACCCGCAACTCAGCGAGGTCGACTCCGGCATCCGCGTTCATGGCGTCCATAACCTCGCGCGTTTGGTACGCGGTGGCTTCGAGCGCGGCGCGAGCGATGTGGTTCTTGGTGACGTAACGAGTGAGTCCGAGAAGGGCTCCCCGAGCATCCGGTCGCCAGTAGGGGGCGAAGAGTCCAGAGAAGGCAGGCACGAAGTAGGCGCCGCCGTTGTCCTCAACTTCGAGAGCGAGGCGTTCGATGTCAGGCGCATCGGCAAACATGCCGAGGTTGTCGCGCAGCCACTGAACGAGCGATCCGGTCACCGCGATCGAGCCCTCGAGGGCATAGACGGGAGCGGCGTCACCGATCTTGTAGCAAACCGTAGTGATGAGGCCGTTATTGCTGTGCACGCGCTTGTTGCCGGTGTTGAGCAGCAAGAAGTTGCCGGTGCCGTAGGTGTTCTTGGCCATGCCTTCGCTGAAGCACGCCTGACCGAAGGTGGCAGCCTGCTGGTCTCCGAGGATGCCCGCAATCGGCACTCCCGGCAGCGAACCGTGGTCGCGGCAATGGCCAAAGATCTCGCTCGATGAACGAATCTCGGGCAGCATCGACATCGGGATGCCCATATCGGCGGCAATATCTTCACGCCACTGCAGAGTGTCGAGGTCCATCAGCATGGTGCGGGATGCGTTGGTCACGTCGGTCGCGTGCACTCCCCCGTCGATACCGCCGGTGAGGTTCCAGAGCAGCCACGTGTCAATGGTTCCAAAGAGCAGTTCACCGCGGTCGGCCGCTTCTTGAGCACCGTCGATGTAGCGGAGAATCCAGGTGACCTTGGGTCCGGCGAAGTACGGTGCGAGCGGAAGGCCAGTGATGGCTTTGTACTTTTCGAGTCCCTCGGCGCCCGCGAGCTCGTTCACGATGTGCTGAGTGCGAGTGTCTTGCCAGACGATTGCGTTCGTGACCGGCTTGCCCGTGAGCTTGTTCCACACCACCGTGGTTTCACGCTGGTTGGTAATGCCGACGGCGGCGATGTCCTGGTACGTGAGGTTCGCACGCGACAGCGAAAGGCCTACTGTCTCTCGAACGTTGTCCCAGATTTCCATCGGGTCATGTTCGACCCAGCCGGCGCGCGGAAATATCTGTTCGTGTTCGAGCTGCCCGTTCGAGACGATACGCGCGTCATGATCAAAGATGATCGAGCGCGAGCTCGTCGTTCCTTGGTCAATTGACAAGATGTACTGTGTCATTTTTGGCGTATCTCCATTGATCGTCTGTACTTCTGTAGGGCAGTTTCGTGCCCGGTTTCAGTAGTTCGGTTACTTCGATTCGAGTGCTGCGGGCGGGGTAACGAGCGGCACGATTTGCGGTGCTGCTTCGCGCACGGTGGATGCGGCTTCGTCATCGCGGGTGAGCGCGGCAGCAGCCACGGCATCCGCCATCTGGTGGTACACGGCAACCTCGTGAGCGGTGGTCTGCTCGTCCCAGCCGAGCAAGCTCGCTGCGATTTCAGCGACCTCAGGAACGGCGGCCATTCCCTCGTTGAGGTACTCGTAGTTCATCCGAGTGCGTCGCGTCATGAGGTCTTCGAGGTGCAAAGCGCCTTCATGCGTGATGGCGTAAGCAATTTCGGCACGAAGGTACGCGGAAGCGTGCGTGAGCGGCTTGCCCATCGTTGCGTCAGCATCCGCCATTGCAGCGATTTCGCTGATGTTTGCGCCATAGCGGTGCAGGAGGTGGTCGATCATCTGATCGCTCCAGCCGTACGTGGCGCTGAGGCCGGCGGCACTAGCGCGGGCCTCTTCGAGACCGTCAGCACCGAGAAGCGCAACACGAGCGGTGGTCGAAGGGTTAGCTTTGGCAGCCTCTTTGCCGATGGCAAAGTCGACGGCATCCTTGGCCATGACGCGGTAGGTGGTGAACTTTCCGCCGGCAATCACTGTGAGGCCGGGGATGGGCGACGCCACGGTGTGCTCGCGCGACACCTTGGCAGAGTTGGTGCCCTCCATCGTGCCGGGCTGCAGCAGGGGGCGAAGACCCGCCCAGGTGCCGATCACGTCGGTGCGGTCGATGGGGTCGGCGAGAACGGCGTTCGCTTCGGCAATGACGTAGTCAATGTCATCGGCGGTTGCTGCGGGGTTGAGCAGGTTTTCTTTCCACGGGGTGTCCGTGGTGCCGATGACCCAGTAACGCGACCACGGGATAACGAAGAGCACGCTCTTGGACGTCTGCAAGATCAGCCCAGCTTCACCCTTGATGCGTTCACGAGGAACAACAATGTGGATGCCCTTGGAGGCCAGAACCTTGAGTCCGCCGCTTTCGTGGGCGAGCTCTTGGGTCTCGCCAGTCCAGACGCCAGTGGAGTTGATGACGGCCTTGGCCCGTACCGGGAAGGTCTTTCCCGTTTCGAGGTCGACCATGACGGCGCCGTTGACGGCACCCTCATCGTTGTGAGTGATTTCGATGACCTGGGTGCGGCTAGCTGCTGCTGCGCCGTGGGCCGAAGCGGTGCGGATGACGCTGACAACGTAGCGGGCATCATCGACGTTGGCGTCCCAGTATTCGATCGCACCAACGGCAGCGTCGTGAGCGAGGCCGGGGAATCGAGCCGCGAGTTGTTTGCGCGACAGGTGGCGGTGCCACGGCACGCTGCGCTTGCCGCGAGAGTTCTTGACCGTGACGGACGCGAGGAAGTCGTAGAGGGCGATACCGGCGCCGACGAAAGCGCGCTCCCACACGTGGTGGCGCAGCGGGTAAAGGAAGGGCAGCGGACGCACGAGGTGCGGTGCCACATTGTTCAGCAGCAGATCGCGCTCGGTGAGTGCTTCGTGCACGAGCTTGAAGTCGAGCATCTGCAGGTAGCGCAGTCCACCGTGGATGAGCTTGCTGGCGCGGCTGGAGGAACCCGCGGCCCAGTCTTGGGCTTCGACAACGACGGTGTCGAGTCCACGTGTTGCGGCATCCAGAGCGATTCCGGCTCCGGTGATTCCACCACCGATAACGAGCACGTCAAGCTCGCGACCCGGCTGAGCGCTATCAACGAGGCGCTGGATGGCGCTGTCGCGGGTTGCTTGGGTGAGGGACTGTTCAGCCATGAAAAGTGCTCTTCTATCGTGTGGTGGTGGCACCGCGAGGGGCGGCTGTGAATCCTCTGAGATGATTCACATTGAGCAGCGTATTACGGTAGCCATACCAAATGACAAACTGAGCAGCACATCTGCACGAACGTGCAAGGATGGGCATTATGGAACGCGAAGAGGCAATGCTGTCGGCATCATCGATGTATTACTTGCAAGACATCAAGATGGACACCATCGCCAACCACCTGCACATGTCCCGTTCAAGCGTCTCTCGCCTGCTTCGCGACGCCCGCGAAAGTGGCCTCGTTGAGATCACCCTGCGCCCCACCCCGACGCGTGGTCCCGGCCTCGCCAAAAAGATCGAGGGCTGCTTCGGCGTCGAGACTCACGTTGTGCCGGTTGCAGACCTCGCGGATGAGGCAGAGCGACTCGACCAGGTCGCGCGCGCTACCGCCAGAATGGTGACCAGCTGGTTCGATTCCGACATGATCATGGGCGTCGCGTGGGGTACCACTTTGGCCGCAATCTCCAAGTATTTGGGCAAAAAACCCACCCGCGGAAGTGCAGTGGTCCAACTCAACGGCGCTGCCAATGTGCGCACCTCGGGAGTCGAATATGCGGGCAACCTGATCGCCAACTTCGGCGATGCTTTCGACGCTCAAGTGCACCTTTTCCCCGTGCCTGCGTTCTTCGATTACGCAGAAACGCGCAACGCAATGTGGTCGGAGCGGTCAATTGTGCGCGTGCTCGAATATCAGCGCCGTGCCGACATCGCGCTCTTCTCAATCGGCGCCATTGCGGGAGAAGTGCCCAGCCATGTCTACTCCGCCGGCTACCTCGAAGCCGGAGACATCGCCACCCTCGACAGCGAAGGCATCGTTGGCGATGTCTGCACCATTTTCTTGCGCGAAGACGGCACCTATGAAGACCTCTCTATGAACGCACGTGCAACCGGTCCCACCCCGGCCGAATTGCGCTCTATCCCCCGCCGCATCTGCGGTGTGGCGGGCGATAACAAGGTTGTACCGCTGCTCGCCGCCCTGCGCGCTGGCGTTATTACCGACCTGGTGATCGATGAACAAACCGCAACGAAACTTGTCGAACACGTTCTCGCGCTCAAGGACGACGCAGCATCCGACACAGAACTCGCGTTCCAAAACGAGCAGAGTACGCCCGGGCAGGCGCCGGCCTAACCGTCGCCGGCCGGGCTGCCACTGCGGGGATTGTTGCTGCTGTGGTCGCTACTGCTGTGGTCGCTGCAGCCGTAGTTGTTACTTGTCGACGACGTGCATGGCGCGGGCGGCATCCGTAATGCTGCCCGTCAGCGAGGGGTAAACAGAGAACGCGCGAGCCATTTGGTCGACGGTAAGACGGTGCTCTACGGCGAGCGCGATCGAGATGATTAGCTCGGAGGCATTGGGGGCAACGATGACTCCGCCAATCACCGTGCCAGAACCGGTGCGAGCGAAGAGCTTCACGAAGCCATCCTTGATGCCCATCATCTTGGCGCGCGGGTTCGATGCCAGCGGCAGCTTGTAGATCGTTCCCTGAACGAGCCCTTCTTCGATCTGCTTTTGTGACCAGCCAACCGTGGCGATTTCAGGCTGAGTAAAGATGTTGGATGCCACGTTGCGCAGTTCGATCGGCGTCACGCCGTCGCCCATCGCGTGGAATACGGCGGTGCGGCCCTGCATCGACGCCACTGAGGCGAGCGGGAAGAAATCAGAGCAGTCGCCGGCCGCGTAGATCGACGGCATTGAGGTGCGGGCAACACGGTTGACTCGGATGTGACCAGACTCGGTCAGTTGCACGCCAGCCTCTTCGAGTCCAAGACCTTCGGTATTCGGCAGCGAGCCAACGGCCATGAGGCAGTGGCTGCCTTCGACCGTTCGTCCGTCGCTGAGCGTAGCAATCACACCATCCTTGGTGGTGGTGACGGATTCGGCCCGCGACTTGGAGAGCACGGTCATGCCGTTGCGCTTGAACACGTCTTCAATCACGCGGGCAGCGTCTTCGTCTTCACCGGGCAGCACGCGGTCGCGCGAGGAGATCAGGGTGACTTTGGCGCCGAGCGCCGTGTACGCCGACGCGAATTCGGCACCGGTAACACCGGAACCGACCACGATGAGGTGTTCGGGAGTTTCGGTGAGCGTGTAGAGCTGCGTCCACGTGAGGATGCGCTTGCCATCGGGCAGTGCGGAGTCGAGCACGCGCGGGCGGGCGCCGACCGAGACAATGACGGTGTCGGCATCCACTTCGTCGAAGTCTGTTCCTGCTTTGCCCTTGCCGGTCGACACGACCAGGCGCTGCGGACCATCGAGGCGGCCTTCGCCGTGGATGATTTTCACTCCGGCCTTGATGAGTTGCGACTTCATATCGTCGGACTGTTGCTGAGCAAGGCGCATGAGGCGCGCGTTCACGGCAGCAAGGTTCACGGTGATTTCGGGGCGAACGGCACGACCGGAATCGGAGCGCGAGTAGAACTGCACGCCCAGCTCTGCGGCATCCCGAATCGCGTTGGTTGCTTCCGCAGTGGCGATGAGCGTCTTCGACGGCACCACATCAGTGAGCACAGCAGATCCGCCGACACCTTCGCGTTCAACGAGGGTCACCTCCGCGCCCAGTTGCGCGCCCGCCAGGGCTGCTTCGTAGCCACCGGGGCCACCGCCGAGTATTGCAATTCGTTGGGTGCGCTCGAACTCATAGGCCATGCGCCAATTCTCTCGCGGTTCTGCCCCATCGACAAACCGCACGCTCACCGGTGTGCGTCAGCGGAGCGTGCGGCCCGAATCACCAGCGTCGCGCGCGCCTGCCTGCTCACATTCGCGTCGAATCTACCGGTGAGTCGCAGGCACCACCGTTTAGAGTGGATGCCATGTCACAGTCGCCAACCACAAACCCCCTCGACGACCCCACCGCAGACCCGTTTGAGGTCGCGAAAGACGCCGCTGCAGCAATCGCAGCCGCGACCGGAGTCGAGAAGCACGACATTGCCCTCACCCTCGGAAGTGGGTGGGGCAAAGCCGCCGACCTGATCGGTGAAACGACGGCAACGATTGCCGCCTCCGACATCCCCGGCTTCTCCAAGCCTGCCCTCGAAGGCCATGTCGGAACCCTGCGGTCAATCCTGTTGCCGAGCGGCAAGCGCGCCCTCGTCATTGGCGCACGCACCCACTACTACGAGAACCACGGCGTTCGTCGTGTTGTCCACTCGGTGCGCACTGCTGCCGCCACCGGTGCCACGACCATGATCCTCACCAACGGCGCCGGCGGCATCAAGGAGACGTGGAAGCCCGGAACCCCCGTGCTGATCAGTGATCACCTCAACCTCACGGCAGACTCGCCGCTCGAAGGTGCGACGTTCATCGACCTCACCGACCTCTATAGCAAGCGCCTGCGCGAGATCGCCAAGTCGATCGACCCGAGCCTCGACGAGGGTGTGTACACGCAGTTCCGCGGCCCGCACTACGAGACGCCCGCTGAAGTCCAGATGGCCAAGACCATGGGTGGCCACATCGTGGGAATGTCCACGGCGCTCGAAGCGATTGCCGCGCGCCAAGCGGGCATGGAAATCCTGGGAATGTCACTCATCACGAACCTGGCTGCCGGCATCCAGTCCACTCCCCTCAGCCACGAAGAAGTAATTCAGGCGGGCAAGGATGCTGAAGTACAGATCAGTGGCCTTCTCGCCCAGATTGTGACCGCACTATGAGCACCGAAATTCTCACCACCGCCGAGCTCATCGCTGCGGCCAACGCGTGGCTAGAGCAAGACCCCGACGCCGTCACCCACACTGAGCTCGAAGCTCTAATTACGGATGCCGCCCAGGGCGACGAGACCGCTATCGCTGGCCTTCATGACCGCTTTGATTCGCGGCTCGCGTTCGGCACTGCGGGGTTGCGCGGCGAGCTGGGTGCCGGCCCCAACCGCATGAACCGGGTGTTGGTCACTCAGGCGGCTGCGGGACTTGCCGCCTACCTTCTCACCCATGAGCTCAGCCCGAGCATCGTGATCGGCTACGACGGCCGCATCAATTCTGAAGTTTTCGCTCGAGACACCGCCACCATCATGGCGGGGGCTGGTGTGCGCGCCATCCTGTTGCCGCGACTGTTGCCCACCCCGGTGCTCGCCTTTGCTGTGCGCCACCTTAACGTCAGCGCCGGCGTGATGGTCACCGCCAGCCACAACCCCGCAATCGACAACGGCTACAAGGTCTATCTGGGCGGCGATAACCACGGTTCACAAATCGTGCCGCCCGCCGACGCCGACATCGCCCACGCTATTGATCTCGTTGCGAAGGGGTCGATTGCCGACCTCCCGCGCTCCACCGATTTCGTCACCACCGACGAGGGTGTTGTCGACGAATACATTGCCCTCACGGCGGCCCTTGCCGGCCCTGTCAAGGACGTCGTTTACACCTACACGGCTATGCACGGCGTGGGTTGGGAAACCAGCAAGGCCGTCTACGAGAAGGCCGGATTCGCCGCCCCCGCCCTCGTCGAAGAACAAGCCCACCCCGACGCCGCGTTCCCCACCGTCGCCTTCCCTAACCCGGAAGAGCCAGGTGCCATGGACCTCAGCTTTGCGAAAGCACGCGAAGTAGGGGCCGATCTCGCCATTGCTCACGACCCCGACGCCGACCGCCTCGCGGTGGCAGTACCCGGTCGCGACGGCGAATGGCGTCGGCTGAGCGGAAACGAAGTGGGAATTTTGCTGGGGTGGCGCGCGGCAGAACGCGCCAACGGTCACGGCGTTCTCGCGGCATCCATTGTCTCGTCTCCGGCACTGCGTGCCATCGCTGCGGGCTACGACCTGGACTACACAGACACCCTCACGGGCTTCAAGTGGATCTCCCGTATCGATGGGCTGGTGTTCGGCTACGAAGAAGCTCTCGGCTACCTCGTTGATCCCGCCAAAGTTCGCGACAAGGATGGCATCTCGGCGTCAGTCGACTTCCTCTCGATGGCCGCCGAACTCAAGGCCGATGGCAAGACCGTGCTCGACAGGCTTGACGAGTTCGCGGCACGCTTCGGCGCTTTTGCCTCTCGCCAGGTATCGCTGCGCTTCGCCAAGATTTCAGAGATTGGCGAGACGATGACGCGCTTGCGTGCGAACGCTCCCGCCGCCGTCGGTGGTCTCACTGTGGCATCCTTCGATGACTTTGAGAACGGTGTTGACGGCTTCGCGCCCAGCAACATCATTCGCATGCAGTTCGAGGGCGGAGCACGCGTCATCGTGCGCCCCAGTGGCACAGAGCCCAAACTCAAGTTCTATGTGGATGCCTCGAGCATGTCAGGCGAGGGCGCTGAGCGTCAGGCTGCGGCCGAAGCCGTCGCGAGCCAGCTTGAAGCGGGGATGCGCGAGGTTCTCAGCTAGCACCGCAGGCGCTGCTGCCGAACGGCGGCGAGCGAAGAAACGTGGGAGGGCGTCCTCGGTTAGCCGAGGGCGTCCTCTAGTTTTTGGGCAAGTTCCGAAGTATCAAAGAGGTTCACAATCACGATGACATCGGCGTTGGTCTTGCCAATCGCCTCAACGAACTCTTGCGTCGTGAGAATAATCTGAGCATCCGCGGCGACCGTGCGAACGGTACTCACTTCAGCGGCAACGACCGTGGCTTCGAGATCAAGCGCGCGCAACGCACGTTCTGCGTTGACCTTGAGCACACCGGAACTGCCGATGCCAGCACCACAGATGGTCACGATTTTCACGACGGATTCACTCCCATGATGCGTTGGACCTCGGCAGCGGACGTTGCGGCGGCGAGCTCGTTAATCGCCGAGGAGTCATTGAAAATGTTAGCGACAGCCGCGACCGCTGCCAAGTGTGCGCCCGCCTCAGAAATAGCGAGGCCAAGCACCACCCGTACCGGATCGTTGTGGGCGTGACCGAACCGTACAGGTTCTTTGAGAGTGACAACCGAGAGCCCGTTTGCGATCACTTGGGGGCCAGGGCGAGCGTGAGCCAAAGCAAGACCGGGCGCAATAACGACGTAGGGACCGTGATCCTCGATCATGCGGATCATCTCGTCGGCATACCCCGGCTTCGCCGCGCCAGAACGCACGAGGGCTTCGCCCGACAGTCGAACAGCGGCTCGCCAATCAACCGCAAAAGCATCAATTTCAATCGCTGATTCGGGCAGCGGAGGGAGGGACATAACTACGCTTTCTCAAAACCGACGCTGATGGCCTCGGAGAGCTCTTCGCGTTCTTCAAGGGGCAAGAAGGCTGCGGCCGCAGCATTGAGCTGGAAGACCTCAAGGTCGGTGAGGTCGTAGCCAAACGCTTCCGTGAGCAACGCGAGTTCACGACTGAGAGTCGTGGCGCTCATCAGCCGGTTGTCGGTGTTGACGGTGACGCGGAATCCGAGTTGGTAGAGCAGATCGAAGGGGTGGTCGATGATTTCGTCGCCCCACTGCTCGATGGCACCGGTCTGAAGATTGGATGACGGGCTCAGTTCGAGCGCGATCTCGCGATCCTTGACCCACTGGGCCAAGTCCCCGAGCGTCACATACGTGTTCTCGTCGTCTTCGTTGGCAATCGTGATGTCTTCAGCCAGGCGAACGCCGTGCCCGAGACGAAGCGCGCGACCGTCAAAGAGGGCACTGCGGATGCTGTCGAGGCCGTCTGCTTCCCCCGCGTGCACGGTGGCAGGAATGTAGTTGTGCGCGAGCAAGTCGAACGCACCACGGAGGCGGCTCGGCGGGAATCCTGCTTCGGGACCAGCAATGTCGAAACCGATAACACCGCGGTCGCGGTGACGGATTGCCAGCTCGGCGATGTCGGTGCCGCGATCGGCTTGGCGCATGGCAGACAACAACTGCCCCACCCGGATGCTGCGGCCGCTCGAGCGCACGGCATCCACACCCTGCTCCAAGCCTTCCTGCACGGCGGTGACAACCTGATCGAGGTCGAGCCCCTTCTGCAGGTGCTGTTCCGGCGCCCAACGGATTTCACCATAAATGACACCGTCATCAGCAAGGTCTTCCACGAACTCGCGGGCGACCCGCTGGAGACCCTCGGTGGTCTGCATGACAGCGATGGTGGCGTCGAAAGTCGCGAGGTAATTCACGAGCGAGCCGGAATCGGCCTGAGTCGCAAACCATGATTTCAGCGCCTCCGAATTGTCCTCGGGGAGCGCGTAGCCGACCTCATCGGCAAGTTCGACGATGGTCTGAGGCCGCAACCCTCCATCGAGGTGATCGTGGAGGGAGACCTTGGGAAGCGCTGTAATGCTCGCGCCACCTCCGGGCATCAAAAAGTTCTCAACAGCGGCGTTCATACGTCTAAATCTACCGTGCCTCTGGCTGAAAGCGCGCTGAGGTTAACCTGAACGGCGTTACGATCCTGTGAATGCTTCCCCGCTGAGGAGAATCGAAATTTCTTTTGCGGCGGCGGACGCCAATTCTTGAACGCGGTCCACATCCACTTCGCTGAACGTTGGTGCCACGTATGGCACCGTCAGCGCGGCCACCACAGCACCACTCGCCCCGAGAATCGGCGCTACTACATCGGTGATTCCGGGGTGCAAAGTATCGGCCCGCACGACCGTGTCAGCCGTCAATGGCGATGTTGCCGAAAGCACCGAACCTGTCGCCGTCGTCGTCAAATCGAATGTTGCCCCGACGCGCACTCGAAAACCGAAGTCGGCGGGAGACTCCACCTGAGCGACGACGCGCACTTCACTGCCATCGAGCACGGCGAGGTTGCACGATTGCCGCACCTGCTCCGCGAGAACCTGCATGATGGGTTGCGCCACGCTGACCAATCCCCGAAGTGGCGGATGCCGGTGCGCGAGTTCCAAGAGTTTCATTGCCAGCGTGTAGAGCCCCGACTGCTTGTCTCGGAACACGTAGCCGCGGCGTTCGAGAGTGGAAAGAACTCGAAAAATCTGGCCAATACTGCGCCCGGTTGCTTCCGCAATTTCCGACTGGCTGAGGGCTCCCGATGTTTCGGCGAGCAGCTCGAGAATGTCGAGCCCCTTGTCGAGGGCGGGAGCGGTGTACTCGGGGGTGGTCGCCATCAGCGGTCCGCTTTCATCGCGGCGAGCATCCGCCGGGCCGCCTCGCGGTTGATGCTGTCGGGCACGGGTTGCGCACCTGGTTCGAGCGTGCCTGCCGCTGTCGCGATACGTTCAAGCGAAAGCGCTTGAAGCAGAAATCCGAGATCCATCGATTCGATCGAGTTGCCCCGAGGCTCGCGCCCCGCCAGATTGATCATGCGGCCGTCCGCGAGCAGGGTGACGTGGCGGTTTCCCGGGAGGTTAACTCGCTCGATTGCACCGTCGATCACGGTCGTGCTCGTCGCCGCATCGCGCAGAGCCAGAACGTCGATTTCCCAGTCGAAGTGACCGCAGTTCACGAGCATCGCTCCGTCTGCGACAACCTCGAAGAAGTCGGTAGTTAGAACCTGCGGATGGCCGGTAGCCGTGATGAAGACCTCGCCCCAGCCTGCCAGGTCAAAAACATTTGCCACTCGATAGCCATCGAGTGCTGCCTCAAGGGCCTTGATCTCATCGACTTCTACAACAGCGACCTTGCCGCCCAAAGCACGAAGATAGTGCGCCACACCGCGACCGCACCACCCGTAGCCAGCGACCACAAAGCGGCGCCCAGAGACCATGACGTTCGTGACACGCATAAAGCTCTCAACAACTGACTGACCTGCCGCATGCTTGTTCTCATTGATCACCGTCAGAGGGTTGTCGTCGATAACGATGATGGGAAAGCGGATGTGCGTAGCGAGTTCCTCGCGCAGACGGTAGCTTCCTGAGGTGGTTTCTTCGGTGCCGCCGACAATGCGATCGGTCTCTCCGAGCTCGACGAGACGAGCAACAATGCCGGCGCCGTTGTCGAGAATGATGTCTGGTTTCGACTCCACCACGTTTCGAATGTGTGCCTCATATTCGCACTCAGAGTCATCGCGGGCACCAAAAATTGTCATTCCCTGCGACCGCAAATAGGCAACAACATCATCCTGCGTCGACCCGAGATTGCCGGTCGCTACGATCTCCGCTCCCCCGGCCTTCAGGGTCTCGAGCAACACCGCTGTCTTCGGCTCGAGGTGCATCGCCATGCCGATGCGGTGCCCGGCGAAGGGCTTCGCTTGCTCGAACCGCTTTCGCACTTCGGCGAGCAGCGGCATACGAGATCTCACCCAGAGCAACCGGGCGGCGGCACCGTCAATAAGATCATTTGTCATATCTCAACTCTACATATATGAATGATGTTTTCATATATGCTTTTAATCATGGCTGAAAAAATTATCCTCGACTGCGACCCCGGGCACGACGACGCGATTGCGATCCTGCTCGCTCACGGTAGCCCGCACATCGAACTCCTCGGAGTCACGACCGTGATGGGCAACCAAACAATCGAGAAAGTCACTCGTAACGCTCTAGCCGTTGCCCGCGTCGCCGGCATCACCGACGTGCCCTTCGCCCGCGGAGCCCACCGCCCGCTCGTGCGCGAAGTCGAAGTAGCCGAATCCATTCACGGCGAATCCGGTCTTGACGGCCCCGTGCTCCCCGAGCCTCTTATCGAGTTGGATGCTCGTCACGCCGTCGACTTCATCATCGACACCGTTATGCAGAACGAGCCAGGCACCGTCACGCTCGTTCCAACCGGCGCGCTCACCAACCTCGCTCTTGCCGTGCGCAAGGAGCCCCGCATCGCACAGCGCGTCAAGCAAGTTGTCATGATGGGTGGCGGCGTCAACGTCGGTAACTGGAGCGCTACCGCCGAGTTCAACATTGTGATCGACCCGGAGGCCGCCCACGTCGTCGTCAACGAATCATGGCCACTCACGATGGTGGGCATTGACGTCACTCACGACGCCCTCGCCACCGACGACGTCGCCGCTGCGATCGCCGCCGTAGGCACCGCCCCCGCAGCATTCGTCGGTGAACTCCTTGAATTCTTCGGCGCTACGTACCGCGAAGCTCAAGGCTTCGAGCACCCGCCCGTGCACGACCCGTGTGCCGTCGCCTTCGTGATCGACCCCACCATCATGGACACCGTCAAGGTCCCCTTGAATGTGGAACTCACGGGACAGCTCACGCTCGGCATGACCGTCACAGACTTCCGCGCGCCGGCCCCCGCCGACTGCACGACTCAGGTCGCTCGCAACATCGACGTTCCCAAATTCTGGGACATGATCGTCGACGCCCTCGAGCGCATCGGTGACCCGAAGCTCTAGACCTCCAGCGCGCGTGCCCGGCGCTTGCGTGCACCGAGATCGATAACGCCAACAAGCATCGCGATCGAGAAGAAGAGCGTTGTGGCGAGCATCCCGGTGCCGTAAGCGTGGTGGTACAGCTCGACGGTGCTTTCGCCGCTGTTGCGTTCGTTGTACAGAGTGGAATAGAACAACGAGAGTGCAACGGCGGTTCCGATCGCCGTCCCGATTCGTTGGCCAAGCTGCCCTACGGATCCCGCTAGGCCACCCTCGACGGGCGAAATGTCGTGCAGTGTGAGGGTCTGGTTGGGCGAGACGACGAGCCCACCTCCGGTACCACCGATAATGAGGGCTGCCGCCATCATGTAGGGCGTCAGCTCCGGCGGAGTCAGAATCGCGGCGGCCATGAGGAGCCCAAGCCCCACGAGCAAGATGGCGAGGCCCACAACCACGAGCGAGCGTCCGTAGCGCTCAACCAAGATGCCGCCGCGCCACGACGACACCGCACTGGTCAACGCAAAACCGATCGTCACCATCCCCGCGAAGACGGGCTCGAGGCCAAGCCCTAGCTGCAAATACAGCGTCGTCATGAGAAACATCGCTGGCATTGCCGCGAAGTACACGGTCGCGAGCAACGTTCCGTTGCGGAACGAGCTGATGCGGAACAGCTGAAGCGGAACGAGAGGCGCCCGTCCCCCTGCTGCGTAGCGACGCTCCCACGCGACGAAAGCGGCGGCAGAAAGTACAAAGAGCACCAGCAGCCACCAGCGATTGGGGTCATCCGTCGGAGCACCCGTCGTGAAGAGGAATGGCCACATCAACGCAAGCACCGTGATTCCGAAGATCGCGATACCGACCGGGTCGAGGCTGAGGCGCTCGTAGCCTGCCTTGGAGGTGGTCGGGAGAATGCGCCACGCCAGAACGAGGGCGATGATGCCGAGGGGCACGTTCATCCAGAAGATGTAACGCCAGCCGTCTTCGGCGCCGCCGATCGCGATCATCAGCCCACCAAGGGTGGGGCCGAACGCAGTGGCGACACCGATCATCGCACCGAAAAGACCAAAAGCCCGGCCGCGCTCGGGTCCCCGAAACAGCTGCTGAATGAGGCCAATGACCTGAGGCATCTGGATGCCGGCCGCGACACCCTGCAGCAAACGGAACACCAGCAACAGGGTCGCATTCGGGGCGAGCGCACACGCGACACTGGCGAGAGTGAAGAGCGTCAGCCCCACGAGAAACAGCTTCTTGCGCGAACGCTGATCGCCAAGGCGGCCCGCGGGCACCAGCACAAGGCCAAAGGTCAGCACATAGCCCGACACAATGAGCTGCAGTTGAGTGGATGTCGCGCCGAGAGCATCCTCGATCGACGGAAGAGCCACGTTGACCTTCGAGAGGTCAAGGATCGTGATTGCGGCGACCACAACACACACCCAGAAGGCACGCCATTTAGCCGAGTGTTCGGCTTCGGTCTCGGTAGTGTGTGCGCCACCCGGTGCCGGATCAGCACTGGCGGTGGTCTCATCCGCGGTCGTCATTGAGACAACATTACGTCAGCGGATGAGACCCACCATTCAGCTTACGAAGCCAGCATGCGGGGCGGTGCGCTAGTCGATGCGCCCAGCGATCAGCGGACCGCCATCGTGGATGGTGTCCCCGGCATCACCGATGCGGTACGCGCCCTCGAGCGACTCGAGTGCGCGCTCAAAACGAGCAGGCTCGTCGGCGTGCATCGTGAACAACGGCTCGCCCTTGCGCACAGTGTCGCCCGGCTTGGCATGCAAATCGATGCCAGCGGCGTGCTGCACCGGGTCCTGCTTGCGAGCGCGACCGGCGCCCAGACGCCATGCAGCAACGCCAAATGGGAGAGCTTCTTGTTCGACGAGAACACCATCGCGCTCGGCGACAACAACGTGGCTTTCTTTCGGCTGCGGCAAGGCAGCGTCGGGGTCGCCGCCCTGAGCGGAGATCATGCCGCGCCAGGCATCCATCGCTTGGCCGTTATCGAGAGCGGCTTCCACATCCGCATCTTCGTGACCAACCTGAGCCAACATTTCGCGGGCGAGCGCTACCGTCAGCGCGCGCACATCAGCGGGGCCGCCACCGGCGAGAACCTCAACCGATTCGCGTACCTCATTAGCGTTTCCGATGGTGAGACCGAGGGGAACATTCATGTTGGTGAGCAACGCGACAGTCTTGACTCCCGCATCCTTACCTAGGCGAACCATGGTTTCAGCGAGCTCGCGACTGCGGTCGGCATCCTTCATGAAGGCGCCGGAGCCGAACTTAACATCGAGCACGAGGGCCGACGTTCCTTCCGCGATCTTCTTGCTCATGATTGAGGATGCGATCAGTGGAATAGCTTCGACAGTTCCGGTGATGTCGCGAAGGGCATACAACTTCTTGTCGGCCGGAGCGAGCCCTGAACCGGCAGCACAGATCACTCCGCCAACGCCGCGCAGCTGGGCGTAGAACTCTTCGTTACTGAGGTCAGCACGCCAGCCGGGGATGCTCTCGAGCTTGTCGAGCGTGCCACCCGTGTGGCCAAGACCGCGGCCCGAAAGCTGCGGCACGGCGACGCCGAAGGAGGCGACGAGCGGGGCGAGCGGCAAGGTGATCTTGTCACCAACGCCACCGGTCGAGTGCTTGTCGGTCGTGGGCTTGCCCAGTCCTTCAAAGCTCAGCGTCTCGCCGCTGGCGATCATAGCCAGGGTGAGGTCGCGGATTTCTTCGCGCTCCATGCCGTTGATGAAGATGGCCATTGTCATGGCAGCCATCTGCTCGTCGCCGACATAACCGCGAGTGTAGGCATCCACGAGCCAGTTGATCTGGTCGGTGCTGAGCACACCCTTGTCACGCTTGGTGTGGATGAGGTCCACGGCATCGAAACGTTCGACCTGCTTGGCTTCTGCGCTGTTATTCACTGCGGTACTCCTCAAGAGTGCGTGGCCCGAACGCGTCGGGGATCACTTCGTCAATCGTTTTGATGCCAGAAACGGTGTCGAGCAACATGCCTTCAGCGGAGTGCTCGAACAACAGTTGGCGGCAGCGCCCGCACGGCATGAGGGCGTTGCCTTTGCCATCGACGCACGTGAAGGCAACGAGCTTTCCGCCGCCTGTCATGTGCAGGGCAGAGATCAGAGAACACTCTCCACACAGGGTGAGGCCGTAGGAGGCGTTCTCGACGTTCGCACCCGAAATCACCCGGCCGTCGTCGACAATTGCGGCGACGCCGACCGGGAACTTCGAATAGGGAACGTAGGCGTGGGTCAGGGCGTCTGTGGCGACGAGCCTCAGCGCATCCCAGTCAATAGATTGCGGCTCGATCGTCATAGCGTTACCCCTTTATGTATGGTGTTCCGGATGCTGCTGGTGGCCGAGACTTTCCGACCAGACCGGCGACGGCAATGATTGTCACGACGTACGGCAGCATGAGCATGAACTCGCTCGGAACCGGCGAACCCACCACGCTCAGAGCGTTCTGCAGGTTGCTGGCGAAGCCGAAGAGCAGCGCCGCGAGCGTTGCCTTGATCGGGTCCCAGCGACCAAAGATCACGGCGGCGAGAGCGATAAAGCCGGCGCCCGCAGTGACGTCCTTGCCGAACTGGCCTGTCTGGCTCAGCGTGATGAATGCTCCACCGAGACCGGCGATCGCGCCGGCAAGGGCGACGTTCCAGAAACGGGTAAGAGTCACGTTGATGCCGACGGTGTCGGCGGCCTTGGGGTGCTCACCGACGGCGCGCAGACGCAGTCCCCAGCGAGTGCGGTACAGCGCGAACGCAACGGCGGCCACGATGACGTACAGCAAGTAGACGATCAGCGTCTGCTGGAACAGCACCGGGCCGATGATCGGGATGCCGCTCAGCAGCGGAATTGCCAGCGTCGAGAACCCTTCCGGGTTGTTCAACTGCTCGGGGTTGTCCGTAAGCCAAGTCGAGTACAGGAATCCGGTGAGACCAGAAACCAGAACGTTGATGACAACACCGACGATGATCTGATTGACGAGGTACTTGATCGCGAAGACCGAGAGCAAGAACGACACGAGCATTCCGGCGACAGCTGCCGCGAAGAGTCCCGCGAAGGCGGAGCCCGTGAGGGTTCCGACGACGGCGGAAACAAACGCACCGGCTAGCAGTTGGGCTTCGATCGCGATGTTGACGACACCGACGCGCTCGGAGATTACGCCACCGAGAGCACCGAATATGAGCGGAACGGCAAGCACGAGAGAACCGGCAAGCAGTTCAGGAACGCGAAGCGTCTCATCGGCAGCAGCCCAGGTGAGGAAGCCGGTGAGAGCGAGAATCGCACCCACGATGGGAATCCACTTAGGCACTGCGCGATCCTGCGAGATCATGAATGCCGAGCCGACCGCGATGAGCGCGGTCAGGATCGTCACGACAACGCCGGTCGCAAGCGCAGGCAAGTGAATAACCGGCAGTTGGAACAGGTCGGACCCCGTTGAGAGGTTGAACCCGGTGGGGGCGTCCTCAGCGAAGCCAACGAAGAGCACGCCAGAGATCAGCGAGACAATCGCGAATGCGATCGGGAGCTTCCAGCTACGACGATCGATCTTCGATCCTGCGTGGCTTTTGCCTTCAGAAGTTTTGGTGAAAGTCATTAGCTGACCACCTTCTTTGCGCGAGCGCCGGGTTGCGGCAGTCGGAACACAGCCCTCACGAGCGGCGGAGCTGCGATAAACAGAACGATGAGGGACTGAACAACGAGAACGATGTCAATCGGGATGCCCTGCGAAGCCTGCATGGTGAACCCGCCCGCTTTGAAAGCACCAAAGAGGAGGCCGGCAGCGAAGGTTCCCCACGGGGTGGAACGCCCGAGGAGAGCAACGGTGATGGCGTCGAAGCCGATTCCCGCATCGACCCCGGAGGTGAATCCGCTCGTGGTCGTTCCGAGCACCTCGGTGCTCGCAGCGAGACCAGCGTAGCCACCCGCGATGAGCATGACGTAGATGTAGATGCGCTCCACCTTGACACCGGCGACGCGAGCCGCGTGAGGGTTGAGGCCCACAGCGCGGAACTTGAAACCGAGGCTTGAGCGGTCAATGAGCCACCAAGCCACAACGGTAGCCGCAACCACGAGGACGAAGCCCCAGTGCAGTTTGAAGCCGTCACCAAAGATGGGCTGCAGAACGGCGCTTTCTGCTGCTGGCGGTGTCTTCGGGTTGTTGGAACCTGGGTTCTTGAGCAGATCAGTGCGCAGCAAGAAGCTGATCAGGTAGTAGGCAACGTAGTTGAGCATGATCGTGACGATCACCTCGTGAGCACCGGTGCGCGCTTTCAAGAGACCAGCAATCGCACCCCAGAGGGCACCACCGATGATTCCCATGATCACAGCAACGGTGACGTGGATGACGATGGGCAGATCCCACGCGAAGCTCGCGTAGCCGGCGAATGCTGCACCGACGATGATCTGGCCGCGGCCACCGATGTTGAACAGACCAACACGGAAGGCGATCGCGACACCGAGCCCGGCGGCAATCAGCGGCGTTGCGAAGACCAAGGTCTGCGTTAGCGGCTTGATGGCCGAAAGGAAGTCATCGCGACGGAAGTCGTAGATCGATCCTTGGAACAGTGCGAGGTAAGCACCGCCGACAGCGGAGCCGATGGCCGCGAAGAGGTCACCGGGACGAGCGAAGAAGTAGCCGGCTGCATCTTGCACATCGGAATCGGTGAATGCGATGAGCACTCCACCAATCAGGATCGCCAAGACGACGGCGAGCAGCGAAAGCAGCGCGTTACCCGACGCGATTTCGCGGAACGCGTTCGTCCAGCGGACAGTGTCCTGGTTCGTTTCCGAGGTCGTGGCAGTCTCTGTCACGGCCGCTTCTTCGGCTTTCAGGTCTTCAGGCTTCTGGTCTTCAGGTTTCTGTGGTGTTGGCTCGCTCATGCTGCCTCCTCCGTAATGCGTTCGCCAGCCATCATGAGGCCGAGTTTTTCGCGCGGGGTATCCGCAGGCACGATTCCAACAATTTGTCCCTTGTACATGACCGCGATGCGGTCTGCGAGGGAAACGACTTCGTCGAGTTCAGTCGAGACGACGATCACGGGAACTCCGCGATCACGCACTCGAACAATCTGCTCGTGAACAAACTCGATAGAACCAACGTCGAGTCCACGAGTCGGCTGCGAGACGACCAACAACGACAGCTCGCGGCTGAGTTCTCGAGCCAACACAACCTTCTGCTGGTTACCGCCCGAGAGCTTCGAGACGAGCTCGCCGATGCTCTGAGCGCGGATGTCGTATTCCTCAAGCTTCTCGGTCGCGAACTCGGTGAGCACGTCCGTTTGCAACGTGGCGTACTTGACGAACGGTTCTCCGTCACTGCGGTCGAGCATCAAGTTTTCGGCCACCGAGAAGGCACCAACGAGACCATCGAGAGTGCGGTCTTCCGGGACATAACCAACGCCAGCATCGAGGATTTGGCGCGCGTTGAGGCCGAGCAATTCGGTGCCGTTCAACGTAATTGAACCCGATGCTCGCTCTTGCATGCCGAGCAGCGCTTCGGCCAGTTCAGTTTGACCGTTGCCCTGCACTCCCGCGATGGCGAGAATCTCGCCACCCCGAATCGTGACGCTGAGGTCTGTGACTGCGCGGTGCCCAAGTTCATCAGCGATCGACAGCTTGTCGATCACGAGAGAGTTGTCGGTGAGCTGCGCCGGAGCCTTGTCGATCGTGAGGTCGACAGCACGGCCGACCATGAGCGATGCCAGTTCTTCCTTGTTCGCACTCGGGTCTGCTTCGCCAACAACTTTTCCTAGGCGGATGACGGTGATGCGGTCCGCTACTTCGCGAACTTCACGCAGCTTGTGCGTGATGAAAACAATGGAGGTGCCTTCGGACTTGAGCTGGCGCATGATGGCCATAAACTCGTCAGTCTCTTGAGGCGTCAGTACCGCGGTCGGCTCATCGAAGACCAGGATCTTGGCTTCACGCGAGAGCGCCTTGACGATCTCCACACGCTGCTGCACGCCAACCGGCAAATCCTCGACGAGAGCGTCGGGATCGATGTCGAAACCGAAGCGAGCGGAAATGTCACGCACGAGCGTGCGGGCGGCTTCGAGGTTGAGGAGCCCGGGACCGTAGACCTCTTCGTGGCCTAGAGCCACGTTTTCTGCGACGGTGAACACGGGGATCAGCATGAAGTGTTGGTGGACCATGCCGATACCGGAGCGCATCGCGTCTCCTGGTCCAGCGAAGTGGCGCACCTCGTCATCGATGAGAATTTCGCCCTCCTCAGCCTGATACAGGCCGTAGAGCACATTCATCAACGTTGACTTACCCGCGCCATTCTCGCCGAGGAGGCAGTGAATCTCGCCCTCTTCGACCGTGAGATCAATATGGTCATTCGCGATTAGGTCACCGAAGCGCTTGGTAATACCTCGCAGCTCAAGCTTCACAATCTCTCCTCAGTACTGTGACGGGCATCATCGCCGTCGTCGGGTTTCACAAGAATAGCCTCAGAGGACTAGTCCAAAACGAAGGGGGCTGACCCTCAGGCCAGCCCCCTCAGTTCTATCTAATTAGTTCAGGTACGACGTTACGGCGATGTCGCCGGAAATGATGCCGTCCTTGACGGTGACGAGCTCAGCTTCGAGCCCTCCGTCAACCATCGACTCGAAGTCGTGGAACGGCGAGATGCCAACTCCACCGTTTTCGAGGGTTCCGATGTACGGCGTGGTGTCGAGCGAACCGGTCGAAGCCTCGTTGACGACGTCTTCAACTGCAACGCCGATCTGCTTGAGGATCGAGGTGAGGAACAAGTCCGCAGCTGCGGTCTCGGTCTCGGTCAGGTCAGCGTCTACACCGATCATGGCGATGTCCTTGCCGGAGTCGCGGATTGCCTCAACCGCGCTCTGGAAGATGGGTCCACCAGCAGGAAGCAGAACGTCTGCACCCTGGTCGATCAGGTTCTGAGCTGCTGCACGCGAGTCGGTTCCCGGAGCGAAGGTACCGATGAAGGTTCCGTCCTGTGCTGCGATGTCCCAACCACGAACGGTGACGTCGGTGCCCTTTTCGGAGTTGTAGTACTCAACACCCTGAGCGGTTCCGTCGAGGAAGATCGAAACGGTGGGGAAGTTCATTCCGCCGTACATTCCGATAACACCGGTCTTGGAGTAGCTAGCGGCAGCGTAACCCGCGAGGAATGCAGCACCAGCGGTGTCGAAGAGGATCGGCTTGATGTTCGGAGCGTCGATGGTGCCATCGAAGTCGTTGTCTGCCGCGTCATCGACAATTGCGAAGTCGATGTCGGGGTTCGCGAGAGCGAACTCAACGGTGGCTGCGGAGAGGTTGAATCCGACGGTGACGATCAGGTCGCAACCCTCAGCTACGAGGCTTTCGATGTTGGGTGCGTAGTCTGCATCGCTGGTCGATTCGACAGCGTTGAATTCAACACCGAGTTCGTTGGCTGCCTTTTCGATACCTTCGTAACCGAGCTGGTTGAACGACTTGTCGTCGAATCCGCCCGAGTCAGAAACCATGCAGGGAAGGTAGTCAAGCGCTTCGCCCGATCCGGCGTCGGTCTCTTCGGGTGCTGATGCGCAACCGGCGAGTACGAGTGCGCTGGTGGCAACGAGCGCCATGCCGCTGAGTGCGCGGCCGTGAGTGCTGATTCTCAAGGTGTCCTCCAAGATGCTGTCCGACAGAAATTGTCGAAACATAGTGAACCTACGCTACCGAAGAATCAAGGAATGCATTGTGCGAATATGAGCGCCGAAGCCGAATGGTTACAAACGCGAAATACGGTTGTCACAACACATCATTACGTCCGGAGACTTTTAGAGCATCCACTACAGATTTTACTCTCTGAGCGTTCGCAGTTGTAGTAACCAGCAAAGCATCGGGGGTATCGACCACGACAATGTCGTTTACCCCAATTAGGGAAATAAGCCGGTCAGTCTGACTAATCACCACACCCGTGGACTTATCGGCTAGAACGCGAGCATTTTCGCCGAGGATCGCGAGGTCTGATTTGCGCCCACCCGAGTGCAACTTGGCGATCGAGGCGAAGTCGCCGACGTCATCCCAATCGAAGTCTCCGGGGATCACGACGAGGCGCCCTTCTTCGGCAGCAGGTTCGGCCACCGTGTAGTCAATGGCGATCTTGGCGAGGTGCGGCCAGACGGCGTCGACGACGGCGCCGCGTTCTGGGGTGTCCCACACTTCAGCGAGCTCGGTGAGGCCAGCCAATAGTTCGGGTTCGGCTTTGCCCAGTTGTTCGAGAAGCACGTCGGCACGCGAAATAAACATGCCGCCGTTCCAGAGGTAGTCGCCGCTGGCCACGTAGGCCTGGGCTGTCTCGAAATCAGGCTTTTCAACGAACGACTTCGCCATGACAGCGCTGGGAGCGTCGTCGATCTCAAGCGGATCGCCGCAGTGAATGTAGCCAAACCCAATAGCGGGCTCGGTGGGCGTGATTCCAATGGCAGCGATGTAGCCAGCATTGGCCACGGCGATCGACTCGCGCACGCTGCGCCTGAATCCGCGGATGTCGCGAATCACATGGTCAGCAGCAAACGATCCAATGATGACGTTGGGGTCGCGTTTGAGCAGGATCGCGGCCGCAAGCCCGATCGCTGCAGAGGAGTCTTTTGGCTCGCTCTCGAGCACAACGTTGGGGTCGCTGAGTTCGGGCAGCTGCTTTTCTACGGCGGCACGGTGCGCGCGCCCGGTCACGACCATAATGCGGTCGGTGCCAGAGATCGGCGCAAGGCGATCCCAGGTGTCCCGCAGCAAGGTCTGGCCTGATCCGGTGAGGTCGTGCAAGAACTTGGGGGCGTCGGCCCGCGACAGCGGCCATAGCCGTGACCCGATACCGCCGGCGGGGATCACGCTATAGAAGTTGTCGAACGGGGCCTGATGTTGGCTCATGCCTCCACCTTAGACTTCAGCACCCGTTAACTCGCCGGTTGTCTGCACCTTCTACTGTCAGGGTCACGACAACCGATTGAGGTGCTGATTGTGCGAGTCGCCATTGTGAGCGAAAGCTTCCTCCCCACTGTCAACGGCGTCACCAACAGCGTGCTGAAGGTGCTCGACTATTTGAGCGCCGAAGGTCACGAGGCGATTGTGATTTGTCCATCGGCTGGCGCCCCCAAGACCTACGCGGGATTCACAGTGCACGCGGTACCCGCACTGGCTTATCGGCAGTTTCCTGTTGGCCTGCCCAACCCGCAAGTTCACAAGTTGATCGCCGACTTTCGCCCCGATGTGGTTCACGCCGCTGCTCCCTTTCTTCTCGGCGCTCAAGCTATTTCGTCGGCGAATCGCCTCGGCATCCCCGCAGTAGCGATTTTTCAGACGGATGTCGCGGGCTACGCTCGCCGTCACCACCTCGGTCAGGCGACCAAGCTGGCCTGGCGCATCGTGCGTTGGATCCACGATGGTGCTGAGCTCACGCTTGCCCCGTCGAGCACCGCAATGACGGATCTGCGGGCCATCGGCCTCACGAAGCTTGAACGCTGGGGTCGCGGCGTCGACCTCGCGATGTATCACCCCGCCAAGAAGCTCTCGCCGGCGACGGCGAAGCTGCGCAAGCGCCTCTCCCCCAATGGCGAAATCGTCGTTGGGTATGTGGGACGCATCGCTCCCGAGAAACAGGTGGAGCGGCTGCGAGCGCTTCGGGGCCTCACCGGGGTGCGCGTTGCGATCGTCGGAGACGGTTCATCGGTACCTCTGGTTAAGAAGGAGCTCGCCGGCATCCCCGTGACGTGGCTGGGCAAGTTGGGTGGCGAGGATTTGGCCACGGCCTATGCCGCCTTCGATATTTTTGCGCACACGGGAACTGAAGAGACCTTTGGCCAAACTTTGCAGGAAGCACATTCGGCAGGTTTGCCCGTAGTGGCGCCCCGCGCTGGCGGCCCCATTGATTTGATTGACCACGGAATTGACGGCTTCCTCTTTGAGGCCGACAACGAAGATCAATTGCGTGCCTATATAGAGGCGCTCGCCATTGATCCGGCGCTTCGAGCTCGCATGGCTGAGGCCGGGCGGCGCACTGTTCTCGGAAAGTCGTGGAGCGGCGTCTGCGGCGAACTTGTTCAGCACTACGAAGCGACGATTGCTGCTGCATCCGCACCGGTTCCTCGGTAGGTAGCTGCACACTGTGCCCACAGTGACTTGACTTAGAGTGCGCTCTAGGAACAAGCATGGGTGGCACGATGACAACAACGAACGAACGAGTACTCACCATCGGCGAGGTTGCCGAGGCGACCGGCGTCACCGATCACACGCTTCGCTACTACGAGAAAGCAGGACTTCTTGTGGTTCCCCGCCTCGCGAACGGTCAGCGGCGTTACCGCGAAATGGATGTCAAGGCCGTCGAGTTCATCGGCCATCTTCGCCGCACCGGGATGCCCATCCGCACCATTCGGGAGTATGCCGATCTGGTGCGCAGCGGCAAAGACACCGCAGCGGAGCGGATGCGCTTGCTCGAGCAGCACCGCGAAAATGTCATTCGTGACCTGGCCGAACAACAGAAGCACCTCGACGGGATCACACTGAAAATCGAATGGTACCGAGCGGCGATGGATCAGCGCGAAAATTCCGGGGCTCAGTTCTCAGAATCTTTGGCGTCAACGGCGATTGCGCCCTAGATTCAGCGCTTCGCTGGCAACACGGCTCGTTAACTTTCACAATATTCTCGAAAACATTCCGGATATCTCGCTATTTAGGGTCGACTGGGAAGCGAGGGCCTTCACGCGGGAATAGAATGAGAGAGTCCGCCTGTGCGGACACTCATCGGTCGCGGTGGACGCGACCCCACACCGCAAGGAGGGTCCTCGTGCCAGAGAAGTCGGCGAGTAACCTAGTGGCGGAGCCGCAGTCGCCGCCCAAGATTCGCTCACCCAAGAGACCTGCTGGCACCCTGTACCGGGGTAAAGAGGGCATGTGGTCGTGGGTGTTGCACCGTATTACCGGTGTTGCTATCTACTTCTTCCTCCTCGTGCACATTCTCGACACCGCCCTCGTGCGTGTGAGTCCTGAGGCCTACAACGCGGTGATCGACACCTACAAGACGCCCCTCATGGGACTTGGCGAGATAGCCCTCGTCGCGGCGATCGCATTCCACGCCTTCAATGGACTGCGCATCATCCTGATCGACTTTTGGGCGTTCGGTGCCAAGCACCAGCGCACCATGTTCTGGGTTGTCATTGGTCTCTGGGTGGTTCTGCTTGCCGCGTTCATCCCCCGCCAGCTAATGCACATCTTCGGAGGTTGAGCATGAGTCTCATCGAAGCCCCCCGCACCCCTACCCGTGGCCACCGCACCGGTGGAATCAACTGGGAAAAATGGGGATGGATCTACATGCGCGCTTCTGGCGTCGTGCTGATCGTTCTGATCTTCGGCCACCTCTTCGTCAACCTTGTTGCCGGCGAGGGTGTCAAAGCCATCGACTTCGCGTTCGTCGGCGGAAAGCTCGCTGACCCGTTCTGGATTGTGTGGGACGGCCTCATGCTGTGGCTCGCGCTCATCCACGGCGGCAACGGAATGCGCACGCTCGTGAACGACTATGCAACCAACCCCAAGGTGCGCAAGGTTCTCTTGATCGGAATTGCCGCATCCACGGTCATCCTGATCATTCTGGGAACGCTCGTGATCACTACCTTTGACCCCTGCCCAGCCGGAGCTGACCCAGCTCTGCTCCCCAGCTTCTGTGAGGCATCTTAATTGGCAACGATTAACACCGGCGACATCGCCGACGGAACCGTTATTGACGGAATCCATTACCACCAGTTCGACATCGTCATTGTGGGCGCCGGTGGCGCTGGCATGCGAGCCGCAATCGAAGCCGGCCCGCACGCCAAGACCGCTGTAATCTCCAAGCTCTACCCCACGCGTTCGCACACTGGTGCAGCGCAGGGTGGCATGGCTGCGGCCCTCGCCAACGTCGAAGAAGACAACTGGGAATGGCACACCTACGACACCGTCAAGGGTGGCGACTACCTTGTCGACCAAGACGCGGCAGAGATTCTCGCCAAAGAGGCCATCGACGCCGTTGTAGACCTCGAGAACATGGGTCTTCCGTTCAACCGCACCGAAGACGGCAAGATCGACCAGCGTCGCTTTGGTGGCCACACTCGCGAGCACGGCAAGGCTCCGGTTCGCCGCGCCTGCTACGCCGCTGACCGCACCGGTCACATGATCCTTCAGACGTTGTACCAAAACTGCGTCAAGCTCGGCATCAACTTCTTCAACGAGTTCTATGTTCTCGACCTGGTCATGACCGAGGTCGATGGCGTTGACGAACCGTCTGGCGTTGTTGCCTACGAGCTCGCTACCGGCGAGCTCCACGTGTTCCAGTCGAAGGCGATCATCTTCGCTACCGGTGGATTCGGCAAGATCTTCAAGACGACATCCAACGCTCACACCCTCACCGGTGATGGCGTCGGAATCATCTGGCGCAAGGGCCTTCCGTTGGAGGACATGGAGTTCTTCCAGTTCCACCCCACCGGGTTGGCTGGCCTCGGCATCCTCCTCTCCGAAGCTGCCCGTGGAGAGGGCGCGATTCTGCGCAACTCCGAGGGCGAGCGCTTCATGGAGCGCTACACGCCGACGCTCAAGGACCTCGCGCCGCGTGACATCGTTGCGCGCTCGATGGCCACTGAGATTCGTGAAGGCCGTGGAGCTGGTCCCGACAAGGACTACCTGTTCCTCGACATCACTCACCTCGAGCCGGCCGTCATTGACGAGAAGCTGCCTGACATCACCGAGTTCGCTCGCACCTACCTGGGCGTCGAGCCGTACACCGAGCCCGTTCCCGTGCTGCCGACCGCGCACTACGCGATGGGTGGTATTCCCACCAACGTTCAGGCCGAAGTGCTGCGCAACAACACGGATGTCGTCAAGGGGCTCTACGCCGCTGGCGAGTGTGCGTGCGTTTCCGTTCACGGTTCTAACCGTTTGGGAACCAACTCGCTGCTCGACATCAACGTCTTCGGAAAGCGTGCCGGAAAGGCAGCCGTCGAGTACGTCAAGACTGCTGAGTTCGTGCCGCTGCCCGAGAACCCTGCCGGGGGCGTCAAGAACATCCTCGACATGGTTCGTGCCGGCGATGGCACCGAGCGTATTGCCGTCATCCGCAAGGAACTGCAGGTCTCGATGGACCGCAACGCGCAGATCTTCCGCACCGATGAAAGCCTCGAAGAGGTAACCAAGCTCATCCAAACGTTGCGCGCTCGCTACAAGAACATTCGCCTCGACGACAAGGGCAAGCGGTTCAACACTGACCTGCTCGAAGCCGTAGAGCTTGGCTTCCTGCTCGACCTCGCTGAAGTACTCGTGTTCTCGGCTCGGTCTCGCAAGGAAAGCCGTGGCGGCCACATGCGTGAGGACTACCCCAACCGTGACGACGAGAACTTCCTCGTGCACACCATGGCGTACCTCACGGGCGACCCAGAATCAGAAGAGGCGGGTGACCACATCCGTCTCGACTGGAAGCCGGTAGTGATCACTAACTACCCGCCAATGGAAAGAAAGTACTAATGAGCACTGCCGTCGCTGATAACAAGCCTGCCGCAGCAGAGGTCGTTCCGACCTTCACTGCGACGCTCATGATTCGTCGTTTCGACCCCGAGGTGGATGAAGAACCGCGCTGGGAAGACTTCGACGTTGAGCTGTACGAGACCGACCGTATTCTCGATGCTCTTCACAAGATCAAGTGGGAGATGGATGGGTCGCTGACCTTCCGTCGCTCCTGCGCGCACGGTGTTTGTGGTTCGGATGCGATGCGCATCAACGGCCGCAACCGCCTGGCCTGCAAGACCCTGATCAAGGACCTCGACATTTCGAAGCCGATCTACGTGGAGGCCATCAAGGGGCTCCCCTTGGAGAAGGACTTGATCGTCGATATGGAGCCGTTCTTCGACTCCTTCAAAGAGGTCAACCCGTTCCTCATGGCCGGTCCCGTCAAGGGCGGCAAAGAGCGCAAGCAAAGCCCTGTGGAGCGCGCCCGCTTCGACGACACCACCAAGTGCATCCTGTGCGCTGCGTGCACCTCGAGCTGCCCCGTGTTCTGGACTGACGGACAGTACTTCGGTCCTGCCGCCATCGTGAACGCGCACCGCTTCATCTTTGACTCGCGCGATGAGGGTGCTGGCGTTCGCCTCGACATCCTCAACGACAAAGAGGGCGTGTGGCGTTGCCGCACCACCTTCAACTGCACCGACGCGTGCCCCCGTGGCATCCAAGTCACTCAGGCAATCGCTGAAGTGAAGCAGGCCATCATCAAGGGCAAGCCGTAACCACGCTTTCGCTCAACACAAGATCGCCCCTAGCGCTACCGAGGTAGCGACAGGGGCGATTTGTTTGTGTGCGTCCGTCACCCACGGCGAACGCCCACTGTAGGCATTCGGGTTGCCTAATGAAAGAGACTGGTCTTCGCTCACATTATGACGAGAAGATTCGGCAAACACCCCCGAACTGGGGTTTAGCTCAGGAGGCGAACGTTGATGCCTTGGTTGTTTCCCGACGACAGTTGAAGCGGCTTGATGAGATCGTTGATGAGGCCATCGACCGTGCCGAGGAGGCCCCCGAGCAGACCGCCAGTGCCAACGAGGCCACCCAAATACCCGCGGTCAACGGTCTGAACCAAGTCAAGAGATGACAGCCCGCCGGGGATGCCCGTGACGTTGAGCGCAAAGGTACCGTCGCTTGACACGGTAGTCGTCGCGTAAACGAGCCCAGCCGCCTGCAACGACAGATGCGCGCCGGGAGTGGCAGTACCGACGAGATTGAGGTTGACATCCGCACCCACAACGCCGCCAGGGGCCGTGTGGCCTTCGGGGGCTGCTCCTCCCGTAACGGTGCCGACGACCGAGTCGACGAGTCCTCCGACAGCGTCGCCAACAGAACCGACGAGACCACCAGTGCCGCTGGCGATGCCGTCGGTGTCGGTGGCAGCGTCAATAGACGGGACTGTAGGAATCGTGATGTCGCTGGGATCAGTGCGGGAGCCACCGAGATTGTCGCTCACTCCCGAGTTTGTGACGTCGGCATTGTTCTGGCCAGGGGAGGTGTCACTCGTCGTCGTGCCTTCTGCACTTGTCGAGTCTGGCGCCGTCGGGCCGAGCACAACGAGCGAACCCGTCAAAGCCACCGCCGCAGCAAGCGTGCCAGCGACCGCGACAGGAAGCGCACCCGCGCTAGCACCACCCACAGCGACCGCACTGCCGGCACCCGCAAGATGAGTGCTGGCAACGACGGCTGCTGGCATAGCCGGTGCTGCAGCTGCGGTGAGGGACGCTGCACCGCCCTGCCCGAAGGCGCTGAGGAAACCGCCACCGGCAACGCCGCCCAGCAGCATCGGGATCATCACGAGTGCTAGGCGTGAACCAACCTCATCGACCTCTTCGCACACGATCGCGCAACGAGTGCACGAGGCAAGGTGCGCTTCGATACGCGTAGTGTCTCTGCCGCTGAGGCTTTTGCGAGCATGCTCGCCAAACTTTGACATCGCCCACTGGCATTCGCCGGATGCCGTTGCATCGTTGATATGAGCCTGCAACCAGGCTTTGCGAAGGCCTTCACGCGCGCGGTACGACAGCGCAGCGACGCCGTTAGGGCTCATCCCGAGTAGTGGCGCCACCTCATGAGGGTCCATGCCTTCAACTTCGGTGTACCAGAGCACTGACTGCCAGCGTTCCGGAAGTTCACGGAAGGCTTTGGCCGTGAGCGAGTGGTCGAGTGCGACCGCAATGGGGTCGTCGAGAGTCTTGGGATCTTCAAAGTCGGCGATCTCATCCACTTGCACTTCGCGGGAGGCTGCGCCCCACGTCGACGCGAGGTTGCGGATGGTCGTGTAGAGGTAGGGGCGGAAAGCGCCCTGTGGGCCGCCCCCCGCCAGCACACGCTGGTAAATACGCGCGAACGACTCAGACACGAGATCGTCCGCGTCTATCGACGTGTACTGACGGGCGACACATATTCCCGAGCGGTAGTGGCGACTCCAGAGCTCGGCAAAGGCGTTTTGTACCCCCGTACGCGCCTGTGCCAGTAGCTGCTCGTCCGAAGTGGTTAGCTTCGGTGCCACGATTCCGCTCATCCCCCTGATCCATTTCCCGGGCCTCTCTTTGTCCCTTGTGGGCGAAGATTTTAGAAACAAAACCTTCTTACCCAAAGAGACTGATGAACCCGTTCTCTATGACGCAGACTATCGAAAGTTCTCAGAAATTTGTGCCCCCCTTAGGGGGGAACAGCTCATTCTGTCCCGAATGATCAAGCGTTATAGCCAGTTTCAGAGTAGCGCTGACGAGTTCACCAACACCGCCGCTAGTAGACCACCTGCACTGGATGGAAGCACTCTCTCGGGCGCACGACAGTCAACGGAGAATTCGTCCCGATTGGGAGCTCCCCCGCAACCGCGCGAACCACTTTTGCTGGTCAGGCTGGCAAATCACTCGCGCTGGCAGCGCTAACCGTGGGAGAGTTTTGTACCCCGATTATTCGAGACGAGGTTTTTGAGAAGAGTTCAGCTCTAAACGTGCACACTCCCAGTTCATGCGAGATAGACGTTTTAGCTGGACCACTTTCATGCTGGTGGAGATGCCGAAAGCCACAGGGTGCGCCCCCACCGCAGTTACGGCCACACCGGTACATGGTCGAAAAAGTTTGTGCACACCGCACACCGAGCCCTGCGACTGCCGGTTAACGACGTAGCGCCACGATTCCCGAAGGAATCGTGGCGCTACGAACGAGTTATTCGAGCGAGCTAGGCAGCGTTCGCCGCAGCTTCACGAGCGGTCGGTCCGGTGGTCGCGTTGATGGCGGCCGCGGCGCGAGCCTTGGCCTGTTCGAGCGTGACCGTCAGAAGCTCGGCGCGCACGTCGGCGAGCGCCGCGGGCGTCATCGAGAGGCTTGTTACTCCCAGACCGACAAGGACGATGGCCAGTTGCGGATCTGCGGCCGCTTCACCACAGACTCCGACAGGCTTGCCCGCTGCGGCTCCCGCGTCTCCGAGCATTTTCACCATGCGGAGCACGGCAGGGTGCCACGGGTCTTGGAACTTAGCGAGGGTGCCGAGCATCCGGTCCGCAGCCAGCGTGTACTGCGTGAGGTCGTTGGAGCCGATCGAGACGAAGTCGCTGCGTTCTGCGACCTGGTCGGCGAGCACGGCGAGCGAGGGAACCTCGGCCATGACACCGACGGTGTTAAGACCAAGCTCGCGACCAAGGGAGACGAAGTAGTCGGTCTCTTCGGCATCCGACACCATCGGCGCCATCACCCAGAGGTCGGCGTCGGTCGCGTTCTGAGCGTTGACGAGTGCGGTCAGCTGGTCACGAAGGATGTTCTCGTTGACACGAAGCGAACGAAGCCCGCGCTGGCCGAGGGCGGGATTTACTTCTTCGCCCATGTCCATAAAGCTCAGGGGCTTGTCGGCACCAGCATCGAGCGCGCGAACGACAACCTTCTTGCCCGGGAAATGCTGCAACATCTCGGTATATTCCTTGGTTTGCTCTTCAACCGTGGGGGCCGAAGTGGCATCGAGGAACATGAGCTCGGTGCGGAAGAGGCCGACTCCTTCAGCGCCGAGTTCGACAGCCTGCGCGGCCTCAGACGGAGTGCCGAGGTTGGCGAGCAAAGGAACGAGAGTTCCGTCAGCGAGAGCTCCATCAGTGATGGGAGCGTTTGCTGCGGCAGCGAGCTCGGCGATGCGGGCTTCTGCTGCGGAGACTTGCTCAGCGGTTGGTTCTGTCGTGATCATGCCAGCACCGGCATCCACGATCACCAGAGTGTCATCGGCAAGGTCGAGTGCTTCTGCGACGCCCATGATGGCGGGAATCGCCTTAGAGCGAGCAAGGATCGCGGTGTGGCTCGTCGGACCACCCTGGCGGGTGACGAGAGCGAGAACCTTGTCGAGCTCAAGCAGCGCTGTGTCAGCCGGAGCGAGGTCATCGGCAACGAGCACGAACGGCTCATCGCGCTGCGGAACGCCCGGGGCTTCAACGCCACGCAAGCGAGCGACTACACGCTGGCTCACGTCACTGAGGTCGGTAGCTCGTTCGGCCATCATTCCGCCGAGCGAGATCAACATCTCGCGGAACGAAGCAAAGGCCTCGAACACGGCGCGCTCAGCAGCTTTGCCACCGTCGATCAGTTCGTTGACGCTGTCAAGAATCGAGGGGTCTTCAGCCATGAGGGCTGTAGCGGTGAGAACCTCGTTGGCTTCGGCATCCGCTTTTTCTGCGCGGGCGCGCAGGTCAGCAGCCACAAAAGTGAGTGCGGATGCTGCCGCTTCTTTCTCTGCTGCAGCATCGCCGGAATGGCGAGCATCTTTCGGCTCCGGAAGGGGGTCGGGCATTCGCACGACTTTTCCGACAGCAACCGATCGTCCGACTCCAACACCCTGAAGTTCCATGTGATCTGACCTCTCCTCTGAGTTACGCACAGACAGCCTAGCTATTCTTAATGGATGAAGCTTGCGCAACGACTGAAACCGGCCATTGAGTGGGTACTCCAGCTACGCCCCGTGCGTGTGTTTATGCACTACACCGACAAGCTAGGGCCGCTTCTTGCTTTCGGCCTCTCCTATCAGGCGATCTTTGCTGTCTTCGCCGCGATCTGGGTTGGCTTCGCCGTGGCGGGGTTCATCGTGCAGGGCGATCCCGTGTTGCTCGATGCGGTCTACAACTTCATTTCCACGAACATCCCTGGCCTCATCGGTGACGGGAGCGGCAACGGCGCCATTAGCCGGGAAACCCTCGCCGACACCAGCATCCTGGGCATCACCGGTGTGATTGCTGCCTTTGGTTTGGCGTTTACCGCTCTGGGCTGGATCGCCTCCGGCCGCAGTGCCGTTCGTTCCATGTTTGGCCTCGAGAGTTCAGAGACGAACTTTCTTATTTTGAAGCTGAAGGATGTCGGGCTGGCGATTGGCTTCGGCCTTGCCGTTCTGCTGTCGGCTGCGATGTCTGTCGTGAGCTCTGCCGCCCTGAACTGGGTTCTCGGCCTCGTGTCGATCGATGAAGACTCCGATGTCGCGATCATTGCCACTCGCGGCGTCGCCCTTGTGATTGTGCTGATTCTCGACACCGCCACTCTCGCCGTGTTCTATCGCATAGTTTCCGGCATCAAGATCCCCTTCCGTGTGCTCGCTCAGGGAACGATCATTGCGGCCGTAGCGCTTGGTGCGCTGAAGTTTGGTGGTGGGTTCCTGCTGGAAGGTGCCACTCGCAACCCGCTGTTGGCATCCTTCGCCGTGATTATCGGTTTGCTGATCTGGTTCAACTTGATCTGCCAAATCATTCTCATCGGTTCGGCGTGGATTGCCGTCTCCGCCGATGACGCTGACCTCGACATCAGCGGCGAGAAGCGTGACGCCGAGGCGCCGCGGGCCGTGGCAGCGACGAAGGCCGCCGATGACGCGAAAGCGAACAAGACCGTTAAAGCCGAGCGCAAGGCACAGCGTCAGGCCAGCCGCACACCGCAGGCAACTCCCGAGGAGCAGAGCGAACTCGACAAGGCCAACGAAGTGAAGTTCAAGCGCACCTTCAAACGGATGATGAAGCGCAACAGCAAGAGGTAGCTGACGGTCACCACAGGGTCAGTGGCGCTCGGTAGTCTTGAGGCATGGCAACACGTCTTCGCATCGCATCCGTCAACGTCAATGGTGTTCGCGCCGCCTACCGCAAGGGCATGGGCGATTGGCTGGATGCTCGGGAGATCGACATTCTGGCGCTGCAAGAGGTTCGCGCCGCCGACGCCGACATCGAAGGGCTGCTCGGCGATGGCTGGAACATCCTGCACGACGCTGCGACAGCTAAGGGCCGCGCGGGAGTCGCGCTGGCCTCACGCAAGGGTTCGGCGGCATCCGCCCCTCTTGCTCATCGCGTTGCACTGGGCGCCGACGATTTCGATAGCGCCGGGCGTTGGCTCGAAGCCGACTTTGACGTCAACGGCACGACCGTCACCGTCGTCAGCACCTACGTTCACTCGGGCGTTGTTGATACCCCGAAGCAAGTAGAGAAGTACAAGTTCTTAGAGGCCATGCTCGTGCGCCTGCCCGAGCTTGCCGCCCACAGCAACCACGCCCTTATCGTCGGCGACCTCAACGTCGGTCACCGCGAACTCGACATCAAGAACTGGCGCGGCAACCGCAAAAAGGCCGGCTTCCTGCTCGAAGAGCGCGCCTACTTCGACCGCTTCTTCGGCGCGTCCGGCGAGACCATCGAATGCGTTGATGGCACGACCGCGCCCGGCCTCGGTTGGGTGGATGTCGGCCGCCAGTTCGCCGGTGAAGTTGACGGCCCGTACACCTGGTGGTCGCAGCGCGGTCAAGCTTTCGACACCGATACTGGTTGGCGTATCGACTACCACGTCGCCACCCCCGCGCTTGCGGCCACCGTTGCGGATTACCGCATCGACAAGGCCGGCGCCTGGGATGAGCGCTGGAGCGATCACGCTCCCGTCGTTGTTGACTATTCAATCTGAAAGAATTAGCCCATGAGCACCACACCTCGCCTGTTTTCAGGCATGCAGCCCTCTGCCGATTCGCTCCACGTAGGCAACTACATTGGGGCGCTCCTGCAGTGGCGCGAGATGCAAGAGAACTACGACGCAGTCTTCTGCGTAGTAGACATGCACGCCATCACCGTTCCGCAGGAACCCGCGTTGCTGCGCGCTCAAACTCGTCGCACGGCCGCGCAATACATTGCCGGCGGCATCGACCCTGAGCACTCGGTGTTGTTCGTGCAGTCGCAGGTTCCGGCGCACGCCGAGCTCGCCTGGGTGCTCAACAGCATCACCGGTTTCGGTGAAGCTTCGCGAATGACCCAGTTCAAAGACAAGTCAGCCAAGCAGGGATCGGATGCCGCCTCCGTTGGCCTCTTCACCTACCCGGTGCTGATGGCCGCCGACATCCTGCTTTACGACACCGCCATTGTCCCGGTGGGCGAAGATCAGCGTCAGCACATCGAGCTCACCCGTGACCTCGCCACCCGCTTCAATTCGCGATTCGGCGACACCTTTGTGATGCCCGAACCGCAGATTCAGAAGGCCACGGCCAAGATTTACGACCTGCAGAACCCCGAGTCGAAGATGAGCAAGTCAGCGACGACCGATTCCGGAGTGCTGTGGTTGCTTGACGAGCCCTCCAAGACGGCAAAGAAGATCAAATCTGCCGTGACGGATGCCGACCGCGAGATTCGTTTCGACCGCGGGGCAAAGCCGGGCGTCTCGAATCTGCTCACGCTGCACTCCACGTTTAGTGGAACATCCGTGGCCGATCTCGAAGCGCAGTTCGAAGGCAAGGGTTATGGCGATCTCAAGAAAGAGGTTGCCGAGGTGGTGGTGTCGGAGTTCGCGCCCGTGCGCGAGCGCACGCTTGAACTGCTTGCCGACCCGGCCGAGCTTGACCGCATGCTCAGCAAAAATGCTGAACGTGCCAACGAAATGGCCCAAAAGACGCTTGACCGCGTCTACGACCGAATCGGCTTCCTGCCGCGGGTGCGCTAATGAAAACTTTTACTCTCACAAGCGAACGTCTCACTCTCGACGCCCTCACCGGTGACGATGCTGAGTTAATGACCGCCTACTGCCAAGACCCAATCTTTGAGCACACGCTCACCATCCCCTGGCCGTACGTGAAGTCGGATGCCGAATTCTTCATCAACAACCTCGTGGCGCAGTGGTGGGAAGACGACGACGAGTACACCTGGGCGATCCGCGAAACAGGTAAGCCCGAGCTGCTCGGCGTCATCAGCTTTCGCCTTTACAACGACACCATCGGCTACTGGATGGGCGAACCCCACCGCGGTAAAGGCCTCATGAAAGAAGCTGTCGCGGAGGTCTGCCGCTGGGTCTTCTCTACTGGTCGCCCCGAAGTGCGGTGGGAAGCCCTCGTGGGGAACAAGGCCTCTGCTGCGATCGCGAAGAGCCTCGGCTTCATCTACACCGGCATCGAGCCCGCCTCGAGCGAATACCGCGGCGGCACGCATCCGCCATCGTGGTGGGCAACGCTCACCGCACCGGACGAGAACCCCACCTATGAGGTCGAATCCGGCCAGCCGTGGCCGGTCTAGCGCTGGCTTCGGTCGCTTTATGAGCATCACCGTCGCCCTCTTTGACCTTGACGACACCCTGTTTGCCCACCGGGCATCCGTGGATCTCGGCATTCGCAACCACCGACGCTCGCTCGGCGCTGCGTTCGCTGCGGGGCCGACCAGCGACGGCAGCACGGTGTGGCCTGACGACGCCAGTGAAAGCCTGCGCTGGACTGCGCTCGAAGAACATCATTATCACCGCTACCTCGGCGGCGAATTGACCTTCGAAGGGCAACGGCAAGCTCGCGCCCGCGGCTTCGTCGAGCCCTACGGCGTGACCCTCACCGATGCCGAATCCAGCCTCTGGTTCGACACCTACTTCGAGGCGTACCGCGACGCCTGGCACCTGCACGACGATGCCCTGGCTTGTCTCGACTCGCTGGAGGCCCGCTCCCCTGCCACCCGCCTCGGCATCATCACCAACGGCGAGCTCGACTTTCAAACGCGCAAGGTGGAGACAGTTGATCTCACCCACCGGGTTGAGCACCTCGTCGCCAGCGGCGAATTCGGGCACACCAAACCCGACCCGCGCATCTTTCACCACACCTGCGAACTCTTCGGCATTGAACCCGCCAACGCGGTCTACATCGGCGACCGGCTAGCGACGGATGCGCTGGGAGCTGCGAACGCCGGGCTCACCGGAGTGTGGCTCGACCGCGAGCGCAGCGCAACCTCCGACCAGCTTGACGAAGCTCGGGCGGCTGGCGTCAGCGTCATCCACGCGCTTGATGAATTGGTGGCGCTGCTCGACTAGAGCATCTTCATAGCTCCGTAACAAACTGAGAGGTTGGGGCGGGAATAGTTTGCGGCGAAACGCGTTGAGTAGACTAAGCAAAGCAAAATGTGCTCCGGGGCTCGGTGAGAATCCGAACCGGCGGTTATAGTCCGCGACCCGCGCCGAAGTGAAAACTTCGAAACGGTTGACCTGGTGAAACTCCGGGACCGACGGTAATGAGATCGCATGATCTCTCAGTCCGGATAAGAGGAAGCACGAGCTGAACCATCTAGCGTGCCCATATTCTGGGCGAACTCGATAGTTCAGTGGGTTTTTGGAACCCATTTTCCCGGAGCGCGTCCCATGAGACGAGAGCCCGGATGACCACACCAGAACAGCAGGCACAGCTGGAGAAGCTGATGCGCCATGCGCTGTCGTTGGCGAGCCACGGGCCAATCACGGGCGGCAACCCTCAAGTGGGTTGCGTGCTTGTCGATGCTGCCGGCGAGATTGTGGCTGAAGGGTGGCACCATGGCGCTGGCACTCCGCACGCTGAAGTAGATGCTCTCGCCAAGCTTGGAGGAAACGCCGCGGGCCTCACCGCCGTCGTCACCCTTGAGCCCTGCAACCACCACGGCCGCACCGGCCCCTGCGCTCAAGCCCTGCTCGATGCTGGCGTGAGCCGCGTCGTGTACGCGGTGCCTGATCCTGGGCCGAACTCCGGTGGCGGCGCCGAGCGCCTCCGCGCTGGTGGCGTCGAAGTGATCGCTGGCATCGCTCAGGCCGAGGCCGAAGAGTTTTTGCACTCGTGGCTGACCGCCGCTCGACTGCAGCGTCCGCACGTGACGGTGAAGTGGGCATCCACCCTCGACGGTCGTGCCGCGGCCGCCGATGGCACGAGCCAGTGGATCACCGGCACCGCCGCCCGCCAGCACGTGCACGAGCAGCGGGCGCGCGCCGATGCGATTGTCGTGGGCACGGGCACAGTGCTCGCCGATGACCCGAGCCTGACCGCGCGGGGAGACGCCGGCGAACTGCTCGAGTGGCAGCCGCAGCCGGTAGTGCTCGGCCGGCGCGAGATTCCGGCGGACGCACAACTGCGCCAGCACCCCGAGAAACTGCGTCAGATCGACGGCAGCGACCTCAACGCCGCACTGAGCGAACTCTTTGAGGCGGGCATCCGTCGCGTCTTCGTTGAAGGTGGACCGACTATCGCGAGCGCCTTCATTGCTACGGGGCTTGCGGATGAACTGCTCATCTACCTCGCCCCGAAACTGTTGGGCGGCCCGAAGGTCGCGCTCGGCGAGCTCGGGGTAACGACCATGGCTGAGGCGAAAGACCTCAGCATCACTGAACTTCGCCCGCTGGGCAACGACGTGCTGATTGTCGCCCGCCCGGCGGCGAGCACGAAAGCAGCCGCCCAGCCGGCAGCACAGCACACGGCAACAGAGCCAACGGTCGCCCCGGCGACAGAGACGGACGCGTAACCATGTTTACCGGAATCATTGAAGAGCTCGGCGACGTCGTCGAATTCGCCGCAACCGACGATGGCGCGCGCCTCACCGTGCGTGCTCCGCAGGCGGTGTCGGATGCCGGTCACGGCGACTCGATCAGCGTCAGCGGCGTGTGCCTCACCGTCGTCGATCAGGGCCCGGACTGGTTCACGGCTGACGTCATGGGCGTCACCCTCGACATGAGCACGCTCGGCTCGCTCGCCGCCGGCGCACGGGTCAACATCGAGCGCGCCATGCAGGTCGGCGATCGGCTTGGCGGCCACATCGTGCAGGGCCACATCGATGGCACGAGCAGCGTGCTGAGCGTCACCGATGAAGGCAGTTGGAGCATCCTGCGCTTCAACCTCACCGAAGAGCTTGCCCCGCTCGTCGCCCGCAAGGGTTCGATTGCGGTGCACGGCGTCTCGCTCACGGTGAGTGCTGTGGGCCGCGACTGGTTCGAGGTCTCGTTGATTCCCGAAACCCTCACCGCAACAACGTTGGGAGCGCTCGCTGTGGGCGACTCCGTCAACATCGAAACCGACATCCTGGCGCGCCATGTGGCCCGGATGGCCGAGTTCACCGACGCACCCGTGCGTCACGAAAGGACCGAGTCATGAGCCTCGCCACAATCCCCGATGCCATTGAGGCGATCCGCGCTGGCCGCCCCGTCATCGTCGCCGACGATGAGGGCCGCGAGAACGAGGGCGATGTCATCATCTCCGCCGAGCTCGCCAGCCAAGAATGGATCGCGTGGATGGTTCGCCACTCCTCTGGCTTC
Source organism: Salinibacterium sp. NSLL17 (assembly GCF_015864935.1). Classification (NCBI taxonomy): domain Bacteria; kingdom Bacillati; phylum Actinomycetota; class Actinomycetes; order Micrococcales; family Microbacteriaceae; genus Salinibacterium; species Salinibacterium sp. NSLL17. The sequence goes on from NZ_JADYWH010000002.1 coordinate 406,533, forward strand.
ATTTGCGCTCCGATGACCAACGAGATCGCTGACGCACTGGCACTTCCGCCGATGGTTGCCGTGAACGAAGACCCCCGCGGCACCGCCTACACCGTGTCGGTGGATGCCGCTGCGCGTCTCAGCACCGGCATCAGCGCCTCTGACCGCGCCCACACTCTGCGCGTGCTCGCCGATCCGCTCTCGATGCCCTCGAGCCTGCACCGCCCCGGCCACATCATGCCGCTGCGTGCTGTCGATGGTGGCGTGCGTGAGCGCGATGGTCACACCGAAGCATCCGTCGATCTGATGAAGCTTGCCGGTCTTCGCCCCGTTGCAGCGATTTCGGAGATCGTGCATGACTCGGGCGAGATGATGCGACTGCCCGAACTGATCGAGTTTGGCGCGCGCGAAGGCGTTCTCGTCATCACGATTCTGGATCTCATGCGCTGGCTCGAAGAGAACCGCTGCGACACCATCCCGGCTCCGATCGAGCCAATCCCCGAGATGAGCCGGGTGACGTTCGAGGTCGAAACCACGATCCCGACCGTGCACGGCTCGTTCACGGTTCGTGCGTACCGCGACAACTCGACCGGTGCCGATCATGTTGCTTTCATTGCGCCGGGAACGCTCGATCACACCGGCAACGGCCCCACCCTGGTGCGTGTGCACTCGGAGTGCCTCACCGGGGAAGCGTTCGGCTCGCTCAAGTGCGAGTGCGGCCCTCAACTCGATTCTGCGCTCGAGACCATCCAACGCGATGGTGGCGCCGTGATTTACCTGCGCGGCCACGAAGGCCGTGGTATCGGGCTCATCAACAAGCTGCGGGCCTACCGCCTGCAAGAAGATGGCCTCGACACCCTCGACGCGAATCTGGCCCTGGGCCTGCCTGCTGATTCCCGCGACTATGGGGCCGCTGTCGGCATCCTCAAGGATCTCGGCATCTCGTCGGTCAGCCTGCTGAGCAATAACCCCGAGAAGAAGCGTCAGCTCGAAGAACGTGGCGTGATTGTCGGCGATCTCGTGCCGCTCGTTGTGGGCGTCGGCGCCAGCAATGAGGGTTACCTCGAAACCAAGCGTGACCGCATGGGTCACCAACTCCCCACCACCGCCGTGCTCGACGAAGCACGACTTACCGCGAAAGGCCTCTGATGAGTGGCGCAGGATCCCCCGAAATCGTTACCGATGCAACCGGCCTCGAGGTCACGATCATCGCCGGTCAATGGCATGAGGTCATCACTAACGGCCTGCTTGCCGGCGCCCACCGCGCCCTCGCCGCAGCAAACGCTGAGGTGACTGAGGTGCGGGTTCCCGGCAGCTTCGAGCTGCCCGTCGCGAGCAAGGCAGCCCTGGATGCTGGGGCGGATGCCGTTGTTGCTCTCGGCGTCATCATCCGTGGTGGAACACCCCACTTTGAATACGTGTCGGATGCCGCCACCAGCGGCCTCACGCAAGTGTCAATCCTGACCGGCAAACCGGTGGGCTTTGGCGTGCTCACCCTCGACGACGAACAGCAGGGCCTCGATCGTGCCGGGCTAGAAGGCTCAAAAGAGGACAAGGGTGAAGAAGCCGCCAACGCTGCCATCGCGACCGCGGTGTTGTTGCGGCAACTGCGCGGGGAGTAGCTTCTGGGCGGGCGGCTAGGGTGAAACTTTTTCAGCAACCCTAGCCAGCCAGCGGAAACTCGCCTTAGGCTGGCGGCATGCGAAACTCACAACGAATGACGCACACTGCTCGATCCCTGGGGATTCTGGCGATTCTCAGCCTCGCGATTGCGGTCTCCGGGTGCACGCCCGGAAGCCCCACGGACGCAGATTCCACCGCGACGCCGACGTTCATCCCGGATGAGGCGAGCGCATCAGCTTCGGCGGATCCCACGAGCGATCCGATCGAAAGCACGGCTCCCGGCAGCGAAGTTGCCTTTCAGATGCACGACAAGTACACGAAGTACGAAGACGGCCCCGGCGTAGTCATCATCGTTGGCCAAGCGGTGACGGGAGTGTTTCGCCCGGGTGATGGACTAGAGCTACTGGGCGGCGGCCCCGACACTGGCACCGTAATTCTCGAAATAAGGCAGGGCGCGCCTAGCGTGGCCGTCGACTCCCTTCCTGCAGGCGAATTCGGCGAATTCCTCGTTACCGGCTCCCTCGACGACTTCGACTTCATCGAGGAGTTCGTGAGGCCGACGGAGTAGTTCGGGTGGCGGCCCCTCGGCGGCTCCCCCGCCCTCACGCTTGCTACCCACTGAAATTGATGAAAGCTTTAGTACTCGAGGGCGAGGCAGACCGGGCGCACCTCCCGGATGCCTAGTTCTGCGGCGTACAACTAAGGGGATTTTTTGAAGAAGAGTGAGGCGTGGGGAATTTGTGGAATCGTAACCGGCGCGGTGTTCATATTGGTCGCCGGCCTCCTCACGATTCAAGCGTCGGGACTTGCGGCCGGCGCGCAGTATGACCTCAACAATTCTCTTGCTTCGATCATTACTCCACGCGTTCCGTACCTCATGATGGGAGCCCTCGCGGTGCTGAGTGCCGCGGTTGTCTTTACCCTTACCGTGGCCATGCGAAACCGTTCCGCGGTCTCGCGGATGGCATTCACGAGCGGTTTTGGCGCCGCGACACTGCTCCTCATCATTGCGTCTTTCGCCTTCGCTGCCACCGGCATGACGCCGGAAACCCCCATGATTGGCGTAGCGCCGGGATGGCAAGGCTGGCTGAATCGGGGAGGGAGCAGCTCCGCCGTTCATCTAGTACTTCTTCTGTCAGTTGGCTTGCTATGGCTGCACTCAAAAAGCCCCAAGCCCACACATCGTGACGCAACAGCGTCAATGCCCAGGCCCATTAACATCCCGCTGAGAAGTGCAGCCTGGGGCATCTACGGGATGTTGCTCGGAGTGGTGTTCGTCTTCGTCATCGGCATGCTGAGCGCTCAGGTTGTAGCCCGAAAGTTGGGCGCAATTCTCGATCTCAACAACATGGTGACGGCAGTTTCCTCAGCCACCGTGCCATTCCTGCCGATGATTGCGATCGCTGTGCTGAGCACCATTGTGACGTTCTTACTGACCGTGGCGGCGAAAAACAGGCTCAGACGATTCCGGGTGGCATTAGTGGTGGGGTTCAGCTCCGCGACAATCCTGCTGCTTTCTGCTTCGTTCCTACTTGGTCCGTTGAGGGGACCGAAGGTTGGCGCGTCGATAGGGATCGAACCAGGGTGGGTCGGCTGGTTGGCTGAGGGCAGCATTAATTCCGCTGTGCCTGTGGTCTTGCTTATCGCGGTTGGATCGCTGTGGTGGTACTCGAACTCCGCGAAGACCACTCCCGACCACTAGCCGCTTCACAGGTCTAAGTCTGACCCGCACGTCTTCCGAAAGCGTCGCAACCGGGGATGACCCGGAAGCCAGACGCTAGGATCGACGCATGAAGGATCGCTCGTGACCGAACCAGTACAGCCGGCTCCTCGCCGCTTTCCGCGCCGCGTCTACGGCGTCGGCACTGAGCCGGATGCCCGTTTCAGCCTGGCGAATGAGCGCACGTTCTTGGCGTGGATCCGCACCGCCCTCGCGCTGATCGCTGCGGGTGTCGCGCTGGAGGCATTCGTGTTGCCGATCGCTCCCGGATTCCGTTTGGGCGCATCCGTGCTGCTGATTCTGCTGGGCGTGCTTGCCCCGATGCAGGCGTGGTTCGGCTGGATGAAGGCCGAGCAGTCGCTGCGTCTCGGACGCCCGCTGCCCTCCCCTAACCTCGCTGGCCCCATCGGCGGCGGCGTTGTCGTGGCCGGGCTGCTGCTCGCGATCGGTATCCTCCTCCAGTGACGCGCGCCTTCGACCGCCCCTTCGATGCCGGCCTGCAAGCGGAACGCACCGCTCTCGCCTGGCAACGCACCGTGCTGTCATTTGCCATCGCCGCTCTCGTCTCCGCGCGACTCCTGCTCAACACCGTCAGCATCGGCAGCTACGCGGTTGCCGCTCTCGGCCTCATCATGACCGCCGTGCTGTTCTGGGTTGGCCACCGCAGATACCGCGCCGTGCATACGACGTTGGTTCAGGCATCCACTGATCGGATTCGACTGACAAGTGCGGCGCCGCTGTTCCTCTGGGCGCTTGCCGTGTTTGTGCTCGCCGTCGTCGGTGCGGTGTTCGCCGCGCTCGGAATCGTCGCGACACTAGAGCCTTAGCCACGTCGGCGCTCGACGCGAGCAGCCGCGCCTCCCGGCGGCGACCTCTGTTCACCGCCCAACGGCGTACCAACATCCGCACAGATACACCGGATGTTGTACGCAGCGCCCAGACGGAAGGCTTAGTGTTTTAGAGGCTGATTGCTGATGCCGATGTCGCTGAACACTCGCGGCACCTTCGCCCTACATTTTTGGGACAACGAGAAACTTCATGAGCTCGACTTCACACACCTCTGCACCTCGCCGCGGACGTTCTGGATCACGCGACAATCCCGACGACGGCCCCCGCGCCAAGTTCAGCGAACTGTTCCCGTACCTGCTGGAGCACCGCAAGGTTCTGATCTTCGTGATCATCTTGAGCATCCTCGGCGCCGGCGCTTCGCTTGCCCAGCCGCTGCTCGTCAGTCAGGTCATCACGATCGTTGAGGCTGGCGAATCCCTCGGCACTCTCGTGTGGCTACTCATCGGCCTGGTCGTCATCTCGGGCCTCATCAGCGGCTACCAGCACTACCTCCTCCAGCGCACCGGCGAAGGTGTCGTGCTCTCGAGCCGTCGCCGCTTGGTGAGCCGGATGCTCAACCTCCCCATTTCGGAGTTCGACCGTCGCCGCACCGGTGACCTCGTCTCGCGTGTCGGCAGCGACACGACTCTGCTGCGCGCGGTGCTGACGCAGGGACTCGTCGAAGCCATCGGTGGCTCGATCACCTTCATCGGCGCGCTCATCGCGATGCTCATCATCGACCCCGTGCTGCTCGGCCTCACCGTGCTCGTGATCGCCATCGCCGTCGTCACCGTCACGACGCTCTCGAAGCGCATCCGTGTCGCCAGCCAGCGCGCTCAGCGCAAGGTCGGCGACCTGGCCGCAGCCGTGGAGCGCGCGATCTCCGCCGTGCGCACGCTGCGAGCATCCAACGCCACCGAGCGTGAAATCGAGGCCGTGAACGAAGACGCTCTCGGTGCGTGGAAGATGGGCATCAGCGTCGCCAAAATCTCGGCACTCGTTGTTCCGATTGCCGGAATTGCCCTGCAGGTCTCATTCCTCGTCGTGCTCGGCGTGGGCGGCTACCGCGTGGCCAGCGGCGCCATTGAGATCGCTGACCTCGTCGCGTTCATCCTGTTCCTGTTCCTCATGATCATGCCGCTCGGCCAGGCCTTCGGCGCCGTCACCGCGGTCAACCAGGCGCTCGGTGCGCTCGGCCGCATCCAAGAAATCATCAAACTGCCCAGTGAGCTCGAATCTGACGCTGACGTGGTTGCTGTCGCCAGCATCGAATCGGATGCCGCCATCACTTTCGACAACGTCGAATTCTCGTACCCCCGCGACTCAGTGCTCGTGCAAGCCGAAACGGAACTGGCCTCACTCAAGCACGGCGGCACCGAAGCTGCCGCCGACGAGATCGACCTCACCGTTCTACGCGGAGTCAGCTTCGCCGTGAAGCGCGGCGAACGCACCGCTATCGTCGGCCCCTCGGGCGCCGGCAAGAGCACCATCCTCGCCCTCGTCGAGCGCTTCTATGATCCAACGGGCGGTGTTGTGCGCCTCGGCGGCGACGACCTCCGCGGCCTCAACCGCGAAGAACTGCGCGCCCAGATCGGCTACGTCGAGCAAGATGCTCCCGTACTCGCCGGCACCATCCGCCAAAACCTTCTCATCGGTGCGCCCAACGCGACCGACGAAGAATGCGTCAACGTCATCGCTGCGGTGAACCTCACCGGTGTGCTCGACCGCAACCCTGCTGGTTTGGATGCCGCTGTCGGCGAAGACGGAGTGATGCTCTCTGGTGGTGAGCGTCAGCGTCTCGCGATCGCCCGCACGCTACTCGCTGCTCCCCCGATTCTGCTGCTCGACGAATCGACCTCAAGCTTGGACGGCCTCAACGAGCAAATGCTCCGCGAAGCCATCGACGCCGTGGCCGAGAACCGCACGCTCATCGTGATCGCGCACCGTCTCTCCACGGTCGTCGACTCCGACCAGATCGTCGTGCTCGACAAGGGCAAGGTTGTGGGCGTCGGAACGCACTCCGAACTCGTGAAGTCGACCCCGCTCTACAAGGACCTCGCCAAGCACCAGCTGCTCGTGTAGTGGCTCGCGGGTGCGCTGTTTCGGCGGTGCACCCGCCCGCTAGCGCGCGGCCCGCTCAGCTGTGGAGGCACGCGGCTGCTGTTGCGGCTCTACTGCAGCGGCTACTCGACCGCGAGCGCGAACATCGCGACCGCGGCGGTCGCGGCAACGTTGAGCGAGTCGATACCGTGACGCATCGGAATCTGCACGATCGTATCGGCGGTATCGATGGCCTCGCGAGTGAGGCCGTGGCCCTCGGTGCCCAGCACGAGCGCGACCTTCTCGGGAGCATCCGCCGCATAGTCACGCAGCGACACCGCACCGTCCTCGAGGGCTAGGGCCGCAATCTGAAAGCCGGATGCCGTCAGCAGCGCGCGAGTGTCTGTCCAGTTGCCGATGCGAGTCCACGGCACCTGCAGCACGGTTCCCATCGAGACGCGGATCGCGCGGCGGTAGAACGGGTCGGAGCACTGCTCGGTGACGAGTACGGCATCCGCCCCGATGCCGGCGACCGAGCGGAAGATCGCGCCCACGTTGGTGGGATCAACGACGTTTTCGAGAATGACGATGCGGCGAGCATCCGCCAACAGGGCTTCGGGAGTCGGCAGCGACGGGCGGTGCATCGATGCGATGACGCCGCGGTGCAGCACGTAGCCGGTCAGCTCGGCGAGCAGCGAGCCGTCGCCAGTGAAAATGGGAACGTCGTCGCCTACGAACTCGACGATCTCGTCAACCGAGGTGCCGAGCGCGAGCACCGAGCGCACCCGGTGACCCGAGCGCAACGCGCGCTGCAACACGAGGGTGGACTCGGCAAGGTAGAGACCGTGTTCGGTGCCCTGTGCTTTGCGCAGCGCCACATCGGTCTGGTGCGAGTAGTCAGCGAGCCGCGGATCGCTGAGCTCGGTGACGGGGATCACGGGCAAACTAAAGCTCCCGACTCACGCGAATGAGAATCACGGTTCGCCCATCGGCACGCTGCCCGCTCGCGGCCTCGAAGCCGGGGCCAGTGACCGACTCGACACCCTGGTAGAGCAGGAGGTTGTCGAGCCCAAGCGCATCCGCTTCGGCTGCCCACGACAGCGTCGGTGCGACCCGGTAATCACCGGACCGCAACGGGTCGGCAACACCCTCCGGCACGACGACAGTGGCGTAGAGCAACCCGTAAGAGCCTTCAACGGTGGCGTATTGCACGCTCTCGACCTCGGTTTCTGCGGGAAGGTCGATCTGGGAGAACTCGGCGATCTGGTCAAGAGACACATCGCTGCAGGTGCCGTCAGAGGCATCGCACAGCGTTGCGGTCGTGGGCCAGATGGCAGTAAACAGTGCGGTACCACCAGCCACGGCGATCCCGATAACAAGTCCCAGGCCCACAAGCAGGGCAAGCAACCGCCAGCCCAAACCTTTGCTGGGCGGGAGAACTTCAGACTCGGCGATGAAGCCGGGAAGCTGAAGCTCTTCGGGAGAATCCGTCATTCGCGCATCACGCTTCGTGAGAGACGAGCGTAATGCCCGTCTCTGCCATCGTGGCCAGAGCGGCCGTGCTCGACTCGGGGGCGACACCAGCGACTAGCCCGGTCAGCACCGATACCTCGCGGCCGCTACCCGCGGCATCCAGAGCAGAAGCAAGAACGCAGTAGTCGGTTGCGAGCCCGGCGACGTCAATAGTGTCTACGCCAAGGCGCTGCAGCAACGCCGGCAGCGTTTCATCATCGTCAGTCGTGCCCTCAAAGATCGAGTACGCCGGAACTCCCTGTCCCTTGCGCACGTGCACGTTCACGAGCGAAGTATCGAGGGCGGAGTGGTACTCCGCACCGGGGGTGCCCGCCACGCAGTGAACCGGCCACGTGTCGACGAAGTTGGGTTCGGCATCCGTCGCAAAGTGGCCACCGTTGCTGTTGTCAGCATCGTGCCAATCGCGGGAGGCGATCACGACGTCGTAGCGATCAGGATTGGCCCGCAGATAGTCGGTGATTCCGGCCGCCACAGCGGCACCGCCGTCGACGCCTAATGCGCCACCCTCGGTGAAATCGTTCTGGACATCAATGATGAAGAGTGCAGCAACCACGCTGCCAGTCTAAGTCGCGCAGGCCGCACCTGGCCGCGCAGAGCGCCCTAGTAGTTGGAGAGATTGCTTCCGCAGGTATAGACGCCGGCAACGAGGTTGTCGAGCGCGGTGCGTGCGTCGGTGGAGATGCCCTCGCCGATCGAGTAGAACGCGAAAGCCAGCTGAGTGCCGTCCTCGGCAAATAGCACGCCACCGAGGGAGTGCTCTTGGTTGGTCCACCCCGACTTAGCAGCCACGTGACCGGATGCCGCAGCGGCATCACCCTCAAAACGGTTGTAGAGGTCACCGCTTTCGCCTCCGACCGGAAGCATCGATAGCGCTGTCGCGATTGCGCCACTGCCCGATGTCCCTGCCGCCATGAACTGCGCGACGAACAACGGTGGGACTTGGTTCTTGGGGCTCAAACCGGAGCCATCAGTGATGGTGATGCTTCCGGCATCATCGAGTCCGGCATCCGACAGCACGCTTTGGATGGCCTGGTTCAGAGTGCTTGCAGCGCCGCTGAGACCCTGCTGCTTAGAGACGAGGCGGGCAAGCGACTCAGCCAAGGAGTCATCGCCACTGATCAGCATCTGCTCGACGAGCACACTGATGGGCTGCGACTTTACTTCAGCCAGCACGGTGGAACCGACCGCGGCGCCGTTCGAGAACGTGACGGCGGGCAAACCAGCGGCTTGAGCGAATGCTTGGCCAGCAGACTGCACGGGATCGGTGCCGCGCGGGCTGATCGCAATAGTGGGGTCAGCGCGATCCCCATTCACCATGAGCGCGGTGACATACGAGTGGTACCCGCCGGTGCGTTCACGCTCGGGCCAATTGGAATCCCAGGCATCACTCGTGTTCCACAGCGTGGAGTCGAGCACGATCTCGGTGATCGGAACACCGGGATGAAGCTCTTCGTACCGTGTCATTGCCTGCGAGGCGAGATCTGAAATCTGGGGAGCGTCACGATAGTACGACGCATTGGTCGTCGCGAGGGTCGGGTCACCACCACCCACCAGCACGATCACGCCAGCTGATGAACCGTCGATAACTTTGGTACTGATACGGGTGTCAGCGCCAAGAGCCTGAAGCGCTGCAGCCGCCGTCATCGCCGTCACGATGTGCGCGGGGCTGGCCGCTTTGTCGGCAGAACGGCCCCACAGCACGTCGCCCGTAGCGGCATCCGTCACTACGCCGACAAGCGAGGGGAAGGTCGCGACCGTAGCAAGTGCGTCAACAGAACACGTGCGCACCGCGATCGCCCCGGGGGTAACATCCGGTTGGCTCCGCTGCTCTGCAGTGACTTCGTCTGGGGTGACATCAACTGCCGAGTTAGCGGAGCCAACCGAAATTCCGGCGAATACTGCTACTACTGCGAGTAGTACGAATACAACCGCCGCAACCGTCACCGTGGATGCGGTGGGGTGCTGAGTTATAAACGCGCGTATTCCTCCCGGCGCTTTTGGCTCACTACTGGCTGAATCAGTCACCCGGTTATAGTACCCGGATGTTCCAACCCAGCGCTTCGAGTGGGCCTAGCAGTACGTCCATCGTGCTGCAGCGCGGGTAAAGCTATAGGGCTCATCGATTCCGCCATGGGTCATGGCAAAGGCGATGCAGGCACCACCGGTGCTGACACCGGGGCGGTAAAGCGATGCGCGGTGAGAATATGATTCCCACCACTTGGATGCGACAGTGGCGCCGCTGTTTCCCGAACCGCCAGCAAGGTTTCCATCGCAACCACGAGCGGCAACACCGTCGGAGCGCGTGGTGCCGTTGTGGCCCCAGCCGTCGAGCGGGTTCGAGCTTGGCGATTCTGCCATCCAGAAGAGGCGCTCTTCCATGCAGGAGTCGTAGCGGAAGTTCGACAGCGCGATGGGCTGCAAGCAGTTAGCAACGCGGATCGAGTTGTAGGCGTAGGCAAAGGATGCAAGGTCGCCCGAAGTCGTGCCGGCGACACCCTGTGATGAGCTACGGCTTGGCGCGCCAGAGACGCCGCCACCAACATTGCCCGGGCAGGACTGGCCTGCGGAAGCGTACGCTGCACGGATCTGCTCAACGGATGCGGTCCCCGTCGATGCGACAACGATCGGCTTCGGCTTCGGCACGGCCTTCTGAGCGAGGTGCTCGGAGTCAGTGGTCAGCGACTTGGCTTCAGCCTTGATTGCTGCAGCCAGTGACTCTTCGGTGACGCGTTCGATGCTGGCAATCGCGACGACATCGACCGACTCTTCGAGCGGTGCTGTGGCGGTAGATGCAAACAGCGGCGACCGTGCAGCGGCGCTAGCGGTTGCACTGTCGGTAAGACCAGGTCCGCCTCCCCCGACGAACGGTACTACTCCGACAATCACTACTGTGACAAAAGCCGTTAAAAACGGAATTCTCCCCATGAAAATCGTCCCCCAGACGAATGAATAGGAGGCAGACCCCTCTGCTTCCTGCTGCCAAAACTAGGCGCGAAAACAGCGTTCCACAAGGGAAAAACCCCGGAAACATAAGGAAATACCCGTTAATGGGGGGTCTGGGTGACGGGTCTATCCTCTGTTTGGGGGACACCGCCGTGGCCCGAAACTGCCGCTATCGGGGCTGGGGACAATGGGGCCTTATTTGTGTTTGCGTGCCGCTTCTGCGCGTCGCAGATCACGTTCGGCATCGGCCACTGCCGCCTCGTCTGGCGTCGGCGCAGTTCCGCCGAGGTGCCGCGGCTGCCACCACTGACCTGTGCCGTCGAGGGGGTAGGCCTTCTGTGCCGTTTCGAGCAGCCCCTCCATTGTTCTCTTGAGCCGCGCGGTTGCCGTAGTCGCGTCATCCGTCGTCGCAACCATCATCGGGTCCCCGACGACCATCACGATCGGGATGCCCACGCGTTCGCGCAACGAGATCTTGCGGTTCTTCGTCATGAGGCGCTGCCCACCCCACAGCGCGATGGGGATCACAGGAACCCCTGCCTCTGCCGCCAAACGCACAGCACCAGTTTTGAAATCACGGATGGTGAAGGATGCACTCACTCCGGCTTCGGGAAACACCCCAATGAGTTCCCCGGTGCGCAGCGCTGTAACCGCGGAGGCGTAGGCGTTAGCGCCAGCCTTCATATCGACGGGGATGTGCTTCATGTTCCGCATGAACGAACCGACCACGCGTTTTTCGAACACGCTCTTCTTCGCCATGAATCGAATGCGACGGTGATTGTGCAGCCATAACGCCCACTCGACGAGCGCGAATTCGAGGTAACCGAAGTGGGTCATCGCGAATACGGCCCCACCCTCGGCGGGCAAATTCTGCGATCCGATGACGGTGCGCCGCACGCGAAGCGCGCCGAACATGGCGCGGCCAGCGCCGATGGCTGCTGTGTAGATGGGTTCGTTGCGGTACTTCATACCCCCAGCTTAAGACTCCGGTATGAGAGTTTGCCGCCACCACAACGCACAACGAGGGCCAGATTTCTCTGACCCTCGTGAGTGAACGGAGCCGCCTGTCAGAATCGAACTGACGACCTTCTCATTACGAGTGAGATGCTCTACCAACTGAGCTAAGGCGGCCGGCCACATTTTCATGAGGCACAGCAAGATAGCTTAGCCGAAGTTTTCGGGCCCGAAAGCCCACAACGCCAACTGGCCGTTATGCGTCACAATTTGGATCGTCGTTAGGCACGACGCCGTTGATGAAATAGGCGTCTACAGCCCCGTCGATGCAGCCGACACCACCGTTGTAGGCAGTGTGTCCTTCACCGTTGTAGGTGATGAGTTGGGCGCTCTGCAGCTGCTCGCTGAGGGCAACTCCCCACTCGTAGGGCGTCGCCGGGTCGCCCGTGGTGGAGATGATCAGTACGGGCGGTGCCCCTTCACCGGTCAGCTCGGTGATCTCGGGCCCGATGTACTTGTACGGCCAGTTCAGGCAGGTCAGATCCCCCGTTGGTGGAAACTCGCGGTACGTCGTTGGCGAGGCCTCGCGCATGAGTTCCTGCTGCTTCACGAGCACCGCCGGGTCAGTCTCCACGGGGTAATCAACGCAGTAGATCGCGATGAACGCTTCGAGTGAGTTGTCGGTGTAGCTGCCGTCAATGTCGCGGCTGTAATAGAAGTCGGCAAGGAAGAAAGCGGTATCCGTTTCACCCCGTGCTGCCTCCGAGAAAAGATCGTTAAGGAACGGCCAGGAATCCTGAGAGTAAAGAGCCGTACTCATGGCAATATCGAGCACTCCGGCATCCATCATGCGTCCATCAGGGGCAGCAATCGGATTCGCGTCATAGCGGTCGTAGAGTTCGCGGATCGTCGCTAACGCAGCATCCACTCCGCCGGTGAATGCGCAGTCATCGAATGACGTCGGGCAGGCCGCCAAATAGTTTTCGAGCGCGCGCTGGAAACCGGTCGTCTGAACGCGCCCGACCTCGAACACCGAAATCGACGAATCGGTGGCGCCGTCAAGCACAATACGGCCGACATTCTGGGGGAAATTCTCGATGTAATACGAACCGATATCGCTGCCATACGAGTAACCCAAGTACTGCAGCTTCTCGTCGCCCACAATCGCGCGCAACATATCGAGGTCGTGCACGGTGCTCTGAGTGTCAATGAACTGGAGGATCTCGCCCGTGTTCTCGAGGCACGCCTGGCCGAAATCGATGGCCGCTTGCTCGCTCTCGGCAAGCCACTCGTCACTGCCAACCGCTGAATCCGGAATACCGAAAATGAAGTCATCGAGACCCGCGTCGTCGAGGCACGTCACGGGAGTCGAACGGCCAACCCCGCGAGGGTCCCAGCCGATCACATCGTAGTTCTCGCGCAGGTTCGCACTCACCGCAAAATCGACATCGTCGTGGATGAGATCAAAACCTGATGCGCCCGGCCCACCAGGGTTCACGAACAGCGAGCCCATGCTTTGCCCGGTCGCTTGATGGCGGGCCATGGCGATCTCGATATCAGCTTCCGGAGAAGGGTTTGCCCAATCCATCGGAGCAATTGCCGTCGCGCACTGAGCGCCGTTATCGCAATCAACCCACGTGAGAACCTGCTCGTAGTAGGGAGCGAGTTCCTCCGACACGGTCTCCCCCGTCGGCTCCGACGTCTGAGCGAAAAGCCCCGAGAAAAGGTTTGCGCACCCGCTCAGAACGAGGGTGAGTGCGAGAGCCGGCACCACAAGGGCAAACCTGCGAGCGCGAGAGGCTGGGGCGGCGGCGATGAAGTTCACCGCATGAGCCTAGCGGTTAGCAGTTCGGATCGGCGCTCGGAACTTCACCCCTGAGGAGAAAGTCTTCTACCGCCGCGTTGACGCACTCATTCGACTTGTTATACGCCGTGTGACCTTCACCGTTGTAGGTGATTAGGTGACCCGAATCGAGGTTGTCGGCAACAGTTTGCGCCCAGATGTACGGCGTCGCCGGGTCATTCGTCGTGCCGATCACCAACATGTCGGCCGCACCAGGGGCAGCAATGGCCACGCGGTCCCGCTTCGCCTCAACAGGCCAGTTCGCGCAACCGGGGTCACCGTACGACATCTGCGGACCAAAGACCGGCGCCGCGACGGCAAGCTCAGCCGCCCGCGCACGCATGCTGTCGTTATCGGCCGGCTCACGGGCATCCAAACAATTGATCGCTATGAACGCTTCTGTTTGATTTTCGGCATATGTGCCATCAGCGCTGCGGCCGTTGTAGTTGTCGGCCAAATCGAAGGCGATGCTGGCGTCGCCCCTCATTACCGAGTCGAAAAGTTGGCGAAGATACGCCCAGTTATCTTGACTGTAGAGCGGCAAAATGATCGCCGTGAACATGGTTGCACTGCCTAATTTGCGGCCGTCAGCATTCGTGAGCGGGCTCGCGTCGAGGCGGTCGAGCAGCGTGCGAATTGTTGTGCGCGACTGCTCCACCGAACCGGTGAACGGGCAATCGCTCGCACCAGCGCAGTCAGCCAAGAACGCGTCAAGCGCACCCTCGAAGCCTTCCGCTTGCGCCTTAGTGGCCTCGAATTCGGATGCCTCGGGGTCGACAGCACCGTCAAGCACAAGTCGCCCGGTCTTCTCCGGGAACAACTCGGCATAGACCTGGCCGAGCAACGTTCCGTAGGAGTAGCCCAAATAGTTGAGCGTCTCATCGCCCAGGGCAGCGCGCAGCATGTCGAGGTCGCGAGCAGCACTGGGAGTATCGACGAAGCCCAACAGCTCCCCCGTCTCTTCGCTACAGCGCTGAGCAAACTGAGCGGAGGCATCGGTCGCCGCGGCAATCCATTCGTCGCTGCCCTTCTCGCCCGGGGTGATCCCATAAATGTACTCATCGAGCTCAGCCGGGTCGGAATAACACGACACCGGCGTCGAACGATTCACACCCCGAGGGTCAAAACCGACCACATCGAACTGGGACTGAAGCGCCTCGCTGGTGGCGTAATCCACACTGTCGGCAACGAAATCGAAGCCGGAACCGCCTGGACCGCCGGGGTTCACCAGCAGCGACCCAATGCGGTCGTTGCCGCGTGCGGTCTGACGCACAAGGGCTAACTCGATCGTGTCTCCCTCGGGGCTTTCCCAATCCACCGGTGCGATAGCGGTAGCGCACTGCAGATCGTCTCCGCAGCTCGCCCACTCGAGCACCTGGTGGTAGAACTTCGTCAGGTTCGGCGCGACAGCCTCTTCCGTCGGCGTCGACGTTGTGCCGGATGCCGGTGGCATGAACCAGGAAACACAGCCGCTCAAGACGAGTGATACAGCCAGCGCGACCGAAGTCACCCCGAAGACCCGGGAGGTGCGACGGGTCATGCGCCGCGCCCCGATACAGCAACCTTCACGAGCATCGCCTCAAGGGCGAGTGCCGGAGCAACGTTGCTTTCGATACGACGGCGCGCTTCTGCAATGCCATCCATGATGGCGAGCGTCGCTGGCGCTGTCGTGCGGTTCGCTACGGCCGTGATGTTGTTGATGATGCTGAGGTTAATGAGTTCTCCCGGGGCACCGATTTGGGTCAACAGAATGTCGCGATAGAGCGACAGCAGGTCAACCATGATGCGGTCAATGCCGTCACGGAGGCTCCGAGTCGCCCGGCGCTTCTGGTCTTCTTCGAGATTCTTGAGCTGCACCCGCAGCGCCGGCGGGATAGTGCCGCCGGGGGCAACACCGAGCGAGCGAAGCGCTGACTCGCGTTCGTGGGCGTCCTTCTCCTCGGTGAGGGCCGTGGCATCCGCCTTCGACAGCTCCAGCAAGAGGGCGGCGGCGATCACAGCGTCAGAGACGGTGCGGATGTTGAGCACCGTTGTCAGCGCCTGTTCGCGTCGTTCGCGGGCCTCTGAATTGGTTGCGAGACGGTGGGCCATGCCAATGTGGCTTTGGGCTTCCCGCGCCGCGCGAAGGGCGATGTCGGGTGCGACGCCATCGCGGTCTTGCAGCAGCTGGGCGACGTCTTCGATCGCGGGGGTGCGGAGGCGAACGCTGCGCACGCGCGAACGGATGGTGGGGATGAGGTCTGCTTCGCTGGGCGCGCACAAAATCCACACGGTGCGCGGTGGCGGCTCTTCGAGTGCTTTGAGCAGAACGTTGGAGGTGCGCTCGACCATGCGGTCAGCATCCTCAATAATCATGACGCGGTAGTGACCGACCGACGGCGAAAACTGTGATGACGCGACAAGTTTGCGCACTTCATCAATCGAGATGATGACGCGTTCAGTGCTGAGCACACCGAGGTCAGGATGCGTGCGCGCGACAACCTGCTTGTAGACCGACTCTTCGGTTTCATCACCGCGTGTGCCGAGCAGGGCGGCAGCGAACGCGTAGGCAATATTGGAGCGGCCAGATCCGGGCGGCCCCGTGATCAACCAGGAGTGCGTCATCGACGACTGACCTGCACTGCCTAACGCCGACGATGAGGCAGCGGCCTCAAGAACGGCGATCGCTTCAGCTTGGCCCGTCAGGCCTTCCCACAACGACATGCGCTCAGTCTAGGCGGGTTGCGGGAGGTGGTTCTGAATGCGCTCACGGATCGTCGTGGCGATGTCGTCCACGCTGCGGGCGGCATCCACCACAAGGATGCGGTCAGGCTCTTTCGCGGCACGCTCGAGGAACGCTTCGCGCACCCGGGTGTGAAATTCTTGCTTCTCTGCTTCGAGGCGGTCATAGCGAGTGCGAGCGCTGTCAAGGCGTTTGCGGCTATCGGCAGAATCAAGATCGAGCAGCACTGTCACGTCGGGAAGCAAGTTCTGCGTAGCCCACAGCGAGAGGTCACGCACTTCGTCAGAACCGAGAACTCGACCCGCACCCTGGTAGGCCTCAGAGGAGTCGATGTAGCGATCCTGAACGACAATCTCGCCACGTTCGAGTGCTGGCCGCACGAGCGTCGCGATGTGGTGAGCGCGGTCAGCGGCATAGATGAGCGCTTCGGCGCGCGGATCCATGTCGCCACGGCGATGCAGCACGATTTCGCGCAGCTCAAGTCCAAGATCAGTGCCACCGGGTTCGCGGGTCACGATAACGGTGTGACCGGCTTCTTCAAGCCACTTCACGAGAAGCTGCGATTGCGTCGTCTTACCGACGCCATCGCCGCCCTCGAGAGTGATAAACAATCCGGGCACGCTACTCCGCTTCAGTAGCAGCGGCGGCCTTGGGCGCAGCAGGCTTTTTCGCTGCCGGCTTCTTGGCGGCAGCGGTTTTAGCGGCGGTTGTTTTAGCCGCAGTTGTCTTCGCTGCTGGTTTCTTCGCTGCCGGCTTTTTGGCGGCTGGCTTCTTGGCGGCAGGCTTCTTGGCCGCTGGTTTCTTCGCAGCAGGCTTTTTGGCTGCAGGCTTCTTCGCAGCCGTCTTGCGCTTGACCGGCCCCTTCGCTCGCTTGTCGGCGAGCAGCTGAACGGCACGCTCGAAGTCGACGTCTTCGACGGTTTCGCCGCGCGGGATAGTGGCGTTGGTGGTTCCGTCGGTTACATACGCACCAAAACGGCCATCCTTGATCTTGATCGGCTTCTCGCTGACCGGGTCAGCATCGAACTCTTTGAGAGCACTGGATGCTGCGCGGTTGCCGTACTTGGGCTGGGCGTAGAGCTCTACGGCACCGGCGACGTCGATGTCGAAGATGAGGTCTTCGCTCGTGAGCGAACGCGTTTCGACACCCTTCTTGAGGTAGGGGCCGTAGCGTCCGTTTTGTGCGGTGATCTCGACGCCGGTTTCAGGGTCGAGGCCGACCACGCGGGGCAGGCTGAGCAGTTTGAGCGCGGTGTCGAGGTCGATCGCGTCGAGCTCCATGGTCTTGAAAATGGATGCCGTGCGCGGCTTCACAACAGCAGCCTTTTTAGGCTTCTTGGCCTTCTTCACTTCGCCGGTCTTGGGGTCGATCTCTTCGACGGGCTCGGGAACAGGCTCGGGCTCTGGCTCGAGCTCGGTGACGTAGGGGCCGAACCGGCCATCCTTCGCCACGATCTCTTTGCCGTTCTCCGGGTTGACACCGATAACACGGTCGCCGACAACGGGAGCTTCGATCAGTTCGATCGCCTTGGCAAGGGTGAGCTCGTCGGGCGCGAGCGCTTCGGGGATGTTGACCCGACGCGGCTTCTCGGGGTCGTCACTGGGGGTCTCCAGGTAGGGGCCGTACTTTCCGATGCGCAGCGTCACGTCATCCGAGAGCTTCATCGAGTTGATTTCCTTGGCATCGATTTCGCCAAGGTTGTCGATGACAGTGCGAAGGCCACGGTACTTCTCGTCACCGAAGTAGAACGACTGCAACCATTCAACGCGGTTCTGAGTTCCGCCAGCGATGCGGTCGAGGTCGTCTTCCATGCCCGCGGTGAAGTCGTACTGCACGAGGTCGCCGAAGTACTCTTCGAGCAAACGGATCACGGAGAACGCAATCCAGTTGGGCACGAGTGCCTGGCCGCGCGGCGTGATGTAGCCGCGGTCGATGATCGTGGAGATGATCGACGCGTAGGTCGACGGGCGACCGATGCCGAGTTCTTCAAGCTTCTTGACGAGGCTTGCTTCGGTGTAACGCGGGGGCGGGCTGGTCTCGTGACCCTTCGCTTCGATGTCGAGAAGCGTGAGGGTCTGGCCTTCCTTGAGCGGAGGCAGTTTCGCTTCCTTGGGCTCAGCGGTGGCGTTGCGCTCTTCGTCTTGGCCTTCTTCGTAGGCCTGCATGAAGCCGCGGAAGGTGATGATGGTTCCGCTGGCCGAGAATTCGGCAACGGGAGCTTCGCCGGCAGCGATCGTGATGGATGCCGTTGAACCCTTGGCGTCAGCCATCTGCGAGGCGACGGTGCGCTTCCAGATCAGTTCGTAGAGCTTGAAGTCGTTTCCGCGCAGCGTCGACTGAAGTTCGCTTGGCGTGCGGAAGGTGTCTCCCGAGGGGCGAATAGCTTCGTGGGCCTCTTGAGCGTTCTTGCTCTTGCTGGCGTAGACGCGGGGCTTGTCGGGCACAGCGTCTGCACCGTAGAGCGCAACGGCTTGGGTACGGGCGGCGGTGATGGCCTGCTGCGAGAGCGACGAGGAGTCGGTTCGCATATAGGTGATGTAACCGTTTTCGTACAGCGACTGCGCAACGCTCATGGTCTGGCGAGCGGAGTAGCGCAGCTTGCGGCCGGCCTCCTGCTGCAGCGTTGAGGTGGTGAAGGGCGCTGCGGGGCGACGCGTATACGGCTTAGTCTCGACCGTTTTTACGGTGATGGTGGTGCTCGGCATCCGCAGTGCGTCTGCGAGAGTTTGCGCAGCCTTCTCGTCGAGCGCTACTGCTTCGCCCTTGAGGTTTCCGCGGTCGTCGAAGTCCCGGCCGGCAGCAACGCGCTTGCCGTCGAGGCGCACGAGCTTGGATTCGAAGCCGTTGGTTTCGCTGTCGGGCGAGAGCTGGGCGATGAGATCCCAGTAGTTGGCGGTGATGAAGGCGAGGCGTTCGCGTTCACGCTCGACGACAAGGCGGGTCGCTGCGGACTGCACGCGGCCAGCGGAAAGGCCGGGGCCGACTTTGCGCCAGAGCACGGGCGAGATTTCGTAGCCGTAGAGGCGGTCGAGGATGCGGCGGGTTTCTTGAGCGTCAACGAGGGCGGTGTCGACGTCGCGGGTGTTGTTGATGGCCGCTTCGATGGCGTCTTCGGTGATTTCGTGGAACACCATGCGCTTCACGGGAACTTTAGGCTTAAGCACCTGCAGGAGGTGCCACGCGATGGCCTCACCTTCGCGGTCCTCATCAGTTGCGAGGAAGAGTTCGTTCGCTCCGCTGAGCGCCTTCTTGAGTTCGGCGACGGTTTTCTTCTTGGCGTCGGAGACCACGTAGTAGGGCTCGAAGCCGTTGTCGACGTCGACAGAGAACTTGCCGAGGGAGCCCTTTTTGAGTTCGGGTGGCAGGTTGCGGGGTTCGACAAGGTCACGAATGTGACCGACGGACGAGAGCACGTCATAGTCGTCACCGAGATACTTGGCTATCGTCTTGGCCTTGGTGGGCGACTCGACAATGACAAGCTTTTTGGTGCCAGACACGGGACTCCTTGGGTGATGACGCACTTGACCGGTGGCAGCGCCACTATCAGCGACACAATACACACACCGACCGCTCAGTTGCCTAATCCGCCCTGGTTGGGGGTGGCCCTGCTGTGGCGCTCGTTGTGACCAGTATGCCGAGGATGCGGCGACTAGCGGTAACTGTCACGATACGCCCATCAACCACACAGTCCTCTATAAGGGAGTCATTAGCACTCGCGAGCCGCGTCGCATTGTCGCAGGGGTAGCCAGCGATGAGCCCGCTCGCGGTGTCGGCGGCGGCGAGCGCGGCAGCGTCGGTCGCCCCGGCAAGCGCGTGCCTCACACTGAGCGCCCAATAGAGAGGGATGACGAGGGCAGTGACGGCGATAACGGTGGCGATGAGACCGACCATGAGGATGGTGCCCGAACCGTGTTCGTCGTTCAGCCGGCGACGCGCAGCGCACACCGTCGCCCCAGCGCCTGCCTGCAATATGGCCATCATTGGCCTCCCGCGAGAGCGCAGCTGGTGGCACTGAGCGTGATCGGAAGCAGCCCGAGCAGTGCGTTGCGCGCGGGGGCGCTCACCGTGGCGCACACGAGGCCGTCGCGCTGATGGGAACTGAGCCGTGCTGACGTGACCAGAGCGGATGCGGTAGCCGCGACAGTGCCGGAGCTTTCGTCGCGAGCGAGGCTGCGTGCTGACCCAGCTGCCGCATCCTGCAACCGGATTTGCAGCCCGGCGAGTTGCACCCCGCTGAGACAGCACACGAGGACGAGGGCGACAGCGGGCAACGCCAACGCAAACTCTGCGGTGACGCTGCCACGCTCGTTCATCGCTGCTCGTGCTCGATCACGCCGGGATCGAGAGCGCATTGCGCACAAGGTCAGTGAGCATGCCGCGCACCTCTCCGGAACGGAGAATCACGACGAGCAGTCCGGCGAAACCGACGGCGGCCAGAGTGGTGATGGCGTACTCGGCGGTTGCTGCGCCGCGCTCGGAGCGCAGGCGGGTGCGGACAATCGAGCCCATCCGGCGTGCACGCAGCGACAGCCCCAGGTCGCCACCGAACCGGTGTCGGCGGGAACACCTGGGTTCGAGAGCGGGCAAGGGAACGAGGTGTGGATCATTCATGAGGTACTCCTTGGTGCGCTGTCGCGCAGTCTGCGGCCGAGTGATTCCAGCCTGCCGAGCGTGGGAGTCTCGCGACCCAGCGCGGCCCGATGTGTGGAACATCGCTAGAACCCGGCAACGGTGGATGAGATGACCGCGACCATGAGCGGCAGCACTCCGAGCACCATGAAGGCCGGGAGCACGCAGAGCCCGAGCGGAAGCATGAGCCGCACCGAGAGAGCCGCGGCACCGGCACGAGCATCCGCGTCGGCCGTCAGCCGCACCTCGTCGGCTTCGGCCCGCAAGAGTTCAGCGGCAGGCACTCCGGCCTCCTGAGAGAGTTGCAGCACCTCGTCGAGGTGGGTGCCATCCCCGGGCAACCCGAAGCGTTCCAGCGCCTGCGTCACAACAACTCGCGCCTGCACGAGTGAGCCACCACCTGAGACCGCAACGGCCATCAGTTCGCACTCAAGCCCGGGTGCTGCGTGCGTGGGCGTCGCCGACCGCACGAGCCTGTTGTTCCACCTCACAGCGATCACGATGAGCCCGCCGCCGACCACGAGACACCCCCACCCGATCGGTGTCGTGAAGAGCACTCCCAGGGTGTCGAAACCCAGTAGCGCTCCAAAGATGAGCCCGACGGCGGGCAACGCCAAGACCATGCGCGCTGTGGCGACGGGGGCAGCGAGGGCGGTGGCTACTTCGCGCTGGATGTGCACGAGCATCCGCAACGCCCGCGCATGAGTGCGTAGCGCGCCGGCCAGCGGCGCACCAACCTGCCCAGCGACAAACCAGGCGGCGGCAAGCGAGTTCCACGCTTGCCGATCCAACGCTGGCAGACCGGCGGATGCCCGGGAAATACGTTCTGGCGCCCCTCCCGAATCGCTGCCTTCCACCGCTACCGCCGCCGCCACGCTTGACGCGGCGCGGCCGCGCGCGACGTGCTGCCACGCCGAAGTGGGAGTCAGCCCGGCGTGCAGCAGTACGGCCAGCCGTTGGGTGATGCTGGCGACGTCGGGCAGTTGCGATGGCGGGCGTTTCATTCGATTTCGGCGATCGCGAGGCGGTCGTTGTCGTCGAGCACGAGCCGGCCAAGGTGGGTGAGGCGTCGACGGCCATCGATGCGATCGACGTGCAGCACCGCACCGATGGCGCTGACGGCTTGGCGGGCGATGGCGGTCGCGTCTAATCCGGCGAGCGCCCCTAACGCTTCGAGCCTGCTTGGTACGTCTTTCAGTGAGTTGGCGTGCAGCGTGCCGGCACCGCCATCGTGGCCGGTGTTGAGCGCGCTCAGGAGTTCGCGGATTTCAGCGCCCCGACATTCGCCGACGACGAGCCGATCGGGGCGCATTCGCAGAGCTTCGCGCACCAGCGCGGGCAGCCCGTAGCCGCCGGCGCCTTCGAGGTTGGCTTGACGCGCCTCGAGCGATACAAAGTGTGGGTGTTCGACGCGCAGCTCCGCGACATCTTCGATAGCGACGATGCGTTCGGTGTCGGATGCCGCCGCCAACAGTGCGCCAAGAAACGTGGTTTTTCCGGCTCCTGATGCGCCCGAGATGAGCACATTCTCCCTCCCGTCGATGAGGGCTTTCACTCGCTGCAGCGGCACCTCGTTGAAGAAGCCTGCGAAGTCGAGTTCTGCCAACCCCAACGGTTCTCGGCTGGGCACACGGATTGAGAGCAGGGTGCCGGTGGCGGAGATGGGAGGGAGAACAGCGTGTACGCGCACGCCACCGGCGAGCCGAACATCCACACACGGAGTCGCTTCGTCGACATGGCGCCCACCGAGATTAATGAGGCGGATGGCGAGCGCACGGAGATCTGCTTCGGTCATGCCGACATCGCCGACGAGCTCGAGCCCTCCGCCACGGTCGATCCAGACATTCTGGGCGCCGTTGACGAACACGTCGGTGGTGTTCGGGCGCCCAACGTAGGGGGCTAATGGGCCGAACTCGTGGAGTGCCCGCGTCATTGCATCCCCGGTTGCCACCCCAGAGCCGAGGCCAGCGCCGCCACCCGCTCCAGGAACGCCCCGCGCCTGTGCACTGGCTGTAGGGGTGGCCTCAGCCGTAAACCGTCGCCGAGCAACGAAAGGAACAATGTCGGGGTGCGAAGGAGTCTTAGTCACAGGGCAACGCTAAGGAGACTCCGACTGCAGTTTCGGCGGCACAACCGCACTCGTGTCGAACGGCGACTCCCGCTCTTTGTTGGGGAGAAGTGCGCAAGAAAACGAGTCAGCGATAGGCCGAAACGAGCTCAGCCCGGTTCGAGACCCCCGCCTTGCGCAGCAGGTTCGCCACGTGAAACTTCACCGTGTTCTCGCTGATGGACAGCGAGAGCGCGACCGCTTTATTGCGAGCACCCGAGGCAACCAGCTCCAGCACCTCGGCTTCCCGTTGAGTGATCTGCCACTGCACGCTGGGCGAGCGATCAAGCCCTTCAGCGCTCAGGGGCAAAATCACCGAAATTTCGGAACCCCACCCCGCAGTACCGTTCACGCTCAAACGACCACGAAGGGCATCCGCCCTTTCAACAAGTTGCCGCACCGCGGGGTCTTCCACTGCCAGCTCGCCAGGCCCGTCATCGCGAATCCCAATCAGCAGATTCTCACCGTCGCAATCCCACTCCACCCGCAACCGAGCGACTCCCGGTTGGTCGACGAGCGCAAGCACAGCGCCCCGAACGATCGCTCGGCCAGCGTGGGCGACTTCGCCCGGCAATGCGCGACCGTTGGCGGGTGGTTCCACAAATTGCACGTCAAGGCCTCCGAACCGGGCCAAGGGCCGCAGGTCTGCTTTGAGGCGTTCGAAAGCGCGCGCAACCGGCTCCTCAGCCAAACTGCGATCCCGATCAGACACCGCCCGCAGATTGACCATCGCCGTAGCGGCCAGCTCGGTAGCTTCCTGGCGCGCCGTCTCATCCGACGCACTACGAGAGCGCAACGTCGCAAGAATTTGTTCCAGAGTCGTGGAGTGCGCATCGGTGAGATCGGCAATGACCTGGGCACGGTCCTGCGATGCCATCCGCGAATCTCGAAGGTAGTCGGGGCTTGCAACGGCAACCTGCTGCTGGATGCTCACGGCCACCAATCGCCACAGTGACGCGATCGTCGCCAACGCCTGTTCCTGCGATTGCCCACCAGACACGAGCACAGGATCGGTGAGGACGAGCAGCGAACCGGTCGGCGCAATCCACACCGCTGCGGGGCGCTCGTGGCGGGCAACTACCGCCGTGATTCCCCACACCGGATGCCCGACGCTCGACACTGTCTCACGCACGGCGTCGAGTTCGGCGATGCTCACGTGATTGGTGATCGAAGGATCACCCGCTTTCTTCTGGGGGCGCCCGGTGCAGTCTTCCGTGAATATCAATAGAGAGCTGTGCCCCACCATGGGCGCGAGCACAGCAGAAAATGCGCTCGCAATCTGAAGTAGCGAACGTGACACCACCGAATGGGCGGCATCGAGGAGGTCAGGGGAACTGGCGTTACTGAGAGCAGTCACTCCCCTATTTTAGGCATGACCTACCCGTTCGGATAGGAAAAACTGGCCGAAAGGCGGGCTGTCTGCTGCCCAAACGGATGGCACAGTGAAGTAATGGCCAGCAACGACACCACTACGGTTTCCTCCGCAATCGAACTTGTTCTCGCGGAAAATACCCGCACCAGCACCGCAATCGCCCGCGACGACTCCGAGTCAGTGCGATCAGCAATCGACCTCCTCAGCGCCGCATCCCGAGTGTTCGTGCTCGGCTCCGGCCGCTCCGGACTAGCCCTGCGGATGCTCGCGATGCGCCTCATGCATGGGGGCCTCACCGTGCACGTCGTCGGCGAGGTAACGACTCCCGCGATTGCTGCTGGAGATGTTCTTCTCGCAGCAAGCGGCTCGGGAACGACCGCCGGCATCATCCGCTCAGCAACGACTGCGAAGGAGGTTGGCGCTCAGGTCATCGCCATCACCACGGCAGCGGACTCGCCTCTGGCGCAGCTCGCACAGGTCGCCGTGATTATCCCCGCCGCACAAAAACAAGATCACGGGCACACTCGTTCGGCTCAATACTCCGGCGGATTGTTCGAGCAGTCGTTGCTGCTGCTTGGCGACGCACTTTTCCACGTGCTGTGGCAAGAGTCCGGCGCGACCGCCGAAGAGCTGTGGCCGCGGCACGCCAACCTCGAGTAGCAGCAGCAGCGGCTGCACCCCTTTACCGACTTCCCCGTCGGCCGATTCCCCCCGGCCGATTCCCCCCCACCAACTCCCCCCCCCCCCCCCCCATAAAGAAAGAGAACTCAATGAAGCTTCAAGTAGCGATGGATGTACTCACCACAGAAGCCGCCCTCACTCTGGCCGGCCAGGTTGCTGAGTATGTCGACATCATCGAATTGGGCACACCGCTCATCAAGCACGAGGGTCTCAGTGCCGTGCGCGCCATCAAGGATGCTCACCCCGACAAGATGGTCTTCGCCGACCTGAAGACGATGGATGCCGGAGAGCTCGAAGCCGACATCGCATTCTCTGCGGGCGCCGACTACGTCACCGTCCTGGGCACCGCCGGAGACAGCACCATCATCGGTGCCGTGAAGGCGGCGAAAGCCCACAAGAAGGGCATCGTCGTTGACCTCATCGGCGTAACTGACAAGGTCACTCGTGCGAAGGAGGTCACCGCTCTTGGTGCCGTTTTCGTCGAGATGCATGCGGGACTCGATGAGCAGGCGGAACCCGGATTCACCTTCGAGACGCTGCTCAACGACGGTGAGACCGCGAAGGTTCCGTTCTCGGTCGCTGGAGGCATCAACGCCTCCACGATCGCAGCAGTGCAGCGTGCCGGCGCGACCGTTGCCGTTGCCGGGAGCTCGATCTATAGCGCAGCTGACCCAGCGGCAGCAGCCGCCGCACTGAAGGCCGCAATCCTTTAGTAAGCACACTGTGTAGAGAGCAGAAACGAGGGGGCGCCTACCGGCACCCCCTCGTTGTGGTTAAGCGCACGAACGCGTTACGACGCGCCCGCTGACGATTAGTCCTGAGTAACGGTGACAGTTACCTCGATGTTGCCGCGAGTGGCGTTCGAGTAAGGGCAAATCTGGTGGGCGGCATCCGCGAGCGCTTGCGCTTTCTCGTGCTCGAGTTCGGGGATAACCACCTCGAGGTCAACAGCGAGTTTGAATCCACCGCCGTCGATCGGGAGAAGGTGCACAGCACTACCCACGGAGGAGTGCTCGATGGCGACTTTCTCGTTGCGCGCCACCAACTGCAGCGCGGAGTGGAAGCACGCGGCGTAACCGGCGGCAAAGAGTTCTTCGGGGTTGCCACCGTTGCCAGATCCACCCATCGATTTCGGCACAGCCAAGTCGAGGTCAACGGAGCCGGATGTCGTAGCAACGTGGCCGTTGCGCCCGGCGCCAGTCGCGAGAGCTTGAGCGGTGTAGAGAGCTTCCATTAGTTCTGCCTTTCAATGACATGAGCTCCAGCAGCAGGTGCTGTGGAGAGGTTGGTGGTGACCTGATGAAGCGTCGACAGTGTTGACGTGAATTCGGGGAGCGTAATGCCGGTGGCCTCGGCGATGCAGCCGGGAATGTGAGCGAGTTCCTCGCGCAACGCACGACCAGCAGCAGTCAGCGACACTATGACGCGACGTTCGTCAGATTCTGATCGCTCGCGCGTGACGAAGCCGCGGTCTTCTAACCGCCGGATCAGCGGCGAGGTAGTGCCGAGGTCGAGCATGAGGCTTTCCGCGAGGCCGCTCACCGTCGACGACCGACGTTCCCACAGGAGAATCAGGACCAAATATTGCGGGTAGGTCAGCCCCCACGGCGCCAAAAGCGCGGTGTAGCGACGATTCGTCGCCCGAGCAGCGGCATAAAGGCCGAAGCACAGCATGGTGTCGAGGGCGGATGAAGCCGATTCTGTCTCGTTCTGTTCGTCATCCATTGAAGAAGCTTTGCACACAAATTAATCGTACACAAAGCACTACAAGGAACTGCCAGCATGGGCCGGGCTCCAGCCTGCAACGTGCCTGCGAAACGTGCCAACACAACTGGCCGTTAAAGAGAGAGGGGCGGCGCCCATTGGGGGGAAAGGGCGCCGCCACAGCGGCCGACGATTGGGGGGAATCGTATTGGCCACTTGCTGAACTTACGCTCAGCGACTTTCAGTGTAACGCAACGGTATGGGGGTGCAACGGAGGTTCTAGAATCGGTGGAATACTTTCAGAAAGCACGTGGTCGAGAAATGCAATCACACGATCGAAGAGGATCAAATGCCTAGTAATTCCATTGACAGTCTTCTGCACGAATCACGCCGTTTTGCCCCGTCAGAGGCCTTTTCTGCGGCTTCCGAGGCAAGCGCTGATCTCTACACTTCAGCTAAAGAAGACCGGGTTGAGTTCTGGGCCGATAAAGCGCGTGAATACGTGCACTGGCACAAGCCGTTCACAGAAACACTCGATTGGTCTACCCCACCCTTCGCCAAGTGGTTCGCCGACGGCGAGCTCAACGTCGCCTACAACTGTCTCGACCGTCACGTGCTCGCCGGCAACGGTGACCGCGTCGCCATCCACTGGGAGGGTGAGCCCGGCGATAGCCGCAGCATCACGTACGCCGAACTGACCGCAGAGGTCAAGCGCGCGGCCAACGCCATGGCTGCCCTCGGCGTGGGCCAGGGTGACGTTGTCGCCATCTACATGCCCCTCGTTCCCGAGGCCGTTATCGCGATGCTCGCGACGGTTCGCCTCGGCGCAGCGCACTCCGTCGTCTTCGGCGGCTTCAGCGCCGAAAGCCTGCGCAGCCGCATCGACGACGCGAGCGCCACACTTGTTGTCACTGCCGATGGCGGCTGGCGCAAAGGTAAGGTCTTTCCCCTCAAAGCGGCAGTGGATGCCGCACTCGCCAACGGGGAATCCAGCGTCACCAATGTGTTGGTCGTCAAGCGCGGCGACAACGAGGTGGAGTGGACCGAGGGTCGCGACCTGTGGTGGCACGATCAGATTGAGGCAGCGGAGCCCGAGCACGAGGCGCAGG
The DNA here is from genome assembly GCF_015864935.1 of Salinibacterium sp. NSLL17. Taxonomy (NCBI): domain Bacteria; kingdom Bacillati; phylum Actinomycetota; class Actinomycetes; order Micrococcales; family Microbacteriaceae; genus Salinibacterium; species Salinibacterium sp. NSLL17. The sequence goes on from NZ_JADYWH010000002.1 coordinate 434,321, forward strand.
GGTTCCCTGCCGAGAACCCTCTCTTTGTGCTCTACACCTCAGGCACAACAGGTAAGCCGAAGGGCATCCTGCACACGAGTGGTGGGTACCTCACGCAGGCTGCGTTCACCCACAAGAATGTCTTCGACCTGAAGCCAGAGACCGATGTCTATTGGTGCACCGCCGATGTGGGCTGGATCACCGGTCACACGTATGTCACCTACGGTCCGCTCGCGAACGGTGCGACTCAGGTGCTCTACGAGGGAACCCCTGACGCCCCCAACCCGGGCCGCTGGTGGGAGATCATTCAGAAGTTTGGGGTGAGCATTTTCTACACGGCGCCCACCGCCATCCGTTCGTTCATGAAGGCCGGGCGTCAAATCCCCGAGCAGTTCGACCTGAGCTCGATTCGCGTGCTTGGTTCGGTGGGCGAGCCCATCAACCCTGAAGCGTGGATTTGGTACCGCGACGTGATCGGTGCGGGCACCGCTCCCATCGTTGACACGTGGTGGCAGACCGAAACCGGCGCCATCATGATCGCCGCTCTGCCGGGGCTCACGACGTTGAAGCCGGGTTCAGCCCAGGTGCCCATTCCGGGCATCAAAATCGACATTCTGGGCGAAGACGGCACTCGCGTCGATCCGCCCAACGGTGGGTTGCTCGTAGTCTCCGAACCGTGGCCCGCCATGCTGCGCGGCATTTGGGGCGACCCCGAGCGCTTCAAGGAGACCTACTGGTCGAAGTTCGCGCAGCTCGAAGGCGAACAGTACTTCGCCGGCGATGGCGCCCACGTCGACGAAGATGGCGACATTTGGCTGCTCGGCCGCGTGGATGACGTCATGAACGTCTCCGGCCACCGTCTGTCGACGACCGAAATCGAGTCCGCTCTCGTCTCGAACCCGATCGTGGCGGAAGCCGCTGTCGTCGGCGCCGCTGACGAAGCGACCGGTCAGGCAGTCGTCGCGTTCGTGATCCTTAAGTCGAATCAGGAGCACGCTCAGACCGCCGCCGAGGCGAGCGCCCTCTTGCGTCAGCACGTTGCGAAGGAGATTGGGGCGATTGCTCGCCCCCGCGAAATCTTCATTGTCGCCGAGCTGCCCAAGACCCGCTCGGGCAAGATCATGCGCCGCCTGCTGCAGGATGTCGCAGAGGGCCGTGAGATCGGTGACACCACCACGCTCGCCGACACCACCGTGATGCAGATCATCTCCGACAAGCTCAACTAGCTCTCGAAGCAACAACAAAGGCCGGGCCCACGGGACCCGGCCTTTGTTACGTTATAACTGAATTCTCGCTACTTCGCGCGCTCCTTGAGCAAGCGAATAGCGGTGTCGATGTCGCTGAACGGCACTCGCTCATTGCCGACAATTTGGTACGGTTCGTGACCCTTGCCCTGCAAGAGCACCACGTCATCCGGATTCGCTGCATCAATCGCGTAGGCGATAGCGGTCGCCCGGTCGCGAATTTCCACTACCCGCTCCGGGTGTTCGAATCCGGCGCGAATGTGATCCACAATCTGGTCGCCATCTTCGTTGTGCACATCGTCGTCGGTAACCACGATTACGTCAGAGGCCTCTTCAACGATGCGGGCCATCACCGGGCGCTTGCCCGGATCACGGTCGCCTGTTGCACCAAAGACGGTCACGATGCGGGTGTGGCCCGAGTCACGCAGAGCCGTGACTGCCTGACGCACCGCATCGGGAGTGTGGCCGGCATCCACTACAACCAACGGCAGTTGGTCGTTTTCGCGGATGCGGGTCATGCGCCCCAGCACCGGCTCGAGCGGCGCCAATACCTCAGCGATCGCTCGCGGCTCGATGCCTTGCGCCCACAACACCGTCGCGCAGGTAAGCAAGTTGTCCACGTTGAAGCGCCCGATGAGGCCGCTCGAGACATGATTGCTCTCGCCTTCGATCACGAGATCGAACTCGAGACCCTCCGTGGTGAGCTGCACGCCGTCGGCACACACGCTCGCTTCGGCATGGCCGTGCGATGTCATGCCAATGGCCCGCACTCCTGCCGGAACGGTGTGGTGAAAATGGTTCTCGGCGGCGGTATCATCAAGATTCAGCAGAGCCGTCTGGATGCCGGGCAGCGTGAAGATCTTCGCCTTCTGCGCCGCGTACTCCTCCATCGACCCGTGATAGTCGAGGTGATCGCGAGTGAAGTTCGTGAACGCCACAATGTCGAACGCGACACCGTCTACTCGGCGTTGCTCAAGCGCGTGAGAACTGACCTCCATGGCGACGTTCGTGACGCCGGCACGGTGGAAGTCATCCAAGAAATGGTGCACCGCCGTCACTTGAGGGGTCGTCATCCCCATGTTGATGCGGCGTTCGCCGGTGATGCCAGCGCCCAACGTTCCGATGGTCGCCGACGTCATTCCGAGCCGCTGCCACGCTTGCGTGAGCAAGTGGGCGGTAGACGTTTTACCGTTCGTGCCCGTGATGCCAACCATCGCCATCGAAGCGGATGGATGCTGCACAAACGCATCCGCCATCGTGCCGATCACGTCGCGCAGGTTCGCAATCGCGAACACCCGCTCATCGAGGTCAACGCCCTCGGCCGCCTGCGCGTCCACGAGCACCGCAACCGCGCCCTGGGCCAGAGCAGCATCGATGTACGGCAGGGCCGACGACGCACTCGTGCCGATGGCCACAAACACATCGTCCGCGCCAGCCTCTCGGCTGTCTTGCACGAGTCGACGCGCCTGCAACACAACGCCGGCATACGTCGGATCCCACGCACTCAGATCTAGCGAACGAAGCGGCGCATTCTCTCCGGCTTGGCCGGACTGCCAGACTTCGATCACGCGAACTCGAACACGAACTCGACCTCAACAGGAGAATCGAGCGGCAACACCGCAACACCAACAGCACTGCGAGCGTGCGTGCCGATCTCGCCAAAAATCTCGACCAAGAGCTCAGACGCTCCGTTGATCACACCGGGCTGGCCGGTAAAGCTGGGGTCGGATGCGACAAAACCGACAACCTTGACCACGCGCGTGATGCGGTCGAGAGAGCCGATCGCACCCCTCGCGGCAGCAAGGCCGTTCAGTACACAAGTCTTGGCGTACTCCTGTGCAGCAGCAGCATCCACCTCGGCACCGACCTTGCCTGTGGCAGGAAGAGCACCGTCGACCATGGGAAGTTGGCCCGACGTGTACACCAGGTTTCCAGAAACCATTGCTGGCAGATAGGAGGCAAGTGGCTTTGAACTTTCTGGAACCGTGAGGCCCAGCTCTGCGAGCCGCTGATCAAGCTGTGACATTACTTATTCTCTTCCTTGATACGTTTGAAATAAGCGACCGGGCCCCCTTCAGGGCCGGTACCGACCTGCACAAGCTCCCAGCCCTCAGATCCCCAGTTATTGAGGATTGCGGTGGAATTGTGCACCATCAGTGGTGTTGTCAAGTACTCCCATTTAGGCATATTTGCGGCTCCCGTTCAGCATGGCGTTATCAATGATCCCCTACTCTTGATCATATGTCTGCCCAAAAAACTCCGCGTCGCGGCATCTTCTCGGCTGTAGCCGGATTGATCAGCTTCAGTGTCCTCTCTGGCGTGCTTGTCACAGCCATGGTTGCTCCCGCGCTCGCCGTCACTGGCATCACCGCCACAAGCACCATCGGTATCTTCGATGGGCTTCCCGATTACCTCGAACTCGACCAGCAGCCTGAACGCAACACGATCTACGCCCAGTACACGGGCAAGGGCAATGTTGACGGTTACCTGCCTATCGCAACCATCTATGACCAGAACCGCCAAGAGGTCAGCTACGACGAGATTTCTGAGTTTGCCGTAGAGGCAGTTGTCGCCGGTGAAGACCGTCGTTTCTTCGATCACGGCGGAGTCGACCTCACGTCGCTCGTGCGTGCGGCTGTGGGCAACTTCGTTTCTTCGGGAATCGAGAGTGGTGCATCCACGCTCACGATGCAGCTCGTCAAGAACACCTACATTTCGGAAGCAGAATCCCTGCCAACAGAAGATGAGCGCTCCGCCGCGTATCTCGCCGCCACGAGTCAGTCTTTCGACCGCAAGCTCAAGGAAATGAAGCTGGCAATCGGTCTTGAGAAGCGGTACACGAAGAAGGAAATCCTGACCGCGTACCTCAACATCGCCAACTTCGGCAACGCGACGTACGGAATTCAGGCTGCGGCGCAGCGCTACTACAGCGTTGACGCGAAGGATCTCAACCTCGAACAGTCCGCAAGCCTCGTTGCCATCGTGCAAGAGCCGAGCATCCGCAATCTTTCAGACCCTGAGTACTACGCGTCCAACCAAGAGCGCCGCGATGACATCTTGTGGGCGATGTTCGACGTCGGCTCCATCGACCGGGAACAATACGACGAAGCCGTCGCCATTCAGGTCGACGAAGAATCTGTCGACCTCTCGGCCCCGAACAACGGTTGCACCTCGGCCTACAAGTACGCCAAGTGGTTCTGCGACTATGTCGTCAAGAGCGTTCCCGACTTTGAGTTCCTCGGCGACACCGTCGACGAGCGCAATGAGAGCTGGAAGCAGGGCGGTTACAAGCTGTACACCACCCTCGACCTCGATGCTCAGATTCCTTCACAGAAGGCAACCTGGACCTACGCGCCCAACAACGAGACCGCTTTCAGCCTCGGAAGCGCCACCTCCACGGTTGAGTCCGGCACCGGTCGAGTTCTTGTGATGGCCGAAAACAAGCTCTTCAACGACACCCTCGACGGTGGCGGCATCGAGAGCACCGCTGTGAACTACAACACGAGCTATGAATACGGCGGATCGAGCGGGTTCCAGCCCGGATCGACCTACAAGGTCTTCACCCTGATCGAGTGGCTGAATCAGGGCAAGGGCATTAACGAGCGCCTCGAAGGTACCGCTCGCGACATCCCTGGCTCTCAGTTCCTCGACAGTTGCAATGGCCCGTACGGCGGCACCGTCGAATTCGGTAACAACGCGAACGAAGCCGGAATCTATACGGTGGCCGAAGGTACTGCCGAGTCGATTAACGGTATTTTCTTCTCGATGGCGACCCAGCTCGACCTCTGCAACATCCGTAACGTTGCCGCCAGCATGGGTGTCGAGCGAGCCGATGGCGCCGAACTGGAGAGCTTTCCGTCGTCGATCATCGGTACCAACGATGTAACCCCGCTCAGCATGGCTTCCGCCTACGCCGCAATTGGCGCTGGCGGGCTCTGGTGCGAGCCGATCATCATCGACAAGGCCATCAGCGCGAACAACACCGACCTTGGTGGTCAGGAGCAGAACTGCCGCCAGGCAATCTCACCTGAGGTCGCTGCAACCACGGCCTACGTGCTCACTGAGGTGCTGAACCGCGGTAACGCTGCGTACTCCGACCCCAATGACGGCATCCCGATCTTTGGTAAGACGGGAACCACCGACGGCGCTGTACACACGTGGATGGCCAGCGGAACAACTCGCTACGGCACGGCAACCTGGGTCGGAAATATTTCCGGATTCCAAGACATCAGCCAGGTCTACTACGCCGATGTTCAGGGCTACCGCCTGCGCCACTACATCACGCGTGCCACCGACGGCGCCCTCAACATCAAGTACCCGGGTGGCGCGCTGCCCGAGCCTGACTCCAAGCTGCTGACCGGCTCGGGAACTGAAGTTCCTGACCTCACTCTGCAGTCGCTGGAACAGGCCAAGTCAGTGCTCGAAAGCCTCGGCTTCTCATTCAGAGATGGCGGCGAAGTCGACTCCGAGTTGCCCGCCGGACAGGTCGTCAGGACGAGCCCCGGTGCCGGCACCCAGTCCGCAGCCGGCGCCACCGTCACCGTCTACACCAGCAAGGGCAACAAGGTGAAGATTCCGGATGCGGTAGGAGACGGTGAATCGAACGACTTCGCGACCGCGCAGGGCATCCTCAGCAGCTCTGGATTCTCGAACGTGAGCCAGTCCTGTGAGGAAGTATCGCCAGGCGATCCGAGCGACGGAAAGGTCACAGCCTCTAGCCCGTCGGCGGGCACCTTCGCCAAGACGAGTACGACGATCACACTGACCGTCGCGCAAATTCTGCCCTGTCCATGAGTCGACGTCTCTCCCCCACAGCTACCGCACTCGGTGCGGTAGCTGTGGCAGGGGCCGCCGCGTTCGCGTGGGGCTCGCTAGTGGAACGCAATGCGTTCACCGTTCGACACGAGATCCTTCCGATTCTCGACCCGAGCGCGCGTGACATCACGGTGCTGCACATCTCCGATTTGCACATGGCTCCGTGGCAAACCCGCAAGCAGGACTGGGTTCGCGAGCTCGCACTCTACGAACCAGACCTCGTCATCAACACCGGCGACAACCTCGGTCACGCCAACGGCATCACGGGCATCAAACGTGCTTTCGAACCCTTCGCGGGGGTGCCCGGTGTGTTCGTGCACGGCTCGAATGACTATTACGGTCCCCAATTCAAAAACCCGTTCACCTACTTCACCGGACCGTCGTCTGGGCATCGCCCTGTAGAACACCTCGATACGGATGCCCTCAACGAGTATTTCGAAGACGAACTCGGCTGGCTCTCGCTCAATAACCACGCGCGGGCGATCGAGATGCGCGGGTCACGGCTCGAACTGTTCGGCACGGCAGATGCGCATCGCGGTTGGGAGCGCCTTGACCGGCTTCCCGCCAATGTCGAAGAGATGCGCGAGAACGTGGGCTGGGCGGATGACCCGCACGGGCCCGAAACGGTCGCAATCGGTGTGACCCACGCGCCCTACCGTCGCGTGCTTGACGCTCTCGTCACTAACGGAGCTGACGCCATCTTCGCCGGGCACACCCACGGAGGCCAAGTTCGGGTCCCTGGCATGCCTGCCCTCGTGACCAATTGCGACATCCCTCGCGAGCAAGCGAGCGGCCTCAGCATCTGGCACCACTTGCGTCGTGCTGCGTTCCTCAACGTCAGCGCAGGCCTCGGAACATCGATTTACGCGCCCGTTCGCTTCGCTTGCAAACCAGAAGCGGTGATAGTGACTCTCACCGCCGGAGATATCGGCTATTCTTGATCTATCGGTCGCGCAAGTGACCGATGATCGGGGTGTGGCGCAGCTTGGTAGCGCGCTTCGTTCGGGACGAAGAGGTCGTGGGTTCAAATCCCGCTACCCCGACAAACTGCAGTATGTACAACGAAACGCCCTCCTTCGGGAGGGCGTTTCGTCGTTAACAACTTCACGGCACGGCGGCTGTGCCGTCGCCAGCCTTACGAGAAGTCGGCGTCAGGCGCGCTTCCGTAGCTGAACTCAATCTTGGGGCGCCAGCCGCTATTGAGAACGCCGCCGCTCTCTTCGAGGTAGCAGGCTCCGCACAGCGACTGGTAGCCGACATCCACCCCATCGATCGCGACTTGGTCGCCGTCGAAGATGAACTGATCCCCGACCGTGCGGGCGTTGAAGACCGCTTTGCGACCGCAGCGGCAAATGGTCTTGAGTTCCTCGAGGGAGTGCGCGATTTCGAGCAAACGACGGCTGCCAGGGAACGCCACCGTCTGGAAGTCTGTGCGGATGCCGTAGGCCAGCACCGGAACCTTTTCTACGATAGCGATGCGGAGCAAATCATCGACCTGAGCCTCGGTAAAGAACTGAGCCTCGTCGACGAGCAAGCAGCTCACCGGCAGCCCAGTCTTCTCGAAGACACGGGCGCGTTCTCGGGCGAACACTTCGTACACGTCATCGGTGGGTGAAATGGTGAAGTCGACCTGACGAGTCACCCCCAAACGCGAAATGATCGCGTTGTCACCCTTGGTGTCGATGTGCGGCTTCGCGAGCAACACTTGCTGATCGCGTTCTTCGTAGTTGAAGGCGGCCTGCAGCAACGCGGTGCTCTTGCCACTGTTCATAGCTCCGTAGCGGAAATACAGTTTGCTCATCAGCGTAGAAATCCATCCTCAGCAGCCCGACGAATCAGGTCAGCCTTTTTACTTGCCGGCCGGTTGGCCTTTGCGTACTTTTCGCGCACCCTCCGAAGATAGGTCTTTGCCGTTTCGTATTGCACATTCATACGCTCGGCGACCTGCGGTGTGCTTAGTCCAGAAGCGTACAGGGTGAGTGCGTCAGCCTCGCCAGCGCTGAGCTTCGGCTTCGACTGGTCCGCCGAGCCTGAGGGCAGCGGGCGCCAGTCGTGCTGCTGCGAACCTTCGCCCTCGACGCCCATGATCTGGCGGGCGGCATCCATCACTTCATGCATCGGCAACGACTTCGAGAGGAAAGTGGCCGCACCGGCCGCCAGAGCCCGATCACGGGCTTCACGACTATCTAGGCTGGAGAGCACAATCACTTTGGCTCCCGCCGCGCGACACGTGCGTACACGGGCTTCGATCGAGACGGGCTCTTTCAACTGGAAGTCGAGAAAGACCAGCTCGGTGGGAAAGCGATCGCTGTGCACGAGTTCAAGCCACGTGCTCGCGGTGAGCACCACATCAAAGTCTGGTGCGTTGTTCGTGATCCAGCTATTGAGGCTGTCGAGCAGCACCTCGTGATCGTCGAGGATCGCAAGGCGAATGGGCGGCCTGTCGCCGAGGTGAGCGCTGAGGTGGGTCTCAGGGGGTGTCATAAGTGAACCTTACGGTTAGTGAGGGCGATCGATAGGAAATACGAAGTCCGGTGAAGACGACGCGCAATACTGCGAGATAGGGCGCCAGTGATGAGCGCCACGACGATTCGGAGGAGGTAATGACGCCCGTTACGGTGATCGCCGCCCCGACTTTGGTCTTTTCGATGGAGAGACGCACGCTCTGCCGATCGATTTCACCACCGGTCGCGACGGCCAGCACAGCAGCACGCAGCGCTGTGCGCTGATGGGGCGTCATCGCTCCCGCTAGGCGATGAGGGTCGTACACGCGATTGCCGTCGTCGAGAGAACCGAAAGAGCTGGCGACCACGGATTCGAGCCAACTACGGTTAACTTCAGCAACCATGAGCTCGCGAATGGATTCCGAATACTCGGCCGCCCGGGCACGGTCCTCGGGCGAGATAATTCCGCGCTGAGCGAGTTCGGCAAAAAGCGGCACAATGTCGCGGTTCAGAATGGTCACTCTGTCCTGCTGCACCGAACGGGCAACGCCCTCGTGTTGCCGTCTCAACTGACGCGTTGTTGCTCGTTGAGCGCGAGACACCCAACGCTCATGAGTTCGGATGAGCGACCGCACAAACGCGGCGCCACCCAAGGACATCGTGAGCACGGGGGTGACGGAATAGAGAATCACGATCATCGCTGGTGCATGGACATCTGACACTGACGATTGCACGAGCGCAATGAAGCCCGTAAAGATGGAAGCCACTACCCCCATCGTCACCAGCTCAGCGATGGGCCGATACGGCGCGAGCGCCATGCAGGCAACTCCGATGAGGAGCGGCCCCCAGAAATCAGTCAGCACTTCAGCTGAGCTTCCCAGCGATGCCGAGCTGAGCGCGAAAGCAATCACCAGAAACCCAATCACTGCGGCGTGCAGTCCTCCGCTGAAGGGGGCACGGAGCGGGCTAGTACCGACGATGAGGCTCAGCGACGACAGCGCTATGAAGACTAACGCCAGGTTGGCGAAGAGGGGCTGCGCGACAGTTGACGCGCTAGCCCAGGTCATCACAGATCCGAAGGCGAGAAGACCGACCCCGGCAACTATGCTCACTGGGCGCCCGTCGAGGGTTCCGAGGGGATCGAGTTGCTGGATCGATTCCGTGTCCGCTAGCGCCGTCACTGGATTGCACTCGCGGTGAGGGCTGGCGCGTCTTCGCCGACAGGCACGCGAATCATCACGGAGGTGCCGAGCTCCGGAGTCGACCAGACGTGAACAGTCCCGGAGACAATTTCAATGCGGCGGCGAACAGACTGCCGCAATCCGAGTCGGTCAGCACCAGTTTCTGCTTCATTGAAGCCCTTGCCCGCATCGACCACGAGCACGCTTACTTCATGGTCAGACCCGAAGATGGCGACTTCCGCCTGCATCACACCCGAGTGCTTAATTACGTTGACGAGACACTGCTTGACGGCGGGCCCCAGTGCAGCATCACCTCGAGCATCCAGTCGAGACAATGCGGTCAGATCGCCGGTCACTTCCACGACTAACTCCAAAGCGCGCACCTCAGTAATCGCCGCGAGGAGTGCACTGTTCTGCCAATCGTGCCTCACGCTGTCCGTTGAGTCGAGCGTCGCCTCTGAGAGCCACTCCTCGCCCACCAACACTTCAAGGTCACGCTTGATGTCACGCTGAAGTTTCGGATTCATCGCGCCAAACGGAGCATTCGCAATGGCGGCAAGATGCCCGAGAACAGTGTCGTGCATGACAGCAGCGGAAGTAGCTTCGATGCCGTAACGGAGGCTCGCGAACTCATCGTCGCGGGCCGCACGGTGCAAATGCGATTGCACCCGTCGCACCCCACGTTGGCTGAGCCGCAAAATAACGAGCACTGCTACGACTGCCACGTAAACAACTACAGGCGCCGGGTGCGGATGCACGTAGCCCTGCCACTGCAGCGAGGCCAAAGCCACGGCACCCTGTGAGACGCCGAGCCCTACCGTGCACCAGAGGATGCTCCATCCCACGGTGCGACTCGCGCCGCCGACGAGCATGAGAGCGATTCCGACCAGGTTGAGCAAGTAATGGCCGACGACGCCCACTGGTTGCAGTTGCGAGATGACGGTGAGAGAGAACCAATAAACTGCTGGACCGCCGATCACTAGGTGCGCGACCGTAAAGAACACGGTGCGATAGCGATTGACGAGTGTGATCGTGACGAAAAGCGGAATCAGCGCGATCGCAGCCGGCAGGAGGTAGCGGGAGGGGTCTCCGGCGTACAGGGTCACAACGCCGACGAAAGCGAGGGAGAAACAAATGAATGCAACAGTGTTGATTGCTCGCGCGAAGGCACGGCTCACACTCTCTTTGCGCAGATGGGCTGGCAAGCCAATAGACATGCATGCCCCCATTCGTCGCGCCGTGAATGCACAAGCTCCAGTATGGCAGCATTCGGGGTACGAACTGTACCCCGCGTGCGGGGTACAGTTGAGGCCAATGGCCCACTAAACGGGGGACAAACAGTTCATGCGGGCTGCCTACGGGTTGATGTGAAGCGCCGTCGCCGTGCGCGTGATCGTCTCCCGCGCCAGTTCGGGCGAGTCAGCAAGCTGCTGACCGAACGTCGGGATCATCTTCTCGATCTTCGGACGCCACTCATCCATGCGCTCCGGGAAGCACTTCTCCACCAGACCGAGCATGATCGGAACGGCCGTGGAGGCTCCCGGCGATGCTCCGAGAAGGCCAGCAATGCTGCCATCGGCGGAGGACACAACCTCGGTGCCGAATTGCAAGACACCGATCTTCTTCGGGTCTTTCTTCATGACCTGCACGCGCTGCCCAGCCGTAATGCTGTACCAATCTTCTGGCTTGGCATTGGGCACGAATGCCTTGAGCTCTTCGAACTTGGTCTCGGGGCTCGCCATCAGCTGCCCAACCAAGTACTTGACGAGAGAAAGGTTGCTGAGCCCGGCGGCGACCATCGGGAGCACGTTGTGCCAGCGGATGGAGGCAAAGAGGTCGAGAACTGAACCGGTCTTCAAGAACTTGGGGCTGAATCCGGCGTAGGGGCCGAACATGAGGCTGCCCTCCCCCTCCACGACACGAAGGTCGAGGTGAGGAACCGACATGGGCGGCGAACCAACAGCGGCCTTGCCGTAGACCTTGGCGCTGTGGGCGGCCACGAGCTCAGGGTTGTCTGTGCGGAGGAACTCGCCACTGACGGGGAACCCGCCGAAGCCACGAATCTCTTTGATGCCTGACTTCTGCAGAAGGTTGAGAGCGTACCCGCCAGCACCCACGAAGACGAAACGTGCGGTCACAGGCTCGACAGGAGTGCCGCCGATGTCGTGACGAAGCTTGAGCTTCCAGAGGCCGTCGCGCTGTTTCGTGAGGTTCGTGACCAGAATGCCCGTGTTGAGCTCAGCGCCCGACTCCACGAGGTTGTTGACGAGATAGTGCGAGAGCGCGCCAAAGTCGACGTCTGTGCCTGAAGCAATATGGGTTGCGGCTACGGGCTCTGACTTGAGGCGACCTGGCATCATGAGCGGCGCCCAGCCGTGAATGACGCCAGGGTCTTCGCTGTATTCCATGCCCGCGAAGAGCGGGTGATCCTTAAGCGCTTCGAAACGCTTGCGAAGGTATTCAACGTTCGTCTCGCCCCACACGAAGCTCATGTGCGGGGTCGCGTTGATGAACGACTCGGGTTCGGGCAACGCTCCCTCGTCAACGAGGTACGACCAGAACTGACGTGACACCTGGAACTGCTCGTTGACTTTCACCGCACTCGAAATCTCGATAGAGCCATCGCTCTTTTGCGGGGTGTAATTGAGCTCGCACAGCGCGGAATGTCCGGTGCCAGCGTTGTTCCACGGATTCGAACTCTCCAGGGCAAGATCGCCCAAGCGTTCGAAAATCTGGATCTCCCAGTCAGGCTGCAATTGCTTCAACAGCGTTCCGAGGGTGGCACTCATAATTCCGCCGCCGATAAGCGCGACGTCGACGGTTTTCTTCACAACTCCACTTTAGCCTTCTGTTAGAGACCCACAGTGCGAAGAGCCTGATCCATCTCTGTCGCCAGCGCGGCGTAACCCTCATCGTTGGGATGCAAGCCGTCGCTGGCCATCCACTCGGGGTGACCTTCGATCCAGTGCGAGGCTCCCGGAATGTAGTCAGCACCGATGTCGGATGCCGCAGCCTCAACCCAGCCGATGATCGTTTCCACCGACTCTGGGCGTTCATCCGTGTACCAGAACGGCTCAACAACAATGAAGCGGGCCTCCGGAAGCGCGGTTGTCAGCCGGTCGAAATCCGCTGATATTTGAGTGCGGATGTCGCTGGCGCGGGCATCGAAGCTGAAGTTGTCGTTGAGGCCCATCGTCACGATCACGATGTCTGGGGCATCCGCGATGATCAGGCTCGGCAGGTCGCCATCACCGAACGTGCTGCGGTTGTTGATAAAGCCGAGCCCGTTTTCGCTCGGATTGAACTCGCTCCACCCGCGCTGCTGGCTGATCACCGTCGACCACCGGTTCTCGGATGCCGACGCTCCTGTGCCGAGAGTGTAGGAGTCACCATAGAAAGCGACGCGAACGTCGTTGGGGTCGCGTTCGGCTGCGGGCTCCTCGGAGCTGCAGGCAGAGAGGCTGAGGGCCGCTGCAACTACAACGGTCGTCGCGATAATGCGGGCTACTGAATCGAACTTCATGGAAGGAGTTCGGCGCGGGCGGCCTAAACGGTTGCTGTGGCTTAGAGCGCGGGAGAACATGAGCGGTTCACGAGAGCTAGCGCCCTAGGTCGCGAAGGGCGAGATCCATCTGAGTTGCGATCGCCGCATGCCCCGCATCGTTGGGATGCAGGTTGTCGTCGGACATCCACTCCGGATGCCCCGTGAGCCAATAGGACGCACCCGACACGTAATCGGCGCCGGCCTCAGCCGCAGCGTCGCGCACCCACGAAATGATCACGCCGACCGAAGCGGGGCGCTGGGTTTTGTACCAGAACGGTTCAACGACAATGATCTGGGCATCCGGAAGCTGCGTCACGAGTCGCTCGAAATCACTCAGGATCTGGCCGGGCAGCTCGTCGGCATAGGCGTCATAGGCGAAGTTGTCGTTGAGCCCCATCGTGACGATGACGACGTCGGGGTCGTCCGAAATAATGAGGCCAGGAAGGTCGCCGTCGCCGAACTCCGTGCGGTTGCGCATGAACCCAAGACCGCTCACGCTCGGATTGAACTCGCTCCAGCCCTGCTGGCTGCTGAGAAGAGTCGACCAGCGCAGTTGCTCCGCTGATGCTCCTGTTCCCCGTGTGTACGAGTCGCCGTAGAAAGCGACCCGGAGAGCATCGGAATCAGCCGCCGCCACGACGAGAGGCTCCGTCGAAGACGCGCTCGTCGCGCACCCCGCAAGACCCACCGTGACGGAGACCGCGATCATCGCAATGATCGTGCGGGCTGCGGAACCAAAGGTCATACGGGAAGTTCGGAGCGGCGGGCAGTAAAGCGTGCCCGCTAAACCGATGCCTTCGCGAGAAGCTTCGCGGCAACGAGCTCCGCGATCTGCACCGCATTGAGAGCGGCACCCTTGCGGAGGTTGTCATTGCTGATGAACAGCGCGAGGCCGCGACCGTTCGGCACGCCCTCATCCGTGCGGATGCGACCCACAAAGCTGGGGTCGGCGCCGGCAGCGTCGAGAGGCGTCGGGATGTCGCTCAGGCTGACACCCGGAGCATCCGCCAGCAATTCCTTCGCCCGCTCGGGGCTCAAGGGCTTAGCGAATTCGGCGTTGATCGACAACGAATGACCGGTGAAGACTGGGACGCGAACGCACGTGCCACTGACCAGCAGGCCGGGCAGTTCGAGAATCTTGCGGCTCTCGTTGCGCAGCTTCTTCTCTTCGTCGGTCTCGTTGAGTCCATCATCGACAATGTTGCCCGCAAACGGAACAACGTTGAACGCAATGTTCTTGGGGAACTTGTTCGGGGCCGGCATCGTGACGGCCGCGCCATCTTCCACGAGTCCCATCGTGTTTTGGGCGACCGCAGCAGCAGCCTGCTCGAGTAGCTCTTCGCCACCGGCAAGGCCTGCGCCAGACACAGCCTGGTAAGTGCTCACGATCAAGCGCTCAAGACCGGCTTCGGCATCCAGAACCTTCAACACCGGCATCGCTGCCATCGTGGTGCAGTTCGGGTTCGCAATGATGCCCTTGACGGCCTGGTCAATCGCGTGCGGGTTGACCTCGCTGACGACCAGCGGAACCTCAGGGTCCATGCGCCAGCCCGACGAGTTGTCGATCACAGTAACGCCAGCCGCTGCAAAACGCGGAGCCTGCGCCAGCGACGTCGTGGCACCAGCCGAGAAAATGGCAACGTCAAGGCCCGTGGGATCAGCAACAGAAGCATCTTCAACGGTGATTTGCTCGCCCTTGAACGGCAACGTCGTTCCGGCACTGCGAGCGGACGCGAAGTAGCGAATCTCCGCTATCGGAAAATCACGCTCTTCCAACAGACGACGCACAACAGCGCCAACCTGACCCGTTGCACCAACAACACCAATACGGATGCCTGCGTTACTCATGAGTACCTCTACCTACAGTTTGTATTCGCCACACTAGCGCCGAACAATTAACGATTGAGACCGCGAAGAGCGGTTAGCGACCCGTGCCCGCATGAACAACAGCCTCTTCGTCACCATCGAGACCGAACGCGGTGTGCACAACACGCACCGCCTGGGCGACCGTATCCGCGCGCGTCACTACAGAAATGCGAATCTCGCTCGTGGAGATCATTTCCATGTTGATGCCCGCCTCGAACAGAGCCGTGAACAGTCGAGCCGACACTCCAGCGTTGGTGCGCATGCCGCCGCCGACCACGGAGAGCTTTCCGATCTGGTCATCGTGCTGCAGCGACTCGAAGCCAACCTCTTCTTGATTGAAGGTCAACGCGCGGAGCACATCTTCGGCATCCGACTTCTTCAGAGTGAAGGAGATGTCGGTGCGACCCGTGGCTGCCTCAGAAACGTTCTGAACGATCATGTCGATGTTGGCATTAGCGGTGGCCACAATCGTGAAGATCTGTGCGGCCTTTCCTGGAACGTCAGGAACTCCTACCACCGTGATCTTCGCTTCGCTCAGATCGGAGGCAACACCTGTGATGATTGCTTCTTCCACGCTCTCTCCATCCTTCGGATTGACTACCAACGTGCCAGTCTTGTTATTGAACGACGACCGCACGTGAATCGTTACCCCGTGTCGGCGCGCATATTCCACTGCGCGCACGTCGAGAACCTTGGCCCCTGCCGCAGCAAGCTCCAACATCTCTTCGCTCGTGACGACATCGACCTTGCCCGCGGACTTCACGATGCGGGGATCAGCCGTAAAAATGCCATCAACGTCGGTATAAATTTCACAGGTCTCGGCGCCGAGGGCGGCGGCGAGGGCTACCGCAGTGGTGTCCGAGCCACCGCGACCGAGAGTCGTAATGTCTCCGGTACCGCGGTTGAATCCTTGGAAGCCTGCGACGATCGCGATCGCACCGTCATCGAGGGCTTCTTTGACGCGGCGAGGAGAAACCTCCACGATGCGCGCGGCACCGTGTTGAGCATCCGTGACCATTCCGGCCTGGCTACCGGTGTAGCTGCGGGCATCGACGCCCAAACTCTTGATGGCCATCGCAAGCAGCGCCATCGAAATTCGTTCGCCTGCGGTGAGCAGCATGTCGAGCTCACGGCCGGTCGGCACTGGCACGACTTGTGCGGCGAGGTCGAAGAGTTCGTCGGTGGTGTCACCCATGGCTGAGACGACGACAACAACGTCGTTTCCGGCCTTGCGGGTCTCGACAATGCGCTTGGCGACGCGCTTGATACTCTCAGCGTCGGCAACGGACGAGCCACCGAACTTCTGAACGATGAGGCTCATTGTTCTCCTGAAGCGTGGTTGATCGGGCAGCTGGTGCCCAAAATGCGAGTCTAACGGTGCCAGCACCATCCGCCGCAGTTCATTACGGGAGCGCTAGTTGTCGATCGTTCGACGACCTTCAAATGCACGGCCGAGGGTTACCTCGTCGGCATATTCCAAATCTCCGCCAACCGGAAGCCCGGATGCGAGGCGCGAAATACGAAGGTTGGGTTGAACGAGAAGCCGCGTGAGATAGGTAGCGGTTGCTTCACCTTCGAGATTGGGGTCGGTCGCGATGATGACTTCTGTGACGACGCCGTCAGCTAACCGGCCCAACAGCTGCTTGATGCGCAACTGGTCGGGACCAATTCCATCGATGGGGCTGATAGCTCCACCGAGTACATGATACAGCCCGTGGAATTCGCGAGTGCGCTCGATAGCGACGACGTCTTTCGCCTCTTCGACCACACAAATCGTGGCCGGCGAGCGCCGAGCATCCCGACAAATTGAACACGTGTCGTGCTCGGTGACGTTGCCGCAAATGGCGCAAAAATGCACTTTGTCGCGGATGTCGTTGAGCAGTTCTGCAAGCCGACGAACATCAAAACTTTCGGTCTGCAAAATGTGGAACG
Organism: Salinibacterium sp. NSLL17; assembly: GCF_015864935.1. NCBI lineage: Bacteria > Bacillati > Actinomycetota > Actinomycetes > Micrococcales > Microbacteriaceae > Salinibacterium > Salinibacterium sp. NSLL17. The sequence continues at coordinate 451,326 of NZ_JADYWH010000002.1, forward strand.
CGATGCGCTGAGCAGACTTGGGCCCGATGCCGGGAAGCCGACCGAGCTCGTCGATCAGTTCTTGAACAATTCCGTCGTACACGGGTTACTCGTCTCTCGGCTGCGGCACCACACGAGGCGCCACTTGCTCTTCTTCGATAAAGGTTGCGTTCAGCAGTTCGCGCACAACGGATTCGCCATAACGCGAACGATCCATTTGCGCTGCCGTTGCCGACATCGCTGCTTTCGCCATTGATTCTGGCGGGGCTGGGGGTGCAGCAGCTGCCGCTTCTGCCAGCCGGTCGGCCGTCGGCTTCTTCGCCGCTTGCTGGGCCTGCTGCGCTTGCGCGTTAGCAGTGCGTTGTGCTGCAGCGCCACCGCGTGCTGCAGAAGGATCGCCTTCAGGTTCTGGCTCGGACTCAGGGATAGCCGCTACAGCCCATCCCCCGGGTTCACGATCTTCGGCCGGCGCAGGTTCCTCAGGCTCGGGGCCCTCATCAACGGCGGGCACGGTGCGCTGCGGCGAGCGCGGCTGAGCCGTAGGTTCCGGCGACATCTCGGGCGCGGGCATCCGCGATTCTTGCTGCGGTGCTGCCGCGGCGGGACGACCTGCGGGCGGCGCTGACGGCGCACCCTCAACCTTGGCGATGAACGCGGGCTCGAAACCGAGCACGTGCACCACGGCCTTCTTGAGATAGTCGCCGACTCCTTCGCCAGGAGCACTGCGCTGCTTGAGAGCATCGACGTCACGTTGGCTGGGGAACGAGAGCACCAAAATCTTGTCATCGCGCAGCTCGAGAGGCTTCGCAGTGAATACCACCATCCAGGCGGTGCGCTTGAGATTTTCGACAACATCGAGAATCTCGGGCCAGGCGTCTCTCACCTGCTGAATCGACACGGGCGTCGTGCGCGGTGCAGCGGGGGCGGAGAGACCCGTGTTGGATGCTGCGGGCGCGGGCGGCGAGGAAGCGGCTGCGGGCGCAGCTGCTGGTGCCACCGATGTCGCGGCAGGTGTCTCAGGTGCCGACGCGCGTGGAGCCTCCGCACCGGGACGTTCAGCCGGTGCAGCCGCAGAGGCAGGGGCCGCAGCGCGCGACGGTGCCGCGCTCGCAGCGGGAGCAGCCGCGATGGGTGCGTCACCCTCTATGCCAATACGACGCTCGAGGCGCTCGACCCGGGCCAGAGCACCACGTTGCGTGTTATCGCTTGCGGGAACCAAAATGCGCGCGATCATGAGCTCGAGATGAAGCCGCGGTGAGGTTGCACCGGTCATTTCAGAAAGAGCCGCGTTGATCACATCGGCTGCACGCGATAGCTCAGCAGCGCCGAGCGTATGGGCTTGCTGCGCCATGCGCTCAAGCTGATCTTGCGGGATGCCACGCAGCACGGAGGCCGCGTTGTCTGCAGTTGCCGCAACAACGATGAGGTCGCGCATCCGCTCTAGAAGGTCTTCGACGAAACGACGCGGATCTTGACCGGTCTGGATGACGCGGTCGACCGACGAGAACGCAGCGGCAGCGTCGCCAGTGCCGAGAGCATCAATCACTTCGTCGAGTAGCTCAGCGTGGGTGTACCCCAGCAACGCAACGGCGCGTTCGTAACCGACCGTGGCGGTGTCGGAACCAGCGATGAGTTGGTCGAGCAGCGAGAGAGTGTCGCGCACCGAACCGCCACCGGCACGAACAACGAGCGGAAGCACTCCTGGCTCGACCTCGACGTTCTCGCTTTCACACAACTGCTGAACGTAGTCGAGCATCTGGGCAGGCGGAACCAAACGGAAGGGGTAGTGGTGGGTGCGCGAACGAATCGTGCCAATCACCTTGTCGGGCTCGGTAGTCGCGAAGATGAACTTCACGTGCTCCGGCGGCTCTTCAACAATCTTGAGCATCGCGTTGAAGCCCTGAGGCGTCACCATGTGCGCCTCGTCGAGAATGAAAATCTTGAAACGGTCGCGGGCCGGGGCAAACACGGCGCGCTCGCGCAAGTCACGGGCATCCTCAACACCGTTGTGGCTTGCCGCGTCAATCTCGACAACATCGAGCGAACCGCCACCATCACGTGACAGCTCTACACACGACGCACACACACCACAGGGAGTGTCGGTCGGGCCCTCGGCACAGTTGAGGCAGCGCGCCAAAATACGGGCGGATGTCGTCTTGCCACAGCCACGCGGACCACTGAACAGATACGCGTGATTGACCCGATCGGTGCGCAACGCTGTGCGCAGCGGATCGGTCACTTGAGATTGGCCGATGAGTTCAGCAAAAGTCTCGGGCCGGTATCGGCGATATAGGGCAGCAACCACGCCCCTAGCGTAGTCGTGCCCGCTGACGATCCCAACGCGCGCTGAGCGAACACGCGCAGCTCATGCTCTTCTCAACGTGTTTCGAAATCGACCAAACTACCCGGCCGCCGGTTCCGAATCATCTCTGGTCGGCTGGTTACCGACCACAGCCACACCTGATCCGTGGCATGCGTTACCCGAATAGACGTGCAGGGCTCACCCGGGGGGTGGGAAAACCCTGCACGCACTTAGCTCTCGAGGCGAGTGAACGGGCGGCAGCGCTCCAGTGCGCTGCTGCCCCTATTCACGCGCGATGGCGCCCGGTGGGGCGTCGAGAAATCATGAGTAGTCCGCCGGCACCGATGAGGGCGACAGCGAGCCAAGCAACTAGGTAGCCGGACGAACCGGTGAAGGCGAGGCCGTCATCCGCGGCCGCCAGCGTCGTGAGTTCGAAGGTGAAGCCAGGAGTGCTGACCTCCAGCGCACCCGACGCGACCATCGCGGGAACCCACATCGCTTCGTGTTCCGGAGTGATCACGGTGGCGACTGTGTCACTCAGAACGGTGAAGTTGGAGCCCCACACAGCACCGAAGCGTGCACCGGTGGCGGCCGAGAATCCAGCTCCACGAAGCGTCACCAGAGTGCCGCCATCGTCGGGACCGACCAGCGGCGTCATCGACAGGACCACGGGGGCAACGACGTAGGTGAAGTCGCCGCCATCAGCATCGCCAATCGGATGCTGCACTACGACAGCCGCTGCGCCTTCAGAACCTGCAGGTGTGGTCACCGTGATTTCGGTATCGCTCACGACCGTGAACGACGTTCCGTCATCCCCATCAAAGGTCACTCCCGTTGCGCCGGTGAAGCCGGTGCCCGTGATCGTGACTTCTGTTCCGCCCGCCAGCGGGCCCTCATCGGGAGCGATCGAGGACACTGTCGGTGCGGCTTGATAGCTGAAAGTTCCCGGCGACGAATCGGATGGCGTGTTCTGCACGATGACGTCAACAACGCCAATAACGTGTGCCGGGGTAGAAACGGTGATCTCGGTGTCGCTCACCACAGTGAACGACGTTCCGTCATCCCCGTCAAAAGTGACGCCCGTTGCCCCGGTGAATCCCGTGCCGGTGATAGTCACGGCAGTGCCGCCCGCGACCGGGCCGATGTTCGGCGACAACGAGAAGATGATGGGCGCAGCGGTATAGGTGAAGTCACCCGCAGCAGCATTCCCAATCGGATGCTGCACGACAACCGCAATGGTTTCTGCAGCGTGCGCGGGGCTCGAGACGGTGATCTCGGTGTCGCTCACCACAGTGAACGACGTTCCGGCAGCCCCGTCGAAGGTAACCCCCGTGGAGCCCGTGAAACCGGTACCCGTAATCGTCACTTCAGTGCCGCCCGCGAGTGGGCCTTCGTTCGGCGTCAAGCCTGAGACCGTCGGTGCTCCGCGGTACGTGAAGGTTTCGGGAGCAGAGTCGCCGGTTGCTCGTTCGATAATCAGGTCGACAGCGCCTAGGGCATGCGCCGGGCTCGTCACCGTGATCTGAGTGTCGCTATCGACGGTGAATGACGTGCCGCCAGTCCCATCGAACGTGACGCCCGTGGCATCCGTGAATTCAGAGCCAGTGATGGTCACCACCGTGCCGCCCGCGATCGGGCCGAAGTTTGGTGTCAGGGATGAGACGAGAGGTACCGGCGTGTAGGTGAACTCGGCAGTATCCGAAGCACCCGCCGGATGTTGGATGATGACGTCTACGGTGCCCGCAGCATGCGCGGGACTCGTCACAGTGATCTCGGTGTCGCTCACGACGACGAAATCTGTGGCAGCAACGCCATCGAAAGTGACGCCGGTTGAGCCACCGAAGTCGGTACCGGTGATGGCGACCGCTGTGCCGCCGGTAGCCGGTCCGCTCGTCGGGTCAACATCGGCAATAGTCGGGCTAACCCCGACACTGTTGGGGCCGACGGCCGAGCGTGCGACATCCAGTTGGAGAAGCTCAGTTACCGGTCCCTGTGCGAGCAGGCCTACGCGAAGGGCAGTTTCTACGAACTCTTGGGCTGGTGCAACACCGAGCAGCTGCTGGTTGTTGACGGTGAGCGCGAGAACCGTGTCAAGAGCTTCGAGCACCGGGTTCAGGAGCGTCACTACTGGTGTGATGACACCGGTCTGGAGTCCATCAATGAACACCTTGAGTGCGGTGGTACTTGGATCCAGGAGGTCCGAAGCCAGCGGTGCGATGGCTGCGCCGACGATCGCGGTCGTGAGCGCGGAGATGTTTACGAGACTAGAGAGCGCTGAAATCCCGATAGTCGCCGTGGACGTGGCAATTTCGCCGAGGGTGCCATCAACGGTGACCTCGACAATCGATACAACACCAAGGACAGCTCCAAGGTCGAGACCCAACTCGACGGTGATGCTCACTTCGGCGGCCGTGAGCGCCGCCGTGACGGCATCTTCGACATTGTCAGCAAATTGCCCGACCAATGTTGTTACCGACGCTGTAATTGCAGCGAGCTCGGTGGACGTAAGAACAGAGGTGTCCACCGGCAGTCCTGACAGCGAACCGCCTTTGAGCTCCGCCAAGTCGACGATGATCTCACCCGTGCCGAAGTCGATTGTGACGGCGTCGGAGGTGAGCGGTGTGTACACGGGAGCCAGCGCAGCCGGCAGGTCGAGCGTCACACTTGCTGAGGTATCCCCCACAGAGAGCACGCCCAAGCTGCTGAGGGTGCTGAGAGCGATGCCGGAGACACCGCTCACTAGCGAGCCGCTGGGCCCAGCAACAGCATCAACAGCGCCGGACAGCGTCGAGGCCAGGCCGTTTACTGTGGCGCTCACTCCAGCAACAGTGTCGCTGGTGAGTCGAAGTTCGGCGCCCACGATCTCGTAGGAGCCTGCCGGTGCAGCGGGAGCTGCGACAGATGCCCGAGAGCTGGCTGCTCCAACCTCGAGGGAGAGCGCGGTCAACTCGCTCGCAAGATCGGTTCCCAAAGCCTCGGCGAGCCCTAAGGAAAGAGACGACGGTTGGTCTGTCAGATCGAAAAGGGAAGCCCCGATGTCTCCCGAGACATCAGCCAATCCTGTTGCAGCGATTGAGCTACCGTCATCCGCGGCGTGAGCAAACGTGCCGAGAACCCCAGCATCGGTGAGGGCGATAGGCACACCGATTCCGCCAGCGGTGGCGGTGACCGCCGCGAGCACGCCGACTCCGGAGGTGTCTGTCTGTAGAGCTTGGGTTCCGTCGTTGCTCGCGGCTGATGCTCCGAGCAGAGCAACCTGCGCGGGGAGGAGTCCCGCAAGAAGCGTGCCAGACAAGAAAGTCGCATCCGCGGTGGAGTCATCACCCGCGACCGCGTGCGCCGGAGCGCCAGCAGAGAAGACAGAGAGCGTGACAAGCCCCGCCACCGCGGCCGTCGAAACGGCCAAGCGAACTGCCCGAGCAAGCTCCTGATTGGTCTTGTCCGTACGTAAAATTGGTTCCCCGAAAACCACAATATCCCCCTGGTCACGAGGCCAGTGCGCTTGGTATGCACAGTCTCAACTCGAGCAGTGGTTAGTCACTCGCAGGGTGGTTGGCCCAGCGTTGAGATGGTCCGAATCCGACCTCGAAACCATAATAAAAGCTCAGAGAGTGTCACCACAAGGGTCCATAAAGGGGGACAAACAAGTGGTCTATCGGGTTACAGCCTCAACCGACTTTCGTGCTACCGACGAGCGTCACGAGCATCTCTCGGAGGTCAGGGATTTGAGTCATGGTCCACTGCCGTGAGAGATGGTTGTAGTCGCGGTAGACGGGGACATCTCCGTCCATTACCTTGCACACTTCCTCGTCGCACAGTGTGTCATTAGTCGTGTAGAACACCGCAAGATCATGACCCTCGATGGCTTCCTTCGCCACCGCCTGGAGTACTGCCGTCATTTCCAGAGCCTCGTCTCTGGGCGAGGCACAGCCCTCAGCGTCCCCACCTGAGCGCACTAGGCAGGTACTGGGATCGTAGCCAACGCGCGGGTTGTCTTGAATCACGCCCACCCGAGCACCCAGTGTTTCAAAAAGAATGATCGTGTTGTCGTAGGAAGCGCGCCATAGGTCGAGTTGTTCGGACAATACAAGGGCTCCACCATCGGGTTCGACGATTCGGCCGTCGTAGGCCTCAGCTTGGGAGATGAGAACTGCATCAGGTTCGATTTCCTCGATGATGTTTTCGGTGTCTTGGACGAAACCTTGGCACCCTTCAGTGAACTCCCCCTTCGAGCTCAAAGTATCCACGCCAATCGCCGCACAGGCAGTGAGCCAACGAACAACTAGTCGAATATTTTCCTGTTTCGCCGCCTCGGCTAAGGCATCTTTCCATTGCCCCGCATGAGAATCGCCCACCAGCACAACGGTCACCGGGCTATCCACGTCGCCCATCTCACAGAGATTGACGCCGCTGACGACAGTGGTTTCTCGGTCGCACTCCGGTGCAGGTTTATCAGCCCGAGCTTGTTCGATCAGCCGGTATTCCTGAACCGCAAGATTTCCCTGCACCACGGCTCCACCAGCCAAAAGTAGCCCGACGACGGTGACGGCTGCTGCAGAGATGAAGGTGCGCCGAAGAGAACGGACAAGTGCCGGGTTGAAACGAATAGGGTTCTCGACCAAGTAGTAGGTGATGGCAGCAGCCACGAAGGACGCAGCGGCAGCTCCTACGGTGACTCGAAGGCGTTCTGACTCAAACGCCACCCCTGCCAGCACTATGAATGGCCAGTGCCAGAGGTACCACGAGTACGACAAGTTTCCGACCCATTGCATAGGTGCGATCGCGAGCACACGCGCCGGCAAGGCAGGGACCTCGTCATCTGCGCGACGACCGCCGAGAATGATCAGCATCGTCGCCGCGACGGGAAGAAGCGCTGCGAACCCGGGGAACGGCGTAGTTTCAGGGAGCAAAACGACGGTCGCCAGTAAGACGGCTGCACCGATAACGGTCATCAGCGAGCGGAGCAGTTTCGCACCGAGATAGCGGCCGGGAAGCAGAGCAAGAAGGCCTGCCGCTGCGAATTCCCACGCCCGTGCGGGCAGTAGATAGAAAGCAGCCGATGGTGCCGTCTGAGTCCAGATGAGGGCGAGCAGGAACGAGAGCAGAATCGTGGCGGAGAAAGCGATAAACAGGACTCGGCGGATCGCGACCCCCCGACGATGGGCGATAACGGCAGCAGCAATGACCACTAGCGGCCAGAGAACATAGAACTGTTCCTCGACACCAAGAGACCACGTGTGAAGGAAGGGGCTCGGATCGCCGAGGTCTACCGTGAAATAGTCCGTCGCTTGCTGAGAGAACAGAAAATTGGAGACGTACAGCAGGGTACTTGCGGCGGCGCGACCCAGATCGGCCCATTGAAGTGGCGAAAGGAGCCAGGCCGCTAGCGGTAGCGTCACAAGCACCATGAGCACGGACGCAGGCACAAGCCTTCGGACACGCTTGGCCCAGAACTGCCCGATGTTGATCCGACCGGTAGCTTCAACTTCGCGCAGCAAGTTCGTGGTGATCAAGAATCCGGATATCACGTAGAAAACGTCGACACCGATGAAACCGCCACCGAAGCCGGGGAAACCCGCATGGAACGCTACAACGGGAACGATTGCCAGAACTCTGAGGCCGTTGATATCTCCGCGGAACCATGAAGCAAGACGCGTTGGCGCCTTACTATTCTGAACTTTCGACACGGCTCCCCTGACCTGACCGGAGTGCCCGGACCGACGGCAGACTATCAGTTGGAAAATATACAGCGAGACCGAGCAATGCTCTCCAAGCCTCTGCCGACGCCGCGCTACAGCGCTATAGCGCTACCGCCTCAACCGATTCCCGTGCTATTTGCAGTTCTTCGTTCGTCGGAATGACGAGAACCTTCACGCGCGAATCGGATGCCGAGATGACGCGCTCGCCACGATTGGCTGCGGCGTTAGCAGCGATATCCATCTCGATCCCAAACGATTCGAGACCCTCGACCGTCGCGAGGCGCGTGTTGGCGTTGTTCTCGCCGACGCCCGCGGTGAACACGACGGCGTCTGCTCCGCCAAGGGCCACGAGGTACGCCCCCAAGTAGTGACGCAACCGGTGGTAGTAAACACCGAGCGCTGCCTGCGCCTGCTCATCGCCAGCATCCGCCTTCGATTGCACATCGCGCATGTCTCCGGTGCCGGTCATGCCGAGCAATCCACTCTCACGGTTGAGCAAGTGGTCTAGTCCTGGGAGGTCCATTCCGGCCCGGCCGAGATGAAAAAGTGCCCCAGGATCGATGTTGCCCGAGCGGGTGCCCATCACGAGCCCCTCGAGCGGAGTCATGCCCATTGAGGTGTCGACGCTGCGACCACCATCGATCGCGCACACGGATGCTCCATTGCCCAGGTGAAACACGATCAGTTTGAGATCGGCGAGATCTTTGCCCAGCACCGCAGCGGTCCGCTCCGAAACGTACCGATACGAGGTGCCATGAAAACCGTAGCGACGGATGCCGTGCACTCGGGCCAGTTCCGTATTGATCGCGTACGTGTAGGCGTGCGGTGGCAGCGTGCCATGGAATGCGGTGTCAAAAATCGCCACATGAGGCACGGTCGAGAACGTCGCTCGCGCTGCGCGAATGCCCTTCAGATTGGCGGGGTTGTGCAATGGCGCCAGCACTGAAATCTCTTCAAGTCGGTCCTCGACCTCATCGGTGATCACGGTCGCCTGTGTGAACTCGGCTCCCCCGTGAACAACGCGGTGGCCAACGACGGCCGGATGCTCGTCCCCGAGCTCCGCAAGGATCTGCCGCATTCCGTCGTCGTGGTCCGCTGCGCCTCCGCCGGGTTCCCCGATGCGTTCCACGATGCCGCCGCTATAGACGGAACCGGACTCGGCATCGAGCAGTTCCCACTTGATCGACGATGAACCGGAGTTCACCACGAAGACGGTTGTCATTCTTTCTCCTTGGCAGCGGCATCATCGGCGATGCCCTGTAGCGCGGAGGCCTCGGCGGCGACCGATTGAGCCTGAATCGCGGTGATCGCGACGGTGTTCACAATGTCTTGCACGAGCGCGCCCCGCGAGAGATCGTTGATCGGTTTGCGGAGGCCTTGAAGGACAGGCCCAATGGCCACTGCTCCGGCGCTGCGCTGCACGGCTTTGTAGGTGTTGTTGCCCGTATTCAGATCGGGGAATATGAACACGGTCGCGCGGCCGGCAACTTCTGAGTCGGGCATTTTAGATTTTCCGACGGCGGCATCCACGGCAGCGTCGTATTGAATAGGGCCGTCGACGGCAAGATCAGGGCGTCGTTCGACCACGAGCGCGGTAGCGGCCCGAACCTTGTCGACGTCCGCACCGCTGCCTGAGGAGCCGGTGGAATACGACAGCATGGCAATGCGCTGCTCGATGCCGAACTGGGCAGCAGTCGCGGCAGAAGAGATAGCGATGTCAGCGAGTTGAGCGGAATCTGGGTCGGGGTTCACAGCGCAGTCACCATAAACGAGCACGCGGTCTTCAAGACACATCAAGAACACGCTCGACACGATCGACACGTCTGGCTTCGTTTTGATGATTTCGAAACTGGGGCGGATGGTGTGAGCCGTGGTGTGCGCGGCGCCCGAGACCATGCCGTCGGCCAGCCCCAAGTGCACCATCATGGTGCCGAAATACGAGACGTCGGTCACGGTGTCGCGCGCGACCTCCATCGTCATTCCCTTGTGGGCGCGCAGCTTCACATACTCCGTCGCGAATCGGGTGCGCAGTTCTTCATCAAAGGGGCTCAGGATGCTCGCGGCCGAGATATCGAGACCGAGTTCAGCCGCGCGGCCACGCACCTCGCCCTCGTCACCCAGGATCGTGAGCTTGGCGACACCACGGCGCAATAGGGTGCTCGACGCCCGCAAAATGCGGTCATCACTGCCCTCCGGCAACACGATGTGCTGCGGGATGCTGCGAGCGCGATCGAGCAGACCGTACTCGAACATGAGCGGCGTGACGACGGTGGGCGGATGCAGGTCGAGTCGACGCAGCAGCTCTGCGGCATCCACGTGCTGTTCGAACAGGGCAAGCGCCGTGTCGAACTTGCGGGGAGACTCGGCAGCCAAGCGACCGCGCGTCTTGGTAATAATGCGCGCGGTGTCATAGGTGCCGAACGAGGTGCGAATCACCGGCAACGACACATCGAGACCATCCATGAGGCGCTCGATCTGGGGCAGCAGATCAAAACCACCGTTCAGGATGATGCCCGCAAGCGAAGGGAACGTCTCCGACGCGTGTGCCATCAGCGTCGCCAGCAACACATCCGACCGGTCGCCAGCAACCACCACGACCGAGCCCTCGATGAGACGCAGCAGCACGTTCTCCATCGTCATACCGGCCACGACCACGCCGAGCGCTTCACGCTGCAACAGATCATCGTCGCCGCGCAGCAACTCACCATCAACGGCAGTGAGCAGAGAGGCAAGGCTGGGCGCGATAAGGAAGGGATCTTCGGGGATAGCCCACACCGGAGTATCGTCGCCGACCGCCGCGCTGACTCCGGCGATGATGTCGGTCATGAAGTCGGGGTCAGACCTATTGACGACCACACCGACCAACCGGGCGTGGGCGGCATCCAATTCTTGATGCGCTATCGAATAAACCTGCGCCATGTCGGCGGGGCTGCGGCTCTCGCCGTCCTCAGACTGACCACCCAATACAAGGAGCACCGGAGCACCGAGGTTTGCGGCGACGCGGGCGTTGTACGACAACTCGGTAGGGCTGCCCACATCCGTGTAATCAGAACCGACAATCACGACAACGTCGCACTGGGCCTCGACTGCCTTAAACCGTTCGATGATGCGGCTGAGTGCCAGCTCGGGATCAGCGTGCACGTCGTCGTAGCCCACGCCGACAGCCTCGTCGTAGCTGAGATTGACGGCTTCATGACCGAGCAACATCTCTAAGACGTAGTCCCGCTCATCGCTGGTGCGAGCGACGGGCCGAAACACCCCCAGACTCTTGGCTTCGCGACTGAGCGTGTCGAGTAGACCGAGGGCGATGGTGGACTTGCCAGCGTGGCCTTCGATGGAGGTGATGTAGATATTCCGCGTCACCTCTCCAGCCTACGCCGGAAGATACGCCCCAGAAGGAGATGCCGGGCGCTTAACAGAAAAGACCCCTCGCGCACCCGCCAGAGCCCGGTTACCCTTGCTACGTTTCCGTCCTGGGGGAATTGGCCTGGATGGCGCCACGCGAGGAGCCGCCCTCAGTCTACCCAAAATTATTGACCCTTGCGCGCCCACGGCACTGCCCTAATCCAGAGTGTTTGGGACGCCGATTACCACTGGGCCGCCCACCCCGTTATGATCACTTGAGGCTGTTTGCGCTAACGCGCGTTCAACCTGTCAGGAGAATTCGCCTAGTGGCCTATGGCGCACGCTTGGAAAGCGTGTTGGGTGCAAGCCCTCGGGGGTTCGAATCCCCCATTCTCCGCACTTACCCCATTGTGATCGCCCACGCGAAAAAACGAAGGGAACGCCGTTGTCGACTAGGTCAGTGAGCCTCAAACCTCGCCGTGACGATCCTCGTCGTCGGCTAGGGCAACCCCGTTCGCTTTTGTGGCGCGGGTTTCAGGCTTGGCTCATTTTCACGATTATCGTGTTCGGCGCGCTGTATACCCTCACGATTCCGGATGGGCCGTGGCTAGCGGTCGTGATAACTCACGTGGTCGCTATCGCTGCTGCCATAGCCGCGTCTGTTTCCTACTTTCGCAGTGCCATCTGGATCGGTGCAAACTCCCCCCTCGTCACCGAGCGCGGTTTTTTCTTCGGGCGACTGACGCACTTCGACAAGTCAGACGCCACCTTGATCGTGCGGTCAACCGTCTTCACGAGCGATGGCTTGGAATCGCGGGCCGAACTCTCCGTGATGGGTCACAACGACCGTCGCCTGTTGCGCATGCGCGGGCAGTATTGGGCTCCCGAGGATTTCGAATTCGTCGCGTCTCACTTCAATGTGCCCGTCGAAACAATCCCCGGCACCGTTTCACACGGCGAAATTCGGCGCGATTACCCCGAAACCCTGTATACCTACGAGCGGTACCCCCTCCTCGTGGTCGCTATTGCGATTGGCACCACGGCCGCGGTTGCCGGTGTCTTTGCCGCAGCGCTCACAGTCATCAAGGCCCTCGCTCGCTAGCGACGGCCGTAGCTCCCCTTAACGCACAAATGCCGCAGTGCCGATGCCCTCTAGAAGGGGCACCAGCACCGCGGCATTCGCGGCGAGGAGATCTGAGCTAGCTCTTGACCGAGCCGCTCATCAGACCACCGATGAAGTACTTGCCAAGCACGATGTACACGACCAGAGTGGGTAGCGATGCAAGCAGCGCACCCGCCATCGCAGCACCGTAGTTCGCCAGTTGAGCTCCCTGCGCCAGGTTGTTGAGCGCGAGCGATACGGGCCCTTCATTCTGGTTCGACAGGAACAGCGCAAACAGGAAGTCGTTCCACGCTGAGGTGAACTGCCAGATGATCGTGACAACAAAGCCGGGAAGCGACAGTGGCAAGACGATGCTGCGGAACGTGCGCAGCATCCCCGAACCGTCCATGCGGGCAGCCTCCATGAGCTCATGAGGGATACCGGCGTAGTAGTTGCGGAAGATCAACGTACAGATCGGCAAACCATAAATCACGTGCACCACAAGCAGGGTGGAGACATCGCTCGGCAAGCCGAGGCTGGTCTTCATCTGCACGAGCGGCGTCATGATCGCCTGGTACGGAATGAACATTCCGAACAGGATGAACGTGAAGACGACGTCGGCGTACGGGAAGCGCCAGCGGGCAAGAACGAAGCCGTTCATTGCTCCGAGGAACGACGCGATCAGTGCGGCAGGGATCGCCAGCAAGAACGTGCGACCGATGGATGCCGACAGCGCGTTCCACGCGAGTGCCCAGTTGTCGAAGCCGGTTGGTCCACCCTCGAAAGCAGGCTCCCACGGCCAACGAACCGGCAGCCCCCACGAGGTGGCGGGGTTGACGTCCTGCGGCGGCTTGAGGCTCGTGACGATCAATACGTACACGGGCATCAACACAATGACCAGGAAGAACACCAGCAGTACATACTTCGCGGTGCGGCTCAGTCCAGCCCGCGCACGAATCGCCGAACTCTGCGGCATGTGCGACTCAGTGGTGGGTTCGCTTGGCTTCTTGTCGAGTCCAGTTGCGACACTCATCCTTGCCTCTTCTCTGCGCGAGCGGTGTAGATCAGGTACGGGACGATTACGACGGCAACGAAGAGCAACAGGATCGTCGCGATAGTGGCCGACTTGGCGTAGTCGTTAGAGGTCAAGGCAACCCACAGGTAGGTTGCGGGAACCTCGGTCTGGTAGATCGACTTCGTGATCGCCATGATGAGGTCGAAGACCTTCAGCGACATGTGGCCCACGATGATGAGAGCCGACAGCGCGACGGGGCTGAGCTGGGGGAAGATCACGTAGCGGTAGAGCTTCCACTCGGTCGCGCCATCCATGCGGGCTGCTTCGCGCAGCTCTTCAGGGATGCCACGGAAGCCCGAAAGGAAGAGCGCCATGACGTAGCCGGCGAGCTGCCAGATGGCGGGCAACGCAATGGCCGCCATGCCCCAGGTTGGATCGTTCCACCACGAGTTCTGGAGAAAGTCGAGCCCGAGGTTCTCGAAGACCCGGTTGAGTCCGGATGCACGGTCACCCTCAGCGCTGTTGAGCAACCAGCGCCAGACGACACCGGATGCCACGAACGAGATCGCCATGGGGAACAGGAACACCGAGCGGAAAACGCCCTCTGCGGTGACGCCCTTGTCGAGCATCCACGCCCACAAGAATCCGAAGATCATGGTGCCACCGATGAAGAAGAGGGTGAAGATACCAAGGTTCTGAAGCGAGTGGATGAAGCGCTCTTCGCCAAACAGAGCGATGTAGTTATCGAGTCCAACGAACTCAGTAGCGGGAACAAGACTGTTCCGGTTGCTGAGCGACACCGAGATGTTGGCGCCGATCAAGCCATAAACAAATATCCCGAGAACGATAATCGTCGGGGATATCAAAAGGAGCGGTGGGCCCCAGTTTTTGTATCCTTTTTTCACGCGCGAGCTCCTCGGTTTGCACGGTAGTGGGTGGGAGCGTCGCCGCCCCCACCCACTATGTCTCGTAGTGCTAGTTAGCCCTGAGCCTTGTCAGCGGCGGCAACGAGTCCGGACAGAAGCGAAGCTGCGTCGCGGTCAGCGCCGAACTTGCCGATGGCCGAAGAGATGTCTCCCGACCAGGCGATGCTTGCTGCTGCACCGTGTGCGAGCGAGCTAACAACGGTGTCTTCACCGAACGACTTGATAGCCGTCTGCTGGTACGCGGGGTAGTCAGAAGCAACCGTGTCGGTACGTGCCGGGATCGAACCCTTAGCGAGGTTGAATGCCTTCTGGCCTTCAGCCGAGCTGATGGTCGTCAGCCAGTCAATGGCAGCCGCTTCGTGAGGAGCGCCTTCCGAGAGGGTGAACGAGTCAGCGAGGAAGTCGAAGACTCCATCGGTGCCGGGAGTTGCCCAGGTGGTGTACTCGTTGTCGTAGGTCCAACCGGCCTGCTGGAATGCAGACTCGGCCCAGTCACCCATGACGTTGTAGGCAGCGTTGCCATCGAGAACGATCTGCGTTGCAGCATCCCAGTCGAGGCCAGCGAAGTCGCTGTTGGTGTATTCGAGCAGGTCGCCGTAGTGACCGATTGCGGTCTCTACTCCAGCGTCGTCCCAGGCGGTGTCGCCGGTCCAGAGTCCCGAGTAGCCCTCGGCGCCAAGGTCAGCGATGAGTACGTTTTCGAAGAGCTGCATCTGAGTCCACTCGGTGCCGAGCGCGAGAGGAGTCTCGACTCCAGCGTCCTTGAGCTTCTTCAGGTCTACAAGCCACGCGTCGATGTCAGCAGGAGCAGCCTTGGGGTCGATCCCGGCATCCTCGAGCACCTGGGTGTTGGCCCAGACGACGTTGGCACGGTGGATGTTGCTGGGTACCGAGTAGATGGCACCGTCAACGGTAATGCGCTCGATCAGGCTCTCGGGGAAGACATCCGTGAGTCCGTTCTCTTGGTAGAACGAGCTGAGGTCCTGAAGCTGACCGGCGTTGATGTAGTCCGTGAGCTCTGCTCCGGCGTGGGCCTGGAACGTGTCCGGCGGGTCGTTCGACTCGAGGCGTGATGCAAGAGCTGCCTTGGCGTTGGAGCCGGCGCCGCCAGCTACAGATGCATTGATGAACTCAATGTCAGGGTTCTGCTCAGCGAATACCGTGACGAGAGCGTCAAGGCCGACCTTTTCGGATCCTGAGGCCCACCAGGTGAATACCTCAACCTGGTCAGCGTTGTCGGGGTCTGAGCTAGGGGTGCTCGAGCAGCCCGCAAGAACGAGGCCTAAGGCCACCGCCCCGGCGATAATGGAAAGTGGCTTACGCATTCTGTGTTCCTCCATTGGAATATGAGTGCTGTTCCGTTCAAGAAGTGAATCGGACGTTCACCAGTAAACTGTCTAACCGTTGGGTTTGACAAGTGAACGCAGCAAGTTTTTGCACATTCGAATGGTCACGATTTGGCAACAGCGAGCGTATTTCGGTTCGCTGCCACCGCCGACTGGAGCGAACTTTGCGCTCTATTTCCGCTAAAACACTGGGTTTTAGGCGCGTTTGCGTGCCCGAGTGCCCGCTGTGGAGAGCTCCGGATACGGGTCGGAATTACCGACGTTTGAGGGTCGAAAAAATTCCGCGAAGCACCTCGCGCACGACCGTCTGTCCAGTTCGTGAACTCAAGGCGTCGCCCAAAACGTTGGGCTGCTTGCGCGTTGTCGTGCGCGTAGTGGTGCGCGACGTGGTCTTTTTGTTCATGTCTTTGAGCGCTCGTTCGTAGTCGGCTTGCACCTTCGCCTGCTCCTTAGCGTGCGCCTTCGCGAGCTTCTCAGTGTCTTTAGCGGCAACCGCAGCAGCGTCTTCCGCCGCCTCCGCCGCCTCCGCTTTGGCATCTGCCTCAGCCGCCGCATTCATCTTGCCGGCCAAAATCTCCCGAGCAGATTCCCGATCGACCGCGGTGCCGTAGGTCACCATCAGCGGGGATGCGGCGACCGCAGCTTCCATCGTGCCGGCATCCGTCGGCGACATCGAACCTTGCGGTGCGCGCAATCGAGTCCACGCCACGGGAGTCGGAGCGCCCTTCTCATTCATGACGGTGATGATGGCCTCGCCAGTCGCGAGTGACGTCAGCACCTCTCCGAGGTCATAGCCCGATGTGGGGTAGGTCGAGACGGTCGCCTTGAGTGCCTTCGCCGAATCCGGCGTGTGAGCACGAAGCTGATGCTGGAAGCGCGAACCGATCTGGGCAAGCACATCGCTCGGAACATCCTTAGGCGTCTGGGTGACGAACACCACACCGACGCCCTTGGAACGGATGAGCCGCACCGTCTGAGTGATTGACTCAATAAAGTCTTTCGAGGCATCGTTGAACAGCAAGTGGGCTTCGTCAAAGAAGAACACGAGCTTGGGCTTGTCGATATCTCCGACCTCGGGAAGGTCATTGAAGAGGTCAGCAAGAAGCCACATCAAGAATGTCGAGAAGAGCGCTGGTTTGTTGCTCACGCCCGGCAGCTCAAGCAAGCTCACAATGCCCTTGCCTTCCGCGTTGGTGCGCAGGAAGAGTGACGTATCAATCTCCGGTTCGCCAAAGAACTCATCGGCGCCCTCGTTCGCAAAACCGATGAGCTCACGCAGGATGACGCCAGCAGTCGCCGACGACAAGCCGCCCAGGTTCTTCAACTCGGCCTTGCCATCATCGCTCAGCAGGTATTGCACGACAGCGCGCAAATCGCTGAGATCAACCAGCGGCAGTCCGGTCTGATCGGCGTAGTGGAAAATCAGGCCCAAGCTCGACTCTTGCGTGTCATTGAGGCCGAGCACCTTCGAGAGCAACAGCGGCCCAAAGCTGGAAACCGTCGCCCGAATCGGCACGCCGATGCCGTTACCGCCCAGCGTGAAATATTCGGTCGGGGATGCCGCGGGCTGCCAGTCTTGCCCGATCGACTCCGTGCGCTCCAGCAGCTTGTCACTCGAGCTGCCTGCCGTAGCAATGCCCGAGAGGTCACCCTTGATGTCGGCGGCGAAGACGGGAACGCCGGCAGCCGAAAGCTGCTCGGCCAGCACCTGCAACGTTTTCGTCTTACCGGTTCCGGTGGCACCCGCCACCAAACCATGACGGTTGAGCATCGCGATCGGAATGCGCACCGGAACATCGGCGAGCGCATCACCATTGACGAGAGCACCCATCTCGAGCACCTCACCGTCGAAGGCGTAGCCCTCTCGGATGTCGGTTACCTGAGCTGCGCTGAGGGGGCCGTCACCGGAGTCGGTCGTCTGGGTGGCTTTCGCTGGGGCTGACTTCGCCGCTGCCGGCTTGTCGGCTGCTGGTTCTGGGGGCCCGGCCTCCGGTGCGGTCTCGGGTGCGGCCTCCGGTGCGGTCTCGGCGGTCGTTGCCTCCGGCACTGCGGCCGCGGCCTGCTCGGCGGCAAGCGCGGCCTCAGCCGATGCCAGCTCGGCGGCCGCGAGCGCGGCCTGCGCCTGGGCTAAGGCTTTCTTGGCGGCTTCTACTTGGGCTGCGGCATCCGTCATTCTTCTAGCCTACGGAGTGAGGTCGCCCAGCGCTCTTATTGATGCCAGATTGTGGGTCTTCGGTCGCTAAGCGATGAGCGAATGGCGCCCACACAATGATCGCGACACCAACACCGAGGAGTGCACCTCCGATGGTGTCGCTCAGCCAGTGCGCCCCCAGATACGTGCGACTCAAGATCATGAGAATTGTGTAGGTGATACCGGCCACCAGCACCCACCGACGCTGCAACAGGATGATGAGCACGACCGTGACGGTAGCGGCGTTGGCCACATGCCCCGACGGGAATGAACCGATATCGGCTGTGACCAAGATCTCCTCAGGACGCGCGCGACCAAAGAGTGACTTGAGTAACTGAACAACGCCAGCGCTCAGTGCTGACGCCAGCACAAAGTAGAGCGCTGCCGAACGACGTTTCGCAATAAAGAACGCAAGCGCTGCCCCCAGCGGGATAACAAATACCCCGAACCATCCACCACCCACAAAATCCATGACCAGAGCTGGCACGGTGAAAATATCGGCACGGACGCTCAGCAGGTCGTCGAGCACTAGCTGGTCGAGACTCAGCACGCCGTCTCGCGTCGCGATAAGAACACCGAGCAGCACGGCCAGCACCACGGCGGTCACTCCACTGATAAGCGGCCAGCGCTGGGTAACCTGACGAGCTTCCGCTGGCGAAATTTCAGTATTCACCCATTTACGGTACCGGGTGAATCTTGGCGAGTGCCGAGACAATCCGCGGCTGTCAGCGCTCCGTGAGCCTCAGCACTTCTCGCGACGCCTAGCGCGATAGCGCGGGCACGGTACGCGGACGGATGACCGTCCACATCACGATGATCGACACGATTGCGGTGCTCCCCATCACAATGCCCATCGGGATTGCGTTGGTGATTCCGAAGGCGCCGACGATAGGCGAGGTGAGTCCGGCAAGCCCAAAGTTCACGGCGCCCAACACTGACGCCGCCGTCGCCGCTTCTCCCCCGTGGTTGGCGAGCGCCAACACTTGAGTACAGGGGAACGAGAAGCCACAGGACATCACGAAGAAGAACAGGGGAATCAGCACCGTGATGAGATCGCCGTTCACGATGTCGAGGAACACGATCGTGGAGGCCGAGAGCAGCAGCATGACTCCGGAGCCGGCAAGAATCCACTGCGGCCCGATAAATCGCATCAGGAATGCTGCGGACTGGACTCCGATCACGACCCCCACCGAGTTCACGGCGAAGACAAGACCGAACGCTTGAGGATCAAGACCGTAGACGTTCTGCAAGAGGAACGGAGATGAGGCGAGGTAGGCGAAAAGCCCAGAGAAGGTCATTCCCGCGATGATCGCCGTGCCCACGAACACCCGGTCAGTGAAGAGGGCCTTGTAGCGCTGGCCTGCCGTGGCATGGCCGAGGTCTCGGCGCCGGGCTGGCGGCAAGGTTTCGATAATAAGGAACCACGCAGCGATCAATACCAAACCGGCGTAGATCGCCAGGAAGACGAACATTCCACGCCACGGGGTGATCAGCAAGAGCTGAGACCCGATGAGCGGAGCCAAGATGGGCGCAAGCCCCTGCACGAGGGCAAGGCGTGACAGCATCCGCACAAGAGGGAGCCCGCCAAAGAGGTCGCGCACGATTGCCATGGTCACGACAGCACCCGCGGCCGCTCCCATTCCTTGGATGAGGCGAAAGACGAAGAGCAGTTCGATGTTGGCTGCGAGGGCAACTCCGATACTCGCCATGAGGTGCACGCTCGTGGCAACGAGTAGCGGAAGGCGTCGACCGATTCGGTCACTCAGCGGACCGACGATGAGCTGGCCAAGCGCGAAACCGAGGGTCGTCGCGGTCAGCGTGAGCTGGACGATGGCCGCAGTGGTGTCGAGATCCGCTTCGATGAGCGGGAACGCCGGCAGGTACAGGTCGACGGTAAACGGGCCGAGCGCGGTCAGCGCGCCAAGCACGAGGACATACACAAGCCGTTGACGTGCAGAGAGTGAGTCACCGGGATGAACGACGGTAGTCAAGCGATTCCTAGCTAAGAGAGTGCCCGGTTGTGGGCGCGGCAAAAGTAGTGTGCCCGCAACCCCGAGGGCTACCCCAGCCTACGCCCAGCGTCCGGAACGTTGGCGCTCGACGCAACAGCGCTCGCCTACGGGATGTGCGTGGCCCCTAGTCGGTGCGGTTCTGTTCCGCATACAACCGCGAGTACTCGCCGCCGCGCGTGATCAACTCGGCGTGCGTTCCGCGCTCCACAATCGCTCCGGCGACGACAACGAATATCACGTCCGCCGAACGCACCGTCGACAACCGGTGGGCTACGGCAATGGTCGTTCGACCCCGCGAAGCGGTATCGAGGGCTGCTTGCACAATGCGCTCAGAGATGGAGTCCAACGCGCTCGTGGCTTCATCGAGGATCAGCACACTGGGGTCTTTGAGCAGCACGCGCGCAATAGCAATGCGCTGTTTCTCTCCGCCCGACAGTCGGTAGCCGCGCTCCCCCACCGTCGTGGCGTAGCCATCGGGAAACGACATGATCGTCTCGTGGATGTTCGCGGCACGCGCTGCGGTTTCGATCTGCTCGGTCGTCGCATCCGGTCGCGCATAGGAGAGGTTCTCGGCGATGGTCGCGTGAAAGAGGTAGGTTTCCTGGCTCACAATGCCGATGTTGCGGATGAGCGAATCTTGGGTGAGATCCTTCACATCGTCGCCGGCGAAGAGCACGCGCCCGTTGCTCGCTTCATGGAGCCGAGGAATCAGATAGGACACGGTGGTTTTGCCGGCACCGGAGGGACCGACAAAGGCCGCGTACTGTCCGGGCTCAATCGAGAAGCTGACTGAGTCAAGCGTTGGCCGAGTGGATGCCTCGGCGTCGGGATAGCGGAAAGTCAGGTTATCGAAAGCGACCGCTCCCAGCTCGGCCCTATTTACCTCGTGGGCATCGGCCTTGTCGGTGATCGCTGGCGTGAGGTCGAGATACTCGAAAATTCGCGCGAAGAGAGCCGAGGATGTTTGAAGGTCGAGCGCCACCCTCATAAGTCCAAGGAGGGGGAACATGAGGCGTGCCTGCACTGTCGTGAAGGCCACGATTGTTCCGGCAGTGACGTCAACGCCACCAGTAATGAGGTACGCGGCAACCATATAGACGATCGCAGGAATGACCGACAAGAAGATATTGACGGTGGCGAAGAACCACTGGCCACTCATCTGCTGGCGCACCTGCAGGTCGACCTGTTGTTCGTTCTCGTCGGAATACCGCAGCGTTTCGATGTCCTGTTGGTTGAAGCTCTTGGAGAGAAGGATGCCCGAAACGCTCAAGGACTCTTGCGTGATCGCGGTCATGTTGCTCAGCGACTCTTGAGTCTTGGTGGCAATGCGCGCGCGGATCTGCCCAACGCGACGTTGAGCGATCACAATGCCCGGAAGCACAATGACGGCAACCACGGTGAGCTGCCAGCTGAGCACGAGCATGCTGATGAACGCCGCGATCACCGTGACGGTGTTGCCGATCACGCTCGACACGGTGTTGTTGAGCACGCCAGCAACGCCACCAACATCGTTTTGAAGCCGGGATTGGATGACGCCCGTCTTAGTGCGGGTGAAGAAGGCGAGCTCCATGCGCTGCAGCTGATCGAAGAGTCGCACCCGGAGCGCGCCCATGACCTTATTGCCCACGGTCGCGGTGAGGTAGGTCTGCCAGACGCCTAACGCGGCAGACGCTATCCAGAGCGCGATCATGATGATGACGAGTTGCGCCAGCACGGGGATATCGGGTGTGCCTGACGCCGGGAAGAGGCCTTCGTCGAAGGCTTGCTTGGTGAGCAGCGGTGGCAGCACGCTTATGCCGGCGCCGATCAGCACAAGAGTGATGGTGAGCGTTAGCGCTGACCTGTGCGGCTGAAAGAGGTGAGCGATGCGCTGGAGGAGGTGGGGAACCTTGGGGGCTGCAGCATTTTCTGCTTTTTGGGCGGAGTAGTCTCCGCCGCTAACTCGGCCACCGCGTCGCGGACCACCTACTGTGCTCATAATTCGAGCCTAGTTCGCAGTTCTGCCCTTAACGGCCAATCGCACAGCGCCCGAGTGCGCTGTGCGAGAAACCTCACACGGGAGTTCGGCGGGCAACTAGGGTTGCCCGCCGAACAGTCAGGATCAGTTTCCGCGAACTACCGAACGTCGTCGCGCAACGCTGAACCCTACGAGCACCAATCCGAGCTGCAGGAACCCGAGTCCAGCCAGTGTCGGAGCGATTGTGCTCGAGCCTGTGTATGCCAGGGTAGGCAGATCTCCAACCGGCAATGCCAGAGTAGGCAGATCTCCAACCGGCAATGCCAGCGTTGGCAAATCAACTGTCGGGGTATCCGTTACCGGGGGAACCACGGTGGGCGGCTCCTCAGGGGGAAGCGGGAAGGTGGGCAGGTCGCACACCTCCAGCGTGATCGAGTCTTTCGCACTCAACGTGTTGTCTGCGTTCACGATCGACACCGTGTAAGTCTCGCCGTTCGGCACGTCGGTGATGGTGAGCGCATGAGTCGGGAGATCGGCCTCGAAGGTGATCGGAGCAAGACCGTCAACAGGCTTGCCAGTGGAGTGCGTAACTACGGTGACCGTGTAGCTCTGGCCAACAGCTAGGTCGCTTGCCGATACAGCTATCGTTGAGGTACCCAAAACATCACACTCTGTCTGCATGAGCATCACGGTTGGGTTACTAGGGCACACATCCAAGTACATGTCTGCCGCAGCAGTCACTGTCGGGTTCGACTTCGTGTCAGTCACGATGACTCGGTAGGTGTTCTCTGGCTCGAGACCCTCGAAGGTAAACTTCTGAGGTTTTCCGGTGCTGGAGTCAAGCTTCTGGGCTTTACCCACGAGAACGTTGTCAAGCATGAGCGCAACGGTATAGTCGCGGCCAGCAGCGTAGTGCGAAACGGTAGCAGTAAGCGAAGCGTTTTCACCCGGTGCGGTGCACTGTTCGGCAGTCAGCTGAACCGTGGTCTCGTTAGTCGCACACGACACCAGAGTTACGGTAGCGCTGTTCGTGTAACTCGTCTGCACCGCGTCGGTCACTGTTGCGGTGTAGGTGCCGCCAGCCATTCCCGTCAGCTTTGCGTCGTAGCGGTCAGCGGTTGCAAAGTAGCCGTTCTCGGTGAGGACGGGCTTCTTTGCGGAGTCGACCACAACAATGTTGTAGGTGCGTCCGGGAACGAGTCCCTCAACTGCAATCGTGATTTCACCTTCAGCATCGGTCGAGACCGCGTCGCACTGCGTTGCCAAGAGAGTCGGCTTCGCTATTGCTTCGGGGCACGGCAAGAAGGTGTGCGTGTTGCTCTGCTCAGGCGTCGCGTTTGCCTGGCTGGTGTCTACGATCGTCGCGAAGTAACTCGCGGAAGGGGTCGCTTGGGACTTGTACGAGCCGGTCGCCGCGCTAGCGGTGAAGGTGTAGCTGTCAACAACGGCATTCGAACTGGCGTTCACGATATCGATGCGGTATTCGCGACCAGCTACGAGAGAACTGACGTTCACCTTGATAGAGGCGCCTTCACCGTTTACCGTGCATTCATTAGCGACGATAGCGATACCTGACGATGCGGGGCACGCAAGCGATTGGACCGTCTTGCATGCCATCAGCGAACGATTCGTCGTATCGATGAGCGTCACGGTGTAAGCAGCTCCGGCGATGGCCGTTTCCCAGGTGTAGCTACCGGTGGTCTGCTTGGGGACGTACGTGACAGTTTTCGAGTTGCCAAGGTTGTCAGAGAGAGTGAGCTCGTACTTGCGGTCAGCTACGAGGCCCTTGAAAGTAGCGGTGATGTCTGTTGATCCACCGGGCACTTCGCAGCTCGAGGCGGTCAGGCTGACGATGCTCTGCGCGACGCACGGTTCAGAGGTCTTGGTCCAGGTGCGGTTCCAGCTCGAGTTTGTGGGGTTGTTCCACGCGGTCACCGATGCGGTGAAGGTGTGGGCTTCGGTGGAGTTGGGGAACGCGAAGAAGTGCGATCCGTTCTTGCTGAACTCAATAACCTGCTGCTTGCCACCCTCAAGTTGGAACTTGATGAGGTTCTGCTGGCCTTCGCCGGTGCCGCTGGCTTCGTAGTAACGGCCAGTAACGGTTACGCCTTCACACGTAACGTCGATGCTCGGTGTGTGCGCTTCGGCAGCCGAGGAGACAGAAACAACTGCCAGCCCTGAACCAACTACGAGTGCGAGAGCAACCATGGCGGAAATGCCGCGCATGTGTCGCAATGACCAGCGCTTTCGCTGCTGGCCGGTGGTCTTATCGAATCGGGGGCTTCGATTTGCGGCGCGCCAGCGCGCCAAAAAGTTAGTCACTTCGGGTTTCGCTCTCGGGTAACGAGCGACCTGGAACTATTCGAACCAATACGCTGGGGGGCGCGTTAGCCCGGCGGGGGATTCCGGGTAGCTCTATCGGGATTTGTCACACGTTCGGGGGTCAAGAATGCGACGTGCCCATTATGGGGGGTCATTGAGAAATAATGCAAGCGCGGCGCGCGGAGGGAGTAGTCTGTAAACCCTCGCGTCACCCACCCGACCAGGCGAGATCTTCGAACTCATCGAGACAGCTGTCTCGAAGGGGGGAATACAGCAATGGCGACAGCCGACGTTAGCGCGCTCGAACGCGCTTTCGATGCTGCCCGCTCCGCGGGAGACTTCACTCTTGCACTCGACGAGCTGCGCGAAGCGTGGCCCCGAGTGGTGAGTACGGCAGGTGCTTCACTGCGCTCAATGCTCGACTCCACCCCAGACGATTTGTGGCACAGCGACCCGTGGTTGATTACCTGCTACGCGTCAAGTTTCCGATCAGCAGACACTGCGAGCCGCACTACAGCGCTCCCGTACTACGAGGCCGCTTTCGCGCTCCTCACCCCCGAGACCCCCGCGTTCGTGCGTGCGACCCTATACGTGCGATATGCGGCAGCTCTTCGCTCGCTTGGCCGCCTCAATGACGCTCTCGCCGCGATCACAAGCGCGAGTGCCATCGCGGATAGTCGCGATGTCATCCCGCTCGCCCGGCGCGTTCCGCTCACTGCAGAGATTGCGCTTCAGCGCGGAGCAATCGCTCTCCACGGTGGCGATTTCGATCGGGCAAAAGCAGATTTCCGCTTAGCCGGCTCGCTCGCGGAAACGAATCTGAGTGTTGCCAATCAGCTGGAAGTTTTCGGATGCCTCGCTCTCATCCAACTCCTCATGGGCGACTTTGAGCATGCCCTCAGTTACGTCGCCAGAGCCGAATCCACGGGGGCTAGCCCCGCGCTGCGCGACAGCAGATTCAACGCCCCGGCTCTGATCACCGAGCTGTTGATCGGCGCCATGCAGCGCGGCACAGACTCCGTCGGACCGCTCGTAGACAGGCTGCAGAAAGCCATTCGAGAGAGCGATTGGGAACCGTTAGGGCTCTATGCACAAGCCTTCACTGAACTCTTCGTCGGAAACGCCCACGAAGGTTTAGAAAAGCTTCGGCTAGCGCTCTTCTCGCTCGATGAATGGCAGCCCGTCGGCTTCGTTGATTCTGAGATTCGAGGACTGCGCGCCGCCGCTTTTCTGCAACTCGGCGACAGCGGAGCAGCCTGGGATGTGCTCGCCAGCCTCTCCCCCACCCAGCACCACACCGTCTGCCCTAGCCGGCTTGTAGCTCACTTGCGCTTCGTCACCGGCGACGCCCGAGGTGCTCTGGATGCGCTGCGCGAATGTGAGGCTTTGGGCGATAATCACTCAAGTCGCACGCTTGCCGATGTCTTTCTCGTGAAGGCAGCTGCGCATCTTTCCCTCGGTGGCGAGGAACAATCGGATGTTGCCTTCGACCGCGCCCTACGCCTGGCTGCGCGCAACCGCATGCACAGCCCATTCCGCCTTATTCCCAGCGAAGTGGTTCAAGAAATGCTCACTCGCGCATCGACGCGAAGCCAGCCGCTTGAAGTGGGAGCGCTCATCAAACGACTCGACGGCCTTACGGTCGTCCTCGTACGGCGTGACTCGCTAGCCCTGAGCGACCGAGAACGCTCAATCGCCCGCGAACTCGTCCGTGGGAGCAACTCAGCAGAGATCGCGGAAACGCTCTTCATTTCGGTGAATACAGTGAAATCTCACCTCAAGAGCATTTACCGAAAACTGGGGGTGACATCGCGAGTCGAGGCAATCCACAAGTCCCGCGAGTTAGGCCTTCAGGTGGATATCACCCGCGACTAACCCTCTATTCACCCTCGCCGCTGTTGCCGCGTAACTTTCACCTCGATAGGTTAGTGACACCACTTCCGCTAGCCCCGTATTCTTTACGCGCCTAGCGGTCTCGTGCCGAAACATCCGCCTCCGGAACCTGATCCCTGGTGTCAACGGATTCGGCACGTTGGTGGGGCGCCCGGCTGGTTACCAGGCGCCCCACCCCCTCTCTCACACCAGTTCTCGCCCGAGACACTTTCCCCGGCAGTGTTCTTGTTAGCCCTGCGCCCGCTCCCGCAACAAGCCTTGGGGCCCGCTCTCATCACACACGCGCCCCGCTATCCGCACGCATCCACACATCCACACATGACGCCGCAGACCGCCCTCTCCGCCCCTCCCGGGCAAACCGCGACCCGAGTGTTGATTAACGCAGAAAGGCGCCACCCCGAAGGGTGACGCCTTTCTGGCAAGTAAGTCTCTAAAGAGACTCGAACCTAGTTAAAGGATTCGACTACTTAAGGGTTACGGTTGCGCCGGCTTCTTCAAGAGCAGCCTTTGCCTTCTCAGCGGTCTCCTTGTTTGCACCCTCGAGTACAGCCTTGGGAGCGCCGTCAACGACTGCCTTCGCCTCTCCGAGACCGAGGCTCGTGAGTGCGCGCACCTCCTTGATAACCTGGATCTTCTTCTCGCCAGCAGCTTCGAGGATGACGTCGAAGGAATCCTTCTCTTCAACCTCTTCAGCAGCAGCAGCAGGTGCAGCAGCAGCAGCAACCGGAGCAGCAGCAGTAACTTCGAAGACCTCTTCGAACTTCTTAACGAAGTCGCTGAGCTCGATGAGGGTCAGTTCCTTGAAGGCCTCGATGAGGTCGTCGCTTGACATTTTCGCCATGATTTTCTCCTATATTTCTTAAGCTAATTAACCCGCGCGTTACTGCGCGGAATCCTGCTTCTCGCGCAGCGCGTCGACCGTGCGAACGGCCTGAGCGAGCGGTGCGTTGAACAGATACGCGGCGCCGAACAGTGAAGCCTTGGCTGCTCCAGCAAACTTCGCAAGGAGCACCTCCCGACTTTCCAGTGCGGCCAGCTTGTTGACCTCTTCAGCGGTGAGCGCGTTACCGTCAAAGTAACCACCCTTCACCACGAGAAGAGGGTTTGCCTTGGCAAAGTCACGCATAGCCTTCGCAACGGCGACAGGGTCTCCGTGTACGAATGCGATTGCAGACGGACCAACGAGCTCTTCGTCGAACGACGAAATGCCTGCTGCGTTAGCTGCAATCTTTGTCAGCGTGTTCTTCACCACGGCGTATGTTGCGTGCTCACTGATTGACTTGCGCAGCGTCTTGAGCTGGGCAACAGTGAGTCCGCGATACTCGGTTAGCAGAACGGCGGTCGAGTTGCGGAAAAGATCCGTAAGCTCGGCGACCGATGCTTCCTTGTTCGCCATGGTGCTCCCTACTGGTTGATGTGTGTCTGCCTCAGAGCCGCACGGAAGTGTAAAGAGTGGCTGGAGAAAAGAAAAAGCTCCGGCCCTACTGCGCTAACACAGAGGCACGGAGCTGAGTTGCGGCCAGAACTGGCCGAAAAACTACTTCACACACCTGCGCTGGCCTTCGTTTTCACGAACTTCGATCACACACACTTTCGCGCATGCAAACGACCGGCGGTCTTTGGCTTCGATAAGAGTACGTGATGGGGAGCATTTGCGCAAACCAGCAGAAGCCCTCAGCTAAAGAACAACGCCCGCCGGCAGCTCAATGCGGAATACCGTATTGCCCGGCTCACTCGTAACTGAGCTCGAACCGCCATGCGCCTCGATTACCGCAGCAACGATAGCGAGGCCCAGCCCAGTGCTCCCCGCAGCGCGCGAGCGTGAACTGTCCCCACGTACGAAGCGTTCGAAGACCGTCGCCTGCAACTCATCAGCAATGCCAGGACCGGTGTCTCGGATTTCGATGACGGCGCGATCTGCCTCCAACGTCAAACACGCGGTAACCGTGGTGCCCGCGGGAGTATGCACTCGCGCATTGGCGAGTAGGTTGGCGACGACCTGATGCAATCGCGCGTTGTCGCCGCTGACCACTATCGAGTCATCCGGAAGTTCAAGCTCCCACACATGGTCGGGGCCAGCCACATGGGCATCCCCGACTGCGTCGATAAGGAGTCGAGAGAGATCGACAGAGGCATGCTCAACTGGCGCAGCTTCATCGAGGCGGGCCAATAGGAGCAAGCTTTCAACGAGACCGGTCATGCGCACGGACTCTGACTCGATGCGGCCGATCGCGTGAGCGACGTCATCCGGAATCTCATGGCCACCGCGGCGGGTGAGCTCGGCATAGCCACGGATCGAGGCCAGCGGCGTGCGCAACTCATGGCTAGCATCGGCCACAAAAGAACGCACTTTCTTCTCACTGGCTTCACGCGCGGAGAGGGCGGATGCCACATGCTCCAGCAGTCGGTTGAGAGCGGATCCCACTTGCCCCACTTCGGTGCGCGGGTCGGCGTCATCGGCCGAGACTCGTTCTGCGAGCGCGACAGCACCGCGGTCAAGTTGGAGCTCAGACACCCGTGTTGCGGTGCTCGCGACTCGCTCAAGCGGGCGAAGGGCGAAGCGCACAGCGATAGCTCCAGCGATGGCGGCAATGACAATTGCAAGCAGGCCGATTACGACAACAAGGATGGTGAGTTGAACAACTGTCGCGCGCACGTCAGATAGCGGCAGGGCGACGATCAATGACTCCCCGGTCGCGGCATTGTGTGATGCGATGACCCGGTAGTCGCCGAGGTCGCCGCCCAACGAGACGGTCGTGGGTTCGTCGATTTGTGCAAGTCCGGCCAGCGAATCGAGTTGGGTTTCCGTTAGCGGTGACGAGGCTCCCTTGTTACCGAGAACTCCGGCAGTGATCTCACCGTTTGCGCTCACTAGACCCGCAATGGTTCCTTCCCGCTGCCCAGGAAGAGCAAGAAAATCGCGTGCTGGTGGCGGCCTGCTCTGGTCGGTGGTTTCCCGAATATCGAGGGCGCCCTGAGAACGATTCGTCGCCAACTCAAGCTGATCATCGAGCCGATTCACGAGAAAACCCTGAAGGGCCAACACGCTGACGACACCGATAAGAATCGCGGCAAGCGCAATAAGAGCAGCGCTGCCAAGCACCAAACGCTTGCGGAGACTCAGCGGCGGACGTCGTGTGCCCGGAGCCCGGACCTCTCGAGGTCTGGTCATTCCGGAGCTCGCAGCATGTAACCAACCCCGCGCACGGTTTGGATCATGGGCGGGCCAAGAACATCGACCTTCTTGCGAAGGTAAGAAATATAGATTTCGACCACGCTAGCTTTGCCCCCAAAGTCGTAACTCCACACCCGGTCGAGGATCTGGGCTCGGCTCAGAACGCGACGTGGGTTACGCATAAGGTATCGCAACAGTTCGAACTCGGTGGCCGTGAGTTCGATCGCGGTGCCGGCGCGGCTTACTTCATAGGTGCTTTCATCGAGGCTCAAGTCGCCGACTTCGATGATGGGGTTAGCCTCCCCCGAGATCGTGAGCGCTGAACGACGCAACAACGCCCGCAATCGCGCAACAAGCTCTTCGAGGCTGAACGGTTTCGTGACGTAGTCGTCGCCGCCCACCGTGAGACCGGCAATGCGGTCGTCAACGGAGTCTTTGGCGGTGAGAAAAAGAATCGGGGTTTGGATGCCATCCGCCCGCAAGCGAGAAAGCACAGAGAGGCCATCGAGGCCAGGAAGCATGATGTCGAGAACGACGACGTCTGGCTTGAACTCGCGGATAGTCGACAGCGCTTGTGGACCATCGGACGCGAGCCGAACATCCCACCCCTCATAGCGCAGCGCCATCGAGAGTAAATCGGTGAGCGAGTCTTCATCGTCGACCACAACCGCACGAATAGCGGTTCCATCGGCGCGGCTGAGGCGCGGTTGAGCCTGGACGGCTGGGAGGTGGTGTGACTGGGTCATGTCGTCTAGTTATTCGGAGTTTCCTATGAAATTTCTGTGCGCCATCGATGCAACTGCCACACGTCTACGGGCTTACGACCTTCAAAGCCCACTCTCAGCCTTGCCATAGAGCCCTGATAGACGACGTTTCTAGGTTTGTGTCAACTACCGCACCGTCCGCATCACCCGAGGAGACCCATGTTCGGAACGTACCTGTATCGAGAGCTCAGCAATCGACGCAAACAAACAGCCATTATCGCGGCCGGAATGGCTCTTGCCATTGCCCTTGTCATGATCGTCAATGGAGTAGCCGCCGGCGTCAAGGATGCCCAAGCTACCGTGCTGGCCTCGGTCTACGGCGTCGGCACCGACATCACCATCACGCAAGACCCCGCACAACCAGTCGAAGGCGAAGAAGGCCAGGCGCAACAACAGCAGCCCCGCTTCGAATTCGGCGCTGATGACGGCGAAACGACAGACGGCACCACCGCCATCAGCCAATCCCGCCTCACCAGCGGCATCGCCAGCACCACCTTCGATGCGGATGCCCTCACCACAGCACAGGGCCTCGACACCGTAGCCGCAGCTACCGCCACTCTGGCCCTCACCAACGTGAGCTTCAGCGGCGAAGTAGCAGCGCCCGATGCCGCAACCGAACAAGGCACAGGACAGGAAGGTGCAGTTCCAGGAGAAGGTGCAGCACAGGGCGGCCGCGGCGGCCCAGACGGAGCAGGCGGAAGCGCCTTCGACGTTGACACCTTCACCGTCACCGGAATTGACGTTGCTGGCGAAAGCGTCGGCCCCCTCACCTCCGTAGAACTTGTCGATGGCCGCGCCTTCGAGACGAGCGACAGCGACTCCAACGTCGTCATCCTCGACACGAGCTACGCCACCACGAGCTCACTCGCCGTCGACGACACCCTCGAGATCGGTGGCGAAGAATTCACCATCATCGGTACCGTCACCTCGACCTCGTCTGACGCGACTACGGCATCCAACACCTACATTCCGCTCGATACCGCCCAGCGTGTAGCTGACCTTGAAGGTCAGGTCTCCACTGTCTACGTGCAGGCAGCAAGCTCAACAGACATCGCGAGTGTTCAGTCAGCACTGCAAACTGCGCTTCCGGATGCCTCAGTGAAGACCCAAGAAGACCTCGCCTCGAGCGTTTCTGGTTCGCTTTCCACCGCCTCCGACCTCGTCGGAAAGCTCGGAACGTGGCTGTCGATCATCGTGCTCGCCGCTGCCTTCCTCATCTCCGTACTGCTCACCACGTCGGGCGTCGCCCGTCGCACCCGTGAGTTCGGAACTCTGAAAGCAATCGGCTGGAACAATGGCGCCGTGGTGCGTCAAGTTGCCGGCGAATCACTCGTGCAGGGCGCCATCGGTGGAGTGATCGGAGTCGTCGTCGGTTTGCTCGGCATCCTCTCCATCAACCTCATCGCTCCGGTGCTCAGCGCGAGCGCAGTCGCCACAACAGCGGTTGCAGGCCAGGGTGCCGGTCAGGGCGGAGGCGGAAACCGCTTCGGTGATGCCGCAACCACGGCAGCCGCAACGACCGATATCGCTCTCCAGATTCCCGTGACCTTCGGAATCATCGGCATCGCTGTTGCTCTCGCCATCGCGGGAGGCCTCGTTGCCGGAGCATTCGGTGGATGGCGTGCAGCACGACTGCGCCCGGCCGAAGCTCTCCGCAGCGTCGCCTGATCCCCCGCACCCTGTAGACCTCAAGGAGACTTTCTATGTATGAACTCAACGAACTTACAAAAACCTACGAAACCAAGCGGGGCACGGTAACGGCCCTTAACAAGGTGAGTTTGACCATCCCGACCGGACAGATGGTGGCCATCCAGGGCCCCACCGGTGGTGGAAAATCGACGCTGCTGCAAATGTTGGGTGCTCTCGAACGTCCAACCAGTGGCACCGTCACCCTCGGCGATGACGAACTTTCGAAGATGCCGGATTCGCGGCTTGCTGAAATTCGCGCCCGTACAATCGGGTTCGTCTTTCAGGGTTTCAACCTCATCCCCACCCTCACTGCTCAAGAGAATGTGGAGACGGCGCTAGCCCCTCTCGGGCTTTCCAGCACGGATCGCAAGAGTCGAGCCACGGCGGCCCTAGAGAAAGTGGGCTTGGGCGAGCGCCTCACCCACCACCCATCTGAGCTTTCAGGCGGTCAACAACAACGTGTTGCGATCGCGCGCGCCCTCGTCAAAGAACCGACCGTGCTGTTGGCCGATGAGCCGACAGGGAACCTCGACGAGCAGACCCGGGACGAAATCATGGAATTGCTCGAGGGGCTGTGGCGGGATCAGGGCCTCACTCTCATCATCGTCACTCACGACTCAGCCGTCGCGAAGCGTGCCGAGCGCCGACTGACGCTGAAGCACGGTGCGGTGACCGAGAAGAAGTAGCAGGGTCGTATCCCTCGGACGGGCGGCGCGTGGTCTCTAGCGCGTCGCCCCAGGGATCAGCCAGCGATCGCCTCGCGCACGGATGCCCAGAGTGACAGCGCGGGCACCGATATAGCCGAGACCAAAAGCGAACCACAGGGCCACGATCGCGGACACGGCTGTGAGGTGTGCCGTGTCGACCCACCACAGCAGCGGCACGTAGACCGCCAGATTGATGAGGCCAGTGAGCGCCAGATAGCGCGCATCCCCCGCGCCGATCAATACGCCATCGAGCACGAACACAAAGCCCGCGATCGGAATGCCGAGGGCAAGCACCGGCAGAAGCGCCGCCAAGCCGCTCTGCACTTCTGGGTCTGAACTAAACGCAAAACCGATCCACGGTGACGACACAAGAACCATGACTCCGAGAACGACACCGCTGCCGATTCCAAGCTCGATGAGGCGCCGCGTAATGGCACGGGCGCGCGGGAGGTCGCTCGCACCCAGTTCTTTACCGATCATCGCTTGCCCCGCGATCGCCAGCGCATCAAGCACAAAGGCGAGCGTGGCGAAGATGGTGAGTGCGATCTGAACCGTCGCAAGCTCGGGCACTCCGAAGCTCGTGGCGACGGCTATCGTGGCGAGCATCGCTGCCCGCAACGACGCTGTGCGCAATAGAAGCCAAGCTCCTGCATGGCCAGCCAACAGCATGCCTGTCGCGTGCGGTCGAAGCCGGGCACCCTCGCGACGGGCAAGAGTGACGAGCATCACTAGGTAGGCGGCAGCCATACCCCAACTTGCGACGACGGTGCCGATTGCTGACCCTGCAACGCCCCAGCCGAAACCGTAGATGAAGAGTGTGTTGAGCAGCGCATTCGAGACAAACCCGGCAACGGCAACCACGAGCGGGGTGCGCGTATCCTGCAATCCCCGCAGCAATCCGGATGCCGCGAAGGTGATGAGCATCGCGGGCAAGCCCAGGATCGAAATTGACAGGTATTCGGTGGCGTAGCCGACGACACTGGCATCCGGGTTGAAGAGGCTAATCAGCCAGGGAGTGGTGGGGATGCCGACCGCCACGAGCACGACGCCGAGTGCGATGGCCAGCCACACGCCATCAACACCGGCGGCGACAGCACGCGCCCGATTGCCGACCCCCAGCCAGCGAGCGACTGCGGGGGTGGTGGAATACGCCAGAAAAATGAGGAGCCCGACGGCCGTCTGCAGCACAGCACTCGCGACGCTCAAGCCGCCAAGTTGGGCACTGCCGAGGTGCCCCACGAGGGCGGTGTCGGTGAGCAGAAAGATCGGTTCCGCCACAAGCGCGCCCAGCGCCGGCACGGCAAGGCGGCGGATGTCACGATCAAGTGGAGAGTGCAGCAATCCCACGGTTGTCTAGTCTGCTGCGCTATCGGTCGCGTCTGCACCCGCGGACGGTGAAGTGTTCTTCGGTACAGGCTTTTTCGGCGCGGGCTTCTTTGGCGCAGGCTTCTTTGTGGCTGGTTTGCTCGCGGCCGGCTTTTTCGCGGCTGATTCGCTCGTGGTCGGCTTGCTTGCGGCCGGTTGGGGCGCACGCTTCTTCGCTGCAGGTTTCGCTGCAGCGGGCTTCGACGCTGCCGTGGTCGCCGTGGCTGTCGCGGACTGTGAAGTGGGTTTCGCCGGAGTCTTCGGCGCTGTCGGGGCGGAAGTCTTCTTCACCGCAGTTGTCGTGGCCTTAGCAGCGGATGCCTTCGCCGGAGTCTTCCGTGGCGTGACCGTCGCAGCGGTCGTCTTCGGAGCTGCCGCTTTCTTCGAGGGCGCCTTTTTCGCTGGTGTGTTCTTTGCTGGGGCTTTCTTCGCTGGCGCTCGCTTCGCGGCAGGTTTCTTCACTGCGGCGGTTGCCGCCTGTACTCCAGCGACCTCGTCCGCAATCTCGCTCTCAACCGCGATCTCATCGTCAACAGAAGTTGGCGGCGCTGTGCCCGCGGGCGCAGCGGTCTCTAACGCAACATCCGATTCCGTGGCGTCGCTGTCGCCAGCCGAGGCGGCTTCGTCGAGAGCTTCGTCAGTGTCGACTGCCGGTCCGTCTTTTGCGGCGCGACGTTCACGGCGTTCGCGCACCTGACCAACGACCGTCGGAATGAGCAGGACCAACAACACCACGACGATTGTCGTCACGATCAGCACCACAGACTGCACTGAGCCTTGGTCGGGCTGTGGCGTCTCGTCGACGACCTCAACGAGACGCGTGGACACGATGGGTTGGTATGCCTCGAGCGTCATCTCTCCCGCTACCTCGCTAGAGCCACGAACAAGGGGCGTGATCACGCCGTCAAGGAGGCTGAACCAGGCGCCGGTCTCGGGTTCCTGCACAAGAGTTGCATCGTCGTCGACATCGTCAAGTGCAAGCGCAACGCCGGGGCGGCGAATGAAGTCAATCATTTCGGGGTCAACGGTCGCGGGATCAATGCCGATCATTGCGACCCCGACGGGCTCTTCTCCGATTGTCACCGGGACCATCCAACGGTTTACATACTGCACCGGAGTCTCTGTCGATTGGCCCGAGTGATAATCGTTCGACCACAAGAAGACGCGATCAATGGCTCCCAGCTCAATTCCATTGGTGAAATCTAGTCCGCTACCGCGTTGATTCTGCCCAAAAAACTCTTCGAGTTCCAAGAGCAACCCGTCATCAGCGTTGGCGAACAGCGTGACATCCGGCGGCGTCGAACCCACGGATGCCGAAGCACCGACAACCGGCACCAGCGTCACGATTGCCACCATTGCAGCCGCGGCTACTCCGACCCAGCGACGACGGAAGCTCGGGGTTGACGCTGTGTCGGGGTGCATGGCTGGCATGGGCCTAGTCTGCCAGTTCGTACCGGCATTGAATGCGCGGACGCGTGCCTCGTGGCCACTTGGCAGCGACGAATCCCTCCTTTCCCTGTCGTGCGCGCACGCGATGCCACCGGTACGGGAGACAATAGGGGTGTGACTATGCAACCGGAACTCGATCTTTGGGAGCCGGTTGCGCCCAATCATCGCGACCGCATTGTTGCCCATTCTGAGGATCGAGTCGCGTGGCTTCGTGCCCGCAGTCGTGGCGTGACAGCAACGGATGCCGCCCGCCTAGCCACTGAACAATCCTTGCGTGCGGTTGTGGAGAGCAAGCTTCTCGGCTCAGGTTTCAGCGGCAACGCGTTCACTGATCATGGCCGCGCTCGGGAACCAGAAATCGCACGCTGGGTGCTGGGTGCGCACGGCATCCAGTCAAGTTCGGCGCTCTTTCACGCCCACGATCAGCCCCTGCATTTAGCAACTCCCGACGGCGTCTCGGTGCTTGATGGTTCGCTCGTGCTTTCGGAGATCAAGACGACGGCGAAAGCGTGGCGCACCATCCCGCGCTCGTACCTGCGTCAGGTCTGGTGGCAACAGTATGTGCTGGGCGCTGACCGCACGCTCGTAGTGTGGGAGCAACACACTGACTTTGTTCCCGTGCATTCTGAGCCGAAGTGCCAGTGGGTTGAGCGCGACGAAGATCAGATCCACACCCTGGTGGGCTTGGCCGATCGACTACTCGATCTCATGCGAGCACCCTAGCCCTCTGTACTCAACGAGCTCGTTACTCGCGTGCATTCCGTGACAGCGCGCGAGCAGCAATCACTGTGCCGAGGAAGATGAGCCACGCAATCGCAATCGTCGTGGCAACAAATTCAAGCCTGCTGCCGAGCACAACCTGAAAGCGGAAGAGCGAAAAGAGCCCACCCGTTCCCGCAATTACTGCGACCGCAACGGCGGTGATGAGTGACATTCTTGCGAGCACGCGGTGTTCCCGCGCGAACGAGGTTTGGATCATCGCCCAACATGCTGCTGCGAATGCAATGACCGCCGCCATGGTGTGCGTGAAGTCTTGCCAGGTGAAACTCGGGCCGTAGGGTAACGGGCAGCCAGAAGTGCAGGTCACTTGCGATGCAATTAGGAAGAAGCCGCACCCCACCCAGAGAGATAACGCGGGCGAACCGACAGAGAGCAATGGCGGCCAGGCGCGCACCCGTCGGGCGCTCCACGCAACTGCTGAGCCACCGCCCACAATGAGCAAGAGCGCGATCTCAAAGGCGGCCGCTGTAGGTTCGCCTTCCGCCCCCAACTCGCTGACATACAGCTCTCGGGGCACCATGAGCCGAGACGCCCAAATGACGACAAGCGCGATGCCGACAGCGACACTGCCGACGACGGCAGCGACTCCCTCAATGGCAGCGGTTGACACGCGCTGCGGCGCAATAGTAGTCATTGGCTACTGGGCGGACAGCGGTTCGTTGAGCGAAAGCTGACGCACGAAGTCGTCTTCCCAGCGCTCTCCGACCAGAAACTTTTTGGTGCCGGCGAGCTCGAAACCCATCTTTTCGTAGAAACGATTGGCGCGAGCATTCTCCTGATTCACGCCCAGCCACATCCCGGCAAAGCCTTGATCGCGAGCCCACGCGATTCCCGTACCGATCAACGCGGGCGCGACGCCAGCGCCGTGAAAGAGGCCGAGAACGTAGCATTTACTGAGCTCTACTGTGGGGTGAAGGGTAAGCACCTGGGCGACATCCGGATCACTGGGCCCGGCGGCAAAAAACAGCGCGTAGCCGGCGGGCTGGCCATCTACCTCGGCGAGAAGAACCTCGCGGGCTGGGTCAGTGAGGTAGTGACGGAACGCCGACACCGAAAGGTGTTCTGCGATGTAGGACGCGATCGCTTCGAGCGTTGTTGTGGCAGGGCACGCCAACGGAAAAGTCTGGCGAGCGATCTCGTGGAGCAACTCGGCGTCACTCTCGATAGCGCGGCGAACAGTGGTGGTCACAACAAGGCTCCCTACGGCAGATACTGACCAGCATATTCCCCAAGCACAATGCCTAGGGAATGCAAAAAACGGGGGCCGGCGCAAGCCGACCCCCGTTCATTTAAGCAGTATTAGATCGAGTTGATGTCGACCGGGATGCCAGGACCGAAGGTGGTCGAAACCGTTGCCTTCGTGATGTAGCGACCCTTGGAAGAGCTGGGCTTTGCGCGCAGAACCTCGTCGAGTGCTGCCTTGATGTTCTCGTCAAGCTGCTCAGCCGTGAAGCCAGCCTTGCCCACGATGAAGTGAACGTTGGAGTGCTTGTCAACGCGGAATTCGATCTTTCCGCCCTTGATCTCCGAGACAGCCTTCGCGGTGTCAGGGGTAACCGTTCCGGTCTTCGGGTTTGGCATGAGGCCACGCGGACCAAGAACCTTACCCAAACGACCAACCTGGCCCATGAGCTCGGGGGTCGAAACTGCTGCATCGAAGCTGGTGTAGCCAGCGGCTACCTTCTCGATGAGCTCCGAGCCACCAACCTCGTCAGCGCCAGCAGCGATTGCTGCTTCTGCTGCAGGACCGGTTGCGAAAACAATAACGCGAGCAGTCTTACCCGTGCCGTGAGGCAGGATAACGGTGCCACGAACCATCTGGTCAGCCTTGCGAGGGTCTACACCCAAGCGAAGAGCAACCTCAACGGTGGAGTCGAACTTCTTCGAGCTCATTTCGCGAGCAACAGAGACAGCCTCGGTGGGCGTGTAGAACTTGCCCTCTTCGAGCTTCTCAGCGGCGGACTTGTATGCCTTGGAATTCTTGGACATTATGCCTCCACCGTGATTCCCATCGAGCGAGCGGTGCCCGCGATGATCTTCATTGCGCCGTCGATGTCGTTGGCGTTGAGGTCAGCCATCTTCTGCTCGGCGATCGTACGTACCTGGTCTTTGGTGAGCTGCGCAACCTTGACGGTGTGCGGCGTGCCCGAACCCTTTGCAACTCCAGCAGCCTTCTTGATGAGCTCTGCTGCCGGCGGGGTCTTGAGGATGAACGTGAACGAACGGTCCTCGTACACGGTGATCTCTACCGGGATAACGTTTCCACGCTGAGCCTCGGTAGCGGCGTTGTACGCCTTGCAGAACTCCATGATGTTAACGCCGTGCTGTCCCAGCGCAGGCCCGATGGGCGGTGCGGGGTTAGCGGCGCCGGCTTGGATCTGAAGCTTAATCAGACCTGTAACCTTCTTTTTCGGTGCCATTGTGTTTCCTTTTCAGTACGAACTGACCCGTGTGGCCAGCTCTCCCGCACCCGAAGGGCGCGGTGGTTTTTTAGGGGCGTAAGCCCTTAAAGCTTGGTGACCTGATCGAAGCTGAGCTCGACCGGGGTCTCGCGCTCGAAGAGGGAAACCAGAACGATGAGCTTTCCGCTCTCCGCCTTGATCTCGCTGATCGAACCGGGAAGGCCCGCGAACGAACCCTCCTTGATGGTGATGGTCTCGCCGATCTCAAAGTCGATCTCTGCGGGGATAGCGCGTGCAGCCGTCTTGCTCTTCTGCGATGCGCCCTTAGCAACAGGAGCTTCAACGATCTCAACAAGGCTCTTCAGCATGTTGAATGCTTCTTCGAAACGCAGCGGTACGGGGTTGTGGGCGTTGCCCACGAAGCCAGTAACACCGGGAGTGTGACGAACAACCGACCAGCTGTCTTCGTTGAGGTCCATGCGAACCAGAACGTAGCCGGGGATACGAACACGGTTAACGAGCTTGCGCTGACCGTTCTTGATCTCGACAACATCTTCCATCGGAACCTCGACCTGGAAGACGTAATCTTCCATCGCCATGGAAACCTTGCGGTTCTCGATATTGTGCTTGACGCGCTTTTCGAAACCAGCGTAGGAGTGGATGACGTACCACTTGCCTGGCTGCAGGCGCAGATCCATGCGGAATTCGGCGTACGGGTCGACCTCAACCTCTTCGCCCTCGACTGCCTCAGCAGCGTCGGTGCCTTCCGCTTCAGCGTCATCCGCTGCTTCGTCATCGGTTGCAGCAACAGAAGCGTCAGC
This sequence comes from Salinibacterium sp. NSLL17, assembly GCF_015864935.1. Lineage (NCBI taxonomy): Bacteria > Bacillati > Actinomycetota > Actinomycetes > Micrococcales > Microbacteriaceae > Salinibacterium > Salinibacterium sp. NSLL17. The sequence goes on from NZ_JADYWH010000002.1 coordinate 490,567, forward strand.
CTCTGCAGCGTTATCGATGTCGAGCGCGTCGTTTACTTCAGCATCTGCTGCAGGGTCGACTGCGGCATCCAAAGCCTCAAGGAGACCAGCAAGATCGGCGTCGACATCAGCCGAGTCGCCTTCAACGTGCATTGCCTGGTGCTCGGCGGAGTCTTCTGAACGCTCTGCCGCAGCCAAGGTGTTACCCGTCTGCGCCTCATCCTCCTCGGAGGACTGCTCTGCTGCCGTAGCGAGCTCGGAGTCTTCGCGGTGGTTCTCGGACACTAAATCTCTTTTCGTTGCTCTGCAGTTCGGCCGTAACCGCTGCGGTTTATGAAGGGCTTAGACGACCAGGTTCGGGTCGCCGAACAAGAAGTTCACCAACGCGCTAAACCCAAAGTCGAGGGCCGAAACGATACCCATCATGATGATGACGAACACAAGAACAACGAGAGTAAAGCTGACCAGCTCGCGCCGAGTCGGAGTTACTACCTTCTTGAGTTCGTTAATAACTTGGCGGATGAAGAGTGTCATGCGGCCGAAGGGTCCACGACGTTGCGCGCTCTCCTTCTTCGCCTTGGCGACGACGTCCTCGCTGGGCTCGTCTACGTCTTTCTTGGCCACTCTTACTACCTTCCGATACTTCGGCTTACTCGACCCGCTCCGTTTCTCACAGAGAGGGACTTGCAGGGCGGACAGGACTCGAACCTGCAACCTGCGGTTTTGGAGACCGCTGCTCTACCAATTGAGCCACCACCCTTTGCAAGAGATCGAAATCTCTTACCCACACTTTCGCACAAACACTACGACACATCCACATTGAGAAGTGAGGAGCAGGCGCGCGAAAGTATGGCAGTTATCAACAACCTGAACAAGTGTACGTCATCCTGAGCCGTCCCGCAGTGCCCACTCCCCCTGTAGAGAGATCAACACAGAGAACCAGCAGAAATGGGCGGCAATTCGCCCGCTTCTTCACCCGCCATTGGGGTCTCTCAGAAAAAGTTTTCAAGAAAGTTTGAAAGCCCGCGTCATAACCGAGGGGGGTCTCAGTCTCTCTATGCAAGCAGGGCAAACCAACCCTTCTTATTCGGGCATTACCAGCACCACCATTCGGGCACCACCACGCGAGACCTCACCATCTCGCCGCATAACTCAAAAACAAGCACCACCACATGGGCAAGCGAAGCTGAGATCAGGCAGTAGTTCGTGGCACAACCCTCAGGTTGGCCTCATCGTCGTATCAGCTTCCTTATCCGAACAGGATCAGGAAGGTACCAGTCGTGTTTACACAACACATCCCGCGCACTGGGAAGCCAGTCGGGAACACCAAGCACACCCCAGCAGTCCGTTTCGGAGCGGCTCTGGGAACCGTAGCCCTCGTATCGGGCTTCACTCTTATTGCACCCGTTGCAGCAAGTGCAGAGGAGACCACCGGCGCCTCCTACGCTTACGCAGAATTCCTTTCCGGCGATGTGCTCGGAACGGACCTCGGCAACGTTGCGGGTCTCGGCCAAGTCGTCGCCACCAACAATGGCAATCAGCCACGACAGGTTCACCGCGATCCCCTCACTGTTGACGCTCTTGGCGCAACCGTGCTCCACCAGCCAGGCGGCCTGCAGCTGCCCCTTCTCGACGTAGTGGATGCCGGTGTCGTCAACCAGTACGCCGAAGCCGACAAGAACGGCGAATCATTCGCTTCCACCGGAGCCATTCAGGACGACGGCGGAATCGGCATCGGCAACGTTGCCTCCGGCCCCGCCGGCGACCTCACGCTCGACCTGGACAGCCTCCTCGACAACGAGTTCGCTTCGGTACTCACCGACCTCAAGCTCGATCTGGATGCCGTTTCCGCTCGCGCTGACGGAAACATGACGTCAGCATCCGGCGATTACACCCTCGCCGACGCAACACTCAGCTTCTCCAGCCCCGCCATCAGCAAGCTGACCAGCAAGGTCACTTCTGCGCTGAGCGGCGTTGACAGCAAACTGGTCAGCTTGGGCGGCGATAACGGCGCTCTCGGCAACTCAATCGACGGCATCCTCGACCCTGTTCTTGGAGTGGTCGGCTCCTCGGCCGACGTCAAGGTCGTTGTTGATGCAGACCTCGACAAAGCCGTGAGTTCACTGCTCAAGGGCAGCTACGGCAACGGCGGCGTCAGCTTCAACCTCGAAACTGGCGCAGTCATGGTTGACCTCGAGACTCTCCTCGGCAGCGACCTCAACGATCTTCCGCCGAACACGGAGTTGCTGACGGATGTTGTCGTCAACAAGATCCTCAACGGCATCAGCGAAACCGTTGCTACTCTCGCCGACGACATCGTTGATCGCGTCGAGCTGGCTCTGCGCGACGCCAACGTTGAGGTGTCGGCGAAGCTGAACCTTCTGACCGCACAGGACCCCGTGCAGAACACGGTGTGCCGCGACATCCGGGTACCGATCATCGGTGACATTCTCAACGGAGACTCGACGGGCGGCGGGCTCGTCGGCGGACTCCTCGGTGGGCTCACTGGCGGCCTCACAGACGGTGTCACGCAGGGCATCATCGGCTACACAACGGACACCGTGTGCGACCTCGTCGACACTGTTCTTCCCGACCTCCGCAGCACCGTGGACGTCAGCATCATCGGAAACGTTGACGATCTCATCAACGGCACTGCAGTCTCTGCGAAGGCGAACATCTCGCTGCTCGGTGGAACGGTCAAGACCGGCCTCAACGTTAAGACGCTGATCGGTAGCCTCGGCCAGAGCCTCAACACGTCGCTCTTCTCCAACGGCGGAGTAGTGACCTCGCTCGTCAACAGCCTCAACACCGGCCTCGTGAATCCCGCTGTCACCGGCCTCCTCGGTAACAACGGAGTAGCGACAGTGCTCCACGATCTGGTCTCCATCAAGGTCAACGTGCAAGAGCAATGGACATCGACCGGTGCAGTCTCAGGCGACATGTTCAGCGAAACCGCAGTGCGCGTGTCCGTCGGATCAGGGCTCACCACAGCGGGGCTCTCCAGCGCCGGCGGCCTCCTGAACGGTGCACTCGGCCAGGCAACAGCGGCCCCGAGCTTCGCTTCGACTGGAGTTGCAACACTCAATGTGGCTCGCGCCGTTGTTGGACCCAACGTTCAGACCGTCGTTGATCCTGGATGCACCGAAAACTGTGGAACCGGTGGAGACCCCGATGGCGACCCTGACCCCTGTGTCGGTATCTGCGTCGTTGGTGATTCGGACTTCCTCGACCTTCCGACCTATGCCCTCGGTGGGCAGCTCGCATACACCGGTGCCGGTGTTGCGACGCTCCTCGCCCTCATCGTCGCGTTGTTGGCAGCGGGTGCCTACTTCGCGCGTCAGGGTTACCTACGTACACACCCCAAGTCCGAGCTCTAGGACTGCGTAAGTAACCTCTAGCGGCCGGAGCTTATCGTCCCCCCAGGATCACAGCTCCGGCCGCTTCCCTCTGCCCCTACCGCGTTCTCGCGGTGGGGGCAGTCTTCTGCGCCAACGCTGCTCTCGCTGGGTAGGCAATCTCTGGGCATCCGCCCTCCTGAAGCCATACACTTGAAGGGTGACCTCACCTCGCCTCTCCGCCAGAATTTCCGCCATCGCCGAGTCAGCCACCCTCAAGGTGGATGCCAAGGCCAAGTCGCTTCTTGCGGCAGGGCGGCCCATCATCAGTTATGCGGCTGGCGAACCCGACTTCGCGACTCCCGCGAACATTGTGGCTGCGGCGTCCACAGCAGTGCTCGACCCCAAGAACCACCGCTACACGCCAGCAGCCGGCCTGCCCGAACTTCGTGAAGCAATCGCTGCCAAAACGTTGCGCGACAGCGGCCTTGAGGTCGGCATCAATCAGGTTGTTGTCACCAACGGCGGCAAGCAAGCCGTCTACCAAGCGTTCGCGACCCTTGTTGATCAGGGCGACGAAGTCATCGTTCCGACGCCGTACTGGACCACCTACCCCGAAGCGATCAAGCTCGCCGGCGGCACGATGGTCGAGGTTTTTGCTGGCGCAGACCAGGGTTACCTCGTGACCGTGGAACAGCTCGAAGCCGCTCGCACCGAGAACACCAAGGTGCTGCTCTTCGTTTCGCCATCGAACCCCACCGGTGCCGTCTACACCCCCGAGCAGACCAAAGCCATTGGCGAATGGGCGCTCGAGCACGGCATCTGGGTGATCAGCGATGACATCTACCAAAACCTCGTCTACGACGGAGTGCGTGCCGTCTCCATCGTTGAGGTTGTTCCCGCACTCGCGGACACCACCATCCTCGTCAACGGTGTTGCCAAGAGCTACTCGATGACCGGCTGGCGCCTCGGTTGGATGGTCGGCCCCGTCGACGCTATGAAGGGCGCTGCGAACCTGCAGTCGCACCTCACGAGCAACGTCTCCAACATCTCACAGCGCGCTGCCATCGAGGCCCTAACCGGCCCGCAAGATGCCGTGGAAGAGATGCGTGTGGCCTTCGACCGTCGCCGCAAGCTCATGGTCTCCGAACTCAACAAGATCGACGGCATCAACTGCCCAACACCCCAGGGCGCGTTCTACGTGTACCCGGATGTTTCCGGCTTGCTGAACCGCGAATGGGACGGAGTCACTCCGACCACAAGCCTCGAACTTGCCGACCTGATTCTCGAGAAGGCCGAAGTAGCGGTCATCCCCGGAGAAGCGTTTGGGCCAAGCGGTTACCTCCGCCTCTCCTACGCCCTCGGCGACGACGCCCTCCTCGAAGGCGTGCAGCGCTTACAAAAGCTTTTTAGCTAACCGAACCGCCCTCGGGGCGGTGGAGGAATTATGGATGCGACACCGCCGCTCGATGCGGCAGGCCGGTTGAACGTAGCCCTCACCGCCGCGCTTCCCTCCCAACGGCTTCAGGCTGCCCTCTCCGCCGGAACGCACCCGCGAGACGAGTTCGTGCGCGTGCTGCTAGAGCGGTGCGCGATCGAACCCGACCTCAACGTTCGCGAGACGCTCACGTGGGCGCTCATGCGGCATCCGTCGTCGATTACAGTGCCGGTGCTGATTGCCGAAACACGATCCGCGACAGCGCAGGCGCGCAGCCAAGCGCTGCACACTCTCTCGAAGATCGGTGACCCCGCCGGGTGGGAAGCGATCACCCCTGAATTGTTGAACGACTCGGCTGAGGCGGTGGCCCGAACCGCGTGGCGCGTTGCAACGGTACTGGTGCCCCACGGTAGCGAAACGGAACTTGCGAGAGCGCTCGTGGCGCACCTCGGTCGGGGTGAGCGCGAAGCCCACATGAGTCTCAGCCGATCCCTCGTGGCACTCGGGGAGCACGCCGCCGCGCTGCTGAACGACATCGCCGAGAACGGCGCAGGCGATGAGCGGCTTCACGCCATGACCACGCTGCTGCTGTGCGAATCTCCCGACGACGGCTACGAAGCGGCGCTATTCGACGCGGAGTTGCGGGTGCTGTTGGCGGATGCCGGCGCGGGCGAATAGCCTGCCGTGCGCCGTTACTAGCGTCCGGGAAGCTCGATCGTCACGGTGGTTCCGCCGTACCCGTTGGCCTGGTCTCGACCCTCGATCGTGACCTCGGTGATGCCCTCAGGAATTTCCACGCCCGGCTGGGTGCGGGTGAACGGCTGCTCGGCGGCGTGATCGTGGGTGAGCGTGTGCTCACCGAGCACCGTGCCATCGGGGGCGAGCACGCGCCATCCGTCGGCGTACTGCTCAGGAGTGTCATACGGCGAATTGATCGTGACCGCGAAGTCGAAAAGATTGGTGCCCGTTGGCGAGACGCTCACGTCTTCCACATCGGGGAAGAACGCGGCGGAGTCGGGGCTTGAGCTGGCTGGCGGTGTTGTGCTGAGTTCAGACGTGCTGTTCGAGGTGCTCGCAGCAGAGCATCCCGTCACGGCGAAGGTGACGGCGAGCGCGAGCGCCGCCAGAGCGGAGGTTCGGGAGCGGGCCGGCATGATCATGGTTCGACGGTAGCGGGACAGGCTGAACGTCACCGCCACACTGCGCACCCGCACTGCGCATCAACCGATCGGTTGATGCGCCTCTAACCGTCTGCACCTGTCGCAGCGCGGCCAGACAAGCGACGATAGAAGCATGAACACCACCGCTCCCGTCGTGCAGGTCGAAAATCTGCGCAAAACCTACGGTTCGTTTGCCGCTGTTGACTCCGTCAGTTTTGAGATTCAGCGCGGCGAAACCTTCGCCCTGCTTGGTCCAAACGGTGCAGGCAAGTCGACCACGATCGAGATTCTCGAAGGCTACCGGGATCGAACCGGTGGCTCGGTGAGCGTGCTCGGCGTCGACCCCGGCAAGGGTGGCCTCGACTGGAAGGCGCGCCTCGGCATCGTGCTGCAGTCAAGCGGCGAGAGCGGCAACGTCTCGGTGCGCGAACAACTCACCCACTTTGCTGGTTACTACCCCCACCCGCGCGACGTCGAAGAAGTTATCGCTTCAGTCGGTCTTGAAGAGAAGGCTGGCACGCTGATCCGCAAGCTTTCGGGCGGACAACGTCGACGAGTGGATGTCGCGCTCGGCATCATCGGAAGCCCCGAGCTGCTCTTTCTCGACGAACCAACCACAGGCTTTGACCCCGAGGCTCGTCAGCAGTTTTGGCAGCTGATTCGCTCGCTCAAGGCGGACGGCACGAGCATCCTCCTCACCACCCACTACCTCGACGAAGCGGCCCAGCTGGGCGACCGTGCCGGAGTAATCGCGGGTGGAAAAATGATCGACATCGGCGCTATCGACGAGATCGGCGGGCAAGAAGCGCGCACCCCCGTCGTGCGTTGGCGCGATGCCAACGGCAAGCATGAAGAGCGCACGCACGCCCCTGGCGCTGTCGTGGGATCCCTCATGGCGTCTGGCGTAGAACCGGCCGGGCTCGAAATTGTTCGCCCCAGTCTGGAAGACATCTATCTGCAGCTGGTCTCCGACCACGCGCACGCACGTGAAGTGGAGAACGCACGATGAGCACCACAACAACACCGACGGCCCCTGCTGCCAGCGCACCGAGCTTCGGTCTCGGAATCGGCCGCAGCCTCAGGCTCGGGTTCAGCCGCATCAAGCTCGAAGTGCGGAGCTACTTTCGCCAGGGCGACTCGGTCTTCTTCACCTTCCTCTTTCCTGTCGTCATGCTCACGATCTTCGCGGTCGCCTTCAGCGAGCAGAACTTCGGCACCGAAGAAGAGCCGCTCACCGCAGCTGCCTTCTACCTGCCAGGGATGATCGCCGCCGGCCTCCTTCTCAGTGGCCTGCAGAACATGGCGATCGACATTGCCATGGAACGCAGCGACGGCACCCTCAAACGCCTCGCCGGAACACCGCTGCCCGTAATGAGCTATTTCATCGGCAAGATCGGGCAAGTCTTCGTGACCGGCGTGCTGCAAGCTGCCCTCGTGATTCTGGTCGCGAGTGTCGCATTCGACGTCGAGCTGCCGAGCGAACCCAGCAAATGGCTGACTTTCGCCTGGGTCTTTGTGCTCGGTGTCACAACATCCGCCGTGCTCGGTATCGCACTGAGCGGCCTCCCCCGCAGCGGCAAGAGTGCCACTGCCGTCGTCATCCCCGTCGCGCTCGTGTTGCAGTTCATCTCCGGCGTGTACCTCGGCTTCTCGATGTTGCCTGAGTGGCTGCAAAACTTCGCCAGCATCTTCCCGCTCAAGTGGATGGCACAGGGGATGCGCGAAGTGTTCCTGCCGGCAAGCTTCGAAGTGATGGAGCAATCTGAAAGCTGGAACCTGCCAGGAGTCGCCATCGCCACCGGCCTCTGGTTGGTCATCGGTCTCATCGTGACGCGCATCACGTTCCGCTGGATCCGCAAGGATAGCTAAATGGGTTTCGCGCGTTGGATGAGCATTGCTGTGACCGTCACCACGGCGGTCATGGCAGTGCTCATCGTCGGCTCCAGTGGCTATGGCCCCGGTAGCCGACTCGGTGCTGCGGTGGCCCTCGCCGCCTTCGCTCTCGCCTGGTTCACGCTCGGCATCCGCGCCAGAGACAACAGCATTATCGCCGTCATCTACGTCGGTGTGCTCGTGGTTACCGTTGGTGCTGCCGTCGCCTTCATGCCGGTCATGGCCACACTGCAATCGCTGGCCTATCCCCTCGTCTGGGTGCTCGCCGAGCGCACGCGAAACGCCATCATCGGCAACGTCGCCCTCGCCCTCTCTGTCGGCGTCGGCTTTCTGATCAACATGGGCCTCAGCGCGGATGCCCTGCTCTACAGCAGCACGATCGTCGCCCTCTCGCTCATCTTCAGCCTCGCCCTCGGCCTCTGGATCACCCAAATCTCCACACTCAGCGACCAACGCCACGACCTCGTACTCGAACTGCACTCCACCCGCGACGAACTCGCCGCCATCAGTCGGGATGCCGGAGTCTCCAGCGAACGAGAGCGGCTCGCCCGCGAAATCCACGACACCATCGCGCAAGACCTCACCGGACTGGTACTCGTCGCCCAAAGAGCTAGGCGCGAACTCGACAACAACCACCCTGCCGCTGCAGCCGAACAACTCGAGCTCATTGAAGACAGTGCCCGCGCAGCACTTGCGGAAGCGCGTGCACTTGTCACGGCATCCGCTCCGGTTGGCCTGACGGGTGACGGCATCACAAGCGCCCTGAACCGACTGGCCGAGCGTTACAGCCGCGAAACCCAACTGGCTGTAACCGTGGATGCCGAACAGCTGCCCGCGATGGCCCGCGAAACCGAGGTGGTTGTGTTGCGCTGTGCCCAGGAGGCCCTCGCCAATGTGCGCAAGCATGCTGAGGCCACTCGCGCGACGATCACAGTCTCTGCTGATGATGTGGGGCTGACGATTTCCGTCGCCGACGACGGCGTAGGCTTCGACCCCACCACCGCTCACCCCGGTTTCGGCCTCGAGGGGATGAGCGAACGTTTGGCTCTCGTCAACGGTCGTCTCGACGTTGATAGTTCGGCCGCCGGCACCACCGTGCGTGCCACCATTCCGAAGGAAGTTCTTGCATGATCCGTGTCGTTGTTGCCGACGATCATCCGATCGTCCGCAGTGGAATCGTCGGCCTGCTGGGGTCGGCGGATGACATCGAAGTCGTCGGAGAAGCCAGTGACGGCACCGAGGCGGTTGCCTTGGCCACGCAGCTCTCCCCCGACGTTGTGCTCATGGATTTGCGCATGCCCGGCCTCGGAGGCGCCGAAGCCACCGCGCAGCTCGTGGCCGCGCGCCCCGACGTGCGCGTGCTGATTCTGACGACCTACGAGTCTGACGAGAACATTCTGACCGCGATTGAGGCGGGAGCGAGCGGCTATCTGTTGAAGGCTGCGCCTCAAGAAGAAATCCTGGCGGGGCTGCGTTCAGTGGCTCGCGGCGAGGTCGCCTTGGCTCCGTCAATTGCGGCGCTGCTCGTGAACCGCATGCGTGAACCCGCGAAGGTGTCGCTGAGCGACCGTGAGACTCAAGTGCTGGCTCTTGTGGCGGAGGGCAACAGCAACCGAAAAATTGCCGCAGCTCTGTTCGTGAGCGAGGCGACCGTGAAGACACACCTCATCCATGTCTTCGAGAAGCTCGACGTGAAGGACCGTACGCGGGCCGTCACGAAGGCAATGGAGTTGGGGCTGCTGCCTCGCTCGCATTAGCGCGCCTGAGTGAGGCGAGCTTGGCGCGTGAGCGCAGGTTGTGAGGTGAGTTGGGCGAGCTAGGCGAGTTCGACGCCGACGCCGACAGGTTCTGGCTGCAGGTAGATGCCGTAGCGGCTGAGTACGCACGCGCCAATGTACCGGGCGAGTTCTGCAACTTCGGCAGCGTCCGCGCCCGTGCGGTTGACGATCGCCAGGCTGTGTTTCGTCGACACGGCGGCTCGTGAGCCTGGCAGCCGGAATCCCTTGTTCACGCCCGAATGTTCGATGAGCCAGGCGGCGCTGAGCTTGACCAGGCGCGGTTTGGGCGCGGGGGGCGGGGCAGGTTCTTCGCCGAGCGGAACCGCAACGTCGGTGACGGGTTCGTCCTCGATAACCCAGCGTGGGGCATCCGCGGGAAGCCCTCTCGCGATGTGTTCTGGCACGATCGGGTTGGTGAAGAACGATCCACAACTGGCGGAGTCTGGTTCGTTGGGGTCGAGCACCATTGCTTTGGAGGCGCGCAGGGCGAGCACGGTGTCCCGCACTTGTTGTACGGGCACTCGGTCGCCGATGTTGACGCCGAGCGCGGTCGCGAGCTGTTGGTACTGCACGGTGCTCTCGGGCGATGCAGCGAGGGTGACGTACACGGCGAGGACAACGCCGGCGCGCCCCTCTTTGATCACCGAGTTGCGGTAACCCAGTTCGAGTTCGGCGGTCGTGAGGTGAACGAACTCACCGTTGTCGTAGTCGAGAAAGTCGATGCCATCGAGCACGCTGGCGACTTCTTGACCATAAGCGCCGATGTTCTGAATGGGGGCTGCGCCTACTGAACCGGGAATGCCACTGAGCGCTTCGAGCCCAGCCCAGCCCCGTGAAACGAGCTTCGCCACGAGGCCGTCCCAGGACTCGCCGGCTTGCACGCGAAGGCTCAGCGAGGTCTCGGTTTGAGAGACGAGTTGGATGCCGCGTGTTGCGATATGGATGACAGTGCCGTCGAATCCTTCGTCGCTGATGACCATGTTGGAGCCGCCCCCAATGAGCAGCCATTCGTCGCCTCGTTGCCACACGTCTCGCACGTTCGCGATCAGTTCTTGCTCGGTGGCGGGGCGCAGCAGCGTGTGCGCTGGCCCTCCTACCTTGATGGTGGTGAGGTCGGCGAGCGCCACGTTGTATTGCGGCGGTGTGCTTTCGCTGGGGGCGGTGTCGGTCATTTGTTGAGTTTGACCCTCACTTGCGACTTGCCGAGCACGGTTTGGTTAGCGGCGCTGACGGTGAGGTCGATGCGCGTCACGTCGTCTTCGATGGCGCCCACTTTGGCGGAGACGGTAACGACGACGCCCCCATTGCCGTCGACGACGACGGGGCGAGTGAAGCGCACACCGTATTCGACGAGTTCGCCGCGGTCGCCCATCCAGTCAATGACGGGTTGCACGGCGAGGCCCATGGTGAGCATGCCGTGGGCGAGTACGCCGGGGAGACCAACGGAGGCAGCAACGTCATCGCGGTAGTGGATGGGGTTGAAGTCTCCGGATGCTCCCGCGTAGCGCACGAGCGAGAAGCGGGTGAGGGTGATATTGCCGGTGATCAGTTCTTGGCCGACGGCGAGGTCGCTCATTCTGTGCCTCTCATGACGAGTACGGAGGTTGCGGTGACGACGTGCTCGCCTGTGGCGTCGCTGATGGCGGTTTCGGCGGTGATCATGTCGTTGCCGCCGAGCGACTTAATGCTCGTGACGGTGAGGATGGCGGTGAGTTCGTCGCCGGCGACGATGGGCCGCGTGTAGGTGAACTTTTGTTCGCCGTGCACGATGCGCGAGAAGTCGATGCCGGTGTCGGGGGCGGCCAGGAGAAGGGCAAGGCCTGCCTCTTGGATGACGACGGCGAAGGTGGGCGGTGCTACGACATCCACAAAGCCTGCTGCTTTCGCGGCTTCGGGGTCGTGGTTGAGGGGACTTTGAGCGAAGACGGCGCGCGCAAATTCGCGTACTTTTTCTCGCCCGACGAGGTAGGGGGTCGTGGGCGGGAAGACCCGGCCTTCTAGTTCTTTATTCACTGGCACGGTGTCCAGCTTAGGCAATGTTGGCGATACGCGCGTGGGTGAGATTGGGGTTGTGTTTGTGGGCCGGCTTATTACGGCGGGATTGTGTTGCGGGCGGATTGTGTTGCGGCTGTTAAATGGGTGAAGCCCCGGTGACCGTGAGGTCTGCCGGGGCTTCAGAAATTCTGTGAGGCGTTAGCTCAGTAAGTTTTTACTGGCAGCTGTCGCACTGCAGAAGATCCATTGGGTCGACGGGAATTGCATATCCGCCAACGGTGTCGTTTTCGTTATCCATTCGATCCTCCTTAAAAGTCTGCTAGAAGTTTGCCGACGGTTTGTCGGAGATTTCACTATATATGGGTAATGACACCCATGTCATTACCCCAGATGTAGTGTCTCGGCGTGTCGGCCAATTTTCTTTAAATCTACTCTCACCCGCTGACATTTGGCCGCAACTTCAGATTGCAGCCAAGCCGCGCTGACCGCTGTCCCGCCTAAAATTGCCTCATGTTGTCGTGCGAAGATGCCCTGCCTCAGCGGCCACTCCGTGTTCTCGTGGCAGGAGTCTCTGGCGCAGGAAAGACGACTCTCGCTTTGAGGATTAGCGACATCACCGCGATTCCGCACACCGAAATTGATGCCCTGTTCCACGGCCCCCAATGGATCCCGCGCACAGAATTTCTTGACGACGTGCGAGCTCTCGTCGCGACCGACGCGTGGGTCACCGAATGGCAATACGATTCCGCTCGACCGGTACTGGCCGAACACGCCGACCTGCTGGTCTGGCTGGACCTACCGTTTCTGCGCGTCACACTCCCACGAGTGATCCGCCGCACCCCGCGTCGCGCGCTACGCCGGGAGCAATTGTGGAACGGCAACATCGGAGCGCCATTGCGAACCTTCTTCACCGACCGCGAACACGTCGTGAAGTGGGCGATCTCAACCCGCAAGAAGTATCACACCGAGATTCCCGCTCTCGTGCGGAAGCATCCGAAGCTCGTCATTGTGCGGCTGCGTTCCCAGCGGCAGGTCGAACGATGGTTAGCGGGTGCCGTCAGTAACAGCATCCGCTTAGTGCAGAATGGGTCAACCAATAACGAGAGGAACCTCATGGATTCACACACCGACCTTCCCCCCATCGAACGCTGGTGGCCCGAACTGAGCATTCCGGCGAAGCATGCGATTCAGGAGGATCTTCACGGCGAGATCAGTGCGTCAGTGCTCGAAGAAATCGAGACACTTTCGGGGAGCACTGTTCCGGCTGCGCCCCAGCACCTCAACGACGACGAGCGCGCTTACATCGCCACCCAAACTGAGATCGTCGACTGAACCAACGCTCCCCTGGCCGAGTTGATGGATGACTTCGAATTCTCCGTTGACGCTCTAGCAACGAGAAAACAGCACCTAGCCTTGCGATAAATGCGTAGCACCCGAGATGTGCGCCATAGGCGGCGCCCTCACCCACCGGGACGACCCGCGAGTGAGAGCGTGTGGACAATCAGCACGCGGCTAGATGAACAGCGTCGTCGTGGATTCAGCTGCCTCGCCCAAGAATGTGGCGACGCCACCGAGTTCAACGCCCTCGATGAGGTCAGATTCGGCGATGCCGAGCAGATCCATCGTCATGGTGCAGCCGATAATGCGAGCGCCGCCTGCCATCGCCGATTCCATGAGTTCAGGCAGCGAGTGCACGCCGTTCTTCTTCATGGTCTTCTTGATCATCGCGGTGCCCGCCCCCATCATGTGCATTTGGGAGAGCGTGAGTTTGTCGGCACCGGCGGGCATCATTCCGGCGAAGAGTTTGTCCATCGCCTTACGCTGACGCTTCGGTGGCTTCTGCTGACGCAGCGCGTTCAGGCCCCAGAAGGTGAAGAACATCGAAACCTCTTCGCCCATCGAGACAGCACCGTTGGCGATGATGAACGCGGCGATCACCTTGTCGAGGTCGCCCGAGAACACCACAAATGACACCTTGGGTTTCGCAGGGGCGGCAACTACTCCTCCACCGCCAGCGAGCAAGAGCGCCTCGGGACCAGCCTTGCGGATGGTGGCCACATAGCCGGGCCCCTCCGGTTCGATGGCCAACAGTTCGTGACCGTTGCGGCGCACCCACGCGGGCGCATCGCTCGCGAAGCCGGGGTCAGACACATGAACGACGATCTCGTCGCCGAGGTTGAGTCCCTTCATTTCAGTCGCAAGCTTCATGATCGGCCCTGGACACGCGAGCCCCGTGCAGTCCAGATTCACCGAGACACCCGTGCCGTTCGCGACGTGGGCGGCAACGCGAGCCGAGTTGAGCGCTTCAGCGGCTTCGGCGTACGACGTTTCTGGTTCGATCGGTCCGTCGGCGTCGGGCTCGACCTCGTGCCACGCTCGGAACGTTTCGGATCCGCCCGACAGCGTGGCGACATCCGTAAATCCCAGCTGCACGAGGATGCGGTACGCCAGGTAACTGCGGAAACCGACGGAACAATAGAGCCGCAGGCCTACTGACCGGTCCCAGTCGACCGTGTCGGTGCGGAGGGTTGCGAGCGGCACATTCTCGGCGCCAGGCAGGTGGAAGATGGAGAACTCTTCTGGCGTGCGCACGTCGATGATGCGTGCGCCATCCGTGGCATGGGGGTAATCCTGCGCGTACCAGAGGTTCAGATCACCGAGCAGCACATTGCTGGCAACGAAGCCAGCCATGTTGACCGGGTCCTTAGCCGAACCAAACGGCGGGGCGTAGGCGAGCTCGAGTTCTTCAAGATCCCAGACGGTAAGGCCAGCACGCAGAGCAGTAGCGAAAACATCGAGACGCTTATCGACGCCGTCGAAACCGGTGACTTGAGCACCGAGCACCTTTCCCGTGTCGGGCGCAAACAGCAGCTTGATGTGCATCATCGCTGTGCCCGGGTAGTAACCAGCATGACCGGATGGATGCACGTGCACGGCCCGGTACGTCACTCCCGCTGCCCGCAACTGGCGTTCCGTCGCGCCGGTGCCACCCGCGACCATCTCGAAGATTTTCACTATCGAGGTGCCCTGAGTGGACTTGTACTCCGTGTCGCGGCCGCAGATATTCTCGGCAGCAACGCGCGCTTCGCGGTTAGCGGGCCCGGCAAGCGGAGCGAGCCACGACCCCGGCAACACCGTGTTCGGGGTTTCAACCGAGTCGCCCGCCGCCCAAATGTTCGGGTCAGACGTGCGCATATGGGTGTCGACGACTAGGCCGCCATTCTCGCCAAGGTCGAGACCGGCATCCCGGGCAAGGCCAACACTGGGGCGGACTCCGACCGACAGAATGACGAGGTCCGCTTCGATAGTGGTCGAGTTTGTGAGTTCCACCATGACCCCTCCGCCGGTGCGCGGCGCGAACGCGGCAGCCCCCGTCGAGAGGTGAAGAGCGATTCCTCGGCTGCGGAGGTGGTGTTCAACGGGAACCGACATCTCGTGGTCGAGAGGCGGCAGAATCTGGTCGCTCAGCTCCACGACATCCACTAGAGCACCACGGTGCTTCAGGTTTTCGGCCATCTCGAGCCCGATATAGCCAGCACCGATCACGACGCACCGCACGGGACCGCGAGCGCCACTGGCCGCCTTCTCAAGGTCAGCATCGAGTTCCGCTTTGATGGCATCCATGTCGCCGATGCGACGCAGAACGTGCACTTCGGGCAGGTCGATGCCGGGAAGCGGCGGGCGAATCGCTTCCGCCCCGGTGCACAGGGCGAGGTTGTCGTAACTTTCGGCGTATTCGCGCCCCGTGTCGACCTCGCGCACCGAGACGGTCTTGGCCTGACGGTCAATCGCGGTGACCTCGTGGGCAATTCGCACCTCAATGTTGAGGGATTCGCGCAGGCTCTCCGGCGTCTGCAGGAGCAGCCGGTCTCTCTCGGTGATCACTTCACCAATGTGGTACGGCAATCCGCAGTTTGCGAACGAGACGTGATGACCGCGCTCCAGCACGACAATCTCTGCACTTTCATCGAGCCTGCGAGCGCGAGCGGCGACCGATGCGCCTCCAGCGACTCCTCCAACAACGACCAACTTCATGGGATGCCGTGCCTTCTGCGGCGACCTCTGGGCTGTGCCTTTCACAGTCCATCAATGCACCGCTATATAACCAACGCTACTCCTCTCCCTCAGGCCGTGCGGGAGTACCGGGCGCTTGTCGCGAGGTGCGATCTACCCACCCTCACTGAGCAATTTTCCACAGGCCTGTAGCGGCGTCCGGAGGACCATTTGCTAGTCTGCGAACCTGCCGCAGCGGCAGCGCAACGACAGCCCAGCGGCCTCGTCGCGGCATCCGAGAGGGTTCGCATGTATTCACCGATCGTCTTCGACTACTGGTTGCCGACCTACGAACGCGAGCCCGCATTCGACGAGTTGTATGTGGTGCGGATCGCCGAATCGCTTCCCACCAACACCGCAGTCACGCTGCTGGATGTCGCCGAAGGGCCCAGCATCGTCAGAATGATTCCCACTTTTGCGGAACGCCTCGACCTCGTTGAGGGGCAACGCGTTAGCGGCCAGCAATTGCGCTCAGATCTCGACGCCGCCGGAGTCGCTCTCAACGGCGCGGATCAGCTTTTCTATTTACCCCGGCATGCTCAGGATGTGCTCCGCGCTGAGGTGACTCCTGAGACAACGCGCCAGCTGACTGGAGCGGATGCGACAGCATTCGAACAGTTCACTGCGACCGTTCCGGAAAGAGAATTAGACGAGGCCTTCGTCGAACTCGACCATTGGCTCGTGTACGGAACCTTTGCCGACGACCGCCTCGTCGCCGCCTCCAGCATGTACCCGTGGCAAGGATCACAGCTTGCGGACCTCGGCATCGTCACCCTGCCCGATTACCGCGGTCGAGGGTTCGCCACCCAGACCGTTCGCGCCATCAGCGCCCACGCCCTCGGCGGAGGCTACGAACCGCAATACCGCTGTCAGCCCGACAACGTTGGGTCTGTGGCAGCGGCCCTTGCCGCAGGCTTCACCCGCTTTGGGCAGTGGGATGTCGTGCCGCTGAACGACTGACGTGCAGCGCGCGCGGCTATTCTCCGCGCCAGGTCGCCGGCACGATTGTCCAGATGACTTCGGCACCGAGTTCGGCATCCGCTTCCCAGTTGTGCGGTTCACGGCCCGGGAACGTGAGCGAGTCGCCTGCCGCAAGCGGAATGTCGCGGTCCACGAAACGTACCGTCACCGCACCAGTGATCACGTGGAGGACTTCGACTTCGCAACTGATCGTGTAGAACGCATCCCCACCGTTGGCGGCGGGCTGCATGTGGGTGCGGATGACTTGAACGCGCGATTCGTTGCGCGGGGAGATGAGCCGCTCATCCACTCCTTGACCACCGAGATTGATGTGCGGGGCATCCGCCAAGGAAATTTTTACTGCTTCAGGTTCGGCGAAGAGTGACCCGATTTCGAGTGAGAGAACTTGGCACAACTGCACCAGCGTCGCGACGCTTGGCGAAGTCTCGTCGCGTTCGAGCCGACTGAGAAAACCCTTGGTCAGCCCTGCAGTTGTGGCGATTTGTTCGAGGGTGAACCCCTGTGCTTTGCGGGCGCTGCGGATGCGTGCTCCGATGGCGAGCGCTTCGGCACTGGGTGAGGGCGACAGGGGTCTCATGGCTCTACTCCATCACTTACCGGGGTTGACGAGGCGCACCTCTGGGTTTACTGTGAGTTCACGTTTACTGCTGATTATCGAAAGTTTACTATGACGAAACCTATTGTTGGCCCGGTCGATGCAAGTATTGTCCCTCGCTTTGCCGGGATCGCCACATTCGCTCGTCTGCCGCGCATCGAAGATGTCGAGCACACCGACATCGCGATCGTCGGAATCCCCTTCGATAGCGGAGTGAGCTACCGCCCCGGTGCCCGCTTCGGTCCGGCCCACGTGCGCGAAGCATCACGACTCCTGCGCCCGTACAACCCCGCGCAAGACGTCTCGCCCTTCGCCGTTCAGCAAGTGTCAGATGCCGGCGACATTGCCGCAAACCCGTTCAGCATCGACGACGCCATCCTCGAAATCGAGGCCGCCGCCCTCGACCTCGCAACCCGCGCCGACCGCATCCTCACTATCGGCGGCGACCACACGATCGCACTCCCCCTTCTCCGTGCCGTCACCAAGAAGCACGGCCCCGTCGCCGTGCTCCACTTCGACGCTCACCTCGACACGTGGGACACCTACTTCGGTGCGCCGGTCACTCACGGCACCCCGTTCCGCCGGGCATCCGAAGAAGGTCTCATCGACCTGACCGCGAGCATGCACGTCGGCACCCGCGGCCCGCTCTACAGCGCCGAAGACCTCACCGACGACAGCCGCCTGGGCTTCGCAGTCGTCACAAGCGAAGACATCGAAGACGACGGAGTAGCCGTCGCGATCGAGCGCATCCGCGACCGCATCGGCGACAAGCCGCTCTACATCTCTATCGACATCGACGTGCTCGACCCCGCCCACGCACCGGGCACCGGAACCCCCGAAGCCGGCGGACTCACGAGCCGCGAACTGCTGCGCATTCTTCGCGCCCTCGCTGACAAGAACATTGTTGGCGCCGACGTCGTCGAAGTCGCCCCTGCCTACGACCACGCGCAGCTCACGGCCGTCGCCGCGAGCCACGTCGCCTACGAGCTGCTGAGCGCGATGGCTCCCCGCGATAACCAGACCCCGACCGCAACGCCCGAGAGCTAGAGGAGCGCACCATGAGCACGACAACCCCGCATCAGGATGACGTGCTCAGCGCAGCATCCGCCATCGTTGACGCTTTTAGGGCCACCGACGGCGACCAGTACTTTCGCGGCTTCGCGCCCGAAGCGACCTTCATCTTTCATACCGAACCCGCCCGCCTGAACGACCGCGCTGAATACGAACGCCTCTGGGCCGGTTGGGTTGAGGGCGGCTGGAAAGTACTCGACTGCGAATCGTCGGATGCCTCAGTGCAGTCGTTCCCCGGCGGCGCTGTGTTCAGCCACACCGTTTTCACTCGCGTCGACACCGGCGACGGCGAAGACTCCTACCGCGAGCGCGAAACCATCGTGTTCCGCCTCGACAACGACCAATTGCTAGCCGTGCACGAACACCTCTCACCCCTGCCCGACCCTGCCCCATAAGTAAACGGACCCAACCGCACCCTACTGAGGAGACACACGCAATGTCGCTCTACACCCGCTTAAGCAAACACACCCAGGACCAATCGGATGGCGGCAAGCCCGTCAAAGGAACCTACTCACTGCTGCGCATTGGAATGATTTGGCTCGCAGCCAACCTCGTTGTCACGACTCTGCTCACGGGAACACTGTTCGTTCCCGGCGTTGACTTCGCGACCGCGTTTCTCATGATCGTTCTGGGAACCCTCGGCGGAGCCATCGTGCTCACCGCCATCGGAGCCATTGGCACCCGCACGGGACTGCCGACCATGGCCATCACACGCGCATCATTCGGCACGCGCGGCAGCCTTCTGCCCGTCGCGGCCAACGTGATCGTGCTCATGGGCTGGAGCTGGGTGCAGGCGATGCTCGCGGGCGTCACCGTCAACTTCTTGGTCGAAAGCGCTACGGGGTACTCCAACCCCATCCTGTTCTCCGTTCTCTGCCAGAGCATCGTCGTAATTCTCGCGATCCTGGGCCACGAAGGTATCTCCAAGATTGAGCCGTGGCTTGCCGTTCTCATCCTCGGCATCATCGCGTGGGTCTTCATCACCGCGTTCACCGCATTTGACCTCGGCGACTTTCAGGCTGTTGCCCCCGACGAGAGTCTCGGCTTCACCCCGATCATCGTGCTCGACATCGTGATCGCGACCGCCGTCTCGTGGACCGTGCTGTCAGCCGACTTTAACCGTTTCGCCCGCACCACCAAGGCCGGCGTGATCGGCTCGGGCATCGGCTACACCGTCTCGACCGTGACCGCGATGACGCTCGGCCTTACCGCCTTTGTCTACGTGATCCTCAAGGGCGACGAAGCTGCCGCGTTCGACCCCACCACGATCGTCGCCGCCTTCGGTGCACCGCTCGCCATCATCATCTTCCTCTCGGTGATGGCCACGAACACGATGGTCGTCTACGGAATGGTGACCTCGGTCGTCAACGCCAAGGTCGGTAGCCGACTGAAGTTCCTGCCGACAGCACTCATCCTCGGTGGTATCTCGATCATCGGCTCGACCTGGTTGCAGTTGCTCAACCAGTTCACCGACTTCCTCGTCGTCATCGGCGCCTTCTTCGTGCCGGTGTTCGCGATCATGATCGTCGACTACTACATCGTGAAACGCGGTGCCTACACGAAGGACATTCTTGAAGCTCGCGGTGGTCGTTACTGGTACAAGGCGGGCGTCAACTGGTTCGCTGTCGCCATCTGGGTCATCGGCGCCACCATGTCATACGTGTGGGCCTACGTCTGGCCGCTGCCGATCGGCGCCACCATCCCGGCGTTCGTTCTCACCTTCGTGCTCTATCTTGCAGTCATGCTTCCTGAGCGGAAGCGTCACGAAGCCGTTCGCAGCCAGCACCTCGCTGACACTGCGGATGCCGACGTGGATGCCGCCGCTCGCCCCGTCGCCTAACTCGCACTAGCCTCACCAGGAATCAGGTACCCCATGCGCGAACTGAGCCACCCCATCACCAGTGGAATGCAGGTTTACCCCGGTGACCCTGCGGTCTCAGTCGATAGCGCACTCAGCGTGGAGCAGGATGGCGTTGACGTCAGCCTGCTCCACCTGGGATCACACACCGGCACCCACCTCGATGCCCCGTCGCACACCGTCGCCGGCGGCCGCACGACAGCGGCAATCAGCCTTGACGAACTCGTCGGCGACGCGCTTGTCGTGCACCTCGCTGAGCAGAGCGCTCACGCAAGCTATGGCCTCGCCGAGATCACGGCAGCGCTGGGTGAGATTCCCGCCGCCGTGCCCGCCATCGTCATCATCAACACCGGATGGGCTCACCACTTCGATTCAGACGAGGCGTTGAATCATCCCGCGATTGCTCCGGATGCCGCAGCGGAACTCTGGAGCCGTGGCATGCGATTGCTCGCCGTCGACACCCTCAGCCCCGACCCCACGGGCGAAGGCTCCACTGATTTTCCGGTGCACGAGATTGTGCTGGGCGGCGACGGCCTCATCGTGGAAAACATCACCGGCCTTGAGGGACTGCCCGAGCGCGTGCGCGTCGGTTTCTTCCCGCTACCGATCGATGCCGACGGTGCACCGGTGCGCGCGGTCGTTCTCAACGACTAACGACTCAGTTGGAGATAGCGGCAAGAATCGTGTCGCAGAGCGCCATCGTGCGCACGTTATCCGCTGCCGACGGGCTGAGTTCTTCGGTGCCCTGCAGCACTCCGACGAAGTGCTGCATCTCGCCGATGTAGCCACGCAGATAGAGATCTTTGAGACTCCCGGATCCGGGAGAGTTCGAGACGTCGAACGTGACGGACCGCTCAGAGAGGGTTTCGCCCGGCCCGGCAACAGTGCCGGCAACTTCGCCCGTAAGCACCTGGATGCGGCTCAGGTCGGAGACCCGCACAACCCCGTTGGCGCACGTCACACTGAGCTCTTCGGTCTCGCGCGACCACGCTTTCGCTGAAACGAAGTTCAACGATCCGACGACACCGTTCTCGTGGCGGACCTGCACGATAATCGCGAGTCCGTCGCCGACGCTGTTCTGCATCGCCGACACGTCAACCACCTCGCCGAATACGTCGCGCACGAGATCGATGAGATGGATGACCGCCTGGGTGATGAACTCGACAGGGGTGAAGTCGGGCTTCCACGCGGCGAAGCCGAACTCGCAGGCGTAGGAGATGACCGGGCCCTGCTCGGTGTCTTCACCAATGAGGGTTTTCAGCTGGGTGTAGGCCGGGGCGAAACGCTTCATGAATCCGAGCATCACGGGCACACCGGCATCCGCTGCAATTTCGGAAATTTTTCGGGCTTCGGCCTCGGTTGACCCGAGTGGCTTCTCGACGAACACAGCGGCTCCTGCGCGAACGCAGTCGGCAACGACGTCAGCCTGCAGGTGCGGCGCAAGCGACACCACAATGCCGTCGAGGTTCGAGGCTTCGATGAGCGCGAGGTGGTTCGGGAAGATGGGATGGATGCCGCGGGCTTCGGCCTCAGCGACGCGGGCAGGATTGCGCTCCGCAACACCAACCAGAGGAACGCCCGTCGCGGCAAAGGCAGGATAGAGGTTGAGCGAGGAGTGGAGGCCTGCGCCCACAAATCCGATTCGGGGCTGTGCAACGCTCGGCATAGGTCCTCACCTCTTCTGTGCACGAGTGGCACTGCCCCATTGTCTCCCACTCTCGCGGAGGCGCGGCCGCGAGGGGAGCCGTGGTGTGCGGGTGTGCGCTGGGTGGTGCGCGCATCCTGAATTGTCCGGCCCAATGTCAGGCGCGGCTGCTTCACTACCTCCATGGATGCCGCATCGCTCAGTTCCGACGGGTACGACGCTGATTTCTTGGGTGTTCCTGTGCCGTTGCCCTCCCCGGCCTCAGGAGCCCCGATTCGTAAGTTGCCGTATACGCATTTCTCGGTAAATCTGGATCCGCTGCGGGGTCTCGCCAGCGCGACCGGCGTGAATATCGATGGCGATCAGCTCGTTGATGTGGGTCGCGGCAATGATTGGCATCTGGATTCGCGCATCCCGGAGCAGGAACAGACCGGCGAAGCGGTGTACGCCCGCAATGATCTCGATCGGGGCCATCTTGTGCGGCGGCGCGACCCCGTGTGGGGTGACGGGGCGACTGCAAGCCAAGCGAATTACGACACGTTTGCGTTCACGAATGCTGCGCCCCAAGCTGCGGGCTTCAACCAGTCAAAAGAGTTGTGGCTCGGTCTCGAAGATCACGTATTGGAGTACGCGCGCACGAACCGAAACCGCATCAGCGTGTTTACGGCGCCCGTGCTCGGCGACGACGATCCGGTGTACCGGGGTGTGGGCATCCCGCAACTGTTTTGGAAGATCGCCGCGTGGGCGACCAGCGTGGATGGCGCTGCCGTACTCCGGGCTGCAGGGTTCGTGCTTGACCAACGCCCTCAGCTCGCCGATGTCGATCTTGATGAGGCACGCGCCCAAGCACTCGCTAACGGTGCTCCCCCACCGTTGGGGCCATTCCGCACCTTCCAAGTGCCCATCGTTGATATTGCTGAACTCACCGGACTCGACCTTCGCGTTCTCTCTGACGCGGATGCTCTTGCTCCTGCCTACGCAGCCGCTCAGGGCTCAGAGCCGCACGCACGATGGGTCGAACTGCTCGATACCCTCGCGCTTCGCCTTTAGCCTGTCCACGCCGAGTGAGGCGAGGAGTTGCGTCTATCGCGCAATAAGCGCTGCCATAGCACGACGAGAGGTTTAGTACTAACCTGTCGGGAATCAGTACTCTCATCGCCCGAGGACTTCACTAACCCGGTTTCGCGCTGGCACTGACCCCACTCGGGATGCCGATGTATCGAGGATAGCCCCAGTGAAGGAGCACACTCATGAGCAAGTCTGCGAAGCCCCGAAAACTCCCGCCGAGATGGTTCGTTCGCGCCGCTTGGCGTGTTCATCGCGCCATTGTTAAGCTCACCAGAAGTAGGCGCGGGTTGTGGCTGGCGGAGCCCGACAAGTGGGGAGCGATGCGTGTCACTACAGTCGGCCGCCGCACTGGCCAGGAGCGCAGCGTCATTTTGGGCTACTACGAAGACGGCCCCAACCTCGTCACCATGGCGATGAACGGATGGGGCGAGGGCGAACCCGCCTGGTGGCTCAACCTGCTCGCGCATCCTGAAGCGACGGTCGAATTGGTGACCGGCCGGCATTGTGTGACCGCTGCTGCAGCGGAAGGAGACGAACGTGCGGCGCTCTGGGAACGGTGGCGTGAGCTACACGACGGCCTCGATGAGTATTCGAAGCTTCGCTCTACCGAGACCGCCGTGGTAGTGCTCCGCCCAAGAACGTAGCGCTCCCCGCCAGATGACTTGCCTGCGCCCGCAGCCAGGTCGATTGCAGAACCTTTTATCGAGCCGAAACCACATCAATGGCACCCGCGAGGTCGGGATGCTCGAACGTGAAGCCCGCCTTAGTGAGCGTGCCGGGCACAACCCAGCGGCTCTTCAGGATGAGTTCGGGTTCGGTTCTGAGAACCCACATGGCCGGCTCGAGCATCCATCGCCAGGCGGGCAAACCGAACGGGGCCCCAACCGCGCGGCGCAGGATACCCATGAGCGTGCGGTTGTCGGAGGGGTTGGGGCTCGCGAGGTTGACGGGGCCCGTGATGGTATCGGTGTCGCGCAGAAAGCGGATCGCCTTCACCACATCGTCGAGGTGAATCCAGCTGAACTTCTGGCGCCCGCCCGTCTTGTGGCCTTCGGCGCGACCACTGCCCGTGGGCGTTGGCCCGATGCCGCGGTACCGGTTGTGGCCGAACCACCAGCCATCGATTTGCGGGCCGCCGAGTCCGATCCGCGCGAGTCGCAGCAGCAGGTTGGTGGCGGGGCCATCGCCGAGCACGATTGCCATACGGAGGGCAACGCGGCGAGTGTGCGGCAGGTCGCCCTCGAAGAATTCCTTCTCCCAGTTGCGGGCAACATCCACGGAGAAGCCCTTGCCGAGTTCGCCATTGTCGTCGCTGTTGGGGCGGTCGGTCGAGTGGCGGTAGATCGTGGCGGTTGAGGCGTTCATCCAGATGGCGGGCGGGGCGGATGCCGCAGCGATCGCCTCGCGCAGTGACCGAGTTGTTTCTACTCGCGAGCGCAGAATCTCGTTGCGGTTCTTGACGGTGTAGCGGCAGTTCACGGATTTTCCGGCGAGGTTTACGACAATCGCCGAGCCATCGATGAGCTGCGCGATAGCAGCGGGATCGTCCCACGTGACCGCGGCGCTGCGGCCGATAAACCGCACGTCGTACCCGTCGTCGCGGAAGGCATCGGCGATGGCTGGCCCGACGAACCCGCTGGCCCCGGCGATCACCGCGATCGGCTGTGCTGCCGGTGGTTCTGTCGCCAATTGTGCCGCTACCGGTTCTGCTGCCATGACGCCCCCATCAGACTGAAGTTTTCTCAGGCAAGTCTATCGAGGAGGCGCGGCGCTCCGACATCGTGCCTGTCGTCGCCGCGACGTTCCCGCGCGCAAGCTGCCGAAGGTGAGCGGCACCCCGGGCAGCGCGAGCGCGTCGCGGTAGCCAGCGCTCACAGGCTGAGGCATCCGCTTATTCACTCGACAACCTAAGGAGCGGCATGCCATTCATCGGCAAACTCTTCGACCGTCTTCTGCTCCAAGTCTCGGCGCACCACGCGAAGAAGTTGATCCGCCTCCTCGACGGAATCGACTGACGTGCGGATGACCTCCGCGCCAGTCGTACGGCGGGCCACAACGAGGTCGGCGCCAGGCCCTCTCGGACTGGTATCCCCCATCAGCAGACTTCCGACGAGCTCGGCCGCGAACCGGGCAGCATGACGCAGCGGATGATCGTGGCGCTTCTCGATGCGAACCTCAAGGTGTTTGGCCGCGCGATCCTGCTCCGACATGCTGCACTCCTTGCTTCGTCACCGAAACTCAATAACTGAGTCTATATCATTTCAAGCATCACCCGGACGTCGTTTCGCGCAGATTTCCCGCGTCATTTAGGCTGAACCCAGCGGTCTGAGCGACCGGATGCAGGCAAGAGGATTCCGCCCATGACCACCACCCCTGAGCACGTTCCCACCGTCGTTTTGTCGAAGGCGTCGGCGGGTGGTGCTCACGAGAAGCCCGAGCTCACGGCGCTGATTCATGGGCTCGAAGCATCCATGAAATCGGCGATCGAAGCCACCGGTGCTCGCGTCATCAGCGTTGACGGTTTTACTGAAGCTGACGTGGATGCCGCACTCAGCCAGGCAGACGGCGTCGTGCTGCTCGGCGGTGGCGATGTTGACCCCGACGAGTATGGGGCGACGGAGCGACATCCGAAGCTCTACAACATCGACCGCACGACCGACCGCGTCGATATTGAACTCGTGAACCAGGCCACCGAACGTCGCCTGCCGCTACTCGCGATCTGCCGCGGGATGCACATCGTGAATGTCGCGCGCGGGGGCACGCTGATCCAGCACCTTGAACCGAGCGCCGTTGTTCATAGCGGCGGCGGAGTCGACGCGATGGTCGATCACGACGTGACCCTCGATCCCGCTTCGCAACTCTCCGAGCTGTATGGCGTCGGCACGATGACAATCCGCTCCGGGCATCACCAAGCGGTGGATGTCGTGGGTGCCGGTCTCACCGCCACCGGTCGCGCCGCCGACGGCGTGGTCGAAGCGGTGGAAAGCACCGACCCGACCTCTCCGCTGATTGCCGTGCAGTGGCATCCCGAAGACGTCAAGTCGAGCGAACACGACCGCGAACTGCTCTTCGGCTGGCTCACCACGCAGGCGCGTGAATTTCACGCACGCCAGAGCGAAGTAGCCGCTTAGAGCCGGTCACTAAAGCTGAAGCATCCTTGCGAATGGATGCCCGCAGTGCAACGCTGAGAGCATGCGGAAACTAGCCCTCATCCTCCTTGCCGCTAGTGCCGTACTCGTTCTCGCGGGGTGCACCGCCTCCGCTAACCCTGAGTTTGCGCCCGCCAGTGGGTCGCCGGCCGAATTCCCGGAGTGGGTGCGCGAGGACTTCACGAACGAATATTCCGACCTCACGCTTGTCAGCGAAGACACCGAAGAAGTCGACCAAGATCTCATTTATTCCGCACGCAACACCAAGGATTTTGTGTGCGTCGTCATCGCAACCCCTCCCACCGGGGGCGGAGATGGCGATGACTGGTTCCTCTCAGCAGGGTGCGTGCCGCCCTCACGCTTCGCCGAGAACGGCGCAATGGTGTCGTACGGCGGCGGAGGCCGCAGCGGCGGAGCTCACCTATTCCCAACCGGCTTCAACATACCTCTCGACGCCGGATGGGTGCGCGTGAGTCCACAGCTAGCGATCAAGGACTAGCGAACCGCCATTGCGGCACGAACACCAGCGTTGACGATTTCGCCACCGGCTACGTTCAAGCCGCGAGCAAGCGCCGGGGAAGCGGCAGCGGCGGCATCCCAGCCCAGGTTCGCGATGGCGACAACGAACGGCAGCGTGGCATTGCTGAGCGCGCGGGTCGAGGTGCGCGGAACAGCGCCGGGCATGTTGGCAACGCAGTAGTAGAGCGAGTTGTGAACCGTGAAGGTGGGGTCGTCGTAGGTCGTGGCGTGGGAGCCTTCGAAGCATCCACCCTGGTCGATCGCGATGTCGACGAGCACCGAACCGGGCTTCATCGACGCCACCATTTCGTCAGTGACGAGCTTGGGAGCTGCAGCGCCGGGGATCAGCACCGAACCGATTACGAGGTCGGCTTCGAGAAGCTGTTCGGCAATTTCGTAGCGCGTCGAAACACGGGTCTGAATCTGGCCATTGAAGCGCTCTTCGAGAACCCGAAGGCGAGGCAGCGAGATGTCGATGATCGTGACTGCTGCGCCCAGACCGAGCGCGTTAGCTGCGGCGTGCTCACCAGCAACACCGCCACCGATAACAACAACCTTGGCCTTAGGGGTTCCGGCAACTCCGCCGAGCAGTTGACCACTGCCACCCTCAGCCTTGAGCAGAGCGTGGGCACCAGCAACGATCGAGAGTCGACCAGCGACCTCGCTCATCGGGGCAAGAAGCGGAAGCGAACGGTCGTCGCCCTGAACAGTCTCGTAAGCGATCGCGGTGGTTCCCGAAGCGACGAGGGCCTCGGTCAGCGCGCGGTCCGCCGCGAGGTGCAAGTAGGTGAAGAGAACGAGGTCTGTGCGAAAGTAGCCGTACTCCGAAGCGATCGGCTCTTTGACCTTCACAACGAGGTCGGCGGATGCCCACACCTCGGCTGCGTCAACAACAATCTGTGCGCCTGCTGCCGCGTACAGTTCATCGGTGAAGCCACTACCGAGGCCAGCGCCAGCTTGAATGATGACGGTGTGCCCGCCAGCCGCCAAGGTATCAACGCCCGCAGGCGTGATGGCGACACGATTCTCGTTGTTCTTGATTTCAGCAGGCACGGAAATGCGCATCGACTTACCTTTCGCAGCGGGGTGGAGTTGCTCAACCCTGTCAGAAATTCTGCCTTTTGTGGAAAAGTCAGAATTTTGATCGGCGTATTTTCAAAAGTGATGTGAATTCGTGCGAAAATGGCACCTCAGCGACATTTCAACCGAAGGATCTTCGCATGGCCGACGAGCTCGATCCGATCGACACGAAGATCCTCGCGCTTCTCTCGCGGGATGCCCGGATCAGCAACGCGGCTGTCGCCAGCACCGTGGGTATCGCAGCATCCACTGCCCACACTCGCATCAAGTCGCTCTTCGACCGCGGCCTCATCACGGGATTCCACGCTGCGCTCAACCACGAGAAGCTCGGCCGAGGCCTTCAAGCCATCATCGGAGTCTCCCTGCGCCCGGGCGCGCGCCAAGAGAGCATCCAGGCCTTCACCGAAGAAATCCGTCGATTGCCCGAAGTCATTCAACTGTTCTTCGTGGGCGGCGGCGATGACTTTCTCGTGCACATTGCGGTCGAAAACTCGTCCAAGGTTCGACTGTTCGTCGTTGATCACTTGTCGGCCCGCCACAGCGTTGCCTCGACCAACACGAGCATGATCTTCGAATACCACCGCAACGCGGTTGCTACTGACTTCGCCTAGAAAAGGTCGAAGCACGGCGCCGTGTCGGGTGGCGGGTGGCACGGGTGGCGGGTGGCAGAC
Source organism: Salinibacterium sp. NSLL17 (assembly GCF_015864935.1). NCBI lineage: Bacteria > Bacillati > Actinomycetota > Actinomycetes > Micrococcales > Microbacteriaceae > Salinibacterium > Salinibacterium sp. NSLL17. Next base: position 518,835 of record NZ_JADYWH010000002.1, read on the forward strand.
GAGTCGTACTCGCGGTCGCCAAGCATGAGCTCGGCGACCGCGGAATCCTGGGCTATCCGGCCGTAAGAACCGTCCAGGTATTTCCACCGTCGAACGACTCGACGAGTCCGCGCTCATCGATCAGAGCGATGCGGTCGCCCTCGGCCCCGACGGTGAGCGCGAACGCGGTCCCCTGCACCGAGCCTCGGGCAGACCACCCCTCGCCCTCAGACGAACGCACCCAGACGGCGCCCTCAACATCCACTCCCACGAGCATTCCGGGTGCATTTGCTGCGGCCGCAAGCAAATACAGCAGCGGTGCATCCGCAGTCAGAGCGAACGACTGCCCGGAATTCTCGCTCACCGCCAGACCGTCGGGCGTAGTGGCATATAGTCTCTCAGCGCTGCTCGGGTCAGCGACGAGTGAATAGGCTTCAATGCTCGCACCGGCGCTCCAGGTCACCCCGCCATCTGTGCTCGCCGACAGCGGCGCACCGTCGGATGACAATCCGTACAGCTGGCTGGGGTCATTCTGGTTGACAGTGAGCGAGTGGAAATCTGTGGCCCCGGCTAGCGAGACGCTCGCCCATGACTCCCCCGCATCCGCACTCGAGAGCAGCCCCAGGTTCGGCCCCTCAAAGGTGCTGGAGCTGGAACTCGGATGCCCTGAAACGAAATACTGATCGCCCGCCGCCGCGAAGCCCATCGCATCAAACGGCTCTCCGCCGAGAGGGCCGCTCAACTCGCCGGCAGCATCCACGCGGTAAATACCCGAATGGCTCGCGACAAGTACGTTGTCGTTCGAGTCGATTCCTAAGCCATGCACGTGCTCGAAAACGTTTAGCGCTGACGGCGCAGTGTCGGCACCGGCGATCGGCGCTGGAGAAGCGCACCCGGCCAAGGTAATCGCGACAATGGATGCGCTGGCTGCGAGGGGGATGGCATTCTTCTTGATTCTGTTCTTCACTGTGTTCCTTCTCATTCCTACTCATAGCGGCGGCGCCCCGAGAGGTGCCGAAAAGATCTCGGCTAAGCCGACATCCCGCCGATTAGGTGCGATTGATAGAAAGCGCGTGAAGCGAAGGTGTGGGAGCGCCCAGGTTGGCGCCGGTGTTCAGCGAGTGAGAGGCCGGAAGCGGACCCGCAAGTGCACACTGCGAGCGCAATGACGCCGGGGCGACGACGCCCGTCAACGCAGCGACCGGCGTGCACTCCGCCATCGACATCGACGAATCGGAGTCGCTGGGGCAGGGGCAATGCTCGACGCTCGAGGGTTCCGAGTCGTGCGATGCTGCGGCGGATTGGGCGATAGTGTGGCCGGTCATGGCCGGAGCCGCATCCGCTGCGACCGAGTGCATGGCGACAAGCGCCACTATCGCGAGCAGCGCCGCGATCACCAGAAGGGCAGCACGAAGCGATTGAACAACGTTCGTCGCCTGCTGCGTCACGGTCACCCTCCCTGCCTTACGTCCCACTGATCGTAATCGACGGCGCACTCTCGCTAGCTGGGCGATAGCCGATAACGAAGACGGGCTGCTCTTCTCAGCGTCGAGCTTCTGGACCCAGATGATAGGTCAGCGCCTGCCGCACGCACTCACGCAACTCATCGGCCGGGATGCTGTCGCCAACATTGAAGAGCACCGCGCGGTCGCCCTCATACGCGAAGGTATCGCCGAACTGGGCCCGGAAGTCGCTGACTAAGTTCGTGCTGCAGATAAAGAACATCGCATAGTCGTGTGCGGATTTCGCGTTCGTCGGTGCGATGCGAATCGTGCTGCCGCTGCGCGTCTCCTTCGTGAGGTACGCGGGCTCGCCCCACTTGAGGGTTTCGGTGATCGTGCCAACACCGTCAGTCTCGGATGCCGTGGCCAGGATCAGCTCGCGAAGCGTGAGCAGTTCGGCGCGTATCGGTTCCGGATAGTCGCTGAAAGTTGCCGCCACCTCCGCCGGCATGGCCGTGCTGCTGGAGGCCGCCCCAGCACCGGCACTCGCGCCCACACCCGTGTTCGTCTTCGCCGACTCACTCATGCTTCGACGCTACCGCTTCTCCTGACGGCGCACCATCTCCGCAATCCACAGCGGAGCATAGGGCGAGGTGCACCCCCGCGGGGTGGGGTAGTCCTTCAGCACCTCGAGCCGTTCGCCAATCTCGAGCGCTTGCTCACGCAGGTTGGCATGCTCGATTCCGATGTAGGCGAGGGTGTTGTTCATCTCCCACTGAAGTCGATCCGGCGCATCCTTCATCTCGGCATCAACAACGTCGAGCAGGCTGGGGAGATCGAGCCCGTCAGCCTTCTTGCGCACTCGCTCGGCGGTGAGCGCCCAGCCAGCGCTGCGCACTCCGGCATCCGGGTCATCCGTCCACGCCGCCCGCAACTCTTCGAAGTGGGGGCTCTTCTTGACGACATAGTTGATCAACCAGTCGCGCACCTTCGATGCCCTCGCCTGGCGCACCATGGCATCCAACTCGGTGGCAGTGAACTCTGTGGGCCGACAGATGAGCAATGCCAAGAGTTGCGCGGGGGTGTCATCTGTTTCCCACAATTCAACGGCGAGCGGATGCTGCGTTTTGAGACGCTTCGCAATCGTCCGCAGCTTGCTCAGATTCACTCCGTGGTCATCGCCATGCCGTTCGTTAATGGCGCGAACCTTGGGATCCTCGAGCGCCGCCAATTCAGCCATTACCTCAGCGGCTGCAGTGGTATTCATGCCCCGACGCTACTCCCCCTGCGCCTCCCGTGCGCGAGCACCGAGCACGGTCAGATCGAGGCACGAAAACTCCACCAATGATTTAGTTGCTTAAGGTAAGCAATATGATTAGTCTCGCTAAGTGCTTAAGGAGACGAGACATGATTGACGAGACGGATGCCGCACGGCTACTTACCGGCATGGTTACGATCAGCCGCACCTTCCGCAAGGCCGGCCAACGCAGTCGCGAACGCAGTCTCGCCGGCACGAAGTACGGATTCTTGCGGTGCCTGATCGACTCTGATGCTCGACTCGGTGAACTCGCCACGCAGCTCGTTGTCTCAGCCCCTGTCGCTTCCCGCGCTGTCGAGGCGCTCGAAGCAGAAGAGCTCGTCGAACGCCGCCCTGACCCGAGCGATGCACGCGCGATCCTCATCTCCATCACCGAGCAGGGGCGCACGGCGGTAGCCGAAGGCAACAGCCACATCATCCGCAATTTCGCTACTGCTCTCGACGACTGGTCTCCCCAAGAAGCCGAGCGGGCCATCAGCCTGCTCAGCGTGCTCAACGAGCGTTTGGCTGACGTGCTTGAGCCCTCCGAAACTCCGGCCGACGCTGACGCCAGCGCCATGCCCGACTCTGCTAAACCGACCGACACACTCACCACTCACGACGAAGACGAGAACAACGAATGACAGCCCCCGCACGCGCCGCGGCGCAATCGCCAGACCAGCCCGGCGCGCCAGTGACCTACACCCACCGCGAAATTCTGCAGGTGATGACCGGCCTTCTCGCCGCTCTCTTCACCGCCATGATTTCCACCACGATCGTGTCGACCGCGCTGCCGACCATCATCGCCGAACTCGACGGAACCCAGCGCCAATACACCTGGGTCATCACCTCAAGCCTGCTGGCCATGACGATCACGACCCCGATCTGGGGAAAGCTGTCTGACCTGTACAACAAGAAGATGCTGACTCAGCTGTCCATCGTCTTCTTCCTCGTCGGCTCGATCGCCGCCGGCTTCGCTGGCTCTATCGGCGTGCTGATGATCGCTCGCGCACTCCAAGGCATCGCGATGGGTGGCCTCACTGCGCTCGTGCAGTCGATCATGGGATCGATCATTGCGCCGCGCGAACGTGGACGCTACGCCGGCTACATGGGTGCCGTCATGGCCGTCGCCACGGTCTCCGGGCCACTCTTAGGCGGCATCATCACTGACTCGCTCGGATGGCGCTGGTGCTTCTTCGTCAGCCTTCCGTTGGCCATCATCGCTCTCATCGTTCTGCAGATGAAGCTTCACCTGCCCACCAACCCGCACGCCAAGACTCAGCTTGACTACCTCGGAGCCGTGCTCGTCTCCATTACCGCAGCCCTCCCAATGCTCTGGGTCACCTTCGCCGGCAACGACTACGACTGGATCTCCTGGCAGTCGGGCGTCTTCCTCGCCGCGTTCCTCATCGTCGGCTTCTTTGCTGTTGTTGTTGAACTGCGCGCGCCCACCCCGATGATTCCGTTGCGCCTACTCGGCAACTCGACCACCATCTGGATGATCGTCGCCAGCGTCGGCATCGGTGTCGGGATGTTCGGCTCGGGCATCTTCTTGACTCAGTACTTCCAGCTCGGCACAGGAGCTACCCCCACCCAGGCCGGCCTGATGACGATCCCGATGATCATTTCGCAGCTGCTCTCGGCAACCATCGGTGGTCTCATCGTCAGCCGCATCGGTCGCTGGAAGCCCGTCATGATGATCGGCAGCGTCCTGCTGCTCGCTGGCCTCACTGGCCTCGGCACGATCACCCACGACACCGCCTACTGGACTGTCGTGATCTACATGGTGCTGATGGGCGTCGGTATCGGCGCACTCGTGCAGAACGTCGTGCTTGCGGTTCAGAACACCGTCGACGTAAAAGATGTCGGATCTGCCTCGGCTGCAATCGCGTTCTTCCGCTCGCTCGGCGGCGCCGTTGGCGTCACCGTCTTGGGTGCGGTACTCACCAACCACGTGAGCACCAACATCGTGGACGACCTCGCCGAAATCGGCGTCGACCCCAGCGCGCTTTCGAACAGCTCGGGAGAAACCAGCCTCGACATCACTGGTCTGCCCGACGTCATCCAGACGGCATTCCACCATGCCTATGCGGATGCGTTCGGTTCCATCTTCATGATCGCCGCGCTGGTCACCGCCACCTCAGTGATCGCGATTGCCGTAGCGCGTGGCTCAGTGCTGCGCACCACGATCGGCATGGCGCCGCCCGCCGGAGGGACGGTCACCGAGGCCGGCGCCGAGACCCCCGCTGCCGACGCAGCGACGGACAGCGACACAGCCGGTGAGGCATCCGAAGGTTCGACTGAACGAACTGATCGCCCCAGCACGGACTAAGCCGCGCTGGCTCGCTCAAGGGACTGGCCCGACGAACACTTCGCCATCACGGCGAGTGTGCGTCGGGCCAGTTCCGTTTAAAGTGTTGGCGCGCTAGGTGTGCGCGTTACGGGTGCGGGCTAGCCGTGCGCGCTACGCGAACTCGCGGATGGCGGCGACGAACGCGTCGATGTCAGCAGCTTGGTGCGCGAAGGACACCACGATGCGCACGACACCAGGCTCCCAGCGGTTGGCGTAGAAACCGAAACCGCGATCGTGGAGAGCTTCGGTCAACTCGTCGGAGAAGACAGCGAAGAGGATGTTGCTGCCGGGTTCACTCGTGACCGTCACGCCCGCGACATCCGCGATTCCCGCACGAAGGCGCGCAGCCATCGCATTGGCTTGGCGCGCGTTGTCGAGCCACAGATCATCGGTGAGGTACGCGTCGAGCTGGGCGGCCTGGAACCGCATCTTGGAGGTGAGTTGGCCGCCGCGCTTGTGACGGAACGACAGTTCAGTCGCCAGCGTCGGGTCAAAGCAGACAATGGCATCCGCCGTCAGCGCGCCATTCTTGGTCGCTCCAAACGAGAGCATGTCGACGCCAAGCTTCCAGGTCATCTCGGCGGGGCTCACATCGAGGGCGACAAGCGCGTTGGCAAAGCGAGCACCGTCCATGTGGACGCGAAGGCCAGCCTCACGTGCAATATCCGTCAACACGCGCAATTCGTCGATCGTGTACACGCTGCCCGTCTCGGTGACCTGCGTGATGCTGAGCACGGATGCCTGAACGCTGTGCACGTCGCCGCGACCAGCCTTCACTGCGACCCGCAACTCGTCGGGGTCAATCTTGGAGTGCTCGCCTCCGAGCAACACAATCTTGGAGCCATCGGTAAAGAACTCGGGCGCACCGGCCTCATCGTTCTGAATGTGGCTGTCGGCGTGCGCGAGGATGCTGCCCCACGGTCGGGTGAGCGAAGCGAGGCCGATTCCGTTGGCCGCTGATCCGGTGCCGACCGCAAACACATCGAGATCGCACTCGAACGCTGCCGCCATCTTCGCGCGCATCTGAGCCGTGAGCGCATCGTTGCCATAGGGCGCAGCGGGGCCAGCGGATGCCGCGACAACGGCATCCAGAATCTGCGGTGAGGCGCCGGCAGCATTGTCACTCAGGTAGCCACGCAGGATGGAATCGGTCGGAGTCATGGCAGCTTTCTGAAACGAGAAATAGGGAATGCCAATCGGATGCGCCTCGGGCCCTGGGCCTCGAGCGCTACTAGACCGAATCGCCACCGCAGAAAGCGAATCAGTCGAGTGTTCGGCAACGATCAGCACTGCTCCGAGCCACTCTTAGTCGATGATATCTCGCGGCGAGTGGTGCCGGATAGCGGCTCCCTCTCGTGGTCGGTTGTGTGCAGCTTTATTGCGTCGAACGCAATGACGCGACGCCCCTTTGAGGGCTATGGTGCGTCGCTCCAGCCCGGTACTCTTGAAACATGAGTATTTTTGCAGCAGTGAGCAACGGTGGGCCCGACGGGTCGGCAGCGTTCGCGGTCGTCTTCATGATGATCTTTTGGTTCGCCTACATCGGATTCTTCGTCGTGCTGGGGCTCGCCTCGGCCGTGGTGTCCGTGCTCGCACTCGTGTCGATCTATCGCAATCGCTCCACACTGCGGGGCATCGAGCTCGCCGCGTGGGTTGCAATCTCGCTCGCCATTACGATCGCTGGCCCCCTCTGCTGGTTCCTCATCGGGCGCCGCAAGATGCTGGATGATGCGCGCGCAGAAGAGCAGCCGACACCCGCTTGAGCAGCGAATGTTACGAACAACACAATTGCTCGAATGAGGCCTCGACAGATTCGCTCGCAAGGAGTTGAATCTTAGTGAGCACCACCCGCACAGCAGCGGGATGCAACCCTGCAGTGTCTGAGGTCTTCAATAGTGTGAACTCGAAGGAGTAAAAAACTATGACGATAGCCGCGCCCCGGCCGACCGAAAGTTCAACAGACCGAGCACGCCCCACCGTCGTGTGGACCCCCATTCAAGCTGGTCTCTGGGTCGGCAATGCCGCCGGAGAATTCGCTGGAATGATCGAGCGGAGTTCGGCGGGTGAATTCTTCATTACCGATCACCGCGCCAAGCCGCTCGGCACCTGCTCCACACTCGATGAAGCACAAGCGCGCCACAACCGGCAGTTCCTGCTCACCAACGCCGAACGCCGCGACTAAGCCGATCGCCCGCCCGCTCCTCATCCACGCGCGCCGCTCGGCGGCGGCCGTGGCGGTGGAGGTGGCTCTGGATGTGGCTCGGGAGACCGCCACAGAATCGCTCGGCTGCGCAGCTGTGTGGTGGCTGTGTTCCCCGCCCCGCTATTGATATTAGAACTTGCGCATGTGATTATATTCGTATGAGCGCAGACATTTCGGACTGGTCAGACCCCAGCGATGATTACGTTTCAGTCGCTGTCGAAATCTTCTCCCTGCTCGCCGACGCCACCCGCTTTCGCATCGTGCTCGCCCTCCGCGAAGGAGAACTGGCCGTCGGGGAGATCGCGGAACGCGTCTCCAAGCCGCAAGCCACCGTGTCTCAACACCTCGCAAAACTGCGCATGAGCCGAGTCGTCACCACGCGCCACGAAGGTGCCCGCGTCTACTACCGGCTCAGTAACGATCACGCACTCGAACTCATCCGCGTCGCCGTGTTCCAAGCGGAGCACGCCGTAGACGACACCCTGCGCCACAGCCACCACGCGCCCGAACCTGCAGTCACCAGCGCACACGCCAGCGGAGTGCACTGATGGGCGCCGGGCACGACCACGCCGCGGGCACATCCAACCGCACTCGGCTACTGATCGCCTTCATCATTACCGTCGGCGTTGTCATTGCCCAAGCCATTGGGGCAATCATCACGGGCAGCCTCGCGCTGCTCGTCGACACCGCCCACATGCTCACCGACTCTGCCGGCCTCCTCATGGCGTTGCTCGCTGCTGGCCTTATGCAACGCCCGGCCACCAGCAAACACTCCTGGGGGCTCAAGCGCACTGAAGTGCTGAGCGCTATGGCACAATCGAGCCTGCTCTTCGCCGTCGGAATCTACGCTCTCGTCGAAGGGGTGCGCCGCCTCTTTGACCCACCCGAGATTCAGCCGACCGGCTTGCTGGTTTTCGGAATCATTGGCCTCGTCGCCAACCTCATCGCCATGATCGTGCTGACCGGTGGACGCAACTCCAACCTCAACATGAAGGCGGCGTTTCTCGAAGTCGTGAACGACGCGCTCGGCTCTGTCGGCGTCATCATCAGCGCAATCGTGATCGCCCTCTTCGGTTGGTATCAGGCGGATGCCGTGGTCGGCATCCTGATCGCTCTCCTGATTGTGCCCCGCACCATCATCCTGCTCAAAGCCAGCCTCGGCGTGCTGCTGGAATCCACGCCCAAGGGCATCGACCCCGAAGCAGTGCGTGCCCACATCTTGGCCATGGAACACGTCACTGCAGTGCACGACCTGCACATCACACGCATTTCCTCCGACCTGCCCGTGCTCACGGCGCACGTCATTGTTGGCGATGCGTGCTTCCGCGACGGTCACGCCGCCGAGATGCTGCCAGCGCTACAAAAATGCGTCGCCGAACACTTCGAGCTCAGCATCGAACACTCAACATTCCAGATCGAGCCAGAAAGCAACATCGACGAAGAACACGTGCACCACCACTAGGTCTGACCGAGCGGACTAGCTATTTGGTTCGTGCGGTCACAATCGACGCAATCAAGTCAGCCTGCGACAGCGAACGCTCGACGACAGCGGGAAGGTGTTCCTTCAACGACGCTGCGACAGTTTCGCGCGAGTCAGCAAGCTGCTCGAACCGAACAATAAGCGACGCCAGCTCAGCCTCGCTGTGCGGCATCGCCCACTCTTCAGCGCCGAACATTTCCAAGACCTCTTGATACTTGTGGCTCCACCCAATCACGAGGGTGGGAACAGTCATCGCGAGTGCCGACACCATGGCGTGAAAACGGCTGGCTACGAAAAGGTCACATTCGCCGATGATGTAGCGAAGTTGTTGCGACGGAAGCTCGTCATCCACAAACAGAAGGTTAGGGTTCGCGCCCACTCGTTCAAAGATCTCGCGGCACAGGGGCAGGTCGTTGTTATGCGTCTTAGACGCATCGTCGCGCGCGCTGTGCGGCAGCAGCGCAACCTTGCGGCCTGACTCGAGAAGATGACTGATGAAGGATGCGGTCTGACCGATGTAGTCACCGTCGCGAGCATCCACCTTCTTTTGCAACACCACGCTGGGCGATACGCCCACTACGGTGCCTGACTCGAAGAAGCTCATGTCGAATTTCTTCGCCACGGCGGCGGCTTCGGTGCCATCAAGTTGAAGGGAGAATGCGTAGTCCGCACCGGCGTACAGGTTCTTCAGGCCAAGGCCCTCGGCGAACTCATGCGTCTTTGCACCACGCGTCACGATCGTGTTGACCCTGGGCAAGAAGAAGCGAGCAGCCCGACGGTTGATGGGGTTCTTGAATGGCCCAATTGCTTGGGCACATTTGAACACCGGCGTCTTCACGAACATCGCCGGAAGGATCGACGCCACGTTGTAGAGCAAGAACTTCTCGCGGCCGTCTGTGAACGTGATGCCGCCCTGATCGAGCAGCACCTGCGAGCGAACCAAGGCACCGATTGCTTTGGAGTTCTTGCGAATCACCGGGCGGAGCGGGGGAAGGATGCGGTAGAGCAGTGCGAGCGAGTTGATCGCGACGCCCAGCTGCGCCGGCTTCGCGGCAACAATCTCAAGGTTCGTGTAGGTGTTTTGAGCGCGATCCTCTTCGGGATACATGCTCAAGAGAGTGAAGGTAACTCCGGGCAGCCGCGGTTCCAGAGTCTGGATCGCGCTCTCCAGCATTGCCGAAGCGCCCTTGTTGCCCGCTAGTGCGGACCCAATGATGGTGACGTGGGGAGCGGTCACTTTCCAGCCTCTCGCTTCAGTTTGGCTTGGGTATAGCCCGGGCCAAATTCAATTCGTTTCGTGCGCTCCATAGAGTCCTCGAGCAGGATGCGGTTGATTCGCATCAGGTCGGCAAGCAAGCCAAGCGCGAAGGCCAATAGTCCACCAACGAGGAGCGCCGCTCCCAAAATGAGCGACTGGATATGGTCGCCAGCAGTGCCAGACAACCAGAGAATCAGATAGCGCACGAAGGGGATGAGCGACGCAACGGTGAGCCCGGTGCCCAGCGGCAGGAAGAACGCCAAAGGCCGGAACATGAGGTAGCTGCGAATAATGGCTCGCGCAGATTCGCCCACGTGCTGCCACATCGACGAGAACAAACGCGATTCGCGTGTCTTGGCGTTCGTCTCAACCGGAACGCTTGCGAGCCGCATGCGCTTGTGGCCGGCCTGGATGATCGTTTCCATGCAGTAGCTGAACTCGGTGACGACGTTGAGTCGAAGGAGCGATTCACGCGAGTAAGCGCGGAATCCGCTCGCGGCATCCGGAACATCGGTGCCTGCAGCCATGTTGACCACGCGGCTTCCGAAACGCTGAAGAAGGCGCTTGAACGGTGAGAAGTGCGCGATGGTTGCCGTTTGACGGTCACCGATCGCAATGTCTGCGGTTCCATTCATCAAGGGAGCGATGAGATCGGGGATGCGGTTCTGGGGGTACTGGTTGTCACCGTCGGTGTTCACCACGATGTCGGCACCCTGAGCGAGCGCATAGCTGACGCCATCGGAGAACGACCGGGCCAAGCCACGGTTGCCGGGATGACGCACAAAGTGAGTGACCCCGTGCTCTTTCGCCACCTCAATGGTGCGATCAGTCGAGCCGTCGTCAATCACCAAGATGTGTAGCTCGTCTACTCCGTCGATGTGTTTCGGAATCGACTCGAGAACGAGAGGCAACGTGTGCTCTTCATTCAGGCAAGGGATTTGAACGAAAACTTTCACGAGAAAATCATCTCCAAGTGCAAAAAGGTCGCAAGACGGACCTTAGGTTGAGGCGGCAAAGCAGAAAGTTGGTGAGGGAACATTAAGAGCCCTGAACGAGTTTAGGCGGTAAACGCTTAAGCGACAGCGTGAGCGCCGCATAGAACAGCGCAACAAAGGCATCGGCGATGGTGCTGAGCAGACGAGAAAGCAACGCAAGAATGACAGCCTGCGCTGGGGTCATGTACTGCAGAGCGAAGAGGAAGATCACCGCTTCGCGAACGCCAAGCCCGCTCGGCACGAAGACCGCCAAAATGCCGATCGCGCCCGCGAGAACGTACGTTGCTCCCAACGGAAGCCACGAGGCGGGCGTGAGATCGAGGAACGAGGCGGCAACCAAGACGAAGCCGACACCATTGATGATGCGCGGTGCCACGAACGCAACGAGATACCCACCCACTGCGCGGGGCGGCAAGAAGTACTCCCGCGGCAGATCTTGCTTGAGCACTCGACGCGCGCCGAAGTTGAGCACGGGATGAAAGAGTCTGCGGTCAAGAACGACGAGCAACGGGATGAGGGCGAGCATCGGAAGCAGAAGCGTGACCGGGTTGTCTTGAAAGATCACCAGCCCGACGCTGACAAGCAGGATTGCGGCACTCGGAACGATCGATGAAACCTGGAGGAACACATTCTCGTAAATGAACGAGATCACCATGATGCTGCGGCTGATCCCCCGCTTCTTTCCCCAAATCACCTTGTTCAGAAGAGAACCAACCTGGCCGGGAACGTATTTGAGAAGCCACGACGCCGAATGCACGGCCATCGCTTCCCGCGGAGTCACCGCTGCTGACGCGCTCATCCGATTGACAATCGCACCCCAGAGCAACCCTGAGACCGGCACGGCAACAGCGAACAACACAATCGCGGCGACCATCAGCCAGTTGAACTGGAGCTTCTGCGCTTGCACTTCAGCCCAGTTGTCCGCCAGCGCGCGCCAAAACAGCACGGCAACGAGCGCGAGCACAATGACGGTGAGCCCATACCTCAGAAGGCGTTTGGGCAAGCGCGAAGGAACGGGCGTTGTCATCGCAACTGGTTATAGGAGCGGAACGTATCGAGTTCCTTCTTCTGCGAGTACGGCACGAGACCTTCGGGGTGCGCATAGCCGACCGCGATAAGCATGATCACACGATCGGTGACGTCAAGCCCCAGAGTCTTCTGCATTGTGGCTTCAAGCGGTTCGAAGTCGGGCCAGTTGATCACGCTCGAGCTGAGACCAAGGGTTTCGAGGCCATACATGAACGACATCGCAGCCAACGACGAGTCGATGTAAATCGCGTGGCGGTCTCTGGGGCTGAAGTAGCTCTCGAGCTTGCCGACAACGACGATGATCGTGGGAATGTTTTGCGCATAACCCGCGGCACCGAATGGCAACCCGGCGACCGTCTTCACCATTTCTGGGTCATCAAAGATTCGGAATTCGTAGGGAAGGCGGTTACAGGCTGTCGGAGACTGGCGCCCGATTACCAATGCCTTGTCAACGAGATCGCGTGGAACCGGCTTCTCATCGAACCAGCGCACCGAACGTCGTTGCATCGCGAGCTCATGCAACTGCTCGTAGCTGACGCTGGAGAGGTTCTTCTTGACGTACGGAACCTTGTCGCTGGTCTGCGGCTGGTAAGCCAACTTCGCAAAACGGGCGCGCGCGGCATCCACAACAGGGTCGCTGCCGGTGCTGGCCCGGAAGTACTCCGCCAAGACGTTGTGGGCCCACTCCATTTCGCTCGACTCCATCGTGCTGGTGTCGGTTGCGCATTGCTCGGCCGCGAGCTCATAGAACTCGACCGTCTCGGTGATGTAGTCACGCGCGAAGATATCGCGCCGAGGTCTCATGACGAGACCCTTTTCGAGGCGGTGGATGTTGCGGCGCAGCTCTACACGAGAGGTGCGGTCTTGGTTCTTGTTGCGGTAGTAGTTGCGACGCCCGCGGAGCACTCCTGCTTGCTCGCGGTTGAAGGCAAGAAAGCCGAACATGTAGAAGAAATGCGCAAGAATGCGGCTCGATCCGAACGTCTCGAGGAACACGCGATTGACGACCTCGTAGGTCTTTCGAATCCATGTGATCGCCAACAGATTTGTCGCGATAGTTTTGAGCTTCTTCAGCAAGTTCTCTCCGCACTTCAGAACGTAAAAAGGCGTCGTGCCCGCTCAACTGAGAGCAGGCGCGTCAACGCCGTAGTAACTATATCTGCTACGCCTTGTTAGCGACTGACGATGGCTTGGCTTGGGAAACCGTGGATGAGCGCCGCCACTGACCAACGCCGAGCGCGATAAGAACGTAGAACAACGCGACCGGAACGAGCTGGATCCACATTCTGTTGAGCGAGTCGCCGTCGCCGACGCGGTAGGCCGCATCCCTCAAGTACGCCAGCAAAAAACCAAGCGGAACGAAACTGGTGAGCGGGAAGCGGAGATTCACGCTGTTGGGCACCGCAATAAACGAAGCGACGACCAGAAGCACGGCGAGCAAGATCAGAGAGACTCCCCACGAGCCCGCGCCCATCACGACGTTCTGGAACGTTGCGGAAAGGCTCTCGCGAAGAATCAGAGGCTCCCGGAGTGCCAGCACGATCAGCGCCACCCACAAAAGAGCCTCGGCAAGAAGCAACAACACGCGGCCGCGCTTCATCAGAAGGTTCCACCGAAGCAACGGGATCGCCGCGAGCATCAGCACGCCAAACGCCAACAATCCCCACACAGAGAATTCAACCGACAGCCCGTCGGCACGATAGACAGCAGCCATAAACAGCTGCCAAGCGATCGTTGCCACACCCAGAATCGCAAGGAGGATCGACTTATGGAGCACGCTCACCGAGCGGTCGACGATCACCGGGAGAAGAACCAAGAACACCAAAATCGGTGACTCAGCGCGAACAAAAACAACCGCACCGATCGACAACGCCATCGCAGTGACGAGGGCCGTCTTGCTGACAGATTCAGTGGAGACGAGCATCCAGCCACCACCGACAATGACGAGCATCAGCAACGCAAAGAGAAGGTGCCCGTTGAGATAAAACGCATGAAAAACGAAACGGTTCATCGAGACGAGAAAGAGCACTCCCCCGACGATGAGCAACAAGAGCGCACGCTTGTTGAGTCGCGTCGCCAACGACTCCCACAACATCCACGACAGCAAAGCCAACACCAGCACTGAGATCAACGGAGTGATCGACTGCACGTAGTACTCGCCGCCAAGGTTGGCCGCGGCGTGCAGCTCGGGAACACCAATGAGTCGTTTGGGCAGCAGGCCGCTCGTCGCAATAGTGATGCTGTTGTTGGCGATGAGTGAGCCGTTGAGGAGGTACTGCAGGCTGTCGTAGGACCAAGCAACTTGAGGCAAGGCGCGAAACAGTGCAACCGCGGCAACGACGCCGGCGACGATGATTCCCGCCCACAGCGGTCGCACCGGCAGCACTGCTCCGCGGAATCGACGCCACAACCAGAGCGCGCTCGGAATCGCAGCGGTGAGAATCATCGTGAGTAACGGAGTGGTCGTGATCGGGGTTAGCACTTGGAGAGCACCGATGCAGAGGTACAGAGCTAGCCCGGCTACCGCGCCAAGGACGGGAACCCCCAGCCCACGCGCGCCAGCGACCTGGATGAGGGCAGAACCGCCCAACACCATCGACAGCAGAAAGACGACTTCGAGAATCATTCGCTCAGCCCACCGTTCGGCAACAAGCAGCTATCGGCGAAAACCAAAGCGTGATCTGTCTCGTCCATCAGATGACCGATGACGAGTTCGGAAGGGTCATCGCGGGAGCACTCGCCACGAATGTAGTACCAATTCTCTTCACTGTGCCCGTGGCCAGACGCTAGCCCTGTAGTCGTCGAGTAGACCGCTGGGCTAGCGAGCAACTCGTCGAGGCTCGTGACGTCGGCTAGCGATTCAGAGGCAAGAGAGAAAGAGTCAGCCCTGCCGTAACCCATCACAACAAATTGCAGCAGAGGGAAGATTTCAGCGTCGTCCGCAGAGAGCCGGATAACGGCATCCGGCTGGTGCTCGGAGAGAGCCCAGTACGGTCCGTAGATGTTCTTGACCGCGGTGTCTTGGCTCACAATCTCGACGATGTTAGAGCTGATATTGCGATTCACCGCCTGATAGTTCTGCGGGGCGACGGAGTCGATCGATTGAAACTGCACGACGTTCGCAAGAATCGCAATCGCAAGCACGCCGATCAGCGTTATCCGAGCAGTTCCCATCACCGGTTCAGTATATAGAGGGCGTTGTGGAGCCTAGACCGCGCGCTGGCCCGGAATCGCCTCGAGCAGTTCCCGCGTGTACTCATGCTGCGGATTCGACATCACATCGTGGGCGGTGCCCGCTTCGAGCACCTTGCCCGAGCGCATCACGGCAATGTGGTCAGAGATCTGGCGGATGACGCCGAGGTCGTGCGAGATAAAGAGGTAGCTGAGCCCGAACTGCACCTGAAGGTCGACTAACAGTTGCAGGATTTGCTCTTGCACCGAGACATCCAGAGCGGAGACGGGCTCATCGAGCACGATCAGTTCGGGGCCGATCGCAAGCGAACGCGCGATGGCGACGCGCTGGCGCTGGCCGCCCGAGAGTTCGGTGGGGCGACGCTGTGCGAGTGAGGGGCTGAGGCTCACGTGCTCTAGAAGCTCGCGCGCCATCTCAGCGCGGTGCGTGCGGTCGCCCACTCGGAACGCGCGCAAGGGCTCGGCGATGATCCGCTCAATCGACATCTTGGGGTCGAGCGAGCCGAACGGGTTTTGGTAGACGACCTGCACGCGGCGACGCAGTTGGCGCAGCGCCTCGCCCGAGAGCGAGGTGACATCGGTGCCGTCGAAGCTGACGGTGCCCGAATCGGCCGACGCGATACGAGCCGCGATGCGGGCGGTCGTCGTCTTACCCGAACCCGACTCCCCCACGATCGAGAAAGTCGAGCCGCGAGGAACGACAAACGAGACATCGTCCACGGCGCGCAACACTTGCGAGCCACCGCCTTGGCGGCGGAGAGCGAAGGTCTTGACCAGGTTCGAGACCTCAAGAATGTTGGTGGCTCCAGCGGCATCCGCCCCGCTGTCGGCAGCGACGGCTGCTGCTCCGGATGCCGTGGCCGAGCCCGCAGGCTGCGCCGGGCGGGTGTGGGTGAAGAGCTTTCCCGCGCTCGATTGCTGTTGTTCGCCGAGAGCCGTCAATGACGGGGTGAGGCGCCTGCTCGCCAACCCCGGAGCGGATTCCACGAGTTTCTTCGTGTACTCGTGGGTAGGGGCCGACAGCACCTGTGCGGTCGTTCCCTGCTCCACAATCTCACCATTGCTCATGACGGCGACGTAGTCGGCGCGGTCGGCGGCGACGGCCAGGTCGTGGGTGACGAGAACGACGGAGGTGTTGTGGCGGCGCACGAGTTCGTCGATGTTGTCGAGAACGTGGCGTTGCACGGTCACGTCGAGGGCGCTGGTTGGCTCGTCCGCAATAACGAGTTGAGGGTTGCAGGCCCAGGCGATTCCGATGAGCACTCGCTGGCGCATGCCGCCCGAGAGTTCGTGCGGAAACTGGGTGGCGCGAGCCTCCGGATCCGGCAGCCCGACCTCGTCGAGGATGCGCACGGCTTCGGCTGCGGCTGCTGCCTTGTCGAGCTTGAGGTGCAGGCGCAGCGCTTCGGAGATCTGGTCGCCGACGCGCATGAGCGGGTTGAGTGACTTGCTGGGGTCTTGCGGCACGAAGCCGATACGACCACCGCGAATGGAGCGCAGCTCGCGCTCCGACATCGGGCCGAGATCGCGACCTTCGAATTCGATGGAGCCGCTGTCGATGCGGCCACCGGATGCCAGGCGCCGAATCAGCGCTTGCGAGGTAGTGCTTTTGCCCGAGCCCGATTCGCCGACGATCGCCACGATTTTGCCGCGCGGAACAACGAAGCTGATGCCGCGCACGGCCGCCACCGAGCCGGAGCGGGTCGCGTAGGAGACGTGCAGGTCGCGCACGACGAGGATGTTGTCGTTGGCCGCCGTCTTGTCGTCTGTCTTCTGCTCGATCATTCGTCGCCTCCGATCGATCGTGCTACCCGGTTCACGGCAAGCACGACCACAAGAATTACGGCACCCGGAATGATGCTGAGGCCGGGGTTGGTCGCCACGTAGTCGCGACCGGCCGAGACGAGCGCGCCCCACTCGGGTGCGGGCGGCGGGGCGCCGAAGCCCAAGAAAGTCAGAGCCGAAACCGAGAGAATCGCAGTGCCCATTTCGAGCGCCGCCATCGCGATCACGGGGCGGGCGGCGTTAGGCAGCACGTGCTGCACGAGAATCGCGGGCGAGCGAACACCGAGGGTCCGAGCCGCTTCGACATACTCTTCGCTGCGGATGCGCAGCACTTGCGATCGCATGACGCGAGCGAAACTGCCCGCGGCTCCGAGGCCAACGCCGAGGGCGAGCGAGACCGGGCCGAAACCGAGACTGGCGACGACGATCAGGGCGAGCAGAACTCCGGGAACCGCAATCAGCACATCCACGAAACGCATGATGATGAAATCAGTGCGCCCGCCGACAAAGCCAGAAATGAGGCCGACGACGGCACCCACAACAACGCCGACGACGACGGCGAGGGATGCCGAGAGCAGCGAGAGGGCTGCTCCATAGATGACGCGCGAGTAGAGGTCGCGGCCCAGGTTATCGGTGCCGAACAGGTACTGAGCGCTCGGCGGCAGCAGGCGATCAGTGGCGACCGACTCGAAAGGATCGTGGGTCGCGAGCAACTGAGGTGCCAGAGAGGCCACGATCGCCAACGCAATAATGATGAGCCCCAGAACGAAGCCGGGCTTGCGCAGATTGGTCACTTCTTTGCCCCCAACCGTGCGCGCGAGGGAACGCCGCCACCGATTCTGGTGCG
The DNA here is from genome assembly GCF_015864935.1 of Salinibacterium sp. NSLL17. NCBI lineage: Bacteria > Bacillati > Actinomycetota > Actinomycetes > Micrococcales > Microbacteriaceae > Salinibacterium > Salinibacterium sp. NSLL17. The sequence goes on from NZ_JADYWH010000002.1 coordinate 536,695, forward strand.
CGGGTCGATGAAGCCGTAGGCGACATCCACGAGCAAGTTGACGAGCGCATAGATCGCGCCCACCACCAGCACGACGCCCTGGATGACGTTGATGTCGCGAGCAAGCACAGCATTGACGGTCATGCGGCCGATTCCGTCGCGCGAGAAGACGGTCTCGACAACAGCGGTTCCGCCCGCCAAGTACCCGATAAGTAATCCGAGAATGGTGATGGAGGGCAGCATCGCGTTGCGCAGCAAGTGCTTCGTGAAGATGCGGCGCGGAGGTACACCCTTCGCGACGGCCGTAAAGACATAGGGGCTGTTCTGGGCTTCGAGCACGGCAGAAGAGAAGACCTGGAAGAAGAGGGCGCCGACGGGCAGGGCGAGCGTGATCGCGGGCAGGATTGCGGCGTCGAAGCTGCGAGCGCCGGCGGAGGGCAACCAGCCGAGAGCGAAAGCGAAGACGCTGATCAGCAGCAGACCGCTCAAGAAGGCGGGCACCGCGATCCCGAATGGCGGAATCTGCAGCAGCAGTTGGCGCAGCCACGGCCACGGTGCTGCGTAGGCCAAGAAAGTGATGAGAACGGCGGATGTCACGCCGAAGAGCAGGGCGAGGGAGGCGATCTGCACGCTGAAGGGGAACGCTCGGGCAATCATCTCGGTCACGGGAACTCCGGTGGAGATGGAGACACCGAGGTCTCCCTGAGCCGCCGCGATGAGGTGGCCGAAGTACTGCTGCCAGAGTGTTCCGTCGAGCCCGTACTGCACCCGCAGGGCGTCGAGCTCGGCCGGATCGATGACCGTTGATGCGCCGCCCTTTGCTGCAAGGGCGGCGATCAACGGGTCACCGGGCAGGAAATGGACCAGCACGAAAACGAGCGTGTAGGTAGCCACGACAACGAACAGGAACTGTCCGATTTTGGGCAGCAGGTAGCTGGCCCAGGCTTTCACCTGTGTCATGACTGAGGCTCATTCATGCTGGTCACATCACCCCGTGAGAGTTATTCCGAAACGCTGACGTCGTACATGATCAGGCGCGACGACGAGTCGAAGGTCAGACCAGAAACGTTAGCGGTTGAGGCGTGCACCTGAGCAACTTCGAGAAGCGGGATCAGGTACGCACGGTCAATAATCATCTCCTGAATTTCGGCGATGAGTGCCGTGCGCTCGGTGGTGTCTGCCGTAGTGGCCTGCTCGGTGAGGAGCGACTCCAGTTCAGCGTCATCGATGATGGCCCACTTCGAGACGGCATCCTTCGAGAACGTGACCCGTAAAACGTCGGGGTCAGTGCGCGTGAGGCTGGCGCTCAAGAAGTCGTAGTCGCCGGTCGCGATGGCTCCGAAGAAGTCTCCGGCGGTCACAATGTTGAGCTGCAGGTCGATGCCAGCCTTAGCGAGCTGAATCTGAGTTGCCTCAAGAACATCCTGGCCGTAGAAGGCGGTAACGCTCATGGTGAGACGCTGGCCGTCCTTCTCGCGGATGCCGTCAGAGCCGACTACCCAACCGTTATCGTCGAGCAACGCGGTGGCTGCATCGAGGTCGTAGGCCATCGCGTCTTCCTGGCTGCTGTAGCCGGGAGTCGCGGAGCTGAGTGCGCTCGATGCGGGCTGCGACTGCGACGAACCGGTGAGTGCGGTGATTTCGGCACGGTCGGTGGCGAGCAGCATTGCCTTACGCACGATCTCGTCGCTGACGACGGGGCGTGTGGTGTTGGGCACGAGGCTCGTGGGCATTCCGGGGTTTCCGCGAGCGTAGATGTTGTAGTCCGCGGTGTCGAAGCGGGTCTCGTCTACGGCAGGAAGGTCCTGGATGATGTCGAATTCGCCGGTCTGGAGTCCACCGGTGCGCACGCCTGCCTCAGGCGTGATCGGGAACGTGACGGTGTCAACGAGTGCTTCACCGCTGTGGCCGCGAAGTTCGGATGCCCAGTCGTAGCCGACACGCTTGGCGATCACGACGGAGTCGTTAGCCACGTAAGAGTCGATCGTGAACGGGCCGGTGCCGACAACAGTCTGGCAGCGGTCTTCAGCGCTGAGTTCGGTGGTGGCGTCAGAGACGAGGCCGAGCGTGATGGTGCTTGCGCCCTGCAAGAACTGGGCGTTCGACGACTCGAAGTTCACGGTCACCGTGTTCTCGTCAACAGCGGTGCTGCCTTCGTAACCGGCGAGGTACTGCGAAGCGAGGGATGCGGTGGAACCCATTTCGAAGAGAGCATCGAGGTTCTTGACCACGGTGTCTGCCGTCAGTGCGGTCTCATCGCTGAAGGTGACGTCATCGCGCAGTTCGAAAGTGAACTCGGTGAGGTCATCGTTGGTTTCCCAGCTCTCTGCGAGCCACGGCACGAGTTCACCGGTTTCAGCATCCTGATCAATGAGCGAGTCAACAACCTGGCGGCCAATGTTGAGCGCGGTGGTGAGGGTGACCTGCTGGGGGTCGAGGCAGACGGGGTCGCCCGTGACTGCCATCGTGATATCCGTTTTGGGCGAAGCGGTTGGCCCTGCCGCGCAAGAGGCCAACAGGCCCAGTGCGGCAAGCGCTCCGATGGGGGCAATGCCCCAGCGAAGTACTCGGTTTTTCGGGGAGTTCATACTCGGTCCTTTCAGTGCTGTCGACGCAACGTGGTGAGCGTTGCGGTGGTACTGCGGAATGTGATGCGGATGCTGCGAGTGGTGCTGGTGCTGCACTTACTACTGGAGGTAGTCGTACTGGTAACGCGGGTGGTGCTGGTTGAGCTGGTGACGCGATTACTGCGGGAGTTCTCCGAACACAACGACACCGCGCGAGACAACCGCGACGATGTTTTCGGTTCGAAGTTGAGTGATGTCTTCCCACGGACGACCCTTGAGCACGACAAAGTCAGCGCCCCATCCGGTCGCGAGGGTTCCGACCTTGTGTGCCAGGCCGATCGCGTCGGCGGCATCCGAGGTCGCGGACCGCAGCGCACGTTCGGCGCTCCATCCAAACATCTCGGCCATCAGACGCACTTCTTCCATCTGATCGCCGAATTTCACGAAAATGCCATTGGCATCAGTGCCGAGCACGAAGCGCACCCCGGCGCGACCTGCTGCAGCAAAGTTGGTGTTGCGCTCGAGCACAACGGCCTGCGCTTTTTCTTGCGCTTCGGCCGAGACAGGGATGCGAGCTTCCGCGATCACGTCGTTGATCATGAGCGTGGGAGCAACCGAGATGTTGCGCTCGAGCAGCGTTGGCCATTGCTCTTCGGTAATCCCAGTGCCGTGTTCGAGGGAGTCGACTCCGGCATCCAGAGCAATCTGGTTGCCCTCGGTGGAGTGACTGTGCGCTGCAACCTTGAGGCCGAGAGCGTGGGCTTCATCGAGGGTTGTCTCGATTTCGGCGGTGGTCTGGTTACGCCAGCCGACCTTGTCGCCGGTCGAAAGAACGCCGCCACTCGTGAAGATCTTGATGCCGTCAACACCGGCGCGAGCGTATTCGCGCACGAGCTTGCGACACTCGTCTGGGCTGTCGGCGGTGGGAGTGCGGTGCGGGTAGTGCGGCGGGATGAAGAGATCGCCGTGGCCCGCCGTCATACCGACGGGGCCGTGCACAAGAATGCGCGGCCCCTGCTGAATGCCCTGATCGAAGGCGCGCTTGACGGCCAGTTGACGTCCGTCGCCGGCCAGATCGCGCAGCGTGGTCACGCCGTTGCGGGCTGCCTGATGGGCGTTCGCCGCGATGTGGAAGACCTGCTCTTCCCACGGCGTCATGAGCGGCCACGAAACCCAGTCGACCGTGTTCGGTCCGGCGTAGCCGCCGAGGTGAACGTGAGTGTCGATGAGGCCCGGGATCACGCTGTATTCGGATGTCGTGGTTGCGGCATCCGAATCGGTGGCCGTGCTGTCGGCGACGGTTTCTACCGCGTCGATCCGGTCACCTGTCCAGCTGAGGGAGCCAATGCCGTGTGTGGCCGTTCCATCCCATAGCGATATTCCCTCGATGCGCTGGGATATTTCGGTCACGAATGGCTCCTTCAACTTATGATTTGTACGACGCTAGCAGAAGAGTGGCACTTGTAAACAAGTGACAGTACTCTGAAACACAGCAGCGGACACGTCAAATGAGGCGCGCCACAAGCGCGACCATGCGCCGGTGTCGCGCCGCCTGAGAGGAATCAACGATGAAGGCCCTCTATAAGGACAAGGCCGGACCCGGCCTCATATTGGCCGAACGCCCCGAACCAACTCCTAGTCGCGGGGAGGTAAAAATCAGGGTCGCCCGCACCGGCATTTGTGGCACTGACCTGCATATTGAGTCGTGGGATGCGTGGGCCGCCGGCGCCATCAACGCTCCCCTGATTCCTGGCCACGAGTTCTCTGGCCACGTCGTGGAGCTCGGCGAAGGAGTCACTTCGGTCGAGATCGGCGCGCTCGTCTCGGGCGAAGGTCACGTCGTCTGCGGCCACTGTCGCAACTGCCGTGCCGGCCGTCGTCATCTCTGCAAATTCACTTCAAGCATTGGTGTAAACCGCGACGGTGCCTTTGCCGAATTCGTCGTCATTCCCGAACAGAACGTCTGGGCGCATCCCACCGATATCGACCCCGAGCTTGCTGCCATCTTTGACCCCCTCGGCAACGCCGTGCACACCGCACTGTCGTTCCCGATGGTTGGCGAAGACGTGCTCATTACCGGCGCCGGCCCCATCGGACTCATGGCCGCCAAGGTCGCGCGCCACATCGGCGCCCGCAACATTGTGATGACCGACGTGAACGAAGAGCGGCTGCAACTCGCCCGCGACATGGGCGTGAACCTCGCGATCAACGTGTCGACAACGCGCATCGCTGAAGCTCAAGAGCTGCTCGGCATGAAAGAGGGCTTCGATATCGGACTCGAAATGAGCGGTCACCCCACCGCCCTGCCCGAGATGATCAGCAACATGAACCAGGGCGGCCGCATCGCCATGCTCGGCCTGCCCGCCGAACCGATCGGCATCGACTGGGCCACCGTCGTGACCCACATGATCACCATCAAGGGCATCTACGGTCGTGAAATGTTCGAGACCTGGTACGCCATGAATGCCATGGTGCACACCGGTTTGGATGTCTCCGCCGTTGTCACCGACCGCTTCCCCGCTGAACAGTGGGAAGAAGCCTTCGCGACCGCTCGCCGCGGAAATGGCGGCAAGGTCATCATCGACTGGTCGTAGCTCGCGTCGCTCTCGCTACCGGCCCCACCCCATATTTTTTAGGAGAACACCATGTACGGAACAGTTCGCGAACAACTCACCGAGACCCTGAGTGAGATCCGCTCCGCTGGCCTCTACAAGACCGAGCGCCAGCTCGACACTGCGCAAGCTGCCCACGTTGAGTCGGGTGGCAAGCCGGTACTCAACTTCTGCGCCAACAACTACCTCGGTCTGGCCAACCACCCGCGCCTCGTCGCTGCCGCGAAGGATGCCCTCGACGAGTGGGGCTTCGGGATGGCGAGCGTGCGCTTCATCTGCGGCACCCAGACCCAGCACGTTGAGCTCGAGAACCGGCTTTCGGCACTGCTGAGCATGGAGGCGACCATCCTGTTCCCCTCGTGCTTCGACGCGAACGGCGGCATCTTTGAGGTGCTCCTCGGCGCTGAGGATGCCGTGATTTCTGATGAGCTCAACCACGCGTCGATCATCGACGGCATCCGCCTCTCCAAGGCAGCCCGCTACCGTTACAAGAACCGCGACATGGCCGACCTCGAAGCACAGCTTATTGCTGCGAAGGATGCCCGCCGCCGCCTCATCGTCACCGACGGTGTCTTCTCGATGGACGGCTACCTCGCCCCGCTCGAAGCGATCTGCGACCTGGCGGAGCAGTACGACGCGATGGTCATGGTCGATGATTCGCACGCTGTCGGCTTCGTCGGCGAGACCGGAGCCGGCACCCCAGAACACTGCGGCGTCTCCGACCGCGTCGACATCATCTCGGGCACGCTCGGCAAGGCGCTGGGCGGAGCATCCGGTGGTTACATCAGCGCCCACGCCGAAATCGTAGAGCTGCTGCGTCAGCGCGCTCGCCCGTATCTCTTCTCAAACGCTGTTGCGCCCTCCGTTGTTGCTGGCTCGATCGAAGCGCTCAACCTCGTGGCAGAAGGGGCCGAGAGCCGCGCCAAGTTGAAGGCAAACGCCGAACAGTTCCGCGCCGGAATGGCTGAGGCCGGGTTCACTCTGCTTCCGGGCGAGCATCCGATCATTCCGGTCATGTTCAGCGACGAGCACGAAGCAGTAGCGATGGCGGATGCCCTGCTCGCGCTCGGCGTCTACGTGATCGCCTTCTCGTTCCCCGTCGTGCCGCTGGGAAAAGCTCGTATTCGCGTACAGTTGTCGGCTGGACACTCAAGCGAGGACATCAGCCGTTGCGTTGAGGCTTTTGTGGCCGCACGAGAGTCGATCGCCGCATAGGAGCGCACATGGAAATCACGGTCCCCGAAGGCCGCATCGTCACCGGTTCACTCACGGAGGATGAGCGCATCCTCAGTGGAGTGCTTCGTCATGTGCGCGAAGCAGCCCGCGACTCCAACTTTCTACTGCCCGGCGAGCTCAAGCTTGCCGAGTGGTTGGACTGCAGCCGCCCGCAGGTTCGGGTGGCGCTCGCGCAGTTGGAGCGTCAGGGAATTGTGATTCGCAGCCAGGGTGCCGCCACTGTTGTTGACCCGGTTGCTCTGCGTTTGAGCGCACGCTTTGAGGCGAGCGTCTCCTATGGCGAGGTGCTCGCGCGCATGGGCTACACGCCGTCGGTCGAAATCTTGACGGCCGAAACGATCGAGCTGCCCGCCGATCTTGCTCCCCTCTTGTCACCGCTCAGCACCAACCGCGCCGTGAAGATCGTGCTGCGCTGGTACGCCGACGAGCAGGCCGCGATGGTCGCCGAATACACGATCCCGCTGCCCGCCGGGGAACACGACGCGATCGACCCCACCGACCCCGTCTACGAGTCGGCAAAGAAGCTCTGGGGTGAAGGCATCGCGTGGGAAATCGTGACCGCTGGAGTTGCTCTGCTCGACGACAAGTACGCCGACCTGCTGCAACTTGAGAAGGGCACCGAAGCGAAGATGTGGGAGACCATCGGCGTCACCCTCAGCGGCGAACGCATCTTCTACGCCCTCGAACACCACCACCCCACCCTCGTGATGTACTCCTTCGTGCGCACCATGCGGGCACCGTGGAGTGCGATCCCCGGGCACTAGATTTTTAGTGCCGCCACTGCTGGCGGCCGGGAATTGTTCCCCCTCACGACAACGTTGGAGTTGGTATGAAAGCAATCGTTTACAGCGAGACCGGCGACCCCTCCGTACTTCAGTTGGTTGAGCGGCCCGTGCTCGAACCCGGGCCGAATGAGGTGCGCGTCCGCATCGTCGTGAGCGGAGTGAACCCGACCGACTGGAAGTCACGCCGTGGGGCGGCATCCGGTCAGGCCTTGCCTTTTGACGAGGTTGTACCCGGCCAAGATGGTGCCGGCATCGTTGAGGCGGTCGGCGCTGACGTGCAGCATGTCAGCGTCGGCGACCGCGTGTGGCTTGCCCTCGCCGCGTACCAGCGCTCGAACAGCGGCTCGAGCCAAGAGCAGGCCGTGCTGCCCGCCGAACGTGTTTTTGCTTTGCCCGCGTGCGCAGGCTTTGACCAAGGCGCCAGCATGGGGGTTCCCGCGGTCACCGCCTACCGCGCGCTGACCGTGGCCGAAGACGGCCCCGACGAACTGCATCCGACCGCTCTCAGCGGCAAGGTCGTACTCATTGCTGGTGGAGCCGGTGCCGTCGGCCATGCCGCGATTCAGCTTGCTCGCTGGGCGGGCGCAACCGTGATCACGACCGTGAGCGGACCGGCGAAAGCGGCCCTTGCCGCTGCCGCGGGCGCCCACCACGTGCTCACCTATACCGACGCCGACATCGTGGATCAGATCCGGGCGATTGCGCCCGAAGGCGTCGACCAGATTGTTGAAGTCGCGCCCGCTCAGAATGCTGATCTCGACCTTGCGGTCATTCGCAATCGAGGCTCGATCTCTGTGTACGCCAACAACGGCGGAGACCACGTAACTCTTGATGTGCGCCGCCACTTCGCCCTCAACGTGCGCTACCAATTTGTGTTGCTCTACACCGTGGGCATTGATGCGATTCGTGCCGCGGCCGACGCCATCAACCGCGCTCTTGAGGATGGGGCGCTCGGCATCGGCGAAGAGACCGGCCTGCCGCTGCACCGCTTTTCGCTCGAGCAGACCGCGGATGCTCACGCTCTCGTTGAGAGCGGAGCCGTCGGCAAGGTGCTGATCGACGTTACGGTCGCGTAATGCTCGCCGGGCTGTAATCGAAAATCTGAAAACGGCCGCAGTCGATCGTGGTCGAGGGCAGGTTTTCGGCTGCGGCGGGAAGCGTGAATGGTGCGCTCTGATCGTCAACGATCAGAAACGACACCTCGTGCTGGTCAAAATCTGAACGATCGACCAACCACGCATAGTCGCGCAGGGCGAAATCGGTTTGGATGAGCTGAGCCTGGTCATCCACATGAGTCTTGACGGCGCGAACACTCCAGAACTGACCAGCACCTACCGCGCCTGATGCGTTCACCCAGTCCACCGCACAGTCGAGCGAGGTGTCGTGCTCGGTTGCTCGTTGGGCGGCCGCCGGTAGCACCGCGATAAACGTGACACCACCGAGCAACGCGGGGATGGCAGCGAAAGCGACGAGCCGCCGCCAGGGAGTCTCGGTGGGTGCCGCGCGCCGCGCATCCGCAATCAGGACGACAAGGGCGAGTGCCGGGGCGAACGCCCACAACTGCAGGTAACGCGAGGCTTCGGTGCCCAGCAGAATGAAGCCAACCGTGGTCGCCACTGGCGCAAACCACGAATAGGCCGCGACCACTGCAGAGCCGATTGCTCCGTGACGCAAAGAGCGCAGTGTGAGCCACACGCCGAGCAGCGTGAGCGCGACCACGATAGCGACCGCGAGCACACCGCCGGGGCTCGACAGCCTTTCGAGGAGCAGGGCCCAGTAGTACCCGAAGGATGCCCGGGAGCGGTGTGGCTGAAAGTAGTTGTCTGGGTTCGCAACGATCCACGGCGCGAGCGGAATCCGCAGCAGGTACCCGAGCGCAGAGCCGCCGACGAGCGCGACGATTGACCACAGCGCTGAACGCCCCCTCCCAGCGCCAGCGCAGACGATGATCACGATGAGGACAAGCGGCGCGGTGGCCCAGGCAAGATAAAGCGGGTTGGTGACTACGGATACCGCCGCGATGGCGAAGAGGGCAATCACGAGGATGCGTCGAGGTGATGAGCTAGCAACAATGCGGCGCGTGATGCCCACGGCGAGCAGCACACCGAGAACCGTTGCGGCGTAGTAGGTGGTCACCGCCAAGAGAGAGGCGAGCTCTGGGCTGTCTCCATTGCCGGCGCTTTCGGTGCTGGCGAGGATGCAGACGGCTGCAAAACCTGCGGTCGCTGCGAGCGCCGCCCGGTTGCCCTTCGCTACCGTGACGGCGGCAACTCGAAACACGAGATAGAGCCCAGCAAAGTTAGCGACCGCCGAAAGAAATTGTGCTTCGTGGATGTCCCAGCCGAGCAGTGAGAGCACGAGGAACGCAGTGACCTCCGGCACGAACAGTACGGCCGACATCGCCCAGTTGCTCGCGGTGCCTTCGAGGATTGACCGCGAGAACAGTGGGACGATCATCGAGTCGCCGTCGAGGAACATCAACTCGCCGCGGCCTGGTGTTCCGGCCAGATAGGTGACGACAAGCAGCGCGAGACCGAGCGCGCCGAGAAGCCACAGAAGCTCGATCACAAGAGGGCGCAGAACGCGCACGTGAGGACGAGCAGGAGTTGCAGTCGCGGCGATACGCGTTCACCCCACTCTCTGCAGCGGCCTAATCGGCGCGCGGGTGCACGACGGCAGGGCACACAGTGCCACGCAGAATCTAACACCGGAGCGGCCCTGATCCGTGTAACCAACGGTCAGCCGGTTTCGTGCATCTGCCGGCGGCGAACACGGTAGAAATACTCTCACCGGTGCTGTTGCATAGGCTCATGAGACGAGTGTTGATTCTTGGTGGAACTGGATGGCTGGGCCGAGCAATCGCGCACATCGCCAGGCAGAGTGGGGCAGACGTTACGTGCCTGGCCCGCGGAGAATCTGGTGCGGCACCTGAAGGTGCTCACCTCATCCGTGCCGATCGCACCCGACCCAGCGCCTATGACGAGGTTCGCGGCCACTGGGATGCCGTCATCGAGCTCTCGAGAGACCCAGCGCAAGTGGAGTCGGCGTTGCAGTCGCTGGCGGCACAGGCCACTCATTGGACCTTCGTGTCGACGGTATCCGTCTATGAACGCAACGATGAGCCGGGTGCTGACGAGAGCGCCGACATTGTGGAGCCCGTTGATATGGACGACTACGCGCAGGCGAAGGTGGCCGCCGAGAGAGCGAGCGCCCGCCACCGCGGCGAAAGACTCCTCATCGCACGGCCCGGGCTGATCGTCGGCCCCGGCGATCCCACCGACCGCTTCGGCTACTGGCCGGCACGACTCCACCGTGGAGGTCGCGTTCTCACCCCGACCTTTGCAGACCGCTGGGTGCAAGTGATCGACGTCGATGACCTTGCCGCGTGGATCGTGCAGGCCGGGATCGCGGGGACTAACGAAACGATCAACGCCGTCGGCGACGCGCTCCCGCTCGAAGAGTTCCTCGAACTCACCGCTGACGTTGCTGAATTCGACGGGAGTTTCGAACAACGCGATGATGCATGGCTCACCGAACACGACATCCGGTACTGGGCCGGGCCCCGATCACTCCCGCTCTGGATCCCTGCGATCGATGCAGGCTTCGCCCAACGCAACAACGCACGCTACCGAGCATCTGGCGGAAAGCTTCGCCCCCTTCGCGAAACAATCACGCGAACCCTCGACGATGAGCTTTCACGCGGCAGAGACCGACCTCGCGCATCCGGGCTTGGTGCTGACGAAGAGGCGCGCGCCCTCCCGCCAACACCCTAGGAAGCTCTTACCGGGAACGCTTATCCTGCTGCCGAAGTGGCGGGCTGCTCGACCCCGGGCAGAGTCCAGATCGCGCAAGTGCGGGCGGCCGCCGAGAGCGTGAGCCCGGCGGCGGCGGATGTCAGAGTCGCGTTGCCGGAGAGGAGCGTGGGAGCTGCGACATCCGCAGCCAGACCGGATGTCGCGATTGCCGCCGGCCGCAGCGTCACGGTCAGCGGCGAGCGCGCGACGACCACGAGCACCGTGGCGGCGGCATCTTCGCGAACGAAGACGAGCGCGTCATCGGCAACGTGCAGCCAGCGCAGACCGCCGTGCGAGAGCGTCGGCAGCTCACGCCGCAGCGCGATTAGCTGGCGATAAACGTCGAGAGTCGGCGCAACGGCAGCGTCGGTTTCGGTTCCCCACGGGATGGGCGTGCGCGACATTTCGCCGTCGTCGCCGCTGAGGCCGAACTCGTCGCCCGCGAAGACGACGGGCACTCCGGGCAGCGTTACGGAGAGTGCGAGAGCGAGCGGAACGTTCTCGGCAGGCGCATGGGTACGGAACCGCGCGGTGTCGTGAGTGTCGAGCGCGTTCATGTTGCCCAGCCGGATGCGCCACGGAATGCTGGCCGTGAACCGCACCGTCATCTCTGCAAAGTCGCGCGCACTGTAGTTCGGGATGCCGCCGATGGGCTGCCCGAAGAACCACGCCTCGGGGTCGACCGAACCATCCGCGGTCACGTGCGAGGTGTCACCGGGTTCGGTGAGCCAGCCCCACACCGGCCGCGTGAACGAGGGGTACGTCATTGCGCCATTCCACGCATCGCCCTGCAGGTCACTCGCGGCATCGTTCGTCGACTCCGCCAACAGCACCGTGTCCGGGTTCACGTCTTCCATGGTGCGACGGATGATCTGCCGCACCTCCTCGTTGAGGTCCTCGGCCCCCATCCGCCCGGTCATGTTCGCGACATCCACGCGCCAACCGTCGAAGTTGTAGGGCTCTTTCAGCCAGTGCGCGACCACCGAATCGTCGCCCTCAATGAAACGGCGACGCAGTTCGATCGAGTTCCAGTTGAACTTCGGCAGGCTCGGCGTGCCCAGCCAGCCCACGTACTCGGTGTGCTCGTCGTTCGTGAAGTAGTAGAAGTCCCCCTCGGGCGCCTCCGGTTTTCCAAGCGCTGCTTGGAACCATTCGTGCGCGTCACCCGAGTGATTCGTCGTGAGATCGCCAATGACCTTGAGGCCGCGCGCGTGGGCCTGGCCCACCAAACGGATCAGAGCTTCGCGCCCGCCCAAGAGTTCATCGACATCCACGAAGCTCGACGCGTCATAGCGATGGTTCGAACGGGCAGGAAAGATTGGCGTGAGATACAGCATCGTCACACCGAGCGCGGTCAGGTGATCGAGGTGCTCGGTGATGCCGTCGAGGTCTCCCCCATAGAACTGCTGCGAGCGGCCGGGCAGCACCGGGTCAACCGGCTCGCTCCAGCGCGCGGCAATCGCCCACTCGGGCTTGGCGTGAGAGTCGGCGGCGGATGATCGGGCGAAGCGATCGGGGAACACCTGGTACATCACCGTCTCCGCCAACCACTTGGGAGCAGCCGGGGTCGCGAGCAGCGCAAAGTCTTCGGAGTCGAGCGTTTCGATCGGGTGAAGCCCGCTCTGGTTGAGCCACTCGATGCGGCCGGCATTGCCGTGTCCTGCGTTAGCCCGACCAGAGGTGGCGTGACGAGGTTTCATCTCGACCGTATCGGCTGGCGCCCCAGCCTCGTGCACAAGCAACCAGCGATAGCCATGCCGCAGATTCTCGACCACGATGTCGGCCTGCCACCAGTCCCAGCCGGCGGCGGTTCCGCTGAGGTGAGCATCCGTCCAGCGTGGTTCGTGGTCGGGATTCTCGCGCACCCGCACCGCCTTCAGCGGGCCGTAACCCACCGGCACGCGAAGGCGCAGAGTGACGGTGTCGCCGAGCGCGGGAGTCTGAGTCGAGACGTGTAGCGCCGAGCCATCGTGGTGCGGGAGAAGGGCATCCATTACTTCACACTTCCCGCGGTGAGACCACCGACGATGTATTTCTGCAGGAACAAGAACAGGGTCATCACGGGGATGGCAGCGAGCACGGCGCCGGCGGCGAAGATGCTCCAGTTGCGCGAGAACTCTTGAGAGACGAACTGGTAAAGGCCAACCGCGAGGGTCTGCTTATCGGGGTCGATCAGCACGATGCTCGCGATCACGAACTCGCTCGTGGTGCCGACAAACGACAGCAGCCCGACGACGGCCAAGATAGGTGCCACCAGACGCAGGATGATTGTGAAGAAGATGCGCGCATGACCTGCGCCATCAATCTTCGCTGCCTCGTCGATGGATGACGGCACCGTGTTGAAGAACCCGTACATCAGGTAGGTGTTCACTCCGAGCGCGCCGCCGAGGTAGACCATGATGAGCCCGATCTGGCTGTTGAGCCCGATTGCCGGGAAGATTTCGGAGATTCCGGAGAGCAGCAAGAAGATGGCGACGACCGCGAGCAACTGCGGAAACATTTGCACAAGCAGCAGCGTGAGCAGCCCCACCCGGCGGCCGATGAACCGCATGCGCGAAAAGGCATATGCCGCGAGGGCGCCGAGGAAGACCGTGCCGAGCGACGAGATTCCGCCGATCAACAGGGTGTTGCCGAACCACGCAGCGTACGGCTGCTGGGGTCGGTTGAAGAGATCGACGTAGCTTTCGAAGCTGAAGTTCGAGAAGAGCGAGTTGGCGGTCACGAGGGTGCCGCCGGGGTTCAGCGACGCACTAAACACGTAGAGCAACGGGAACGCCGCGAAGATCGACATGGCGATTCCGATGAGGTGACGCCAGCCGGTCTCGCGGAAATAGCGCTTGAAGGGCCGCCTCGGGTGACCGACGACGTCCGAGCGCACGGCGGCATCCGGGTTCTGCTTCTGAGTTGTTGCAGCCATCTCAGTTCAACTCCTCAAGCGACTTCGTGCGACGGAAACTGATGATGGCGATGCCCGCCACCAGAATGAAGATGATGATCGCGAACGCGCTCGCGAGGCCGTAATCGCGGTTGGCTCCCACGAAGGCGACCTTGTAGACCATCGAAATCAGGATGTCCGTGGCACCAACATTCACTCCAGCGGATACATCGCGCGGCCCACCATTGGTGAGCATGTAAATGAGGTTGAAGTTGTTGAAGTTGAACGCAAACGACGAGATCAACAGCGGCGCAACCGAGACCAACAACAGGGGCAGCTTCACGAATCTAAAGATGGCCCACGGCTTCGCGCCATCCACTGTCGCAGCTTCGGTGAGCTCTTCAGGGATGGCCTGCAGCGCCCCCGTCGTCACCAAGAACATGTACGGAAAACCGAGCCACAGGTTCACGAACAGTATCGAACCTTTGGCCAGCCACTCGTTCGTGAGCCACGGCACTTCGGCCCCGCCGAGCAGCACCACGTTGATGAAGCCGAACTCCTGGTTCATCATTCCGGCCCACACCAGTGCCGACAGGAAACCAGGGAAGGCGTACGGCAAGATCATGATGATCCGGTAGTACTTGCGACTCTTCATCCGCTTGTCATTGAACACAATCGCCAAGAACAGTCCGAGCGCGAAGGTCGTGAACACCGAGAGGAACGCGAACGCGAAGGTCCACACCGTCACGCTAATCAGCGGACCACGGATGGAGTCCTCACTGAACGCGCGAACGAAGTTGTCGAGCCCGACCTCAATTTTCCATCCCGGCAGCAGCTCTTGGCCGGCATCCGAGGTGAAGGCACCGGTGCCGATGTCGGAGTAGGTGATCCCGGAATTCTTGTCGCGCATGGTGCCGGCGGCTTCGTCGTAATCGAGTGATGAGGTGTAGAGGAAGGCGCTCGACCCGTCGGGGGTGCGCAGCATGCCGTCGTTGGGGTCGTCGGTCAGTGGGACGCTGATGGCGGCGATCTCGGTCTGCTTGCCGAGGATGTCTTGGAAGCCAAGACTCGTATACCCGTCGAGTCCAACCGCGACACCTCCCTCAAGCTGGGCGTTCTGCACCTCTTTGAGTGGCCGTTCGTTGCCGCCAATGCTCACACTTCCATCGGGTTCGGTGACGAGGAAGGAGATTTCGCCCAATTGCTCGAGCACCGTCAGTCGGTAGTTTGGCGAATCGGCGACGCGGTTCTGCGATGACAGCAGCAGCGAATTGACGGCATCCGCTTTCGTGGAATTGTGGCCGGTTCCGTAGTTCGTGAACGCGATGTAGCCCGAATAGAGCAGCACAAAAATTTGGAAGATCGCGAGAAAGATCAGGCCCGGCGCGAGGTACTTGG
Organism: Salinibacterium sp. NSLL17; assembly: GCF_015864935.1. Lineage (NCBI taxonomy): Bacteria > Bacillati > Actinomycetota > Actinomycetes > Micrococcales > Microbacteriaceae > Salinibacterium > Salinibacterium sp. NSLL17. The sequence goes on from NZ_JADYWH010000002.1 coordinate 551,941, forward strand.
CGGGCAGCTTGCCGCGGGAGAAGTAGATCCAGTTGACTAGCAGCGTGACCGCAACGACGAGTCCAGCCACGAGCCACGATTCGCTGCGCACGAGCACAAACAGCGCGTAGATCGCGATCGCGTCGACGACACCGAGACCCAAGATCTTGACGGCGACCATTTTCCAGCCACCGGCTGCGGCATCCGCAATTCTGGTCGCACGTTTCGCGCGGGCTGACTGCCGGATGGGGCCGGGATCAGTCTCGGGGGTTGTCGTCACGGGGATTCTCCATTGAAGGCGTGCAGGTCAGTCGAGCGGTGCGAACCGGGACTGCGTCCTGAGAACGCAGTGCCCGGCTCGGTGGTGCAGCGGAAGTGGCCGCCCGCGTGCAGACGGGCGGCCACCGTGAGCTATCCGGCGATAGCGGTTTCGATGTCGCCTGACATCTTCTGCCAGAGCGACGTTGCGTCGCCGCCGTTGATGATGGCGGCTTCGGTGACACCCCAGAACTCCCAGACGGCTCCCATTGCGGGGATCGACGGCATGGGAACAGCGTTTTCTCCGACGGCACCGAATCCGGCAACGATCGGGTCAGCACTTGCTGCTTCGAAGGATGCCGTGAGCGCTGGTGCGCGTCCGCCAACTTCGAACAGTGCGGTTTGCACTTCTTCGCTGCCCATGTAGTTCACGATGAACTCGTTTGCGGCGAGCGCATTCTCGCTCTTAGAACTGACGAAGAAGCCCTGCACTCCCACGAATGGTTGTGCGGTTTCGCCACCGGCGGAGGGGATCGGGTCGATCGCAACGTCGATGCCTGCTTCGACGGCGGCGGGCACGTTCCACGGTCCGGTCAGGTAGAAGGGCGATTCTCCGGCGATGAACTTTTCCTTGGCGAGGTCGCCAGTGATGTTGGTGTTGAGTACGCCTGCAGCGCCCTGTTCACCGAGCCACGCCGCGAACTTGTCGCCACCGTCGTTGCCGATTTCGAGAGCGTCGGCGTCGTAGCTTCCGTCAGCGGCGGTGCCGAAGACGGGTGCACCGAACGAGGTCTGGAAGGGGTACAGGTGGTACGGGTCGGCCGCTTCAGGGTCGAGCCCTACCAAGAACGGGTATTCGGTTCCGGCAGCTTCGCCCATCGTGACCATCTCGTCGAAGGTCGCTGGGGTGCTCGGCGCGAGGGCCGTGTTGCGCACGAGAGCGATGTTTTCGATCGAGTAGGGAACGCCGTAGACCTGGCCTTCGTAGCTCATGGCGGTGATTCCGACGTCTTGGAAGGCATCCGCTTTGTCGCCGAGTTCGACGGGAGCAACGACACCGTTGGTCACGAAGGTTCCGAGCCAGTCGTGGGCGCCGATGACAACGTCGGGACCCTTTCCGGTGGGTACTTGGGCGATGAACTGGTCGCGAATGTCACCGAATTCTTTTTGTACAAGCTTGACCTCGACACCGGTCTCGGCAGTGAAGTCTGCCGCGGCGTCCTTGAGCACTGCTGCGCGGTCGGCGTCGACCCACACGGTGAGTGCTTCGCCGGTTCCGGCGCTGTTATCTGCTGTGTCGGATGCTGCTGTGCATCCGGTCAGTACTAGCGATGCAGTAACTGTGAGTGCGCCTACGGCCCACAGTCCTTTGTTGTTCACCCTCATTGGTGCTGCCTTTCGTCAGTGAAAGCATTGCAAACTGCAAGCGCTTCCATGTATACCTCCTATAGGCGGGGTTCGGCAACAGCCTGTTCCAAAATTTTCAGCATTTACGGCAAGAGAAATGGGAAGAACAATGTGGAAGCGCTTAGCTTTTAGTGCCGATGGCGATAGTGTGGCGGCTATGACTTCCGTGCTTCAGGACACCGAATGGTGGCGCTCCGCCGTTATTTACCAGATCTACCCGCGGTCATTTGCCGACGCAAACGGCGATGGAATGGGCGATTTGCTCGGCATCCGCGACCGCCTTCCCGAGTTAGCTGAGCTCGGCATCGACGCCGTCTGGCTTTCGCCGTTTTACACCTCGCCCCAGCGCGACGCCGGCTACGACGTTGCTGACTACTGCGACGTCGACCCCCTCTTCGGCACGCTCGACGACTTCGACTCCATGACGAGTCGCGCCCACGAGCTGGGACTGCGGGTCATCGTCGACCTCGTGCCCAATCACTCCTCAAGCGACCACCGGTGGTTCCAGGCCGCGCTTGCCGCGGAGCCCGGCAGCCCCGAGCGCGATCGCTACATGTTCCGCGACGGGCTCGGCGAGAACGGTGAGCTGCCGCCCAACAACTGGCAGTCGGTGTTCGGCGGCGACGCGTGGACGCGCACCACGAACCCCGATGGCACGCCCGGTCAGTGGTACCTGCACCTCTTCGACACCACCCAACCCGATTTCAACTGGGAGAACCGCTGGGTGCGCGACCAATTCGCCGACATCCTTCGCTTCTGGCTCGACCGCGACGTTGACGGCTTCCGGGTGGATGTCGCCCACGGCATGATCAAAGCCGACGGCCTGCCCGACTGGACTCCCCCGGTCGCCGGCGGCAGCATGGGCGGGGCCGGCACGACCGACGCCGAGCTTGCCGCATCCCGCGCACCGTTCTGGGCTCAAGATGGCGTGCACGAGATTTACCGCGAGTGGCGCGAGATTCTGAACAGCTACGACGGCGAGCGCATTTTGGCTGCCGAAGCGTGGGTCGATCCGCTCACCGAGATGGCCAAGTGGGTGCGTCCGGATGAGATGCACCAGGCCTTCAACTTCCCTTACCTCGAGACACCGTGGGCTGCCGGCCCGCTGCGCTCCGTGATCGATGCGTCGATTAGCGCGTTTTCTGCCGTAGAAGCACCGAGCACGTGGGTGCTCTCGAACCACGATGTTGTCCGTCACGCGTCGCGCCTCGCGCTGACCGCCGAGAACCCGCAGGGTCACGGCATCGGACCGAAGTCAGCCGGCCTCCCGATTCCCGAGCTGGGTCTTCGTCGCGCCCGCGCCGCGACCGCCCTCATGCTGGCCCTGCCGGGTAGTGCCTACCTCTATCAGGGCGAAGAACTCGGCCTGCCCGAAGTAATCGACCTCCCCGATGAGGCTCGCCAAGACCCGACGTGGTTCCGCACCAATGGTGAGCGCTACGGCCGCGACGGCTGCCGCGTTCCAATCCCGTGGGAGGCGAACTCCCCCTCCTACGGCTTCGGCCCCACGGATGCCTCGTGGTTGCCGCAACCCGCAGAATGGGCAACTCTCGCCCGCGACGCCCAACGCGACGACAGCACCTCGACACTCTCGCTGTACCGCAACGCTCTCGCCCTTCGCCGCGCTCACGAGTTGGCAACCAACGAGCTCGAATGGCTCGACACCGGCACCGACACCGTGCTCGGTTTCCGCAGCGGTGGCGTGCGTGTCTTTGCCAACACCGGCGACACCGGCGTGGCGTTGCCGGCCGGCGACGTGCTGCTGTCGAGCGGCCCCTTGGCCGACGATCAACTGCCGGCAGACACGACAGTGTGGCTGAGGGCATAGACCAACGCGGCACCGAATTCTCGCGAATGGATGCCGGTCGATAGAATCAGCAGCGGCGCGACCGCTGTAGGGCGGCATCCATTCTCGTCAGAATCCAACGGAGGGCAACTGATGGCTAGCATCGAAGATGTTGCTCAGCGCGCTGGTGTGTCCACCGCGACCGTATCTCGGGCGCTCAGCGGCAATGGCCCCGTATCGGCGGCTGCGCGTCTCAAAGTGACGGAGGCTGCGGCCGCTCTGGACTATGTCGTCTCGTCGAGCGCGTCGAGTTTGGCATCGGGTCGCACCAAAAACGTCGGCCTGATGGTGCCGTATTTGACCCGCTGGTTCTTCACCTCCGTGGTGGAAGGCGCCCAGCAAGCATTGATGCGCCACGGCTATGACGTCACTCTCTACAACCTTTCGGGCAGCGTCGCCGAACGCGAGAAGGTCTTCGACGTCTTCCTGCAACGCAAGCGCATCGACGGCATCATTACTGTTTCCCTCAAGCTCTCTCCCACCGAAGTGCAGCGACTGCATGCCCTCGACCGGCCAGCGGTCGGAGTCGGTGGCCCCATTGACGGAGTGCGCACTCTGACCTTGGATGACGACGCCGTGTCGAGCCTCGCCACCGGCCACCTGTTGGCGCTCGGCCACACCAAGATCGCTCACATCGGTGGCTCTGAAGACTACGATCTCGAATTTCACATCCCCACGAATCGGCGCCACGGCTACGAAGCTGCTCTGCGCGAAGCGGGAATTGAGCCACGACCAGAGTTCTTTGCCACCGCCGACTTCACCATTCAGGGTGGCTATCACGCCGCCAAGCAGCTGCTTGGCAACCCGCTACTGCGCCCGACGGCAATCTTCGCCTCATCGGATGAGATGGCCATCGGCTGCATCTTGGCCGCCAGAGACCTTGGCCTCGTGGTGCCGCGCGATATTTCCATCATGGGAATCGACGGCCACGAACTCTCCGAGTTCTTCGGGCTCACCACGGTGTCGCAGTCCCCGCAGGCTCAGGGCGAGCATGCCGTCGAGATACTGATGAACCTGCTCGTGCCTGGCAAGCATCCCGAGATCCCCGAAAACTCACCGATCGACTACGAGCTCATCGTGCGGTCGAGCACGAGCCGTCCACCCGAGTAGCCCCACCCAGTTCGGGTTACCTCGGGCTGTTCTCTCGTTTCGCTGTGGCACAATCAGAATCGGATGGGCCTATTGCAGGCGTCGAGAGTCTGGGGGCAGACGTGAGCACTGGGAGAGATCACTCGTCTTTGCCTGCCGACTCTCTCGATCAGATAGCGGATGACCTGCAACGACTGCGGATCGCCGCCGGAGAAGTGTCGTACTCCGAGCTTGCATCGCGCATCGCTCATCGCCGTGAGGAAAACGGCGTTAGTCCTGCCGCTGCGCGCGTCGCTCGTTCGACGGTCTTCGACATCTTCCGCACCGGACGAAGCCGCATCAATGCCGAGCTTGTGGCCGAAATCGTCGTCGCTCTTGGCCGCGACGACCGTGAGGCAGAAGCCTGGCGAACTCGCTGTCTTGCGGTTCGCGTAACGGCGAAAGCGCAGACCCCGAACGCGCCACTGAACCCCACCCCGAACCCCGATTCACGGCTCGCTTTTGTCGTCGTTTTGATGGTCGCGGCTGTCGGCCTCAACCTCTTCGGCGGCAGCGTTGTCTCAAAGTTTGAGTTGCCCATCTTTCTCGACATGATCGGAACCGCAGTCGTCGCGATCGTGCTTGGGCCTTGGCAGGGAGCCCTCGTCGGGCTCTCGACCAACGTCGTCGGGGTTTTTTCTACGGTGCCCGCGACCCTCGCCTACGCGATCGTCAATGTTGTGGGGGCGCTCGTCTGGGGTTACGGGGTGCGACTCTGGCACCTCGATAAGACCCGGCTACGTTTTTTGCTGCTCAACGTCTTAGTCGCGCTCGCCTGCACAATCACTGCTGTCCCCATCACCGTGCTGGTGTTCGGAGGCGTTGCCGGTCACGCCGGTGACGACTTTATTGCGACGCTGCGGGCGATCGGCGACGGCCTGTGGGCGTCGGTCTTTACCGTCAACATCTCGATCTCACTCGCCGACAAGCTCATCACCGGCTACACGGCTCTCGCCATCATTCACCTGCTCGGCAGGCTTGGCCTGTCCGAAATCAGCCGCCGCGACGGCCCAGCACTCAACACGCGACGCTGAGCCCCGGAGAGGTCGCCGACCGTTCGTCCTGCGTTCGCTCGCTCCCGAACTGCCGCGCGAATCGACGATCGGCCCAGCGCTGGGCGTCCTGATGGCGCGTCGTCAGTTCTGACGCTCGCTGCGCTGGTTCGAGCGACTCGAGATAGAGAGCGTCGGCGCGCGCGCAGAGGCCCGTCGCACTCGACCACATCGTCTGTCGCGCCTGCGCGGGGGTCGTGCCTAGCTTCTCCCGCAGCTCTGCCTCGGGACCTTCGAAGGCGTGGGACAGCATTTCGGCGCGTTCCCCGAGGCGAGCGATCCACACCGATCGCATGGCGAACGTTCCGACAAGAATGACGAGCGAGAAGACCATCGCGAACGGAACGACGAAGAATCCGCCCACCGCAAGAGCCACAAGCAGGCTCTGAGCGAGCATCCGTCCACGATCGTGGTTCTTCAGGTGTCGCGCTTTCTCGGCTACCTCGAGCGCGAGCGTATGGTGGTCCGCGTTATAGGCGGTGAGCGCTCGGCGCAGCTCAGAGGTGACGGCAGCGAATTCCAGTTTGCTGATTCCCTTGAGGCGAGTGACGTCGGTGCGTTCGATGATCGCGACCAGGTCGGGCGCAACGCATGATGCGGTAACGAGCCGGCTATCCGCCTGCATCATCGCCTCGCTGAGGATGGCGGAAATAGCTCGTTTATCGTCGCTGGTGTGTATTGTCATGCCGCCCCTGTCGGTGCTCACGGGTTTATTCGTTAGGGTTCAGTACACCCCCTGCGAGCACTGCCCCCGTGCGATTTGGATGATCCCGAACGAACCCGGACACCCCACGGATGCCGTCGCCGGGCTACTAGGAGTGAGGCTCTACGAGCCGGCGGGCGGCTTCGCGCACGGAGTCGCACCGGGCTTTCTCGCTGCCCGCGAACTCGGGGCATCCGAGGGAGCGCAGTTCTGCTGGTGCGCGCTCCCAGTTGCTGGCAACGGCCAGCAGCAGAGCGAGTAGCTCTTCGGGCTTCCACGATGAATCGACGACCCCTCGTTGCTGGGCGTCGGCAATCACTTCGAGCTTGTGCTTGTAACCCTCGACGCGCCCTTCAGAGAATGATCCGAGCGTTTCGGCGTCGTGCAGCCAGGCCCACATGGTGACACGTTGCGCGCTCTGGTCGTTGACGAAGTAGTTGTGCAGTCGCACGGTGTATTCCACGAGATCAGCATCGATCGGCACGGCATGAGCGAGGCGGTCGAGCCCGGTCTGCATGACGTGGTCGAAGAGGGCGTCTTTGTCGCCAAACCAGGCGTAGATACGTTCCTTGCTCGCCTTCGCCGTTTCCGCGATGCGGTTAATGCGCGCACCAGCAACGCCGTACTCGGCAAATTCAGCCGCAGCTGCCTCGAGTACGCGCTGTTTTGTTTCGCGGCCGCGGAGTTGATCACGCGGCATTTCTGTCGAAACCACCAAACACCCCCTAATCGAACCGGTTGGTTTGACTTAGCCTACACGCCGACGTACTGTCGAACCAATTGGTTTGATAAGAAACCAACGGGCTCGGAAACGAGCACCATGGTTGTGTAAGGAGTCAGCATGACAAACGTATTGATGGTCCTCTCGGCAGCGTCCTACCTGACGCTCGCTGACGAAACACAGCACCCCACCGGCGTGTGGGCAGAAGAGTTCCTTGAGCCAAACCGCATCTTCACCGAAGCCGGATGGAAGGTTCAGGTAGCCAGCCCCGCAGGAGTTGCCCCCACTTTTGATGCGATCAGCCTCAGCGAAGGTGGCGTCGGTTCCGCCGAGCGCCTCGCTGACTTTGAGGCCCGCATCGTCGACCTCCAGTCTGTGCTGCAGCATCCGCTCCGCTTGGATGCCGTCAACGCGAGTGACTATGACGTGATCTTCTACCCCGGAGGCCACGGCCCCATGGAAGACCTCGCCGTCGACGACAACTCCGGCCAGCTCATTGTTGAAGCCGTGAAATCGAACACGACACTCGGTGTGCTCTGCCACGCTCCGGCAGCACTGCTGGCCGCGAACGACAAGGCAACCGGCGAATGGGCCCTCAAGGGGCGCAAGATGACGGGCTTCGCGAACACCGAAGAAGAACTCGGTGGTCTCGCCGACAAGGTCAAGTGGCTCGTCGAAACCCGCCTCGTTGAGCTGGGTGCCGACTACTCGAAGGCAGCAGAGCCTTTCGCCCCGTACGTCGTCGTTGATGGCGCGCTGTACACCGGTCAGAACCCCGCATCATCCGTCGCCGTTGCCGAGCGCATCGTCGCCGACAAGTCATAACCACACACTTCCCACTTTTCACACTTCATCAATTTCAAGGAGATTTTCATGACAACTGTTACAAGCACCCAATGGCAGCTCGCCTCACGCCCCACCGGCGTTCCAACCACCGACAACGTTGTGAAGGTTCAGATCGAGCTCCCCGAGCTCGCTGACGGCGACGTTCGCGTACGTAACACCTTCCTCTCCGTTGACCCCTACATGCGTGGTCGCATGAACGAGGGCCGCTCGTACGTTGCTCCCTTCAACCTCGGCGAGACCATGGGCGGCGCGGCCGTTGGTGAAGTCATCGAGTCGAACGACGCATCGCTGCCTGTTGGCACTCTTGTTCAGCACCAGCTCGGATGGCGCGACATCGCGCAGGCTCCTGCTGGCCAGTTCAAGGCGCTCCCGAACGTTCCCGGCATCTCGCCTTCGCTGTTCCTCAGCGTTCTCGGCATCACTGGAATCACCGCCTGGACCGGACTCACCCAGATCGCGCACATTAAGGAAGGCGACACCGTCTTCGTTTCTGGTGCAGCAGGTGGAGTCGGCACCATGGTTGGCCAGATCGCCCGCCTCCTCGGCGCAGCACGCGTCGTCGGCTCAGCCGGCACCGACGAGAAGGTTGCACTCCTCACGAGCAAGTACGGCTACGACGCCGCCTTCAACTACAAGAATGGCGACGTTGCTGGCCAGCTGGATGCTGCAGCACCCGACGGCATCGACGTCTACTTCGACAACGTGGGTGGCGAGCACCTCTCGGCAGCCCTCGGAGCATTCAAGGATGGCGGCCGCGTGGCAGTCTGCGGCGTCATGTCCTTGATCAATGGCAAGGATGAGGGCATCAAGAACAGCGCCAACATCGTGACCCGTGGCTTGACCATCAAGGGCTTCACCATGGGAAGCTACTTCCACCTCGCCCCCGAGTTCGGTGCGGCAATGCAGGGATGGCTCTCCGAAGGCAAGATCGCCTACGACGAAACCGTCACCGATGGCATCGACAACGCGCTCGACGCCTTCAACGGCATGATGAACGGTGCAAACACCGGCAAGGCGATCGTTCGCCTCTAACCGTTTCGCGACGGCCGACCCGAACGGCACACACCACACACCTCGCGTGAAATAGAAATGCCCCGCAGCTGACGCTGCGGGGCATTTCTTAACTAACGCGCAAGTCAGGCCATCCGACGTCGCAACACAATTCCGGCGGCGAGAAGCAACGCTGCCAGTGCACCGATCGGCAGAAGCGGAGCTGAGCTGCCCGTTTCCGCGAGCATCGGCTCGGCATCCGCAGCAGCGACCGCACTCCAACCGGCGAACAGCGCGGTGTCGGCAGTGATCAGCGTGGAGAAATCGGCAAGAGTCGTCAGCGCAGCATCCGTGTACCAGCCCTCGAAGGTATAGCCGGAGGCTGCGGGCTCAGTCGGGGCCGCAATGGCGGTGCGGAACACTGCTTCTTTTGGTGCAATTACCGCGCCGCGACCGGAGAGGTCAAACGTCACGATGGGGTTCGGGACGGCGTTGTAGCCCTGCCAGGTGGGGGTAGTGAATCCCGCTGCAGCTGCAGGATCAGCGAAGGCACTGCCGTAGTGCACAAGGGTTGGCGAAGACGCACCTAAGGCCCCGTTTAGACCCGCCGGAACGAACATTGCGGGAGCGGCTCCAAGAAATACAACGTCGGACAGCGAATCGTTGCCCTCAAACGCGCCAGCCCCGATGGCCGCGATAGACGCGGGAAAAGTGACTGAGGTGAGCAGATTGTCCTCAAAAGCAGACTCTTCGATCGTTACGAGGGAACTGCCCAATGTCACCGACGTGAGGGAGTTCTCGTAAAACGCGTACTCGCCGATCGTGGTGACAGAATCCGGAATCACCACCGTCTCTAGATCATTGTCCTCAAACGCGTCATCTCCGATAGTTTCTACCGAATTCCCGATAGTCACGGTTGTCAATCTGTTGTAGTTGAAAGCAGAATCGCCGATAGACGTCACCGAGTTGGGGATCACTGCAGAATCTAAGAAGTTGGCTTGAAACGCGGAGTTGCCGATGACTTTAACACTGCTCGGAATAACGACCGACGTGAGCCCTTCATCCCGGAACGCGGCGTAACCAATAGCAACCACGGGGTAAGTGTCGCCCGAGATCGTGACTGACGAAGGGATATCGGCATCGGTGCCGCCGCTTGCGGCCGTGGGGTTGTAGGCGGTGACGGTTGCACCAGCAGCCGGGTCAAAGTCGTCGCCCTCAAACGTCATCCCATCCTGAGTGATCAAGACGGCGAAGGCATAGGCCGGGGTCGCGGCGATAGCGGAACCAGCCGCAACCAGAGCAGACGCGACGAGGACTGCGGCGATTCGCCCCATCCTGTTCGCGGGCCGGTCGGCAATCGGCGCGGGGCTAGAGGCAGCACTATTCATCATCAGATCCACAATCAGTTCGGGTCACACGCACGTGGTTGAAATCGTCGACGCAGAGCGTGAGTAGAACCGACCCGACTAACCCTATTGGCACAGCGTAGTCAGCGTTGTTCCCCCGCCAAGTGGTCTAACTAATCTGGAGGCCTTCTGCTCGCTAACTCGTGAGTGCCGGGATGATGGCGCCCGAGAACACTTGCCACGCGAGCGCAGTCTTCGCGACCAAGCTGAGCGTGATGTAGGTGCGCTCCCCCTGCAGATAGCTCTTCCACTTTCCCACTTGCTTGTATTGCAGCCACTGGTTGAGCGCGAACGTGTTGAAGAATACGAAGAGCGAAATCACGATACCGACGACAAAGCTGGGGGCGGCAACTTCGTTCGCGCTTCCCGGTCGCAAGAAGTAGATGAGGATGAGAATCCACGGCACGACGCCGACCATCGATCCGAAAATGAAGGGCAGCATCCCGCCCGATCCTGGCTTCTCGTACTTCTCTTGCAGAGCACCAAACAGAATCATCGCGGCGTTGACGGCGAAGACCGCGAATAGTGCGGCGATATCGGTGACGCCGTTGATCGCGAGAATGAGCCAGATCATGATCGAGGAACTGAGCGAGTACTCCGTCCACCGGAAGTAGTTGCGGCTCTCGAGAAGGCCCTTCTTGTAGCGCCCGAAGAACCACGGGCTCGAAACCAGAAAGTGGAAGAACGCGCTGAGCGCGAGAAAAGCCACAACGCCGACGCCGATATTGACCTCAAAAACGGTCACCCGCTCGGGCGGAATGGGCGCTCCGGGAGGGCCAGCCAAGTAGTCGGCCGTAACGGCGAACAGCACTTGAGTGCTGAGCATTGTGAGAACAATCGCAAAGCCGATTGCCTGCAGCAGGTGCAAGCTGCCCGCCACAACGTTGTAGACGCGCAGTCGGTCGACTTGTTGTTCCGGTGAATAGGTCTTCTTTGACACGGGATATTCCCTTCGACGGTGGCTGCCACGTTAGCACCGGCCGCACCAGCGAACGAGTCCTCTAGCGCGGTCGCTCCCTTCCCTCACGGTAGCGCGGCGAGGGGCCCATTTCTGCCGACAAATACCGTGCGATCGGCGGTGCCCGGCAAAGGGTGAAGGTGCAGTTTGTGAGCGAGCGCAACCGAAGCAGCATTGGCGGGGTGCACGACCGCCACGAGCAGTAACGCCTCAATAGTGGTTCTCATATAGGCGAGCAGGGGACGCATCGCTTCGTACGCGATTCCTTGGCCCTGATACGCGGGATGAACAATCCAGCTCACCTCAAGACACCGCGCAGCGGCCGTGAGCGACCGCAGTTGCAGGGTGATCTCGCCCACCAGCTCGCCGTCGTGTTCGATGGCCAACGCCAGCACGTCATCCACGCGGCGCATCTGCGTTTGCCGTGTTCTCAATTTCAGCTGCCGCAAGGAGGATCGCGCGGTGCGCTGCGGCCACGTCGTGTACTGGCGCACGTGTGGGCTTGACTGGATTTCGTGCCACCGTTCGGCGTCTGCCAACCGATGCGGGCGTAGTACCAATCGCTCGGTGCGCATGCTCGGAACACGCAGAGGCGACTCGAGCGTGGGCCGAGCATCATTTCTGGGCATGAACCTACCGAACCGATGTATCCGTCGAGCGTGCCAACCATGGTGTTCGTAGAAGTCTGACACAACCACTGACACGAATTAGTCGCGGGGATTCCGGCCCTGTAAACAGGAGGTAAATTACGCCGGATGCGCTTCCGCGTCGGGCAGAGAGCGCTCGACTGTGGGCCGCATCGTCGCCGCTGGGTCCGCAATGAGGTGCGAGAAGACGAGCTCAGCGGCACCGAGCGTGAGGATTTCGTCGCCGAAGGTCGCCGGCGCAAAACGCACTGCGAGTCCTGGTTCCTCCAACGCTGACCGTCGCATTTGCCGGGTCAGTGACTCTTCGGCCACCGCAAGCAACGACGCCAAAAACCCGCCGAGCACGATGACTTCAGGGTTGAAAATATTCACGACATTGGCGAGCGCACGGGCAAGGAAACTGATCTGGTAGTCGACAACTGCGACAACTGCTGGGTCGCCGGCGACGTAGCGCTCTTTGAGCAGGGCATCCAGCTGGTCGGGCTGCGAGAGGTCGAGACCGACCGCCTCAAGAAGCGGCTCTTGGCGCACCTCGGTTTCGAGGCATCCGATGGCCCCACAGTGGCAATCAAGACCGTTGGTGTTGACGAGAGTGTGACCGATTTCTCCGGCGTAGCCCGTGGTACCGGTCATCAGCGCACCGCCCGTGATGACGCCTCCACCGATACCACTCGCGCCACCGTTGAGATAGATCAGCTCTTGACCATCAACGCCGGCACCACGCACCGACTCGGCTACGGCACCGAGACTCGCATCGTTGGCAACATAAACGGGGTAGCCGGTCGCTTCGCGCATCATGTCGGCAATGGGTTCGTCGATCCAGCCCAGGTGTGGGGCCAGCGCCAACACTCCATCGCTCTCCCGCACCAGGGCAGGAGCGGCGATACCGATCCCTACGGTGCGGTAGTTCGAATCGAGCTCACCCTTCATCCCGGCGATGACGGCGGCAGAAATATTTACTGCTTCGCGTGCGCTGAGAAGGCGCCCGGTGTCGTAGCGAACTTGGCGGATGACGCGACCACCGAGCCCTACGAGCCCGATCGTGACGGCATCCACCTCCGGGTTCACGGTGATGGCGACGATGTGTTCGCTCGGAACGATGACAGAGCTGGGCCGCCCGACCAGACTGGTCTGGTCGGGACCGGCTTCAACGACGAGCCCCAGTTGCACAAGTTCGGCAACGAGGTCGGCGATTGTTGAGCGGTTGAGCCCTGTCTCGTGGGTCATCTTGGCGCGGGAGATACCCCCGAGCGCATGCACTCGGCCGAGAAGGATGGAGAGGTTGCGGCGACGAACAACATCAAAGTTGTTCCCTCGGAGCTCAGCTCGTACGTCCGCGTTCACTCACGTTCCTTTCGACAGTTCAGCATAGTTACTTCGAGCTGAAGGCTGCGTCAAACGCCGCTGCTGGCGGGTCGAAAGCGAGACGGCGCACGAACTCGAGAGCTTCTGGTGCTCCGATCAGGCGGTCCATTCCAGCGTCTTCCCACTCCACCGAAATGGGGCCTTCATAGCCGATCTGGTTGAGCATGCGGAAGCTACTCTCCCACGGCACGTCTCCGTGACCTGTGGAGATGAAGTCCCAACCGCGACGGCCATCAGCCCAGGCAAGAAGCGAGCCGAGCCGACCGTTCTTGCCGTTGTCCATCCGCTTCTTCGTATCTTTGCAGTCCACGTGGTAGATGCGGTCTTTGAAGTCCCAGAGAAAGCTCACGGGGTCGAGGTCTTGCCACACGAAATGGCTGGGGTCCCAGTTGAGACCGAAGGCTTCGCGGTGGCCAATGGCTTCGAGGGTGCGCACTGTTGTCCAGTAGTCGAACGCGATCTCGGAGGGGTGCACTTCGTGAGCGAACCGCACACCGACCTCATCGAAGACGTCGAGGATGGGGTTCCAGCGGTCGGCAAAGTCTTGGTAGCCGGCATCGATTGCTTCTTGGCTCACGGGCGGGAACATCGCGACATACTTCCAGATGCTCGAGCCGGTGAACCCAATCACGGTCTTCACGCCGAGTTTCGCAGCGAGGCGGGCCGTGTTCTTCATGGCTTCGGCGGCACGCTGGCGCACACCTTCGGCATCCCCGTCGCCCCAGATTGCCGGCGGCAGGATGTCTTCGTGGCGCTGGTCAATGGGATCGTCGCAGACCGCCTGCCCCTGCAGGTGGTTAGAGATGGCCCACACCTTGAGGCCGTGCTTTTCGAGCAGGTCGAGCTTGCCTTGAACGTAAGCGGCGTCATCCCAGCGGCTGGGGTCCAGGTGGTCACCCCAACAGGCGATTTCTAGTCCGTCGTATCCCCACCCTGCGGCGAGCTCAACAACTTCTTCGAAAGGGAGGTCAGCCCACTGGCCGGTAAAGAGGGTAATTGGTCGAGTCATGGTTTTCTCCAGTTCTGCTAGATGGTTGTCCACGCGCTGCGGGCGTTGGAGCTTTCTTCGACGGCGGCGAGCACGCGTTGCACGTGAACTCCGTCATCGAAGGAGGGCGATGCGGGGGTGCCGCTGGTCACGGCGTCAACGAAGTCTTTGGCTTGGTGGCTGAACGCGTGTTCGTAGCCGAGCATGTGCCCGGCGGGCCACCAGGCTGCGATGTACGGATGCTCGGGCTCGGTCACCAGAATGGTGGTGAAGCCTTGCGTCTCTGCGGGCGCTGTCGCGTCGAAGAACTGCAGTTCGTTGAGGCGTTCGAGGTCGAAGCTGATGGCGCCAAGGGATCCGGAAATTTCGATGCGTAGACCGTTTTTGCGGCCGGTCGCGAAGCGAGTGGCTTCGAAGGATCCAAGCACTCCGCTGTCGTAGCGGCCGGTGAAGAGTGCGACGTCGTCGACGGTGACGTCGCCCATTTCGATTCCGCCGGTGCCGCCGAGACCGGCCGTGCTTTCGAGCACGGGGCGCTGTTTGATGATCGTTTCCATCGTTCCGGAGACCTCAACGAGGTGGGTTCCGGTGATGTATTCCGAGAGGTCGATGATGTGGGCGCCGATATCGCCGAGCGATCCTGAGCCTGCGAGGTCCTTTTGGAGGCGCCAGACGAGCGGCGTCTCGGGGTCGGTGAGCCAGTCCTGCAGGTAGCAAGCCCGCACCTGATGAATCTCACCGATCTTGCCCGCGGCCACGAGATCCCTGGCCAGCGTTGTTGCCGGAAGGCGACGGTAGGTGTGCCCCAGCATGGAGATCACCCCGTTCGTGGCCGCAGCGTTCGCGGCCGCCGCCATCAGCTCTGCTTCCTCTACCGAGTTAGCTAGCGGCTTTTCGCACAGCACGTGCTTACCCGCGTTGAGAGCGGCAATCGCGATTTCAGCGTGCGATCCACCCGGGGTCACGATGTCTACGATGTCGATGTCGTCGCGAGCGATAACTTCGCGCCAGTCGGTGGCGGTTTCTGCCCAGCCCCACTTAGTTGCGGCATCCGCCACGGCTTCGGCATTGCGTCCGACCAGCACCTGCATGTCTGGTTGGGCATCCAGATCAAAGAATCGGGGCGCAACCCTCCAGCCTTGTGAATGAGCGGCTCCCATGAAGCCGTAACCGATCATTGCAACCTTCAGGTGGCGCTTATCTGGCATCGTGCGTGACCCTTTCACTTCGTTGTGTGGTTCTTTGGTCTGCTATCGCGTGCGGGATACCGACCAGAGTGCCCGCCCAGAGTATCCGGGCGGGCACTCCATTCATGCGGTTTAGGACTCGAACGCGGTCGGCAGGTACTCGTCGACGTTGTCGCTCGTGACTACCGGTGCGTTGAGAACGATGCGCTTGGGCACCTCGACCTCAACAATGTCGCTCAGCGACTTTCCCTGAGCAATCAGGCGAGCAAGACGGATGCCGTCAGCGGCCTGCGTCGACGGGTAAATTACCGTCGCCTGCAGCACGCCATCGCCCGACTGGATCTCGCGCATTGCGTTTGCGGATCCGGCGCCACCGACCATGAAGAACTCATCGCGGTCTGCGGCAGCAATGGCAGCGAGGACGCCAATTCCCTGGTCGTCATCGTGGTTCCAGATCGCGTCGATCTGAGGGGCCGCGGAGAGCAACTGCGAGGTCACTGCTTCGCCGCCCTGGATAGTGAAGTCGGCAGCAACGCGGTTAGAAACCTCGAGGCCACAGGTGTCGAGTGCAGTGGCGAATCCTTCGCTGCGCGCCTGAGTAAGAGGAAGCGAGTCGATGCCGGCGATTTCTGCGATCACGGCGTCGGGGTTGTCGCCGAGCTGCTCACAAATGTAGGTTCCGGCGCTGACGCCCATGCCGTAGTTGTCACCGAGGATGGTGACGCGAGCGGCGAACGTGCTGGAGAACTCGCGGTCAACGTTGATCACAGGGATTCCGGCTTCCATCGCCTTGATGGCTACCTCGGTCAGCGCTGCGCCGTCGGTGGGCAGCAGAACGATTGCATCAACACCGTCGTTGATGAAGGTCTCGACCTGGCTGATCTGCAGGTTGGCGTCGTTGGTGCCTTCGGCAACAACGAGGTTGATGTCTTCGTACTTTTCCGCTTCTGAGATCGCGGCTGAGTTGATGGCGCCGAGCCAGCCGTGGTCGGCGGCGGGGCCAGAGAAGCCGATGGTGATGGTGTCACCGGCGGCTTCGTTTTCTTCGCTACTGGTTCCACCGGTTGTGGTGTTGTTTTCTGCGGTGCCAGCCGTGCAGCCTCCGAGTAGGCCTGCGACGGCGATCGATGCCCCCGCGGTGATGAGCAGCTTGCGGCTCATGCGAGTTGCCAACATGTACGTCCTCCTAGGTAAGTGAAATGCAGTGGTGTTCGCCAACGGGAGGTGCGTTAGCTAAACCGGATCTCACAAGGAGGGGTTTGGCTGTGTCCACATTGACGTTTGGAACAACATAACAGAGATGCATCCCGCGTCAACAGGTATTTTGGCGGGTGGGTGACCCGCAATTTCCCCCGCAGTGCTCGCAACTTCGTTCGATAAAGATGACCCGTAGGGAATGACGAATTCCCGGCATTCCGGGGCGCTACGTCTGCAAAATTCCCATTCCCCGCGGCTCCAACGTCTGATATGTTGCCACCATGATCAAAGTCGACCATGAGCCCGCATTGCTCGAGGTGCGCGGCGCCACCAAACGCTTCGGTGCGGTGCGCGCCCTCAAAGGCGTAGACATTTCCATTGCTCCCGGCGAAGTGCACGTCATCCTGGGCCAAAACGGTGCGGGCAAATCCACCCTCATCAAAATGCTCGCCGGCGTACACACTCCCGACGAAGGCACACTGCGCTGGCACGGTGAGCTCGTCACCATCAGCAACCCTGTTGCTGCCCTCGAACTCGGCATCGCCACGATGTACCAAGAGCTGGATGTCGTCGATGGCCTCACCATCGCCGAAAACATCTACCTCGGCCACGAGATGGCTACCGGTGGGTTCTCCCAACGCTCCCGCGCCAACAAGAGCGCCACCGAGCTGCTTGATCGACTCGGTCATGGAAACCTCTCCCCCAGCCGCGAGGTGGGATCACTCTCCCCCGCGAACAAACAGATCGTGAGCATGGCCCGCGCCCTGTCTCGCAACGCTCAACTCATCGTCATGGATGAACCATCGGCGGTGCTCGACTCTGAGGAAGTCAAGAACCTTTTCCGGGTCGTGAATGAGCTCACGGCATCCGGCGTTGCTGTCGTCTACATCTCTCACCGCCTCGAGGAGATTCGCGAAATTGGTGACCGCATCACCGTCATCAAGGATGGCCGCAGCACCGCCAATGGCCTCCCCGTCGCCGATACGTCGACGAGCGAACTCATTCGCCTGATGACGGGGCGCGACATCGACAACGTGTTCCCGGCGCGAGTGCCCGTGCCCGCGGGCTCCCCTGAAGTGCTCACGGTCGAGAACCTTTCACTGAAAGGCGTCTTCGATCGCGTCGACCTGAGCGTGCGCGCGGGCGAGATTCTGGGCATCGCTGGCCTCGTCGGATCGGGCCGCTCTGAGATCCTCGAAACTATCTACGGCGCGCGCAAGCCCAGCACCGGCACCGTGCGGGTCAGCGGTTCACAACTCTCCCCCGGCTCCGTCACGGATGCGGTCGAGCATGGCGTTGGGCTCTCCCCCGAAGAACGCAAGAGCCAGGGCCTGCTCCTCGACCAGCCCATCTTCACCAACGTGACCCTCTCCTCGTTTGCCCGCTTTGCTCGCTTCGGGTTCCTCAATGAGAACGCCGAACGGGCTGCCGCTGTCGAACAAATTGAGGCACTCGAACTGCGCCCGGCCGACCCCGACAATCCTGCAGGCAGCCTCTCTGGCGGTAACCAGCAAAAGATTCTGCTGGCCCGCTGGCTCGTTCACGGAACCTCCGTGCTGCTCCTCGACGAACCAACCCGAGGAGTGGATGCCGGAGCCCGCGCCGAAATCTACGCCCTCATTCGTCGCCTGGCCGCCGCCGGCACCGCCATCATCGTCGTCTCCAGCGAGATCGAGGAAGTCCTCGGTCTCGCCGACCGCGTGCTCGTCATTGCCGACGGTCACGTACTCACCACAACAGAAGCCACCCAGATCGACGAGCACGGAGTGCTCGATCTCGTGATGAAAGGAAGTGCCGCGTGAGCGAGCAGCCCACCGTTCCCTCAGCCGAGCACCCCAACCCGGCCACGGAATCCACCGACATCGTGACCCCGAGCAGCCGCAGTTGGTTTTCGCGCGTCATGTCCAGCAGCGCCGGCCGCAACCTCGGGCTCGTTATCGCGCTACTCGTGCTGTTCGCGATTGGGGCCCTCACCGCTGGCGAACGGTTCACCAACTTTGAGAACATTCTCACCATCATCCGGTTCGCCTCGATCATCGGTGTGCTCAGCATCGGCATGACCTTCGTGATCATCGGTGGCGGCATCGACCTTTCGGTGGGTTCCGTTATGGGGCTTGCGAGCGTGATTTCGACGCTCTCGGTGATCCAGACCTTCGCCGAGCAGACGTCGTGGATCGTGATGGTTGTCGTCGCCATTCTGGTCGGCACCCTCGCCGGAATCGTCAACGGAATCGTGATCTCTTATGGCAACGTTGTCGCCTTCATGGCGACTCTCGCCATGCTCGTTGCTGCGCGTGGTTTTGCGGAGATCTTCTCCAACCGTTCAACTCAGATCGTGCGATCGCAGGAATTCATTGAAGTCTTCCGTGCCGACTTTCTGGGCATCCCCATCCTGATTTGGATCTTCATCGTGGTTGCCGCACTCGGCTGGATCCTGCTCAACCGCACCACGTTCGGTCGCCGCACGATCGCGATCGGTGGCAACCGTGAAGCAGCTCGCCTCGCCGGCCTCAAGGTCAAGCGCCACACCGTCTACCTGTATGCGATTGCTGGCATGACCGCAGGTATCGCGGCCGTCATGATTCTCGGACGCACCACCGCTGGCACCTCAACGCACGGCACTCTGTATGAACTCGACGCTATTGCTGCCGTCGTTGTCGGAGGCACCCTGCTCATCGGTGGTCGCGGAACGATTGTTGGCACCGTATTCGGCGTCCTGATTTTCGCGACCCTCACCAACGTGTTCACCCAGAACAACCTCAACACGTCGGTTCAGGCCGTCGCCAAGGGCGTCATCATCGTGCTGGCAGTTCTCCTGCAGCAACGCTTTGCCGCCCGCAATAAGCGCTAGCCACGCCCCCGTTCTTTCCACTCGTCACCACTATTCAAGGAGTAACCATGTCCGTACCCACCCCCACTCGCGACGATAAGTTCTCGTTCGGTCTGTGGACCTTCGGATGGGCCGCAGCCGACCCCTTTGGTGGCCCGACGCGCGCGCCTGTCGACACCGTCTTCGCGGTCAACAAGCTCTCGGAGCTCGGCGCCTGGGGCATGACATTCCACGACGACGACCTGTTTCCGTTCGAAGCAACGGATGCCGAACGCCAGCACGAGATCGACCGCCTTCAGAAGGCCATGGCTGACACCGGCATCGTGATTCCCATGGTGACGACCAACCTCTTCAGCCACCCCGTCTTCAAAGATGGTGGCTTCACCTCCAACGACCGTGGCGTTCGCCGGTTCGCGCTCCGCAAGGTCATGCGCAACCTCGACCTCGCCGCCGAACTTGGAGCAAAAACCTTCGTTATGTGGGGTGGCCGCGAAGGCAGCGAGTACGACTCCGCTAAGGACATCGGTGCCGCACTCGACCGCTACCGCGAAGCCGTGAACCTACTCGGTGACTATGTCACCGACAAGGGATACGACATCAAGTTCGCGATCGAGCCCAAGCCGAACGAGCCTCGCGGCGACATCCTGCTCCCGACTCTTGGTCACGCGATGGCCTTCATCGCCACCCTCGAACGCCCCGAGCTGGTCGGCGTGAACCCTGAGACGGGTCACGAGCAGATGGCTGGACTCAACTTCACCCACGGCATCGCCCAAGCGCTGCACGCCAACAAGCTGTTCCACATTGACCTCAACGGTCAGCGCGGAATCAAGTACGACCAAGACCTCGTTTTCGGTCACGGCGATCTGCAGAATGCGTTCTCGCTCGTCGACCTGCTCGAAAACGGTGGCCCCGGCGGCATCCCTTCCTATGACGGCCCCCGTCACTTCGACTTCAAGCCCTCGCGCACCGAAGACAGCACAGGCGTGTGGGAATCAGTTAAGGCCAACATGAGCATGTACTTAATGCTCAAGGAGCGCGCTGCGGCTTTCCGTGCCGATTCAGAGGTGCAGGAAGCTCTGGCTGCGGCAAAGGTTGCTGAGCTCAGCGTTCCCACGCTCGGTGAGGGCGAGTCGTACGATGACTTCCTCGCAGACCGCGCATCATTCGAAGACTTCAAGCCTGAGCGCTTCTTCGATGGCGAAGGCTTCGGCTTCGTTCGCCTCCAGCAACTCGCGATGGAGCACCTGATGGGTGCCCGCGGCTAGTACTGCGCAGCACAGACGAATACCGTCTAGTTTGCTCCGAAGGGAGTGAGCTAGGCGGCTTTCTCGTTAGCTAAGGTGCGACTCACCCGCGCGAGCCTATTCTCGTAAGCTGCCGGCCACGAACGACAGATCGTTGCCGTCGCGGGACATTGCGCGGAAGCCAAGGCGTTTCGCAAGGGCGATCGATGCTTCGTTGCTCTCGTCAATAACGGCGACGAGCCATTGGATATTCACCTCGGTGAAGGCGAATTCCATGATCGCTTCAGCAGCCTCGCGGGCATAGCCCTGGCCGTACGCATCCGGATGCAAGATCCAACTAATTTCGGCTGTCCGGCTCGAGAGCGAGACCGACCGAAGATGAAGTGCTACATCACCAATGAGCTGCCCTTCGTGCTCGATGCCGAGGGCTAGAAAGTCGTTCGCCTGTCGCAAGGTCACATGCTTTGTGCGGTGAAGCAGGTGCGCATAGGACTCCGCGCGATCGCGCTGGGGCCACGACGTGAACTTGTGCACGTCAGGCGATGACTGAATTTCGTACCACCGTGTGGAGTCATCAGCGCGGTGTGGACGCAGGGTGAGACGGTCGGTGACCAGCGTCGGCGCGTTAATGGTTCGGTCCATCGACGGACCGCGCACGAAGCGTGGGCGAAGGCTCAGCTTCATCAAGCGATTTCCTTATTCGGTCGGGGCGGGTTGGCTCGTGGTGAGAACCCACTGAATGTCCGCTGCAGGTCCATTCCGATAGAAAACCACAGATTTCTATGAAACAGCCAAGAGAACGCCCCTAAAGTTGAAGGTATTTCACTTGACGACGCGCAAGCCTGTCCGATTGAGGGGTTCGACGCAAGCGCCCCCAGCAGGGCCTTGGGCGCGGCAAAGAGGAAGCAGGAACCAGAGGACTCTGCGTGCGCTCCATACCGCGCTGGCCGCGACTTTAGGTGAAGAGACTCACACCACCTGGACCAACCAGCAGTCCCACGACGATGAGAACAATGCCCCAGAGTAGCTGGCGGCGAACGAGCGCGACAATGCCAGAAATAACGAGAACTGCCGCAATGATCCAGAGAAGTGTTGCCATGGTGTTGCTCCCTTTCGTTACGCTTCGACGACCTCAGACCTAAAGCCAGATCGAGTCTGGTGAAGAAACTGTACCCCCCATTCGGGATTTGAGCACTGTATTTCATCCACATTGTCGCGGTAATAATCGCGAAGGGAAGGGCGCCACGACCGATCTCGTGACCGCGCTCGCTATCAGCTCATCTAACCTGCGCTCGATAGCCACATTCTTCCTGAAGCTCAGAGGCCGGGCCATCGAGAAGCCCATCCGGGCACGCCGTCGAAAAGACGAGAACAAGCGCCCTCTGGCCCGAACAGTATCCCCGACCAAAAGAGCAGTCCCGATGGACGGCGAGGAGACAGATCTCTTCAAGATCTTCGCGGTCAATCGATCAAATGAAGAATGCGGCTTCACGCAATGAAACCGCCAACTGTAGCTGAGGCGGGATTCGAACCCGCGACCTCACGATTATGAGACGTGTATCCGTTGTAGCCGCTCGTCATGCGAGCAAACACTTTTACCACCGAAGCTGGTGCAGCTGAGGTAATCGCACGCGGTTGCGTGCGCCCCATCAAGACCTCCACGGGCATCTGGGTGCGCTGCGGTTCTCGCGTCAAGAGCAGCTGCGGCTCGTGCGCGGAACTCTACCGGGGCGACTGGGCATCTATCGCTCGCTCCGGCGTTTTCGATGGGCCGGTGCAGAACTATCGCTTCTACCTTCTGACGCTGACCGCTCCTTCCTTTGGTGCGGTTCACCGAGTACCAAAGCACGAACGGCAAGCCGTTTCTCGGTGCAAATGTGGCCGCCTACACACCGCCAACGACGCTGGATTACGCGGCGTGCCTCTGCACCCCTCGAGCTATGACTACGCGGGGCAGGCCGCATGGAACCGTGACGCGGGGCTGCTGTGGGATCGCACGCGGCGGCGGCTGCGGGATCGCTGGGACTCGGTGGAGTACTTCATCGTGCGCGAGTGGCAAGACCGTGGTGTGCTGCACGTTCACGTGCTGGTGCGCATCGAACGTTCCGAAGCTCCCGATGCTGCCGTGCTGCGTGACGCTGCACGTTCGGCTGTCGCGTTCTCCAAGATCGACGGTGCGCGGGTCGAGTGGGGCGCACAGGCGAAGTGTGATGCTTTCCGCGCTGACGGCGATGGCGCGAAAACGATCTGGTATCTCTCCAAAGCTCTGAACTACGTAATGAAGGATGTCGTGCACCAGGGCGAGACGGTGCACCCTCGTGTGTGGTCGCATCTGCTCGCGCTCGAGCAAGCAGCACGTGCGATGCGTTGCGCGCCGGACTGTGAACCGGAGTTCTGTCGCGGGCGGGTGCATGAGCGCTACGGTGCACGCTCTCAAGTGGTGAGTGCGTCCCGCCGCACGAAGCACCGCCCCGGCTGGTCGTTCACTGGCCTGACTCGCACGGTGCAGCGTCGGCTGCGGCTCGAGTGGTTCCTAGCGAACGTCGAAGTGCCAGATGCTGCGGCGCATCCAGCGGAGCAAGTGGAGGCCGTCGAGGGCCGCTCGCTGCGTATCCGGCGAGAACTAGCCCCGTGTGCGGCGGCGGTTCCGTGAGCGGGAAGGGAGGTGATGAGAATGGCTAAACCTGATTGCCAAATCTGCGCGATGATGGGCCTTCGCGCATGTGATGCGTGCGGAAACCCCACCCCGCCAAAGGAAGAACGTGACGCGTTTGGGCGCGAGTTGTGCGCTTACTGCGTCTGACTGGTGGATGTAGCCGGCCATGAAGGTGGCGGGCTGGGCGGGTGTCGCGTGTGGTAGCCCCGGAGGGGCGAACGCGCGGCCCCGCACTGCCACCCGCCTGCGCTCCGGGCCATCAACCCGGCCATGCTGGGAAGCCAACCACGAATCCAAGGGCAACCGTAGCGCGAAGCGCGTAGGGCGGCAGCCCAATCGAATCGTGAGTCCGGTACTGTGCTCCCATGGCAGAAAATGGACCACTATCTGATGTCGCCTCGGGAATCGGCGCCGTTATCAAGCTGGGCTCAGATAGCCCTCGAATGCGAGACGCTGGCGGGAACTTGGCATACAGCCTCGACGTCATAACTGGTGTTATCAAGACCGTGCTGATGCCTCTTGCCGTTGTCAACGCTCGCGCACAAGACTTTTTCGAAACCAAGTTTCCCGAATTGCTGGCCGAGAAACTTGCAGCTGTGCCTCCTGAGAATCTCGAAACCCCTAAGCCATCAGTCGCGGGCCCCACGCTGCAAGGCTTGAATTACTCCCATGAAGAGCCAGAACTTCGCGATATGTATATGAGCCTTCTCGCCACGGCGATGGACTCTCGAGTTTCAACTTCTGCTCATCCCGCCTTCGCTGAGATAGTTTCTGCGCTTTCAGCTGCGGAAGTGGCACCGCTCGACATCCTAGTCCGGCGCTTTCGAATCGATCTGGCACGCCTAAAAGTCGTTTCCAAAGGCTCTCAGGGATACACCGTTATCCGAAATCACTTGGGTCCGTGGATGACTGGCGACAAGCCAGCCCAAGATCCGATGTTGCCCGCCTACCTCGACAACTGGGCACGCTTGGGTCTTATCCGTATCAGCTACACAAGTCACAGCGTTGGCGAAGACACATATGACTGGGTTGAGCTCCGCCCCGAATTCAAGCAGGAAGAAGCCCTACTAGGACCCGACCAGTCTCTCCGTTTTGACAAAGGAATCGCAGAGATAACCGAATTCGGCAGAGCTTTTGCCAGAGCCGTCGGCGTTCTTGATCCTGTATAGAAGATTTCGGGAGATCTAAAAACTAGTCGCGTGCATCCTGTGCTTCGAGAGGGTTCTGTGCCCAACGGTTCACTGTGCTTGCAGCTACCCCGAGATACCTTGCGACGTCGCGCTGAGATAGACCCTGCTTCTCTAGCGCGTACTCCGCAATCGCGCGTTCCCAATACTCGTAGTTCCTACGGAACTGCTTAAGGCCCGAGAGGGTTCGGATAACGACGGCTTCTGTGCGCCTGTCCAGCTCGTCTATAACGTCTTCGTGAGTCACACCGTGGGTGTGGACCTCCTGAATGTCCCGTTTAACGTCATTTGCCTCGGCACGATTAGCAACAGTGCCTAGCTGTTCCACAAGTGCCTCGATTATCGCTCCGAGCTGATCAAAGCTGACTTCTTCAAGCGCGAGAGGTGGCGAGTCGTCAGGTTCTTTGCTCATGCGCCAAGCGTACCGCGATGCACCGATATTGCTCGTGATCGCGAACGCGTGCGTCACTGTTTGCGTTCGCTAACACCAACCCATAGACTGCTCCTATGCGCTAACACTGGCGCACTCATGGGAGAACGATGGAATCGCAAAGCGTTGGAACTCAAGCGGCACTAACCGCTGCGCTGCGCCCATCGGCGGTGACGCTCTCGGAGTTCCACGCGGAGTATCACTCAATCGTCAACGAAGACTTGGTTTCGAACGCGATTGCTGCGTACGAACGTGCTTGGCGTTTACGAGTCAAACCGTCCCTCGGTGGATTGGCACTCGGGAAGCTAACGCCGCTGACCATCTCCCGCGCTCGCGCCTCTTGGAGCGGCAGCGCCTCCACGAAACAGGACGCGCTCGCGCTGCTCTCCCGTCTACTGGGTCTCGCCGTGATGGAAGGCCTCATTCTTGCGAACCCCTGCAAATCACTCCGTGCATCACGCGGCAAAGCCCACGATGCTGACCCCGTAAGCCGCGCACTGAGCGACGTTCAGGTGGCACGAATGCTTACGCTCGCAGACTTCCACCCTTTCGGGCAGCGTTCGCTCGCCGGGCTTGCCTTCACCGGCCTGCGCTTGGGCGAACTCGTCGGGCTGCGCTGGGAGGACGTTGACACGGGTCAAGGCCTCATTACGGTGCGCCGAACTTACTCCCCCAACGGCAGCGGCAAACTCGAGATTCGCCCCACGAAGAGCGGGCATATCCGAAGCGTGCCAATCCTCAACGAACTACTGCCGTGGCTCGAGCAGGCACAGGAGGCCGGGTTCGATCACGTTTTCACGGGCGTGCGTGGCGGGCCGTTCGATAGCGGCAACCTCTCGCGGGCCGTGAAGTGGCCGCAGATTCGCGAAAAGATCGCGACGTTCCCTGACGGGCGTGAGCTTCGGTTCCATGACCTCCGGCACACGTTCCTGACGCGTCTCGCGCGGGCGGGAAACTCGCCCCAGAACATTCAGCGCGTCGCTGGTCACGCATCCATTACGACCACTGAGCTTTATACGCGCTCGTCGTCAACCGAAGCAGCGCTGGCAGTGCGAGAGAAGATGAACCCCTCAAATCGTGAGGTCACATTTCGAGGGGGTGAGAACGCGGCAAATCTGCGGATTCTCGGGCGTCTTTAGTTGTAGCTGAGGCGGGATTCGAACCCGCGACCTCACGATTATGAGTCGTGCGCTCTCACCAACTGAGCTACTCAGCCGCATCATCCAATTACTGGATAAGCGAGCCCCCTGTGGGAATCGGACCCACTACCTCTTCCTTACCAAGGAAGTGCTCTACCAATGAGCTAAGGGGGCACACAAAAGCGCTGAACGCGCAATTGGCACCGTAAGAGACTAGCACCCGTTTAGGGCCTCTAAGTACGCTTTTGGGTCAAAATCGACCCTACAAGAAAATTAGTCGACAGCATTCGTCGTGAGCCAAGCATAGGGGTCAACGGGAACACCATCGAGGTGCACTTCGAAGTGCAAGTGTGCGCCGTAGGCGATACCAGTTTCACCAACGAGACCGATGAAATCGCCGGCCTTAATCTCTTGTCCAACCACAAGCGGGCTGGAGTCGGTGATCATGTGGGCGTAAAGGCTTTCGACCTGCTGCCCGTTGATGACGTGGCTAATGATCGCGTGATATCCGTAGCCCGACCAGTCGGCCTGGATGAGGTCAACAGTGCCGTCTGCGATTGCATAGATGGGCGTACCGGATGCGGCCGCAAAGTCTGTTCCCTTGTGGAAGCCGCCGACGCGATCGCCGAAACCATCAGTGATGGGGACCGTATAGGGGAACGGCCAGCGCACAGCACCGACAGTCGCGTTGTAGTCGTAGTCGACTCCCGCATACTGCAGCGCCAGAACTTCGGCGTAGGAGATGACCTTGATGCTGTCGTGGGCAGCGAGTTCGCTTTCGACTTCACCCGACACCGCCAAGGACTGCGACGGGCGAACGTTGTTGCTGAGGGCCGCGAGATCTGCTTCCGGGGCAATAGCTGCCGTGATCGCAGCGTCGCCATCCACGAACGCGTTCGAGGGCACCGAGACGCCAACCAGGATCGCCCCAGCAAAAAGCATGGCGACGAAGGAGAAGGCTTTGGATGCGGCGGCCTTCGTGCGGCGACGGGGCGTTCCACTTGGTGCGAATGCTGCACTCGAAACCCAGACGCGCTTCGACTTCACGGCGGAGCCACGTGGCGCGCGTGAAGCTGGAGCTGTGGCAACCTTCGTCGGCTTCGGCGCACGAGCACTCGTGGCAGCTTTGCCCGACTTCGCCCGCTTCTTTCTCGGCAGATCGTGCGCAACGCGCGCAGCCGGGGCGACAGCCACAGAAGTGGATGCGATAGCCGGATCAGGGGTGATGCCAAAAATGCTGAGCGGCTCGTCGGACGAAGCCTGTTCAGCCACCAGATCTGACGCAACCGACGCGGTGGATGCGGGCACCGTCGCGATCGGCGCGGTGAAGAGTCGCTCTGAAACGGTTGGGGCTCCCGCTGCTGGCGCAGTGGCGCCGAGCACCGACGCCGAGGCGGGCGCTGTGGGGATCGCCGGCACTGCCGCTGCGTTGGCCTGCTGGGCGCGCAAAGAGCGTCGGCTGGGCAGCGAAGCTTCGACCACCGGGGCCGTAGTGATTACGGGAGCCGCTTCGAGAACCGGCGCCGTATAGGCCACCGGAGCCGCTTCGACGACAACAGCCACGTCAATGGCGGGTGCCCGCTCAACCACTACCGGCGCGTGGGCGGCAGTGGGCTCATCCATCGAGTGCGGCGTAAACAGGTCAGCGAGCACGGGAGTAGTCGGCGCCTCCACCGACGGGGTAGCAGCGGACTGCTTCGTGCTGCGCTGCTTCGTGCCGTGCTTCTGCTTAGCGTCAAGCTGAGCCACGCGCTCGAGCTCGCGCAGTTGCTTTCGAGTGAGCGGAGCGTTGCCCGCGGTTCCCGGTTGCTGTGGGAACAGGTGGTCTTGGCTCATAGAGCGAGACCGGCGTGACGGGAGGAGAGAGTCGCTGCGGCGCTGGCGCTCGTCAGTGACATTCTTCTCCTCCACGCGATTCACCTGCTAGGTGTGAATGCATAATTCGGGTATGAACCTGCGCGCGTACGGGTTGCACGCAGGTAACAGATTCATAAAGGCTAGCGCGCAAGTGGTCTAGTTGCCACACCTTTTTAAAGTGGTCTAGTTCACGCGTCTAGCTGCATTAATACTGCCTCAAGTTTCTGGGCAACGGCTGGTTCCGCAGCCAAGATAAAGTCCTTGCCTTCAGCCTGCGTTCCCCGGCCTTTCACCGTAGCGCCGGCCTCGCGGGCAATGAGTGCCCCGGCCGCATGGTCCCACGGGTTCAGGCTTTCTTCGTAGTACGCATTCACGCGCCCCGATGCCACCATGCAGAGGTCGAGGGATGCGGTGCCCATTCTGCGAATGTCGCGAATCTGGGGAAGCAGTCCTGCAACCACTCGCCCTTGTTTCACTCGCAGCTCTTGCAAATAGGAGAACCCCGTCGCCACCAAAGCCTGCGAGAGGTCTACTGCTTCGGCCACCTGAAGTCGTTCGCCGTTGAGGAAGGCCCCGCCGCCGGCCGTGGCGGTATAGGTCTCCTGAGCGCCGAGATTCACGACAGCCCCGGCGAGCGCGCGCCACGTCGAAGGGTCGGGGTCGCCTTCGACAACGGCAACGCTGATGGCGTAGTGCGGGATGCCGTAGAGGTAGTTCACGGTGCCGTCAATGGGATCAACAACCCAGGTCAGTCCGCTCGTGCCCGTATTCGCTTCGCCTTCTTCGCCCAAGAATCCATCGTTGGGGCGCGCGGCGGCGATCAGGCTGCGGATGAGTTCTTCGCTTTCGCGGTCGGCGAAGGTCACGACATCCACTGACGATGTCTTGCGATCGGCAACGGCGACACCTTCGATGCGGCGCCGAGCGGCGAGCTCTGCCGCCTGCGTGGCAACGCTGCGGGCAAGGTCGAGGAGTTCGTCATGAGGCATGACTTAAGCCTAGGGCTCAGCGGAGGATGCGAGACCCGCACCATTGGGGCCCCGGCAACAGCACCGCACCTACAAGCGGCGAGATGTCATCCGATCGCAGGTGAAGTCAGCGCACCGTGCGCATTGATCCGAGCGCGAATTGAACGAGAGAGAGCGAGGGCAGCCTGATCGTCGGCGGCGCGCTGTTCAGCAGCCCCATCAGAGAGACCCCTAATTAGTGCCATATCGGCGGCGAACAACGTTCGCGCCCAGTCTGCGTGCGAGAGCTCTTTGTCCCCGGCGAGCGCCTCGTGCAGTCGCTGCGCTTCCTCTTTCAACGCTGCGGAAGTTTCGATCCCCCACACCTGAAGAACTTCGTGCGGAGCAGAGTCTGTCGCCGACAACCGAGCTAGGCCGGTGGATAGCAGGGCGAGCTCGTCGTCGTCCAGTTCCAAGGCCAGGCGCGGACTCTCTTTTTCCGCCTCAGCACCTGCTGCCTCTTCGCGCTCCACACGCAGCGATTGCATGGTGTCGACGATGACGGCAATAAAGAGGTTGAGCGTAATGAAGGCGGCGATCAGGATGAACGGCACAAAGAAGAGCCACGCTAGCGGCATCACTTCCATGATGGGGCGAACGATTCCCATCGACCAGCTTTCCAGCGTCATGATCTGAAAGAGCGAGTAGGTCGACTTTCCAATGTCTCCGAACCATTCGGGGAACGCATCGCCAAACAGTTCTGTTGACATGACGGATGCGACGAAGAAGACGAGGGACATCAACAGTGCGATGGCGCCGATGCCGGGGAATGAGCGCAGCAACGCTTCCACGACCATCCGCACTTGAGGCAGGAACTTCACGACGCGCAGGATTCGCAGCACGCGCAATGCCCGCAGCACCGAAAGCGGCCCAGAACTCGGAACAAGGGCGATCGCAACAACGATGAAGTCGAAAACGGTCCAGCCGTCGGTAAAGAAGCGCTTCGGACCGTAGGAGACGAGCTTGAGCAGCAGCTCAATAACGAACACCACGAGCGCAATGCTGTCGAGGGCATGGAGCACGCTGTAGGTGGTCGTTCCCTCCTCGGCCGCGGTAGCGAGGGCAATCACCACGGCGTTCACGATGATGACGGCGAGAACGAAGTTCTGCACTGGGGCTGAGTCAACGAACTGCGCTAACCGATGACGAAAAGACGGGCTCTCGGGAGAAGAAGTTAGAGTCACGCGCCTATTATTCACGAAAGGCCCCACACTGTGCGCGCGGGGCCTTTCGGTATCTCGGTGGCGAGTGGGGGATTCGAACCCTCGAATGCGATGCAGTCTGATTTACAGTCAGATCCCTTTGGCCACTTGGGTAACTCGCCGAGACGCCTCCGGCCACATGTATTCATCTGACCGAACGCGCTGAACCAGAATACAAGGAATCTGGGCTTCACGTGACCACTTCCCGAAAACTGGTCGGTGGGAGTTCTCGGCCGACCGCGGGTAGCATGGGCGCATGGCTGATTCTTCGTTTGACATTGTGAGCAAAGTTGACCAAATGGAGGCGGAAAACGCCGTCAACCAGGCGCAAAAAGAGCTTGCTCAGCGTTACGACTTCAAGGGCGTAGGCGCCTCGGTGGAGTGGACTGGCGAAAGCCTCCTCCTCAAGGCAAGCGCTGAAGAGCGCGTGAAAGCGGTTCTCGAGGTGCTCGAGGCCAAGTTCATCAAGCGCGGCATCTCGTTGCGCAGCCTCGACGCCGGCGAGCCTTTCCCC
The DNA here is from genome assembly GCF_015864935.1 of Salinibacterium sp. NSLL17. Taxonomy (NCBI): domain Bacteria; kingdom Bacillati; phylum Actinomycetota; class Actinomycetes; order Micrococcales; family Microbacteriaceae; genus Salinibacterium; species Salinibacterium sp. NSLL17. Next base: position 582,685 of record NZ_JADYWH010000002.1, read on the forward strand.
AGCGGCAAGGAATACCGCATCGAGATCAGCCTCAAGAACGGCATCTCGTCAGAAGACGCCAAGAAGATTTCGAAGATCATCCGCGACGAAGCTCCCAAGAGCGTCAAGTCGCAGATTCAGGGCGACGAACTGCGCGTGCAGTCGAAGAGCCGCGACGACCTTCAGGCCACGATGGCACTGCTGAAGGGCAAAGACATCGAAGTCGCTCTCCAGTTTGTGAACTTCCGCTAAGACTCCCCCAGCATGGATGTTTTCCTGCTGATCTTTGCTGCGACCCTGCTGGTTGCGGTGCTGTTCTCTGCGCTCGCGGGGCGAACGGTACTGTCGGCCGCTGTCCTGTTTTTGGTTGTCGGCTTTGTGATCGGCTCGGAGACAACGGGCATCCTCGATATCGATTCGTCGTCGACCGAGGTCTCGACAATCGCCGAGATCGCACTCTTTGTAGTGCTCTTCACGGATGGCATGAAGATGGGCTGGGGTGACTTGCGCAAGGCGTGGCGACTTCCCGGTCGCGCTCTCGGGTGGGGTTTGCCTCTCACTCTCGGCATCACAGCGGTATTGGCGCATTTCATGCTGGGACTGGATTGGCCTGAAGCGTTACTGATCGGCGCGATCCTTGCCCCCACAGACCCGGTGTTCGCGGCCGCCCTTGTCGGCAACAAACAGGTGCCCGAGCGGTTGCGTCAGCTGCTGAATGTGGAGTCGGGCGTCAACGACGGTTTGGCGCTGCCCTTTGTGGTCGTGTTCTTGGCTGTCAGCTCGGGCTCAGAAGATTTGCACTTGGGCGAGCTGGGAATAGAACTTCTCGCGGGCACCGCCATCGGTATTGCGGTGCCGTGGATCGTCATCAAGGCCCTCCACACTCGGCTGTTTGCTGCTGCCGGCGTCTTCGAGCCGATCGTGCCGATTGCTATCGGCCTCTTGGTGTTCGCGCTGGCAAGCTATACCCACGCGAACCTCTTCTTGGCTGCGTTTGCCGCTGGCGTGATGGTGGCAACGGTGGGGCAGAAGGAGCGCGAAGCCTTCGAGGAGTTCGGCGAGATCATTTCCGAGCTTCTGAAACTCTTGGCGCTCATGGTCTTTGGCGCTCTCTTGTCGTTCAAGTTCTTGGGCGAAATCGCGTGGACGGGCTGGCTCTTCGCCGTGCTCGCGCTGATCGCTGCTCGCCCGATCGCGTTGTACTTCTCGTTCCTCGGCTCCGGCCTCTCCATGCGTGAACAGGTTGCCGCCATGTGGTTCGGGCCCAAGGGGTTCGCGTCGGTCGTGTACGTGCTCGTCGTGGTCTCGGCCGACATCCCGGCTGGCGACCTGATTTTCCACATCGTGGCGCTCACGATTGCGATGTCGATCGTCGCCCATTCGTCAACGGATGTCGTGGTGGCTCGATCGTTCGTCACGCCCGATGAGACCCCCGCTTGGCAGGGCCCTCCCCCGCGCTGGTAGCCGCCGCGTCGCCGCGACCAGGCAGTCGGTTACTGGCGAGAACTCGGTAGACTTCGCCCATGGACCTGAGCGGCATCGACTTCAGCTTTACAGCGGTACTAGCTGCCTTTCTTGTGCTTCTCGACTTCGTGATTCGGGTGCTGTCGCTCATCTACGTTCCTCGCAATCGCCGACCGCAAACCGCCATGGCGTGGCTGCTGGCTATCTTCTTCATTCCCTATGTCGGCATCCTGTTGTTCTTGATTTTCGGCAGCCGCAAGCTCCCCAAGGGGCGACGCGATAAGCAGTCCGAAATCAACCAGTTCATCCTCGAGTCCACGGAGGGCATGGACCAGGTCAAACAGGATCAACCATGGCCGCTCTGGCTTGCTCCCGTGGTGGAGCTCAATCGCACGCTTGGCGCGATGCCTCTCGTGGGCGGCAACTCTGCAACGCTCTACTCCGACTATCAAGAATCGTTGGAGGCGATGACTGCAGCGGTCAACGATGCCAACAACTACGTTCATGTCGAGTTCTACATTCTGAGTCTCGACCCCACCACTGCGCCATTCTTTGACGCGTTGGAAGCCGCCCACAACCGCGGTGTTCGGGTGCGCGTTCTGCTCGATCATCTGGCATCGCTTCGCGCTCCCGGATACCTCACCACCATCCGTCGCCTCAAGAAAATCGGATTGCAGTGGGAGGTCATGCTCCCCCTCCAGCCGCTCAAGTGGAAGTTCCAGCGCCCCGATCTGCGCAATCACCGCAAGCTGCTCGTCATCGACAACAAGCTTGCGTTCACGGGTTCTCAGAACATGGTCGATTCCACCTACAACAAGCGTGTGAACAAAAAGCGCGGGTTGCAGTGGAAAGACCTCATGGTGCGTTTTGAGGGACCGATCGTTGCGGGAATCCATGCACTCTTCATCACCGACTGGTACAGCGAAACAAACGAACTCTTAGTGCGTGAGGCGTCGCTGGCACCTCCCACCGCAACCACAACGAGCCTCGATGCTCAGGTTGTGCCGAGCGGCCCTGGCTTTGAGGGAGAGAACAACCTGCGGCTGTTCAACTCGTTGCTCTATGCCGCTCAAGAGCGCGTGATCATCACGAGCCCGTACTTTGTGCCCGACGATTCGATGCTCTACGCCATCACTACTGCCGCGCAGAGCGGTCTCGATGTGCAGCTCTTCGTCTCGGAGGTGGGCGACCAGGCTTTGGTTTATCACGCGCAACGCAGCTACTACGAGACGCTACTTCGTGCCGGGGTAAGAATCTGGCTCTACCCCACCCCAACGGTGCTGCACGCCAAGCACTTCACCATCGACGATCAAGTCGCGGTGATTGGCTCGAGCAACATGGACATGCGCTCGTTCAGCCTCAACCTTGAAATCTCGGTGATGGTTCGCGGGCCGGAGTTCATCGCTGAGATGCGCGAGCTCGAGTCCGAGTATCGCGGTGTCAGCCGCGAACTCACCCTTGAGGAGTGGATGGAACGACCACGACGGTCAAAGGTGCTCGATAACCTCGCGCGGCTCACCGCCGCCGTTCAGTAACGACAGCGGCACGTCACGCCGCATTCGGCTTTCCGTGGGCGAATCGGCCCTGAACTGCTATTCCGAGTCAGTGGCTCTGGATGCCGCAATCATCTCGTCGCGGTCGACGAGCTTGATGCGCGCGCGGCCCTCAGGCTCACCGAGAGCGATCTCGTGGGCATCCAGCGACTGCCACCCCTGCAGGTTCGTGTACTCGACACCACGGCTCGTGAGGAGGTCGATGACCGACTGCTCATCGGGATGCTCGGGAGCCCACCAGTTGGCCTGATCATTCATGACGTGGCTGATGGTTTCCATCGCGTCAGACTTGGTGTGGCCGATGAGACCGACTGGCCCACGCTTGATCCACCCGGTCGCATAAACGCCATTGACCTGTTCGTCATTGTCGTCGATGACTTGACCCTCGCGGTTGGGGATCACTCCGCGGCGGTCGTCGAACGGGATGCCGTCAAGCGGTGATCCGAAGTAGCCGACAGCGCGATACAGGCTCTGCACCGCAACCTCACGGAATTCGCCGGTGCCGACCACTCCGCCTTCACCATCGGGCTTCGTACGTTCGTAACGGAAGCCTTCAACGCGATCGGTGCCGAGCACCTCAACGGGGCCAGCATAGAAGTGCAAGTGCAAGCGGCGGGATGCCGTGCCCTTTTCTTCGCCACGCCACTTCGTGAAGATGCGGTCGAGCACCATGATCTGTTTGTTGGATTCGATGGCCGCTTTCGAGGCAGCGTCGTAGTCGAAGTCTTCTTCGTACACGACGAGGTCGACGTCGTTGAGTTCGCCGAGTTCGCGCAGTTCGAGCGGCGTGAACTTCACTTGCATCGGTCCACGGCGGCCGAAGACGTGCACGTCGGTCACGGGGCTCGATTTAAGGCCCTCGTAGACGTTGGCGGGGATCTCTGTCGGCAGCAGGTCATCCGCGTGCTTAGCGAGCATTCTGGCGACGTCAAGGGCGACGTTTCCATTGCCGATGACGGCGGTCTCTTTCGCGTCGAGGGTCCACTCGCGCGGAACGTCGGGGTGACCGTCGTACCAGCTGACGAAGTCGGCGGCACCGTGGCTGCCTGGCAGCTCGATTCCGGGAATCGGCAGCGGGGCATCCCGCACAGCACCGGTGGAGAAGATCACGGCGTTGTAGTGCTTCTTGAGGTCGTCGAGCGTGATGTCGCGACCGTACGTGACATTGCCGAAGAGGCGGATGTTGCCGGTGTCGAGCACGTCGCGCAGCGCGTTCACGATGCCTTTGATGCGCGGATGATCGGGCGCAACACCGTAGCGAACAAGACCGTATGGTGCCGGCAGTTGCTCGAACAGGTCGATCGACACTTCGAACTGTCGCTCCGCCTTCAGCAGGATGTCGGCAGCATAGATTCCGGCGGGGCCAGCACCAACAATGGCGAGTCGCAGTTTGCTCATCAGTTGTCGTTTCCGTTCATCTCGGGGCGCCCGGGGCGCGGGCGAGTATGGAGTAGTTAGTTCGAGCGTTCGACGACGTTTTCGGCGAAGCGCGTGAGTGCCTTCTTGACTGGACCATCGGGCAGCGGCGCAAGAGCGTCAACAGCTTCGCGACCCCAACGACGGGCTTCGTCCAACGTTTTCTTCGTGACGGGATGCTCGCGGAGCTCGGTCACGGCAGCATCGAGAGCTTCTTCGTCGCCTTCACCATAGAAGTTGGCATTCACGTCGCGCTCAATGCGGGTCAACAACTCGGCAGCATCGCTGTTGGTGACGGCGAGCTCGCGCAAGTACAGCAGCGGCAGCGTGGCAACGCCACTGCGCAGATCGGTTCCCGCCTGCTTGCCCGTCTTGCCGGTCTCATCAGACAGATCAATCACGTCATCGATGAGCTGGAAGGCGATGCCGACCTTTTCGCCGAACTCGCGAACCGGCTTCGTGTACTCCACCGGCGCATTCGAGAACATCACGCCAACCTCGGCGGCGGTCGCAATGAGCGACCCCGTCTTGTCGGCCAGTACCTGCAAGTAGTGCTCAACAGGGTTCTCGCCCGGCTTCGGGCCCAGAGTTTCGTGCAATTGGCCGAGGCACAACCGTTCAAACGTGTTCGCTTGCAACATCAGGGCCTCTTCGCCGAGACCCGCGACAAGCTTGCTTGCCCGCGCGAACAACAGGTCGCCCGTGAGGATCGCGACGGAGTTGCCCCACACGTTTTGAGCGCTCGGAACTCCGCGGCGCAACTGCGCTTCGTCCATGACATCGTCGTGGTAGAGCGACGCGAGGTGAGTGATCTCTACGGCTTGAGCCGCCGTCACCACCTCAGCGTTATTGCCCTCACCGAGCTGAGCCGTGAGCAGTGCAAGCACCGGACGCACGCGCTTGCCGCCCGCTTCGAGCAAGTAGCGACTCGTGGCATCCGCAACGTCGTCGGCGAAGGCCATGTGGGCCAAGAGGCCGGCCTCGACCTGGTCGAGACCTTCCTCAATCGCGGCAGCAAAACGACGCTCATCGCTTGAGGCAAAGAGCTTCTCGCCCAAGCCCAGTGAGGAGCTCAGGGTGTTGCTGCGGCGAGCAGACGGAACACTCGGGTTCACTATCAACCGGTTTCTTTTGCGAAGCGCTACGGCTTCGGTGTGCTGTCAGAAGAGGTCTTGGGCGTCTTGGGCATAGTGATCGTCTTGATCGGACGAGTGGCATTGCCCTTGCGCTTAGCGACGGAGGCCAGCACTGTTTCATCAACAGGCTTGTGGCCACGGTGCATGGCAACGATGCCTGCGGTGAGATTGCGGTACGCGACGCGAGTGAACCCGGCAGCCCGAATCCACTGGCTGAGTTCGCCCTGGTCTGGCCACTCGCGAATCGACTCGGCGAGGTAGGTGTATGCCTCAGGGTTCGAGCTTGAACGATCAGCAATGATCGGCATGACACGGTTCAAGTAGGTGAAGTATCCGGCACGAACAATCGCGACGGGAGGCTTGGAGAACTCGGTGATCACCAGACGGCCACCCGGCTTAAGAACGCGGTACATCTCCGACAGCGCTGCGCGCGGATCGTTGATGTTGCGCAGACCGAAGCTGATCGTGACGGCGTCGAACTCATTGTCGCCAAACGGCAACTGCTGAGCGTCGCCCTGAATGAACTCGATCTTCTTGTGACGCTTGCGGGCCTGTTCGACCATCCCGGTCGAAAAATCGAGACCGACAACGCGGGCACCGTTGCGGTGCAAAGCTGCCGAGCTTGTGCCCGTGCCAGCCGCAATATCGAGGATGCGTTCGCCCGCTTCTGGGGCCACCGCTCGCACTGTTGCAGCGCGCCACAGCACCGCATTGCCGGCGGAAAGGACGTTATTTGTGCGGTCGTAGTGTTTTGCGACACCATCGAACATTCCGGCTACGTCTTCCGGTCGCTTGTTCATGTCAGCCTTACCCACATCACTAGTCTAGGGCGCTCAGAGCGGATGCTCACTTTCCTGCCCGCAACTGACAGGTACTCTGATACTTGGGAGACATTGTTGGGGCAAAAGCCGTCCGGTCACGGGCAGAATCGGAGAAGGTGCCATGGCTAGCACCCATGCCGTCCTGAGCAGTGTTACGCGCCCAACCGCAGCCGTCGATCGACTACTCGACTGGATCACCCCGCAGCATCCTCTCGGCTTCATTCGCGACGGCGAAGGCCTTGTTGGTATTGGCGAATTGCTGCGACTCGAGTTCCGAGGTGCCACCCGATTCACCGACGCCGCGGCCGCCTGGAACGAACTCTCGCGCACCGCAATCATTCACGACAGCGTGAAGCGCGCTGGCACCGGCCTGATCGCCCTCGGCAGCTTCGCGTTCGCCGATTCTTCGGATGCCGTGAGTGTGCTGATCGTTCCCCGCATTGTTGTCGGGAGCCGCGACGGTATCCAGTGGGTCACCACCATTACCGCCGGAGAAGCCAGCGGCCTGCCTGTCACCTCCGATGGCCTTCCCGCTGACCCTCGAGAAGCCGCCGGGGACCCCGTGCACATCGTTTTCACCCCCGGTGAGATGAGCGCAAAAGGCTTCACCAAGACCGTCAAAGCGGCCCTGCGCGAAATCTCCCACGGTGCGGCAGCCAAGATCGTTATCGCGCGGGACCAACACGCTGACCTGCCCGAGAACGCCGATCTGCGCATCCCCCTCAGCGCCCTTGCTGCGCGCTACCCCGACACCTTTACGTTTGCCGTCGACGGCCTCATTGGCTCGAGCCCCGAAACGCTCGTGCGAGTGCACAACGGTGCCGTCAGCGCCCGCGTGCTTGCCGGCAGTGCCGCGCGCGGCGGAGACCGCATCTCCGACGGGCGAGCCGCCGGAAGCCTCATGAACTCCCCCAAAGATCAGAAAGAACATGCGCTCGCGCTTGCCAGCGTCATGGATGCCCTCGCACCGCTCAGCAGTGAACTGCATGCGGCATCCGCACCCTTCACGCTTCAGCTGCCCAACCTGTGGCACCTCGCGACTGACATCGATGGCCGGCTCCGGGAGCACGCGAGTGCGCTCGACCTGATCGAGATTCTGCATCCGACCGCGGCCGTCGCAGGCACCCCAACGCCCGATGCCATCCGCATCATCGATGAACTCGAAGGCTTCGATCGCGGACGCTACGCCGGCCCGGTTGGCTGGGTGGATGCCCACGGCAACGGCGAATGGGCTGTTGCGTTGCGCTGCGCCCAAGTGACCGGCACGCGCATCACGGCCTACGCCGGAGCGGGAATCGTGGCGGGCTCTGACGCCAAGAAGGAACTCGCCGAGACCGAACTGAAGTTCCGTCCCATCGTCGAAGCTTTCGGGTAGCGACGCGGGCAAGCCGCCGCTGCCGCCTCCTCTGTTGCCGTCGCCGGAAGCTAGGGCGCGATCTCGCGCAGTAGTTCTTCCACACGTGCGCGGATCTCATCGCGCACCCGTCGAACTCCGTCGATGTCGAGGTCGGCAGGGTCAGTGAGCTGCCAATCGAGGTAGCGCTTGCCCGGGTAAATCGGGCAGGCGTCGCCGCAGCCCATCGTGATCACGGCATCCGCGGCACGCACGACGTCGTCGGTGAGTGGTTTGGGAAAGTCGTCGGTGAGGGCGATGCCCTCTTCTGCCATCGCGTCGACGACGAGAGACAGGATGCTCGCGCCCGGCTCTGATCCGGCGGAGCGCACGTGAACGCGCCCCTTGCCGAGCTCGCGAAGCCACGCTGCGGCCATCTGCGAGCGCCCGGAGTTCTGCACACAGACAAAGAGCACCTCAGGCACCGTCTTCGGAATCACGCCCTTCGCCTGAGCGAGAGCAGCGAGGCGGTCGTGCGCAAAGCGGTAGGCGAGGCTCGCGAGGTGCGTAGAAACTTTCGCGGTGCGCGCGAGCGCAGCGTAGGACTCGAAGAGAACGCGCTCGATGGTTTCCTCGCTCACGAGGCCGTCGTACTGCACCGCAAGACGTTCAGCGCCGCGGCGAAGAACGTCGTTGGGGTCAGTAAGCGGAAGTTGACCAGAAGATGGGGTGCGCATGATTCCTCGTTTCGCTTGAACACTCAAAGCATAGATGAACGTCTATGTATTTTCGAGTGTTAACGAGCAGATTCATTTCCCGTTCACTAACGGCCAGCCCACACCAGCCGACTAGCTGTTCGCGAGTCGCACTTTCTCAGCCTCGACGTCGTAGTCGGCGCTCGGCCACTGCAGGTCAAGGCTCTCCAACGCTTCGAGCAGAAGCTGCTGAACAGCCCAGCGCGCGTACCACTTGTGGTTCGCCGGAATCACATACCAGGGAGCGTTCTTGGTCGTCGTGCGGCGCAGCGCGATCTCGTAAGCCTCTTGATAGTCATCCCACAGCAGTCGCTCGTCGACATCGCCCGGGTTGTACTTCCAGTGCTTCTCGGGGCGATCAAGTCGCTCTTGCAGGCGGTCCTTCTGCTCGTCAGCGCCGATGTGCAGCATGACCTTGATGATCGTCGTGCCCTGCGCGATCAATTCGTTTTCGAACTCCTGAATGATGCCGTAGCGCTCGTCGACCGTCTCAGGCGTCGAGAACCCCCGCACGCGGTGGATCAGCACGTCCTCATAGTGCGAGCGGTCAAAGACTCCGATGAAGCCGGGGCCCGGGAGCTCCTTGCGGATGCGCCACAAGAAGTCGTGTGACTTCTCCTCATCGGTCGGTGCCTTGAAGGCATGAATCTGCACGCCCTGCGGATCGACCCCGCCAATCACGTGCCGCAGGATGCCGCCCTTGCCCGCGGTATCCATCGCCTGCAACACGAGCAAAACGCGGCGCTCGCCACCGAACTTGCTCTCGGCGAAGAGCCGCTCTTGAAGCGCAGCGAGACGTTCGCCGTTTTTCTCGAGAGCTTTTTCGGCATCCTTCTTGTTGCCATCGAACTCAGGAGTGGATGACGGATCGATGCTGGCAAGCTCGAAATCAGCGGTGACAGGCGTGAGTGTGCTCATGCCTCAAGGCTACTCGGCACGCTTCTCAGCGCTAGGGGTACCGGGCGCGACTGCGGCCACGGCATCGACATTAGCGGCCGAGCGGAACCTCGATGATGGTCGGCTCGGGGTGTGCAGACAATGCTTGATCGAGTTCGCCCCGCGTTGCCGCAGAAACATACCGCCAGCCGTACGCGACAGCGAGCGCCTCGATGGAGGCGTTCTGTTGCGTGAGCAGCACCCGGTCGAAACTGTCGCCAGCCTGGCTCGCCACCTCGAGGCCGTCGAAGATGGTGCCGCCGTTGTCGTTGCCGACAATCACTTGGATGCGCGGGCGAGGTTCGCCAACGCCAAACATCAGCGCGCCCACATCGTGGAAGATTGCAAGATCACCAAGGAGCACACGAGTGACTCCCTCGTTGCCAGCTTCGGCTTGGCTCGCGAGCGCGATTCCGAGAGCGGTCGAGATCGTGCCGTCAATACCGGCGAGGCCACGATTGGAGTGCACCGAAATCTTCTTGCCCGGCACCACACGATCGACCTCGCGGATCAGTCGTGACGCGCCAAGGACGAGACGATCGTGCGGCCACGTGGCACGCCAGACGGCTTCGGCGAGCATCCGCCGGTCAACGGGGGTGCGCACGATCGCGAGTTCTGATTTGGCGTGGGTTCCGGCATCCGCTTCGATGTCAGGGGCAATGCTCTCGGTTTCGAGCAACTGACGGCTCGACATCACCCAGCGACCCAACCATGCGCGATCGGTGGCTTCGCCCGAGACCGAAACCTCATCGACAAAGAGGCGAACGCACCGACCGGGGTTGTAATCGTCGGCCGACGGATGCCGCACCACAATGGTTTGCACCCCACGACGCTGAATGAGCGCGGGAATCTCTCGGCTGAGAGTCGGGTGCCCGAACACGATCACGCGTGCCACCCGGTCACCGAAGTTGGCGGCATTCAGCAGCTCGCGGTAGGCGACCACGAGGTTGGGCCCGAAATGGGCTCCACTCGCGACCTCCGCGATGAGCGGTGCGCCGAGCTCGCGGGCTACTTGCTCGGCGCGAGGGCCAGCGCCGGTGCCCGCAATAACGACGGTGGCGGGCGACGGCGAGATGGCGAGATTTGTGGGAGCGCCCGGCGACTGATGCGTGGTGGTTTCAATCACAGGATCGAGGTCGCTGAAGAGATCGGGAAAGACGGGCTCGCGGGTGCCCGCCGGTTCGGGGGCGACATCTCTGTCACCGGGTTCCCACACGAAGGGCGCAGACAGCGGATCATCGAAAGACAGATTGAGGTGAACGGGGCCATTGACCGCGGCGACAGCATCGCGAGCGAGTTGCGCTGCGGCATCCATCTCACCATCAGCGCCGGTCGGCGCTTCAACATCCCACGTCTGGTGCACCGCGGTGCCAAAAATACCCGGCTGCTGCGTGGTCTGGTTGGAGCCAATACCGCGCAAGGAGTCGGGGCGGTCGGCGCTAATGATGATCAGAGGAACTGCCGAGTGGTGCGCTTCAAGAACGGCAGGGTGCAGGTTGGCGACGGCGGTGCCAGAGGTGGTGACGACGAGCACGGGCGAGCCTGTTTCGACGGCAAGGCCCAAGGCGAGGAAGGCACCAACGCGCTCATCGATGCGCACGCGCAACCGCAACAAGCCCTGCTTCTCGAATTCGGCAGCAGCCAGTGCGAGAGCCTGCGAGCGCGAGCCTGGGCTCAGCACAACGTCTCGAACGCCGAGACGAACGAACTCTTCGAGAAGGGCTACCGAGAAGTTGGTGGCTGGAGAGTTAGTTGGTCTTATCGTCATCGTCGAGATCTGCAAGTTCCTGTTCGAGGCGGCGAATGCGCTCATCTTGTTCTTCCTGACGGCGCATCTTGCGCAAGAAGTCAGGATCATCGTCGGGTGCAACAGTGCGCGTCTGGCCAGAATTGGCACTACGTGCCTTGCCGAGCATGAACCAGAGCACCACTCCGATAACCGGCAGCAGCAGGATCACGATGATCCACAACACCTTCGGCATAGCGCGAACCCGGCTGCGTTCGGTAAGGATCACATCCACAATGGAGAACACGTCTACCGCGACGATCGCGAAAGCGAGGACGACCAATAGGCGAGGCATGCCACCATTCTACCGCTCGCAGTCTGCACGCGGGTTGCGAGCCTAGACTGTTGCCGTGAAACCTTGGATCGCCTACTCTCTTCTCCGCGTCGGAGTCTTCGCCGCAGCCTTTACCGTGCTGATGATCGCGAACGTCGAGCCGTGGATCGCCGCCCTCATCGCCGCAATTCTGGGATTCGCTATTTCGTATGTGTTTTTCTCGAAGCTGCGGGATGCCGTGGCTCTCGACCTTGCTTCCCGTCGCGGACGCCCCGCCCACGATCCTGATCGTGACGCTGAGGATGCCGCCGCCGACCGCGATGCTGCGGAAGCAGACGCTGAAGCAGACACGGAGTCCGAAACGGAAGCCAGCGCGTCACCCACCGAGCAGGGCACGACGCCTACGCCTCGCAATGACTCCCCGTAACGACGTCTAGAACACGATCGCTGCCGCGAGCCCTAGCCCAAACAACAGGGCGGTAAGCCCGGTGAGGCGCAGCGCCAAGATCAGCTCGGCTGGCGTCTTTGCGGTGAGCACGATCACGCAGGCGGGCAGCGCCACGAGCAGTACGAAGTTCACCAAGTAAGCGTTGAAGTACAGCAACGAGTAGACGCCCAAGATGCCGAACGGCACGAGCATCGCTACGACGTAGAAGATGCGCGATGGCAGGTTGCCCATCCGCACGGCCAGGGTGCGCTTTCCGGCGATCTTGTCTTGGGCGATATCGCGGATGTTGTTGACCATGAGCGTTGCAACGGCGAACAACCCGACAGCAACGGCCGCCAACCACGACTCAAGATTCACGGTGCCGGCGAGCACGAACGTGGTGCCGGCGGTCGCGACGAGACCGAAGAAGATGAAGACGAACACTTCACCGAGGCCGAGGTAGCCGTAGGGGCGTTTGCCTCCCGTGTAGAAGTAGGCGGCGATGATGGCCGCAGCACCGACGGCGAGCATCCACCAGTGTCCGCTTCGCACGACGATGATGAGTCCGGCGATGGCGGCGATGCCAAACCAGACGAACGCGACAGTGATGACGGTGCGCGGGCGGGCAGCACCGGAGGCAGTGAGGCGACGAGGACCAACGCGGTGGTCATCCGTTCCCCGCACTCCGTCGGAGTAGTCGTTGGCGAAGTTGACGCCGATTTGGAGCGAGACCGCAACGATCAGGCAGAGCAGTGCGCGGGCCCAGTGCCAGCCGGCGCCATCTTCTTCGTGAGGAAGCACGTAGGCCGCCGCTGTACCCAGCGCAACGGGGGCAAAAGCCAAAGGCAACGTTTGGATGCGGGCACCGCTGATCCAATCGCGCGCGGTGGCTTTGGCAATCTTGGGTGCTTTCGGCGGTCGAGGACCTGGGCGTCCGCCCTTTTTCTTCGCCGCGGAGGCGGAAACGGTTGCGGGGTCGATGCGTTGCTTTTTAGGAGAGGCCACGGAGGGATTCTACTTAAGCACGACTGTGGCTAAGGCGAGTCTGTCGGGTTTGCCCGTCGACAGCAGCGGAATCTCATCGATCAGCATGATCCGCGCGGGCGCTGCCGCGGCCGAAGCCAGCTGGGCCGACACCGATTGACGCACCACGTCGAGGTCGATCGCCCGCGTCGTGATCACCACGGGGGCTTCACCCCACTCGGGGTGGGGAGCGGCGACAACGACAGCAGCATCCTGGCCGGGCAACGAGCGCACTGCGTTCTCAACCTCCGCGATCGAGACTTTCACTCCGCCGGAAATGATCATGTCATCGGCGCGACCGCGTACGCGCAGCACGCCATCCACGAGTTCACCGACGTCGTCGGTACGGTACCAGCGCACGCCATCCTGCATGCGGAAGGAGAAGGCACTGCGGCGTGGGTCGTCAAGGTATCCCTCGGCAAGCATGGGGCCAGCTAGTTCAATGCGGTCATCCACGAGACGCACCTGGGCGGTGGGCAGCGGCTTGCCGTCCCAGACAGCGCCGCCGCTGGTTTCGCTCGACCCGTAGGTGGTCGATACGGCAAGACCGCGAGCGCGGGCTGTCGCCAATAACGCTACCGGGATCGACTGGCCGCCGACCAGAATCCGCTGGAAGGTGGAAAGCGCCGCAACGGCCTCTTCTGACTCGAGCAGTCGCGCCAATTGCACGGGCACGAGCGACACAAAGCGCCGCTCCCCCGTGAGCTGCGCTGCTGCCTCGATAAACGTGGTGGCGCTAAAGTCTCGAGTCGCCATCATGACCGGCTCGGTGCCCGCACAGTGCGAACGCGCCAACACATTGATTCCGGCGATGTAGTGCGCAGGCACAGCAAGAAGCCACTGTCCCGGGCCACCCAGAAGCTCATCGGATGCCGCAGCACTCGCCTTCAGCGCGGCAGCACTCAGCATCACGCGCTTGGGTCGGCCGGTCGATCCGCTCGTTTCTACGATCACCGCAACGTTCGCGGGCACTGTTTCTGGCAGTCCAGAGGGGGAGGCCGGGTGCGGCAGAATCGCGGCTCCCGAACCATCGAGTGCTGGCTTCAGCGCCGCCCACACTTTGCGGGGATCGCGCGCGTCAATTGACCAGAGTTCTCGTGTCATTGCTATGGCTCCGTTGCCTAGTATTGCCAGGGAAAAGGCGACCAATCGGGTTCGCGCTTCTGCAGGAATGAGTCGCGGCCTTCGACGGCTTCGTCGGTGCCGTAGGCGAGGCGGGTCGCTTCGCCGGCGAAAACTTGCTGGCCAACAAGGCCATCGTCAACCGCGTTGAGGGCGAACTTGACCATGCGGATCGCCGTCGGCGACTTCGTCATGATGGTTTGCGCCCACTCATAGGCGGTTGCTTCAAGTTCGGCGTGGGGCACGGCAGCGTTGATCGCTCCCGCGTCGAGGGCGCGTTGCGCGTCGTACTCGCGGGCGAGGAAGAACACTTCACGCGCAAACTTTTGGCCGACTTGGCGAGCGAAGTAGGCGCTGCCGTAACCGGCGTCGAACGAACCGACGTCGACATCCGTCTGCTTGAAGCGGGCATGCTCGGCGCTGGCAATCGTCAGATCGCAGACGACGTGCAGCGAGTGCCCTCCGCCCGCTGCCCAACCGGGCACGACAGCGATAACGACCTTGGGCATGAAGCGGATGAGGCGCTGCACTTCGAGAATGTGGAGGCGACCGGCGGCGGCACGGCGCTTTCCTGCGGCAGCAGCAGCGTCTGCTTCAGTGAGCTGGGCATCAGCATTCGCAGCGGCAACACCGGCCGCCGTGGGGTTCGTCGCCCCCTCTTGGCCTTCGTACTCGTAACCGGCACGGCCACGGATGCGCTGATCGCCGCCCGAACAGAACGCCCAGCCGCCATCTTTCTCGCTCGGGCCGTTGCCGGTGAGAAGCACGACGCCGATGCGTGGATTCTGACGCACGTCGTCCAGGGTTTGATACAACTCGTCGACGGTGTGCGGCCGGAAGGCGTTGCGCACTTCGGGGCGATCGAACGCAATGCGCGCAATCGTGCCCGTCACATCGTGGTGGTACGTGATGTCGGTGAGGTCATCGAACCCGGCGACCGATCGCCACAACTTCTCGTCAAAAATTTCAGAAACAGGCGCCATGGCTCCACCCTAACCATCGGGGTGCAGAGCGGGCTGATGCCGAACCGGGGATGTTCGGCTTTCGTTCGTCGCGACGAACCCTTTAGCTGCCGAAGAAGCGGAACACGTACAAAACGATGAGCGGGTTTGCGAGAACAGCGACGGCAAGCCCAAAGGCTGCCCAGCGGCGCTGCAGTCCGAAAATGAGACACAGCATGGCGGTAATTGCGGCCGAGATTGAGACCACGATCGCGGCATACGCCAGAGCGGTGCCGTTCGGGTAGTCCCCGCCAGCAGAGACGATCATCGCGATGATGAACAACACAAGCGTGGCGATGCCCAGTGCTGCGGCAATAAACCCCAGCCACCGCGGGCGTGATCGCCGCGCAACCGGACCCTCTTCGGCGTCGGGGGCTGGCTCCTGCTCGCCGTCGGTGGGCAGCTCAGTTTCTTCGTCGTCGACGACGCCCACGACGTAGTACGGCACGACTTTGGTCGCTACGCGCTCAATATCCCCCGGATTAGTCACGCAATTACCCTAACTGACAGAGGAACTTGTCAGACTGGGAACATGTTCCCTTCAGTGAACGACATTCTCGACACCGCGCACGTGGTGTCTCTGCCCATGACCTCACGCTTTCGCGGCATCGATCAGCGTGAAGCGCTCCTCTTTCGCGGCCCTCAGGGGTGGAGCGAGTTCTCACCATTCGTGGAATACGACGATGCCGAAGCGACCCCGTGGCTGCTGGCCGCAATTGACTACGCTTGGAATGAGATGCCGCCGCTCGTGCGCGACCGCATCTGGGTTAACGCCACCGTGCCCGCTGTTCCCGCCGACCTTGTCGAAGCGGTTCTCGAACGTTTCCATGGTTGCCGCACCGCCAAGATAAAGGTCGCCGAGCCCGATCAGACCCTTGAGGATGACATTGCTCGCGTCGCCGAAGTGCGTCGCGTCATGGGGCCAACCGGCCGCATCCGCATTGATGCCAACGGCGCGTGGACAGTCGATGAGGCCGAACGTGCCGTGCATGCCCTCGCCAAATTTGACCTCGAATATGTCGAGCAGCCGTGCGCGACCGTCGACGAGCTGGGCGAGCTGCGCACCCGCATCGCGTACATGGGGATTCCTGTGGCGGCTGACGAGAGTGTGCGCAAAGCCGCCGACCCGCTTGCGGTTGCTCGGGCGGGTGCCGCCGACCTGCTCGTCATCAAAGCTCAGCCGCTGGGAGGCGTCTCTCGAGCCCTGACAATCGTGAAGGATGCCGGGCTGCCCGTCGTGGTCTCGAGCGCCCTGGAGACCTCCGTGGGGCTTGCGATGGGCGCGCATCTCGCCGCCGCCATCGACCCCCTCGACTACGACTGTGGACTTGCCACGGCATCCCTCCTGGCCGCCGATGTCACCGCCGCTCCCCTGCGCGCTCGCGACGGCCACCTCGAAGTGCGTCGCATCGAGGCCGATGAGGCGTTGCTCACGCGCTGGGCCGCAAACCCTGAACGCACGCAGTGGTGGCGCGATCGCGTCGTTCGCTGCCACGAACTAGGTAAAAACTACTCACCTCAGTAACGCGGACGCTCAGTAGGGTGGAATCACTGGTTGCCGCCACCGGCAAGCACATCCGAGGAGCAAGAATGAGTATTGAGTCGCGCCGTTTGCGTGCCGTAGCCGCCGTCAGCCTGCTCAGCCTCGCCACCCTCACGGCCTGCGCGTCACCGTCCGACGAGCCGACCGCGACCGATGCCGCAGTGGATGCCACGGCCCCCGAGGAAGTGGAAGAAGAAGCCGCCACCGGCCCCGAGTGCCTCATCGGCGACTGGTACATTGCCGAGGATCAGATGCAGAGCTTCTACTCCGCAGTCAGCGGCACCAACGAAGGACTCGACATCACGGTGGAGGGCGGCACCGGGCTCGCTTTCACCGCCACGAGCTACACCTACACTCCCGACTTTGCGATCCTGTTGCAGGTCGCAGGCACCGAAGGAACCGGCGCTATCACCGGCGGCATCAGCGGGGAGTACAGCGCCACCGAGACAGTGATTACGACCTCTCAAGAGGTGAGCGATATTGCCGTCACGGTGACTGTGTCTGGCGTCACGATGGATGGCGCGGACCTCACGAACAGTTTCCTGGCCAGCGCGCCCATCAACTCGGCACCGTATGAATGCGGCGCCGAGGGTCCGCTGTTGCAGTTCAGCACCGGCGAGGGAAAGCCCACTGTGCCAATCCAGCTCACTGCAGCAGGCTAACGCGGCGCACCACACTGAGCCCTTGGGGGCTCTCCTCGATCAAACGCTGGGGTTCAGCTCGGTGCGGCCCCAGCGTTTTTCTTCCGCCAGGACGTCGGCGCGCCCAGCCCTCCGGGCACGGCGAAACAGAGGCGCTGATGACGCGCCTCGCTGAGCCTGATTCTACAGGCCTGAGTAGGAGTGAAGCCCCTTGAAGAAGAGGTTCACGACGGTGAAGTTGAAGATGATGGCGGCGAATCCCACTATGGCGAGCCACGCTGAACGCGAGCCGCGCCATCCCCGGGTTGCCCGGGCGTGAATGTAACCGGCATAGATGGTCCAGATGATGAACGTCCAGACTTCCTTGGTGTCCCAGCCCCAGTAACGGCCCCAGGCCCGCTCGGCCCAGACAGCTCCGGCGATGAGGGTGAAGGTCCACATGACGAAGCCAACGACCGTCAGTCGGTACGCAAGAGTTTCGAGGCGGTCAGCGGCCGGCAGGGTGTCGAGAAAGCGCAGCTTGAGTGCCTTGCCCGCTTCGCGACGCGACTGCATGAGCTGCACAATCGAGAGCCCGGCGGCGAGGGCAAAGAACCCGGTGCTGAGGCTGGCGACGAAGACGTGGATGACCAGCCAAGCCGACTGCAACGCTGGCGGCAGCGGCACGACATCCACATAGAAGCTTGAGGTGCCGACGCCGAGCGCGAGCAATGCAAACCCGGTGATAAACGAGCCGAGGAAGCGCAAGTCTTGCCAGAACTGCACCAGTAAGAAGACGCCGACGATCAGGGCTGTTGCGGTGAGTGTGAACTCAAACATGTTCGCCCACGGAACGCGGCCAGCGGCAACTCCACGGAAAATGACGGCACTCACGTGCAGCACCCAGGCGATGACGGTCAGCGCCATGGCGATTCGCAACGACTTAGGCGAGTGCGCAACAGCAGCATCACCCGTTGAAGCGGGGCCTGCGGTCAGCGTTGCCGTACGGCCAGAACCCGCCGCCTGCAATACAGATGCCTGCTGAGCGGATGCCGACGCAAGGCCGGTCGCGCCTGCTGCGGAAGCATCGCTCGACTCTGCCGAGCGGCGCGCCAAGTCGACGGCGAACATTACGAACGCAAAGGTATAAATCGCCATCGCTGAATAGACCGCAATCAGCGAATACGACACGAAGGTCTCAGTCACGATTCCACCCTAACTCTCAGTTGCTGGGAATGTTTATCGGCGAAGTCAGCGACCGCTGACTCGAGGTTGGGGTCGTCGCCGCGGGCTAGGGCGGCGTATTCAATCGTTGTCACACCCGACAGGTCGGTTGTGGCTGCTACCCACATGCGACGGCGCGGCACAAAGAGACTCGTGATGAGCCCGCCGAACAGCAACATCGAGAACAAGAGCACGGGCAGCTGCGACGGGTCATGGTGCACATCAATGGAGACGAATCGCGGGATGCTCGTCAACTCAACGCTGCCCAAACCGTCGGGCAGTTCAAGCCTGTCGCCGGGAGTGAGCCGCAAGGTTTCAGCTTCAGAGTTTCGACCCGCGATCTGATCGAGCGAGTCGGTGTTGAGCGAATAGGCATTGGTGCCCTGCCCGTTATCGAGGCCGAGGTCACCCTCGTACACCTCCAGTGTGAGCACGGGTGAGACCAGGTCGGGATACACGGAAGCAAGTGCGCCAGAGCTGAGGGTTCCCGTGGTCGGGTACAGGAACCCGAGCATCCCAATCTGCTGATCGAGTCCGTCGGGAACCTTAATGATGCAGGTGCTGCCGAGGTTGGCGTCGAACGGGAGGCACGGAGTGGGTTGCGACCAGATGACCTTGTCGTCCGCGTCACGCACCGTGATGATCGGGGCATAGCCGTTGCCGAGAAGATACAGATTGGTGCCGCTCAGGCTCAGAGGCGCGTTGACCTTGATCTGGGACTGCTGCGGTTCGCTGCCACGCACCGTGGTGGTGACATTCGCAGTGAAGTCAATCGCTTGACCGATCGCTTGTTGGTTCTCGATTTCGTAGACCGGCTCGAACGAGTCGAGCGCAACGGTGTACGGATCGAGCGAGTCATCCGTGAAGAAGCGCCCCGGGTTGAAGGAGTCGTAACTGGCGAGAGAGTTGCTGAACGCATACCCCTCAACAACGACGCGCTGGCCCGTGTAGCCGAAGCCGCCGCCGATCCCCACCGTGACGAGCACGCCTACGAGCGCGGCGTGAAAGACGAGGTTTCCGGTCTCCCGCAGGTAGCCACGTTCGGCGCTGACCGAATCGCCATACAGTTCGGTGCGGTACCGCTGCGAGCGCAGCAGGCGGCGAGCCGAGTCGATCGTGGCTGTGGCATCCGCTTCGGTCGTGCGGGTCGTGAAGCCCTGCAACCGCGAAAGGCGGGCGGGGGTTTTGGGTGGGCGAGCGCGCAGCGCATCGAAGTGGTGTTTGGTGCGCGGCAGCACACAGCCGATGAGTGAAATGAAGAGCAGAAGATAAATCGACGAGAACCACACCGAGGAGTAGGTGTTGAACACTTGGAAGAAGTCGAGAACCGCTGCAGTGTCGGGATAATTGTTGCGGTAGGCAATAACACCGTTGGGGTCGGATGTGATTTGCGGCACGAGAGAACCCGGAATCGCCGCCACGGCCAAGAGAAGCAGCAAGAACAGTGCGGTGCGCATGCTCGTGAGTTGGCGCCAGAAGAACCGCGCGTAGCCCACAAAGCCGAGCTTCGGCTGCGTGATCTTGCTTTCCGGCGCTGGCGCATCCATGTGGTCGCTGGGACGCGTCGCATCCCCGCCAGTCACCGAATCGCCAGCTTCTGAATCAGAGGAGTGTGTCGAAGCCACCGATCACCGCCCCCAAACTTGTCACGATTGCACGCCACACACCGGTGACCATGAGTAGACCGATCAGCACGAGCAGCGCTCCGCCGATCAGATTAATAAGACGGATGTGGCGGCGCATCCACGCCACCGAACCGGTTGCCCAGTTGAGCCCAAGCGCCACCAAGAGGAACGGGATGCCGAGACCGAGACTGTAGGCGATGCCGACGATGGCGGCACGGCCGGGGTCTCCGCCATCCAGCACCATGCTTCCGACGGCGATGAGGGTGGGGCCCACGCAGGGTGTCCAGCCCAAGGCGAAGACAATGCCGAGCAACGGCGCGCCAGCAAGACCGGTCGCGACCTTGAACTTCGGCTTGATCGTGCGCTGGGCGAAGGTAACTTGCCCGATGAACACGACGCCCATCACGATCACGAGCGCCCCGGCGATGCGGGTGATCAGATCGAGCCACGGGCGCAGCAGAAGACCGGCCGTGCCAAACAGCACCGTGAAGGCCACGAAGACCACAGTGAACCCCAGGATGAAGAGGCTCACACCGAGAACGAGGCGCTTCGTGCTCCCCTTCTCCTCATTGCTCGTGAACCCGCCGATGTAGCCAAGGTAGCCGGGCACGAGAGGCAGAACACAGGGCGAGGCAAACGAGACGAGGCCCGCGAGCAGCGCAATCGGAATCGCCAGAAGGAGGTTGCCGCCGAGAATGAGCTCCCCGACCGGGTTCGACACTACTGTTCCTCGGCGATGACGGAGTCGATCATCGCGGCGAGGATGCTCGGGTCACGCACGAGCCCGCTGATGCGAGCGGCCACTCGGCCCTCGCGGTCAACCACGAGCGTGGTCGGCACTGCGTTGGGAGGCACGGAGCCGGCGAACGCCAGCTGCACGCCCGCGGTCCTGGCATCCACAACGGAGGCGTACGGAATGCCGAACTCGTCAGCGAAGGTGAGCGACGTTTCGGCAGTGTCAGACACGTTGACGCCCAAGAACGGCACCTCGGGGTATTCCTCACTCAGGGAGGCGAGGTCAGGCGCTTCGAGGCGGCACGGCGGGCAGCTCGAGTACCAGAAGTTCACGACGTAAACGGAGCCGACGAAGTCATTGCTTGAGACGGAGTCGCCCGTGTCGAGGGTTGCGTCGTACGTGATGGGTTCATCGCGGCTGTCGGCCGGAATCTCAACGGTCGAACCGTCACCCGAAATGTAGCCCTCTTCTGATCCGTTCTCGTACTGCTGCGCGAGACTTTCGGTGGCGCCGGAGCACGACACAGTAAACAGAGCAAGGCTCGCCACAACAGCGGCGATGAGACGGCGATTCACACGGCTCCTAAATCGATGGATGCTGCCAGCAAGTCTCCCGCAGGTTCCTGATAGTCAACCTCGACGAAATGGTCTCCCTCGCGGGCGAGCGTCGTGATGCTAGACAGGGTGCAGCGGCGGTGGCGGGGGTCGTGGGCGAGCCGCATTTTCTTCACGGAACGGGCTACAACAACGATGGGCAGCTGATGGCTGACCATAACGATTTCGCCGCCGTCTGCCGCGGACCATGCCTCGTCAATGGCAGCGAGCATCCGGGCCTCAATGCTCACGTACGCCTCACCCCAACTGGGCTTGAACGGATTGATCAGGTGCGGCCACGCGCGCGGCTGGCCGAGAACCTGCGGAAAGCGCAGTCGACCTCCCTCGAACCAATTGGACGGCTCGATGATGCGCTCTTCGGTCGTGATGGGGAAGCCATAGCGCTCCGACCAGGGTTGCGCTGACTCTTGAGCGCGCTGCAGGGGGCTCGCATAGAGCGCCGTGAGGGGCCGCTGGGCGAAGCTTGCGGCGGCGACATCCGCCATTTTATGACCGAGTTCACTGAGGTGATACCCGGGGAGACGGCCATAGAGAATGCGGTCGGGATTGTGCACTTCACCATGGCGAACGAGATGGATGAGGTCTGCTGGCACGGTATTCAGTCTACGTCTGCTGCCCTCCCGCACTTTCTCTTGCGTGATCCCTTGTAAACTCGGCGCTGTGACTACACGCACCCTCATTAAGAACCTGGCCGCCGCTAGCGATGGAGAGACCTCCGTTTCGGGTTGGGTCGACACTGTTCGAGATCAAAAGAAGGTGCAATTCGTTGTGCTGCGTGACGAGTCGGGTGCGGTGCAGCTTGTTCACCCCCGCTCGTTCAACGAAGGCGGCACCCCGGCAGAGGATCCCCTCGCCGAGATCATTTCCGGGCTCGCTCAGGGCACCTTCCTCACCGCAACCGGTGAGTTGAAGCACGACGAGCGCGTGAAGCTCGGCGGCGTTGAGATCAAGCTTGCCGATATCGAGATCGCCGCCGAGGCCATCCCTGAGACGCCAATCGCGGAAGACACCAGTGTTGACAAGCGCATGGACTGGCGCTTCCTCGACCTGCGGGTACCGCGCAATAACCTAATCTTCCGCATCCAGACCACGCTTGAGCACGCCTGGCGCACCTACTGGGTTGAGAACGACTTCATCGAAATTCACACCCCCAAGCTCATGGCCAGCGCGAGCGAATCGAAGGCTGAGCTGTTTGAGGTCGACTACTTCGACACCAAGGCCTACCTCGCGCAGAGCCCGCAGTTCTTCAAGCAGATGGCTCAGTCCGCAGGTTTCGGCAAGATCTTCGAGATCGCACCGAGCTTCCGTGCCGACCCCAGCTTCACCTCGCGTCACGCCACCGAGTTCACAATGGTCGACAGCGAGATCAGCTGGATCTCCAGCCACGAAGACGTCATGAACTTGCACGAAGAGCTCATGGTTGCCGGCTTCCAAGCCGTCAAAGACAAGCATGGCGAAGAGATCGAGAAGCTGTTCGGCATCGAAATGACGGTGCCGACTCGCCCCTTCCCCCGTATCCCGCTGGCCGAGGCTAAGCAGATCGTCAGCGACCGTGGCTACACGGTGCCGCGCGCCGACGCTGACATGGACCCGGAGGGTGAGCGCCAGATCGCCGCCTACGTGAAAGAAACGTACGACCACGATTTCGTGTTCTTGACCGACTACGCCGCCAGCATCCGCCCGTTTTACCACATGCGTCACGCGGATGATGCAGGCCTCACGAACAGCTATGACCTCGTGTTCAACGGCGTCGAGATCTCCACTGGCGCCCAGCGCGAGCACCGCGTTGACGTGTTGGAGGCTCAGATCCGCGACAAGGGCATGGACCCCGCAGAGCTCGACTTCTATCTCGACTTCTTCCGCTACGGTGTACCGCCGCACGGAGGCTTCGGCATGGGCCTCGGTCGCGTGCTGATGTTGCTCCTCGGTCTGCCCAACCTGCGCGAAGCGACGTATCTCTTCCGCGGACCAACCCGCCTCACTCCGTAGCCGCCCTGTGGGGCTCGCGAGGGCCTCACAGTTCGACACACCGAACCCATAGCCAGCGCATAGCTCACTAAGGCAGGATGACCCCATGTCAAAGAAAATTGATTCAGCACTCAAAGATCTGAAGAAGGCACTCAACAAGCATGCTGAGGTCGTAGGCAGCAGTGCTGTCTCGCTGAAGAAGGCCCAGCGTGCGAGCGCCAAGGTAGCGGCAGCAGCAACGGCTTATGCCGAAGTAGTGCACTCCAAGAGTGGAATGGGCAATCCCTTCGACGACATGCTGCAACCAGGACTCGACAGCGGAACGCTCGCGTCATTGGCAGCCGAGCGCGACTCCATCAAGAACCACATGACTGGCCCGATCGAAGTCAGCAAGTAGCAGTCACGACGGTCGTGCTCGCGAGGATGCCCCGCGAGCACTGACACCCTGTTTTACGTAAGGTCTTCGATGCTGGCCCCGCCGGCATTCTTGATGACGGACTCCACAGCACTCTTGGCTGATGCCTTAGCGACGTAGTTCTCGCTCACCGCAAGAGTCTGGCCGTTACTGGCAACGATGCGCCAAAAGAATGGCTGCGTCTCGCTCTTGCCTTTGACGATTTGAAACTTCATAGTTTCCTCTTTCGATCCTCGTTTCGGGACCACGCGAGAGCGCGGCAAGTGCCCCACATCCTAATGCGGAGGTATGAGCAGCCCACAAGAGGCGGCGTCGCTCCCCGGTTTAGAGCTCGAAGTCGACGCAGGCCCGTTCACGAGTGTTTGCCTTCACCACAGCACCCGCTTCCACGTGCAACGGATGCGTTCCGTAAGCCGCGAGAGCCTCAACGGAGGTGTGATCAGACACGAGGATGACGTCCCAATTTCCGGCGACAGTTGCCACATCCGGGCGCACGGTTAGCGCTTCGAGACCATCGATCTTGCCGACGAGAGGTTCCAGCGCAGCAGCCATCGCATCCGCTGCGATCTTCTGGTCTGCCGGATCTTCGGCGATGAGCTTCCACATAACAACGTGACGGATCATTCTGTTTCCTCCAGAAGGGCAGCGCTGAGGCGCTCGGGTTCGACACGCCAAATGGTGTGTACGCGGTCGTTGATGAGCACAACGGGAATCTCGTCCCAGTACTTCGCATTCAACTGCTCATCCTCGAGAATCGACTGCTCAGTGAGTTCGATCTCGATGGTTGAGGGCAGTGCCGCGATGACCTGATTGATCGTTTCGCGGGCATCGTCACAAAGATGACATCCCGGCTTGCCAATTAAAGTGAGACGTTTCGTGGGCACGACCCTAGAATAATGCGAATGCACGAGGTAACGTCGCCCCCACCCAGCCAGAACGCCGTTGTGGCTTTCTTTGACGTGGACAACACGCTCATGCGTGGTGCGAGTGCTTTCTATTTGAGCAAGGAAGCCTGGCGGCGTGGAATCGTGGGCTGGCGAGATATTGCTCGCTTTGCGTGGCACCAGTTTCGGTTCGTCGCTGTGGGAGAAAACCACAAACACATGACCTCTGCACGGGAACGGGCGCTTGAGATCGTGGGCGGGCATTCCCTGCAGACCCTCATTGAGCTGGCTGAGACCATCTATGAGCGCGACATTCTGCCCAACCTCTGGCCCGAAACCGTCGACCTGGCCAAAGAGCACCTCGCGAAAGGCCATGAAGTCTGGCTCATCACTGCGACGCCTCAGTTCGTGGCACAAGTGATTGCCGAACGACTCGGCCTCACCGGGGCGCTCGGCACCCGCGTGCGCGCCGAAGACGGCTTTCTCACGGGAGAACTCGACGGCCACGTGCTTCACGGCCCCGAAAAGGCTGCCGTCGCCACCGAACTCGCTGGGCGGCTCGGGGCCAACCTGGCAGACTGCTGGGCGTACTCCGATTCCAGCAACGACATCCCGCTACTGAGCGCCGTAGGCAATCGTGTTGCCGTAAACGCGGATGTAAAACTCACGCACTATGCCCAAAAAATGGGCTGGCCAGTTCTGCCGCTGAGCCGCGCCGGCCTCAAAGAAGCTCGGCGCCGCGTGAAGCGGCAAGCCAAGATCGTGCGCAAAAACGCTCGTTAACGCCGAACACCCGATCGTTCAGATGAACGTTCGGGTGTTCGAGTTATGACCGTCTCGAAAGACGGCCGCTAGTCATTGGGACTAGTTACTTCTTGTTACGACGCTGGTGGCGTGTCTTACGAAGCAGCTTGCGGTGCTTCTTCTTTGCCATACGCTTGCGACGCTTTTTGATGACTGAACCCATAGGAACCTCACTGATTTCTGAACGAACCGACCCGGTCCGATTCAGAACCGCGGAAAGACATACCGGAAGAGTTTACCGCACCGGGCGGGTTTAAAAGTCTCGATGAACTGGGAATGAACCCTCAGCGACGATTCGCCGCTATCCAACCTCGGAGATTGGGGGCGCAACGGCGCTCGCTACAGCCGATTCCGGGATGCGGAATGAGCGACCAAAACGAACAGCCGGGAGTTCACCGGAGTGAACGAGACGATACACGGTCATGTTTGAGACGCGCATCATGTCCGCCACCTCAGCGACGGTGAGAAAGCGCATCTCAGATAGATCCCGTGACATCGGACCAGCCCCTTTAGTTTCACCAACTGCAGAACGCACAAAGCGACTGCACAAAGCACCCAGCATGTGACTGAAGTGCTAATCGGTAACAATAGGGGCTGGTGTGACTCGCTGTCCACCCCTAAACGCGCTCCCCCGGCGCGCCTCGCGCTTAATCCTTGCGGAAGATGCGAGAGCGCACGGTGCCCGGGAGGTGCTTTGCAGCCTCCGCAACATCGTGAAGTGCGGTGCGAGCTTGGTAGGCACGATCGGCGACTTGGCGACCCAAGTTGTCTCCGACATCCGCTCCCGACCAGGCCGAGAAAGCGCCGGTCGACGCGAGCAGCTCTTCATCGAAGTCTTCTTGGAAGTCCGCACTCAAGAACGGAATCAGCCAGTCTTCAACCTCTTCAAGAGGAGAAGAGTCGAGACGGTAATAGCGGTGTTGGCCGTCTTCACGCACCGACACCAACCCGTGATCGCGCAGCACCTTGAGGTGCTTAGAGACCGTCGGCTGACTCAAATCGAGCTTCTCGACAATCTCACTTACGCTCAGCTCGCCACTCGGAGAATCCGAGGCGATGTACTGCTCAAGCAGCACGGTCAGAAGGCTACGCCGAGTTGAATCGGCTACTACGTCAAAGATGTCGGCCATTGCAATAGGGTACCGGGGGTTTCTGAGGAGTACCATGGCCTCCTGTGCGTGGGGAGATAATTTTATGAGTTCTTGGGCACCTATGCGTGCGCACCCTCGTGAACGCAGCATCCTCGCCCGCGTTCGTGATGTGATCGATCGTTTCGCTGCGGCAACCCCCGCGCGCTTCGCTATCGCCATCTTTTCGGCGCTCGTAGTCGTTCTCACGACGATTCTTGTGCTGCCGATCTCGGCTCGGGACGGTCAGGCAACTCCCCTCGTTGACGCGCTCTTCACCGCGGTATCCGCGATTTGCGTCACCGGCCTCACCACCGTCGATATGTCGACGCACTGGTCAGCCTTCGGCAACTCCGCAATTCTCATTGGTCTTCAAGTGGGCGGAATCGGCGTTCTCACCCTGGCGAGCATGCTCGGCCTCGTTGTGTCGCGCCGCCTAGGCCTTCGCCAACGACTCATCGCCGCGAGCGACACCAACCCCTCGCGCATCCACGTCGGGCCGGTTTCTGAATCACAAGCGATCCGGCTTGGCGAGATCGGTGGGCTTCTGGCGACGGTCGCGATCAGCGCGCTCGCCATTGAAATCGTGCTCTCCCTCGTGATCATCCCGCGATTGCTCGTGGAGGGTTACGACGTGTGGCCCGCCATTTGGCAGGGCTTCTACTTCGCGGCATCCGCATTCACCAACACCGGCTTTGTGCCTGCGGTCAGCGGCATGGAAGCCTTCGCTCAAGACCCGTGGATGCTCGGAGCGATCGGTGTCGGCGTCTTCCTCGGCAGCCTCGGCTTTCCCGTGATCTTCGCGGTGGTTCGCAACCTCAAGAGCGGCGCTCGTCTCTCGGTGCACGCCCGTCTCACCCTCTTCACGACGGTGTTGTTGATCTTTGCCGGGGCGCTAGCTGTGCTGATTCTCGAATGGAACAACACCAACACCATTGGTGGGCAAAGCCTGATTTCGAGACCCCTGACATCCACCTTCTTATCGACCATGACGCGCTCGGGTGGGTTCTCCACCATCGATATCAACGAGCTCAATGGGTCGACGCTGCTTGTCTTCGACATGCTGATGTTTGTGGGCGGCGGCTCCGCCTCCACTGCGGGTGGCATCAAAGTCACGACTCTGGCCGTGCTGTTCTTGGCCGCCCTCGCCGAAGCGCGCGGCGACAACGACATGCACGCTTTCGAGCGCCGCATCCCCACCGACGTGCTTCGCCTCGCCGTCAGCGTCACGCTGTGGGGCGCAACGATCGTCGCCATCTCCACCATCGCGATATTGCAGATAACTAAAGAACCGCTCGACCGGGTGCTCTTTGATGTCATTTCTGCCTTTGCCACCTGTGGACTCTCCACGGGACTGACCGAGACCCTGCCCGATGGCGGCAAGTACATCCTCGCCGCCACAATGTGGGCTGGACGAGTGGGAACGGTTACGCTGGCGGCAGCCCTTGCGGCCAGTCAGCGCCGTCAATTGTTCACGAGAGCAGAAGAGAGGCCCATCGTTGGTTGACAAGATCGCCCACAATGCCCCGGTGCTAGTAATCGGGCTTGGTCGCTTCGGTGCGGCCACTGCCGGTCAACTTCAGCGCCTCGACCGCGAAGTTCTTGCGATCGATGCTGACCTCAGCCTCGTACAAAAATGGTCGGAGCGCGTCACTCACGCCGTGCAAACTGACGCTCGCAGCCTCGACGCTCTGCAGCAGATCGGCGCGCAAGACTTCTCGATCGCTGTCGTGGCTGTCGGCTCGTCGATTGAAGCCAGCGTGCTCATCACGGCCAACCTTGTCGACCTCAAGATTCCGCAGATCTGGGCCAAGGCCATCAGTCGCTCCCACGGCAAGATCCTGAACCGCATCGGCGCCAACCACGTGATTTACCCGGAAGCTGAGGCCGGCGAGCGCGTCGCGCACCTCGTGTCTGGCCGGATGATCGACTTCATCGAGTTCGATGACGACTTCGCCATCGTCAAGATGTACCCGCCGAAGCCCATCCGCGGCCTTCCGCTGAGCGAATCGCAAGTTCGCCGCAAGTACGGCATCACAGTGGTCGGGGTGAAGTCGCCCGGTAAGGAATTTACCTACGCCACTCCCGAGACGGTGATCTCGAATCACGACCTCGTGATCGTCAGTGGCAACTCCGTTGACATCGAAAAGTTCGCGACACTAGCGACCTAGCCCCGTTCGTGGACTGATCTGCGCGCACTCGCTACCTGTATCTTGATTCCGTGAGCAAAAAACGGGCGACCCCGGGGTCGCAAACTTCGCTCCGCGAAGCTAACCGCGCTCGCATTGTCGACGCGGTCAAGCACCATGGTGGCCTCACGCAGATCGAATTGGCCGGGGTTACCGGTCTTTCGCCAGCCACCGTCTCCAACATTGTCAAAGAGCTCGTCACCTCCGGAGTGCTCGCGACCACGATGAGCACGCGCAGTGGTCGTCGCGCCCACCAGATCACGCTTGCTCGCGCCCTTGGCCTCGTCGCTGGCGTTCACTTCTCGGAACGCCACATGCGCGTAGCGCTCTCGGATGTCGCCCACACGGTAGTCGCCGAGCACCACATGCCGCTCGCGAAAGACCACCGCGCCGACAACGAGCTCAATCGGGCTGCCCAACTCATCACCGACATGCTCGAATCGGTCGATGCCACGCACGATGAGATCCTGGCGGTTGGCCTCGCGATGCCCGCCCCCATGGATCAATCGACGGGCATCATTTCGCGCACGGGGATCATGCGCGGCTGGGACGGCGTTCCCGTCGCAGAATCTCTCGGCATCCGCCTCAATAGCCCGGTGTATGTCGACAACAACGCCAACATGGGGGCGCTCGCCGAGTACCGCTCGGGCGCGCTGCGCGGCAAGCCCAATTCTCTCTACGTCAGCATCGATGACGGTATTGGCGCTGGCCTCATCCTGAACGGCGCGGTGTTCCGTGGACACCACGGCACTGCCGGTGAATTTGGCCACATGGTTCTCGACGAAGATGGCGCACTCTGCCGCTGCGGCAATCGTGGATGTCTCGAAACCCTCGCTGGTGGCCAAGCCATCGTTGAGTCGGTGCGCACTGGCCGTCGCGGTCTCAAGCTTCACGATGTGGTGGTGCGCGCAATCGCCGGGGATAACGCGTGCATCCGGGCCATTGCCGATGCGGGACGCCATCTCGGCATCGCCGCCGGCAATCTGAGTAACGTCTTTGATCCCGAGCGCATCGCGGTGGGCGGCGAACTCTCGCAGGCGGGTGAGCTGCTGTTGGGCCCGATGCGGCACGCGATGGAACGTTCGGTCATTGTGGGCTCCGGGCAGGCTGCTGATCTTGTGCAGAGCCAGCTGGGGCCGCGCAGCGAGCTGTTGGGGTCGATCGCCTTTGCGATTGATCAACTCACGATTGGAGCCGACGCCACGCTGAGCGCCGAGCCTTCGATAACGGAGGCCTCGTGACATCCGCCCGTTCTCGAATTGTGCAACTGCTGGCGACCGCGCTCGTGACGGTTCTCGCTCTCGGCGGCTGCGCGATGATCTCCCCTAACGCGTCGGCAGATAACTCCCGCACGATCGCGCTGCTGCTGCCCGAATCGAAGACGGCGCGTTACGAGGCCTATGATCGCCCGTTCTTTGAGGCGAAGGTTGCCGAGCTGTGCCCTGAGTGCAACGTGATTTATGCGAATGCCGATCAGGACCCGGCGAAGCAGCAACAGCAGGCCGAGTCTGCTTTTGCGCAGGGCATTAGCGTGCTCGTGCTCGACCCCGTGGATTCTTCGGCGGCGGTAACGATCGTCGCTACGGCCCAGTCCTATAAGGTTCCCGTGATTTCGTATGACCGCCTGATTGGCAGCCCCGAACTCGCATTTTGGGTGTCGTTCGATAACGAAAAAGTGGGTTCGTTGCAGGGCAAAGCGCTCGTCGAGCGTCTCGCCGATCAGGGCCTCTCTGAGGGCAACATTGTGATGATCAACGGCTCCCCCACCGACAACAATTCGCGCCTGTTCAAGAAGGGCGCGCACAGTGTGATCGATGGCAGCGCCTATACGGTCGTTGCCGAATTCGACACTCCCGACTGGAGCCCAGACAAAGCCCAGGAGTGGATGGCGAGCCAGGTCACCCAGTTCGGCGACAGTCTCATTGGCGTCTATGCCGCTAACGACGCAACGGCTGGCGGAGCTATCGCTGCGCTCAAGGCTGGCGGGGTGACCCCGCTGCCACCCGTCACCGGTCAGGATGCCGAACTCACCGCCATCCAACGCATTGTGAGCGGCGACCAGTACATGACCGTCTACAAGGATCTGAAGCGCGAGGCTGAGATCGCGGCGACACACGCGGTGGCGCTGCTCGACGGCAAGCAACTCGTGGGACAGAGCGAGGAAACCAACGGCGTTCCGACAACACTGCTCACTCCCGTAATCGTGACGATGGACAACATTATGGAGACCGTCGTCGCTGATGGTTTCTACACCGTCGAGCAAATTTGCACGACCGAATATGCCCAAGCGTGTGCGGCGGCGGGGATTCAGTAATGCCCCACGACACCAGCACGGTCAACGAACTCAAGGAAGAGAGCCACAATGACTAATGTCACTCCGGCCACCTCAGACGATGAGCCGATCCTTTCGCTGCGGGGAATCAGCAAGCAGTTCGGTGCGATTGAGGCACTGAGCAATGTGTCGCTCGACATTTATCCCGGCGAGGTCGTGGCGATCGTTGGCGACAACGGTGCGGGAAAGTCGACCCTCGTGAAGGTGCTCGCTGGCGTGCATCCGGCCACTTCGGGCACTATTACCTATCGCGGCGACGAAGTGTCGTTGGCGAACCCCACGGATGCCCGCGATTTGGGCATCGCGACGGTGTTTCAAGATTTGGCGCTGTGCGACAACCTCGATGTGGTGTCGAACCTGTTCTTGGGTCGCGAACTCGGCACTCGAGCGCTCGATGAGGTCGAGATGGAGCAGCAGACCTGGGCGCTCTTGCGGCAGCTCTCGGCCAAGATTCCTTCCGTGCGCACTCCCGTTGCCGGGCTCTCGGGCGGGCAACGCCAGACCGTCGCCATTGCGCGTTCACTCATCGGCAATCCGTCGATTGTGGTGTTGGATGAGCCCACCGCCGCCCTCGGCGTCGCTCAAACTGCTGAGGTGCTGAACCTTATTGAGCACCTCCGCGAGCGCGGTCACGGCATTGTCTTAGTGAGCCACAACATGGCTGACGTGCAGGCCGTGGCTGACCGCGTTGTGGTGTTGCGGCTCGGTCGCAACAATGGCGACTTTGCTGTTGCCGACGTGACGTACGAAGACATCATCGCGGCGATTACGGGCGCAACGGACAACGCGGTGAGTCGCCGTGCTGGATTGACCGGCGCGACCTTCACCCGCATCAAGGAAGGACTCAGCTCATGAGCACCTCCGACTCGCAACCACCCACGAACAACTCGCCAGCCGTCGAGTTGCCGCCAACGTCAGGTCTCGCAGAGTCCTGGGCCGGGTTTCGGTCACGCGTGAAAGGCGGCGATCTCGGGGCGATTCCCGTTGTCGTGGGCCTTGCCCTCATCTGGACCGTGTTCCAAATCTTGAACCCGACGTTCCTGTCGAGTGCGAACCTCGTGAACCTTGCGATGCAGTCCGCCGCGCTCGGCACGATCGCGCTCGGTGTAGTGCTCGTATTGCTGCTCGCCCAAATCGACCTCTCGGTCGGCTCGCTCTCCGGGCTCGCGGCCGCGATTCTGGCGGTCACGTTTACCCAGCTGAACTGGCCGCTGCCGTTCGCCATCCTCGCCGCGCTCGCCGCCGGAGCACTGTTCGGATGGTTCTATGGCTTCTTGCTGACCCGCTTCGGCGTTCCCAGCTTCGTCATCACCCTCGCGGGCCTCCTCGGCGTGCTTGGGCTCCAACTGTGGGTGCTTGGCAAGCTCGGCTCGATCAATATTCCGTTTGATTCATGGATCGTGCAATTCGCCCAGCTCATGTTTTTGCCTGCGTGGCTCTCCTACCTGCTCGCCGCGCTCGCAAGCCTCGCCTACGTTGGCACGCATCTCTCGCTGGCCAACCGCCGCATCCGCGCTGGCCTGCTGCCCGAGTCACGCACCGCGATCCTGCTTCGCGGCGGGCTCATGCTCGTCGCGCTCCTGTTGGGAACCTGGTATCTCAACACCGACCGCGGCATCGGCCTCATGTTTCTGCTCTTTGTCGTGCTCGTGATGGCCGTCAACTTTGCGCTCAAGCGCACGCGGTGGGGGCGCTCAATTTACGCCATCGGCGGCAACGTTGAAGCAGCCAGGCGTGCCGGAATCCGAGTGGATCGCGTCTACATTTCGGTGTTTATGGTGAGCGCAATGCTCGCCACTCTTGGTGGTGTCTTGGCCGCATCACGGCTTGCCGCTGCCAACCAGAGCAGCGGCGGAGGCGACACCAACCTCACCGCCATTGCGGCAGCCGTGATCGGCGGCGCAAGCCTCTTTGGCGGTCGCGGAAGCGCCTGGTCTGCCCTGCTGGGCATTGTCGTGATTCAGTCGATCTCGAGCGGCCTCACCCTGCTGAGCCTTGATTCATCGGTGCGCTACATGGTCACGGGAGCAGTGTTGCTGCTCGCCGTGATCATCGACTCGATGTCTCGTCGTTCGCGCGCGCTGCACGGCCGCTTCTAAAAGCGGTCGCGCAGCCGCATAAACGACGCTGCGTGAACCGGTGGTGGCGTTAGCCCGCAGCGAGCTCCGTGGCCCGAGCGAGCGCCGCAGCGGTCGCCTTGTCGAAAATCGCCTTCAGGTCGGCAGCCTGCAGCTGTTCAACCGCACGCTCGGTCGTGCCCTTGGGGCTCGTAACCTGCTTACGCAGTTGCGCCGGAGAACTATCGGATGACGCCAGCAGGGCGAGCGATCCCTCGAACGTTCCCGCCACCAAGGTCAGTGCCTGCTCGGGCGTGAACCCCATGTCGACCGCAGTGCGAGAAAACTCTTCGAGAATCAAGAACACGTAGGCCGGGCCGGAACCCGAGATGGTGCTGAGCGCATCAATCTGCGATTCCGGCGTTTCGACGACGGTGCCGACCGTTTCGAACACGGCGCGGCCGAGCGCGAGGTCATCCGCGGTGGCGCGCGATCCGGCGCTGAGTCCGGTCACGGCCTTGCCGACGATAGCGGGAGTGTTGGGCATAGCACGCAACACGACGTTGTCGACGATGCCCTCCATGCGCGCGGTTGTCACACCCGCAGCAACGCTGATGATGATCGCATCGGGTTCCAAGAATGGGGCGAGGGCGGTAAGGGTGTCGGGGATCATGGCGGGCTTGACGCCCAGCATCACGACCTTTGCCCCCTTCACAGCGCGCGCATTGCCATCAGGAGTATTCTCCAGCGCAAAGGACTCCACGCCCTCAGAACGCACCACAGCAGCCTTAGCCTCGGTGCGATTTGTGACGCGGATGCCCCCGCTTACAGTCACCGAGGGGTCAAGCAAACCCTGCAGGATGGCACCCCCCATTGATCCGGCGCCGACAATTGCAATGCTAGGAAGAGAAGTAGTCACGTGAACATCCTAGGATTGATGCCATGAGCGCGTCAGGCGGAACTAAGGCAATCATCGCTGCAATGGTGGCGAACGGCGGAATCGCTGTCACTAAATTCATTGCGTTTCTGATTTCGGGGTCCAGTGCGATGCTCGCTGAGAGCGTGCACTCGGTAGCGGACACCAGCAATCAGGCGTTGCTCTTGCTCGGTGGCAAGAAGGCGAAGAAGCAGGCGGATGCCGAGCATCCGTTCGGCTACGGTCGCGAGCGCTACGTGTACGCATTTGTTGTTTCGATCATTCTGTTCTCGGTCGGTGGCGTGTTCTCGCTCTACGAGGGCATCAACAAACTGCAAGACCCGCACCCTCTTGAGCAAGCGTGGTTGCCGATCACAGTGCTGTTGATTGCCATCGTGCTGGAAGGTTTCTCGCTGCGCACCGCGGTAAGAGAGTCGAACCTCGTGCGGGGCAAGCAGAGCTGGATTGCCTTCGTGCGCCACGCCAAAGCCCCCGAACTGCCCGTCGTGCTGCTCGAAGATGTCGCTGCTCTCCTCGGTCTCGTTCTCGCCCTCTTCGGTGTCGGTCTCACGATCGTTACTGGCGACTCAATGTGGGATGCCATCGGCACGATCGCCATCGGTATCCTGCTCATTTTGGTCGCTGTCGTTCTCGGCATCGAGACGAAGAGCCTGCTCGTCGGCGAAGGTGCAACCACGAAGCAGCGCAACCTCATCCGCGACACGATCAACGCCCACCCCGACGTTCGCTCGCTCATCCACATGAAGACGCTCTACCTCGGGCCAGAAGAACTCATGGTTGCGGCCAAGATCGACTTCGGAGCGCAGACCCGGGTGAGCGACGTGGCTGCCAGTATCGATAGTGTCGAACGAGAGATTCGTGAGGCCGAGCCGATGGCCCGTGTCATCTATATCGAGCCCGATGTCTACCGTCGCCCTCCCGAAGCTGCCCCACCCACCGATGCCATCGTCATCGTGGGCAACGATTAACGAAGGAACCCGAAACCATGAACTTCGAACCAATCATTCACACCGTGCTCGCGCTGCACATTCTGGGGCTCGCTCTGATCATTGGCTCGTTCGCGCTCCAGCTGCGCCGCAAAGAAGGCTTCGAACTGGGCACCATGCTGATCGGTGCCATCACGCAGCTCGTCACCGGACTCATCCTTGTTGGCCTCGTGCAGATGAACGACGAAGACGTCAACAACGCCAAGATCGCCGTGAAACTGATCTTCGCAATCGTTGTGCTCGTCGCCGTCATGATCGCGCGCTCACGCCAGGCCAAGGCCCTCAGCGCTGGTACCAGCGAAAAGAAAGCCACCCTGCCGTTCCTGCACCTTGCGGGCATGGGCGCCCTCATCAACGTGTTCGTTGCGGTGCTCTGGCACTAAGCCAGGCGGCGCCAGAGCGAACGCTAGCGACGGGCTTCGAAGAAGTCCGTCAACAGTGCAGCGCATTCAGCCTCTTGGATGCCCGCCACAACTTCGACCTTGTGCGGAAGCCGGCGGTCACGCAGCAAATCATTAACGCTGCCTGATGCGCCGGCTTTTTCGTCCCATGCCCCAAACACCACACGCGGGATGCGGGCCTGCAGAATCGCGCCAGCGCACATCGTGCACGGCTCAAGGGTGACCACGAGAGTCATCTCGTCGAGGCGCCACGAACCGGTGGCCGCGGCCGCTGCCCGTATTGCGACTACCTCGGCGTGCGCCGTAGGGTCGCCCGTGAGCTCCCGCTCATTGCGCCCAACGGAGACGAGATTGTCGTTCTGATCAAAGACGAGAGCGGCGACAGGAACGTCGGCAGAATTGGCTGTGAGCTTGGCCTCAGCGATGGCCAGCGTCATCCATTGATCGAACTTTGTCACGATCGGTTCTCCAAGTGGTCCGTACCTCAAGTAGATTTAGCCTATGCGAGTTCACGTTGCCGACCACCCGCTCATCACGCACAAGCTCACCGTGCTGCGCGACAAGAACACCGCGGCCCCCACTTTTCGGGCGCTGACGGAGGAGCTAGTCACGCTTTTGGCGTACGAAGCGACCCGTTCGGTGCGCGTTGAAGAGGTCGACATTGAGACCCCCGTTACCGCGACGAAGGGTGTGGCAATCAGCTCGCCCAAGCCGCTCGTGGTGCCGATTCTTCGCGCCGGACTCGGAATGCTTGAAGGAATGGTCAAGCTCGTTCCGACCGCTGAAGTCGGATTCTTGGGCATGGTGCGCAACGAAGAAACGCTGAAGCCAGACACCTACGCCGAACGCCTGCCCGACGATCTGTCGAACCGCCAGTGCTTCGTTCTCGACCCGATGCTGGCCACCGGTGGCTCGCTCATTGCGGCCATCCAGTACCTGCTCGACCGCGGTGCTACGGATGTCACGGCCGTCTGCATCCTCGGAGCCCCCGAAGGTCTCGCCGCTGTTGAAAAGGCCATGGAAGGCCAAAACGTCACGATCGTGCTCGGCGCGCTCGACGAACGCCTCAACGAGAACGGCTACATCGTGCCCGGCCTGGGCGATGCTGGCGACCGACTATACGGTCTCGTCTAGCAGCATAATTGTCGCGCGCAACTTGACAGAGGCGCGCTGCATGAAACATCATTGCAACCATGACTGTACAAACTCGCGACCTGACCGCCCTCGTGGCTTCCAGGACCGCTAGCGCGATGCTTACGAGCACTGCGGTGGCGGGCGACGTTTCGTGTTGTCGAATGTGTGCCTAGTCGGCCTACCTGCGCCGGGCATTCTCACCAGATGGGATGCCCCCAGATCTTCGTCCTCATAACGGCGACTATCTAGCTCGACACACTATTTTTTTCCGAAGGATCACACCCTCATCATCAGAGGCCCTTCACCCCTTATCCAAGGATTTCTGGACCCATGTCACTTGCAACAATCGAACGCACCACTCGCACCTCTTTCGCTTCTGCGGCTCCCGCGCTGGCACCGACCTACACTCCGCCGGCCCGCGACCTGTCGATTGCTGTGCAGCCCGCTCGCACCGCGCGCCCCGCAACGCCGACACCGGCACCCGCCGCGCCAGCCGCTGACGCACCGCACTTGCGCGCTGTTCCGCAGGGAACCGAAGCTCGTGGCTTCGTGCTCTACGTCGGCATCGACGAGCTCAAGGCCGCCGCAGCCGGCACCGACCTCAGCGCGATCGTCGAACAGCTCAAGCTCCTCACGCAGCAGCTCGTACCGAACGCCGAAACTCACGCCGCCGTTGCCCTCGCCCCCGTGGGCGCCGGTGGACGCGACGTCGACGTCGTGCGCCTCGCCCTGCAGGACCCTTCCGCTCTCGCGAAGCACCGCCAGGTTGAAGAGCCCGAAGAGAAGCCCGCGAGCGGTGTGGTCGTTGACCTCTCCCGCAAGCGCGTGCTCATCGATGACGCGCCCGCAGCCCTCACCTACAAAGAGTTCGAACTGCTGCAGTTCCTCATCCTGCGCGAATCGCAGACCATCGACCGCGCGCAGCTCATCTCCACCCTGTGGTCAGCAGAAGACGACGAAGCGCCCAACGAACGCACCATCGACGTGCACATCCGTCGCCTGCGTTCCAAGCTCGGCGCGTACGAAGATGTTGTTCGTACGGTTCGAGGCATCGGGTACCGCTACGACCGTCATCCGGATGTCTCGGTGCGCTTCGCCTCGACCCCCAGCCCCGACTTCATCTAGCGGCTCTTCGCGCCGTCGCTGCGGGTGCAGAGAACCACTCTCGCTCGACGTAGAGGTTCAGCGCTGGCGCGTGTCACACTGACCGGATGACAACGACTGATGCCACCCGGATGCCCGAGAAGATGTCACGGGATCGAGAAGCGCTCGACGCCCTCCTCGACTCGGAGATCGTCGGGAATGTCGCCTACGTGCACGACGACGGGACCCCGGGCGTTTTACCGACCGCGGTTGCCCGGCTCGGCGATGAGTTGATCGTGCACGGGTCGAGCGGTTCACGCTGGATGCGGCTCGTTTCTGGTGCGCCCGTCGCGATCTCGGTCACGGCAGTCGGCGGCATTGTCGTCGCGCGCTCCGCCTTCGAGTCGTCGCTCATCTACAGCAGCGCCGTACTGTTCGGCTCCTTTCGCGTGCTCGAGGATGAGGAAAAAGCTGCCGCCATCAACGCCATCACCGAGAAGATGATCCCCGGCCGCCTGGCCGAAGTGCGCCCCAACAGCAAGAAGGAACTCGCCGCCACCCTCGTGCTTGCGCTGCCGATCGCGGAATGGTCGTTGCGCACCTCCGACGACTGGCCCGATGACACCGACGACGATATCGCCGGTGACGCGTGGGGCGGGCAAGTGCGATTCGGAGCTCGAGCCGTGGAGGTTGTTGCCACGCCTGACCTGCGCTCCGGCATCCGCGTGCCTGAGTCTGTTCGGGCGTTCGAATAAGCGCTGCCCCGGCAAGTCATGCCCCGTTTGATACGCTGAATCTGTAGCCGCAATAGTCGGCTCCCGACGACGGATCAGTACCGGGTACGCGAAAAGACTGGCCAAGGAGACTCTTGTGTATTGGCTTGTTTTGATTCTTTCTGGCGTGCTCGAAGCCGTCTGGGCCACCGCCCTCGGCAAGTCGGAGGGCTTCACGAAGCTTTGGCCGACCGTGATTTTCGGTGTCGCCATTCTCGTGAGCATGGGCGGCCTCGGCTACGCCATGCGCGAGATTCCTATCGGTACCGCCTACGCGATTTGGGTCGGCATCGGCGCAGCGCTGACCGTGACCTACGCCATGGTCTTCGGCGGCGAACCCATCTCGTGGATCAAGGTGCTGCT
This sequence comes from Salinibacterium sp. NSLL17, assembly GCF_015864935.1. NCBI lineage: Bacteria > Bacillati > Actinomycetota > Actinomycetes > Micrococcales > Microbacteriaceae > Salinibacterium > Salinibacterium sp. NSLL17. The sequence goes on from NZ_JADYWH010000002.1 coordinate 621,526, forward strand.
CATTACGGGACTCATCGGCTGCATTGTCGGGCTCAAGCTCGTCGACACAGCCCACTAGCGGTCGCCTGCCGCGGCCCCGACACAGCGCAGGGGGCTAGCGCGAGGCGTGCACGACCGCGGCGATTAACCCCAGCATTGCGGCCAAGTCGAGGGCACCCCACGAGAAGATTCGCCGCCGTTGCCCTACGCGCATTCTCCACCACAAGAGACCCACTACTGCGATGAGCAGTCCGGGCCACCACGTGACCGAGGCGACAAACTTCACTTCGTCAGCACGATCCGCAAGATTGGACGCGAGGACGTTATAACCCGCGGTACCTGCCGCGTAGCCTGCGACGATGGAGAGCACGATGAACGCGCCGCCCGCCAACACAAAGAGGATGCCTCCATAGAGTTGGTCCCAGCCACGCGGAAAGTGTCGGGGAGCGAGGGCATCGGGTTCGAATAGCCGCCTGGCCCTCCATTGGCGGGTGCTGACGACATTGACGGATGCGACGCCGAGGGAAACGACAGCGGCGAGACCAATAATCGCCCAACCAGGAACCGCCGTCACAAAAAGAGCGATCGAACTGGCCACGATAAAAATAGCGAGACCGAGCGGCCCCAGGCAGACGACCACGAGAAGAACGAGCATCCATCCTTGAAGGATGCCGGCGAGGCCGAGGGATGAAGCAACCACTGCGATGACACCCACGCTGACGATGTAGCCGATCTGCGCGGGCCGACGATCAATAATGTGCCGCGAATCGCCGCTCACTAGCGGGAACTGACGTCTAAGAGAACGCTGATGAGCACGAGCATTGCCACGAGATCGATCGCTGCCAACGCGGTAGCGGGTCTTCCTTTATCGACGCGAATAATCCACGTCACAAGACCGGCGACAGCAATCAGTAAGCCCGGCCACCAGATGACGGCAGCTGCACATTTCACCGGGTCGGCCTCGTCTACCGAGACGCCGGACGACATTCCATCCGCCAGCAGGATGACGCCTCCCGCGATCACGGAGAGCGCGATGAAGGCCCAACCGGCAAGCGCGAAGAGCAGCTTGCTGAACGCTAGCCCATACCTCCGCGCCACGTCCGGCTCGTCCCCACTCAGCCCCTCAGAGGAAGGCGTCGCAGCGGCGATTCGTCGGCGACGTCTGCCCTTCACGATGATCACGTTGAGTGACGCGGTAGCCATCGCGACCGCGGCTCCCATCGCAACCGCGATCGCCACGTCTGAGGCAGAGTTCGCTAGAGCAAACACCGCGGTGACGGGGAATGCCAGAAGGGCAGCGGCCGCAAGCCCCAGCGGTCCAAGGTAGAGGATCATCAGCAGCGGAAGGGTTCGCAGGTCGAATTGAGAGATCCAGATGAGCAGTGCACTCAGCACCCCGGCCCCGGCGATGTAGCCGACCGTGACAGGCCATCTCTCAAGCTGAATAGCCCAGCGATCGACGACGGCACTGAGAGTCATATAGTGAGCGTAACCCAACATGCCCTTGCGGCAGGCTCAGCCCGATCGGCCCCTCGCGGCGCGCAGTGTGCACCGAGGGCGCAGGATTAGGGCGCAGCGCCCTGCGTGACGTCGGCCCACAGAATGCCGATGAGCGTCAGCATGATCGCGAGGTCCGCGATCGCCCACCGCAGCACGGGCTCCCCGCGACGGGTATTCACAATCCACAGCCGCAGGCCTGCAATCGCGACGACAAGACCCGGCACCCACACGATCGCCGACAGGAAGATCAGATGGTTCGCCCGCTCGGCCGACTCGCGAACCGCAATACCGGCAGTGGTTCCCGCCGTACCCCCGGCGAAGAAACAGAGAAAGATAAACGCGAGCCCAGCCGCCACGAACAGAACGGCGGCGAGCTGCTGGCGCCAACCATGCCGACGCTCCTCCGCTTCAAACGGCCTCTCCAGCGGAGGTGCAGGCCTGCGCCACCGCGCAAGAATTTCGACATTGACGAACGCAATGCCGACCGCCATTACTAGGGTAAACAGAGCAGCGATCCACTCATAAATCCCGTACACCTCGGGAAGTCGGAGCGCTCCCAAGAAGAGCGCGACAAGTCCTAGAGGACCCAAATAGATGGCTAGGGCCAACTCGGCGATCGGCGAGAACACAACGCCTGGCCCTGCTAGCGAGAATGCCACCACGGTCATCACCCCGGCGCCAACAATGTATTTGCGCTTCTTCGGTGTGCGCGTGGCATTGTCGATCAGAGTCATTAGTTGATCATGGGGCACACGGCCGCACCCCACCAGCCCGCGAATGAGGGTGGCTCATGTCGCGCCGTTGGTAGCTCACGACGGCTTGAGCGGTTTCTCCTATCCGAGATGCGAGACTCCAGCCGACCCGAACAACAGCGTCGCCAGGAGTGCGAGCTGGAGAAGGGCGTCGGCAAGCGCCCAAGACAGACTGCCCCTCCCTCGGACCTCGTTCAGCACCCACAGCACAAGACCGCCGAGCGCTGCGGCGAGCCCCACCAACCAGACAGCGAACAAGAACGGTGCCAGGTAAGGTCCGGCACCGGGTTGGGCTGTTCCCTGGCCAGCGTTCAGAGCCAGGTATCCCGTCACTACACACAGCACGATGAACACAAACCCCGCGACGACAAACAAGACTGCCGCGGCTACTCGACCCAACACAGTGTCGCCGGCACGCCGGTCGGCGACTCGCACCCCGCTGCGCAGGTGGGCGATCCAGCCGAAGACGACAACAACATTGAGCAGTGCGGTGCCCACGGATAGCGGGATGACAATGGCGAGACCCAGCACAGAAGGTAACGCGGCGTTCCAGAGGACGAAGACGATCGGAAGCGCGAGCGTGGAAAACGTAATGACACCGAGAGGGCCCAGCACAAAGAAGATGGCTAAGCCAAAGAACACAACGAATTCGTCGCCGGCGGGCGAGCTGAGATAGGCACCGGAGAGCATGAGCGCAGTGGCACCCACGTAAGCGAATAACGCCGCGTACTTATCAGTGCCAGCGCCGAGGATCACCTGTCGAGCATGCGTCACTTTGCGCACTCCCGCCAGCCCGCGAATGAGGGTGGGTCGCGGGCTGGCGGGCTGGCAGGCTGGCAGGCTGGCGTTCTGAAGCGTTCGCGGTATTGACCCGCGGTCGGGGTCAGCCGCCTCCCCGCTTTGCGCAGGAAACGTGGGGCAAGGAACACCTGTCGGCCGTCGCAACCGGCCGAGTCGCCCACCCCTTCTGGGGTTGTCCCCGCCTGACACTAGGCTGCGAGAATTGAGTGATGCTCGCGCGGGGGTGCGAGTCGAGGGGAATTGATGAGGCAAGCTGGACCACGGGATTGGTCGCCGCCCGAGAACAACAACTATCGTCCGGCAGATAGCTACCGTTACCCATCGAATCAATCGGCGACCGCTTTCGCCCCACGGAAGTTGGTGCGCAACGGGCCCGGACGAATCTCGCTGCTCTTCGGCATCATCGCTGCCGGGCTTGCCCTGTTCCCCATCGCCTCGGCGGGAGCAGGGAACGGATACATTGCCTCCACGGTGGGAATCACCGCGATCGCCTACGGTTTCTACGCCCTCAGACTTCGCCACTACCGGGAGGCCACCGCCCGGCTAAGTCCAATCATTGGCATCCTTCTGGGAGCTTTCGGAACGCTTCTGATGACCGCACTTGTCGCCAACTTCTATCTCAACGGGTCGGCCCTCAACTCTCCCCTGACATTTCAGGTCGGGCAGACAGAATTCACGTTTGATTCGGAAGGCTTAGCCCTGTCGACGCCCGCCGAAAGCGCGGCTAACGGCGGGACCGGCCCGACCACCGAGATCATCACACCAGCGCCGGTCGCCGCGCCTGCGTCATTCGCGTCCGCCGCCGAAGAACGGATGGCGCTCATTCAACATCTTGGCACCGTGCAGTTCGTGCTGAAGCAGATCGCGCCGCAGAGCAAGCCCGCCAGCCTCAGCCTTGCCACCCCCGGCGGCACCCTCTCGACACCGGACGGGCACGCGCTCACGATCTTGCCCGAAGGCACCGTGGTCAACTATGCCCCCTCGGCAGATGGCTCCAATTACGTCATGACCCTTAAGGGTGCAACCTTTGGCAGCATGGTGCAGCTCGACACCGCGGTCGGCCAGATCGTGGCGCTGAACTAGCTTTCCTGCCGGAGCGAGCGGCACATCGAGCGGCAACCGAACGTCGCTGCTCATCTGCGCGGAAACATCCGATTTCGGCCCATTTTGCCCAGAAACGTAGGGGGTAGACAGACTTTTCTGGAAATTTGCCAAAAATAACGGAATGGTAACTAGACAGCGTTATGTTTCCGTTATACATTCATAGAGCAGAAGTTGTTTGCTGTGGCAGCTACTGCGGAATGTGATTGCAGGACACTCTTGGTGCAAAGGGAGAGGGTCGGTTTCATGCCTCTGAAACCGGCCCTCGAACTATTTAACGGGCACCCCAGCAAACTTCCACAATCAAGCAATTGACCGCGAACCTCGTCACGACGCCTGCGGCTAGAGACTGTCCTCGCTGCGGGGCTCCCGCGGATCGAGCATGATCTTCTGGATCGGGAACGGCATCTCAATGTCGGCCGCCGTGAGTGCCCGTTTGATCGCCTCAAGAACCTGATCTTGTGCCTCAACCGCTTCGCGACGATCCGGTGGGCTAATCCAGAAGCGAACCTCAAGAATCACGCTGAAGTCGCCGAGCAGATTCACGAGAACCTCCGGCGTCGGGTCTGTGACGATGCCCGGCAAGGTCGCAATCGCCTCAAGGATGGCGGCACGAGCATCCGCAATGCTTTCGTCATAGCCAATCCCCACCTCAACACTGAGCCGGCGGTTCTCATACGCCGTGTTCACGACAACCCGCTTCGTGTAGAGCTCGCTGTTGGGAATCACCACCACCCGGTTGTCATAGGTGCGCAGCAGCGTTGCACGCACCAAAATGTCCACAACCTCGCCCTCATGATTCTCCGACACGATCTGGTCACCGATGCGAAATGGTCGAGTAAACAGAATCAGGATGCCGGCAAGCAGATTCTGAAAGATGTCGCGGAAGGCGAAGCCGATCACCACACCGCCAACGCCCAGAGCTCCGAACAATGACGCCGGGGTGATGGTCGGAAAGATCACCGTGAGCGCGACAAGCAGCCCAAAGGTGAGAATGCTCCAAGCAGTAAGGCGGCTCAGCACCATCTGGAGCCCGCGCGGCCGGCCCGCCCGCCGCATAGCCAGCCCCACGAGCTTGGCCACGGCCCACGACAGGGCCCAAAAAATGAGGAAGACCACAATGCCGATGATCACATTAGGGAGGGAAAGAAATAGGGAGGAGAAAATGTTCTCCACACGCTCAATCACATCGCCGAAATCGACCGACTCCTGCCGAAAACCAGATCCTGTCATCGCACGGTAACCCCTCGCTCGAAACGCCGCCATCGACACCGACAACTGTTTTGCGCGAGTCTACGCCCCCGGCAACACCACCCCGCAGGCGTCAACCAACTCATTTAACGGGCACCGCTACAGGGCAAAAAGCCACACCACCACGATAAGAACGGCCATCAGGGCACAGTCAACAATCGCCCACGGCAACAGTGTCCTTTTTGCCTTGGCTCGGATAATCCAGATCGCCAGCCCCGCCAGAGCGGCCGCCAACCCCATCCACCACGCGGCACCAGCAACAACCAACGCCTGACCGTTCCAGGCCACAGGGACCACAGCGGGCACCCCACTCGCCATGATGGTCGCAGTGCCCGCCAGAGCGCTCAGCACCACAAATCCACACCCCGCAAAGACGAATAGCAGAATGCCCAGCACCTCATATCGTTCATTCAGCGGGCCTGCCGTGCGTGCGGTCATTCCCAGAGTATTACCCAGAAAGCGTTGCTCCACCAGCCCACACGTGCGGCGATCGCGCGCGCTTCGGCCTAGGCTGACACGACCGCCGAATCGAACGGATGACCGTGACCACTGCCCCGCTGCATCCGGATGTAGCCCGCGCCATCCATGCTCTCGGTGACGTACTGCCCGAGCACGATCAACTCGTGGCCGAGCCCGACAACGCCGAGTACGGGGCCGTCACCACGCTTCCTGCTGCAACCCGGTTTCGGGTCGCAAAACTGACCCCCACTAAGCCGGGTTTCTTCGTCACCGTTTGGCGGCGAGACACTGACGGCACCACGCAACCATTCCCCAGCGACGATGGCACCCAGCACCTCGTCGTCGCCACCCGCGACAGCAACGGCTTTGGTGCGTTCGTCTTTCCGCTCAGCGTCCTGATCGTCCGCGGCATCGTTTCGGATGGCGGCCGCGGCGGCAAGCGCGGTTTTCGCGTGTACCCGCCCTGGGCCGACACCCGCAATCGCCAAGCCCAGAACACGCAGCAGTGGCAATGCGAGCACTTTCACCTGCTCAGCTAAATAGTCAGCCGCCGACCCTAGAGTTGAGCCGTGAGCGGAAACCAGAATCAGCCCTCCGTCGTGTGGCTGCGCAACGACCTGCGACTAGCCGACAACCCTGCGCTAACGGCGGCCGCGAGCGAAGACCGACCGCTTGTTGTCGTCTACATTCATGATGAAACCGGCGACGGCATCCGCCCGCTGGGTTCGGCCAGCAAGTGGTGGCTGCATCACAGCCTCACTGCTCTGGATGCCGCCCTGCAGAATCTAGGCGGCCAACTGACTCTGCGTCACGGCCCGGCCGCGCAGGTGCTGCCGGCGCTCGTGGACGAGCTCGGCGCCGCCTCGGTGCACTGGAACCGCCGCTACACGGCCGCCCGGGATATTGACGCTGGCCTCAAAACTAGCCTGCGCGAGCAGGGGCTCTCGGTCGAAAGCCATCAGGGCAATCTGTTGAACGAGCCGTGGCATATCCGCAATGGGCAGGGCGAGCCGTACAAGGTTTTCACTCCGTATTGGCGTGCGGCGCAAGATCGTCCGGTGCGGGATACACTGTCGGCGCCGACCGCAGCCGAGCTGAGTTGGCCTGCCGACTCCCCCGCGAGCGACGACCTCGCCGACTGGAATCTGCTGCCCACCCGCCCCGACTGGGCCGAAGGACTGCGCGAGACCTGGACTCCCGGCGAAGACGGCGCCCACGCTCGCCTTGAGAGTTTCGTCGCCGAACGCCTCGCCGACTATCACCGCCGCGATGAACCTGCCGTGGATGCCACGAGTGGCCTCAGCCCGCACCTGCGGTTCGGCGAGATCAGCCCCACTCAGGTCTGGAACCGGCTGCGCGGCAACGGTAGCGGCGCCGGTGACGGCTCCGCCGACGTGCCCGCCGCCGCCCGCAAGAACGTCGCCAAGTTCCTCAGCGAAATTGGCTGGCGCGAATTCTCCACCGCCTTGCTCTTCGACAACCCGCGCCTCGCGACCGACAGCTACCGGCCCGCCTACAACGCCTTTCCCTGGGGCTACACCGTCGACCAACTCGGCGACGTGAACGAACCCGCCGGTGTCAGCGAAGTCGACGCGTGGCGCCGCGGCCGCACCGGCATCCCCCTCGTCGATGCCGGGATGCGCGAGCTCTGGCACACCGGCACGATGCACAACCGCGTACGCATGGTCGTCGCGAGCTTCCTCATCAAGAACTTGCTCATCGACTGGCGGGCCGGCGAACAGTGGTTCTGGGACACCCTCGTCGACGCCGACGAAGCCAGCAACCCCGCCAACTGGCAGTGGGTTGCCGGATCCGGTGCGGATGCCGCCCCCTACTTCCGTGTGTTCAACCCGGTCTTGCAGCAGAAAAAGTTCGACCCCGCGGGCCACTACGTCTCGTACTGGATTCCCGAACTCGGCACCGACGCGTATCCCGAACCCATCGTGGATCTCGCCGAAACCCGCCGCGAAGCTCTCGAGGCGTACACGGCCGTGAAAGCTGCAGCGGCCGAATAAGGACTCCCCCGGGGTCGGCGTAGCAGGCTCACGGCAGCCACACGGCGGCCGTCCTTCGCGCGCCCAACAAACTCGAATCGACCGTTGGATGCAGCACTGGGCACTTCACCAGACTCCACTCAGTTGACTGCCAGCTTGCGCCAATAGCACCGGAATCATGCGGATCCGAGGCCCCCGACAGCCAGCATCCGCACCCCAGATTGCTCGAATTTCAACTTTTTTGACATGACCCCCAAACCGGTTACGGCCGCACTCCGGAGTACTCATTGCGCCTCGGGAAAGCCTCGAGACGCAGAGCCTCTACGGAGGCCGACCACGTAAGAAGGAGTTCAGTCATGAACGCATTTACGAAGAAGACAACGCTCGGCGCAACCGCTACCGCAGTAGCCCTCATCGCAGTCGGAGCAGCAGCTCCCGCCATGGCAGCAACCGGTGATAGCTACACCTCGACGAAGTCATACTCCTACTCCTCCCCCAAGCAGACCGACATCCCCGTCGTCGTAGCACCCGAGGTCGGCGACGTTGACCTTCTCGGTGGCGACGTTCTCGGCGGCGGCATCCTCAACGGTGACCTCCTCAACGGCAACGCTGTTGCTTCAGGCAACGAGGTCAACGCTCCCGTAGCTTCGGGCAACGACACCGCTGTTGGCAACGTGAGCGACTCCGCGAACGTTTCTGACGTAGCGAACGACGCCAACGTCTCTGACGTCGTCGACAACGCCACTCAGGTAACCGACGTTGTCGACAACGCCACTGACGTAGTGACCGACGTCACTGACATTGTTGATGTCGACGACATCCTCGACGATGTTGTTGACGCAGACGACATCGTCGGTGACATCACCGGTGACCTCGGTCTGAATGGAATCTTCAACTAACTTTCTTCACCCGCTTGCCCTCGCCCGATGTTCTCCGGGCGGGGGCAAGTTTCGTTAACTACGTCTGCCCGTACTTCAATCTTCGGCTTTAGACTGGGCGCATGTCGGTCACAGAGCTCTCGGTCAGCACCCAGAACTACCTGAAGACTGTGTGGAGCCTTTCCGAATGGTCCGATGCGCCCGTCACCGCCACCGTGATCGCCGAGCGCACCGGCTATACGCTGTCGAGCGTCTCGGATGCCGTGCGTCGCCTCACCGATCAGGGCTTCCTTGATCATGCCCGCTACGGTTCCATCGCTCTCACCGCGGTGGGTAGTGCTCACGCCGTCGCGATGGTTCGCCGCCACCGCCTCATCGAATCGTTTCTCGTGAGCGTGCTCGGTTACACCTGGGACCAAGTGCACGACGAAGCCGAAAACCTTGAGCACGCCGTCTCTGACTTCATGGTCGAACGCATCGACGAGTTTCTCGAGCACCCCACCCGTGACCCGCACGGCGATCCCATCCCCAGCGCCGACGGCGTGATCACGATTCCGGATGCCGTGCAGCTCAGCCGCGTCGCCCCCGGCAGCACCGTGGTCGTCGAACGCATCTCCGACGACGACCCCGAGCTGCTCAAGTTCTTCGAAGAGCGCGGCATCGGGTTCGAAGCGACCCTCAGCGTGAATGCCGGGGCACCGTATTCGGATGCGCTCGAGGTGGTGGTGCTCGGTGGCGTCGGCGGAGAAACCGGTGGGGCGAGCGGCGAGGCGCCGGGTGGTGCAGTGCGCCAATCCGCTGTGCCGATTAGCCTGGGCCGGAGCGCGACCGACGCACTCTACGTATCGGGCGGCACCCTCGCCGAATGACTTGAGGCGCACCGCGCGGGTTCGGTGCGCTGGCGGTGTCTTCCGAGCTACTGGGCGGCGAGCATCCGCTGCCGCTTCATCGCACCGAGTCGCTTGCCGATCACGCCCTGCGTGGGGCTGAACAGGTAAACGAGCGCGAAGATGCAGCCTTCGACGAGCACGATCATGCCGCCGGATGCCGTGTCTAAGTAGTAGCTGAGGTACAGCCCGGTGACGGCCGCGAGCGCCGACATCACTGGGGCGATCACGAGCATGCGCGAGAAGCGATCGGTGAGCAGGTACGCGGTGGCGCCGGGGATGATGAGCAGTGCCACGACGAGAACGACGCCGACGGCCTGAAGCGCGACGACAGCGGTAAGGGCGAGGAGCCCGAGAAGCGCAGCGCCGAGCACCTTGGGGTTAAGGCCGATCGCGTGGGCGTGGGTGGCGTCGAAGGCGTAGAGGGTGAAGTCGCGGCGCTTCACGAGCAGGATCGTGAGTGTGATCGCGCCGAGGATGAGCACTTGGGTGAGGTCGGCCCAGGAGACTCCGAGGAGGTTGCCGAAGATGATGTGGTTGAGGTCGGTCTGCGACGGGGTCACCGAGATGAGCACGATTCCCAGGGCGAACAGTGTCGTGAAGACAATGCCGATCGCGGCATCCTCTTTGATGCGGCTCGTGTTTCTCACGATGCCGATGAGGGCGACGGCAAGGAAACCAAAGATGACCGCACCAAGGGCAAAGGGGGCGCCGACGACGTAGGCGAGCACCACACCCGGGAGCACGGCGTGCGAAACAGCATCACCCATGAGCGACCAGCCGATGAGGACGAGCCAGCACGAGAGCACGGCGCACACGATAGCCGCGGTCACACTCGTGGCGAGGGCCCGCACCATGAAGTCGTAGCTCAGGGGTTCGAGAAGGAAGTCGAGAGGGTTCACGCGGCGTCTCCCGCCGTGACATCGAGGCCGAAGGCGCGCGCAAGGTTTTCGGGCTTCAGCACCTCGGCGGGAGTGGATTGCAGCAGCACCGTGCGCATCAGCAAGATTGCCTCGTCTGCCAGTTTCGGCAGCGCATTGAGGTCGTGGGTCGAGACGAGAACCGTGGCACCCTCGGCGGCGAGCTCGCGCAAGAGTTTCGTGATCGTTCCCTCGGAGCGTTTGTCGACCCCGGCAAAGGGCTCGTCGAGAAGCAGGATCGTCGCGCCCTGGGCGATGCCGCGCGCCACGAACGCCCGCTTCTTTTGGCCGCCCGAGAGTTGGCCAATTTGGCGGTCGGCGAGGTCCGTCAGTTCTACACGTTCGAGAGCCTCGGCGACGGCAGCCTTATCGGCAGCCTTGGGTCGACGCGAAAAACCCATGTGCCCGTAGCGGCCCATCATCACCACATCGCGAACCGAGAGCGGGAACGCCCAGTCGACGTCTTCGCTCTGCGGAACGTAGCCGACCGCTCCGGCCTTGCGAGCGAGTGCAGGCTGCTGACCTGCCAACGTGACTGTTCCGTGGTCGGGGCGCAGCATCCCGGTAATGGTCTTGAAGAGGGTCGACTTGCCCGAGCCATTCATGCCGATGAGGCCGTAGATGCGGCCCGGCGCGAGGCTGAGGCTCACGTTGTCGAGCGCGAGCACGTCGCCGTAGTGAACGGTGACGTTGCGCACGTCGATGGCGGGCACACTCATTCCGTGGCGCCGGTCAATCCGGCGATGATGGTTTCGGCGTCGTGGCGCAGCAACTCGAGGTAGGTCGGCACCGGGCCACCGTCCTCCGACAGCGAGTCGACGTAGAGGGTTCCGCCGAAGGTCGTGTCAGTGGCCTCGACCACTTGCTGCATCGCGCGATCGGAGACTGTGGATTCGCAGAACACGGCGGGCACGTCGTTGTCTCGCACGAACTCGATCACCGACGCGATCTGGCGGGGCGTCGACTGCTGCTCGGCGTTGACCGCCCACAGGTAATGCTCGCTCAGTCCAGCGTCGCGCGCCAGGTACGAGAACGCTCCTTCGCACGAGACGAGAGCCCGCTGCGACGCCGGCAACTCGGCGAGTTCGGCCGTGAGCTCGTCGTTCACAAGTTGCAGCTCAGCCTTGTACGCTTCGGCATTGGCGGCGTAGTCGGCGGCGTTTTCGGGGTCGAGTTCAGCGAACGCGGCTTCCATATTGTCGACGTAAATCTGTGCGTTGAGGGGGCTCATCCATGCGTGCGGATTGGGCAGCCCTTCATAGGCATCCTCGGCAATGTTGATCGTGTCGACGCCGTCAGAAACAACCACGTGCGGCACGTCGAGACCATCGACGAACTGAGCGAACCACGCCTCAAGGTTGAGCCCGTTGTCGAGAATCAGGTCGGCTTCGGCCGCCTTGGCAATGTCGCCGGGCGTGGGCTCGTAGCCGTGAATCTCGGCCCCCACCTTGGTGATGGATTCCACCCGCAGGTTGTCGCCGGCCACGTTCTCGGCGATATCGGCGAGCACCGTAAAGGTCGTGAGCACGACAGGGCGGTCGTCGTTCGGGTCAGTCGTGGCGCCAGCATCCGAAGCCGCCGTGCAGCCAGCGAGACCGAGCAGAAGGGCGGATGCTGCAGCGGCAATCAGCATCGCGCGTGCGGTGCGCGTGCGACCTGTTGCGGCTCTGATTCCCATGTTCTGATCCTAAGTTGGGAGAGCCTCTTTAAGAAACTACGCCTAGACGTAGTTTCTCGAAAATGCGGCGAACCAGCAAAAGTTGCGAATCTTTCTACTGCGCATGATTGGCGCAGGAGAACGCCACAAAACCCTCTACAGCGCAGGCTGCTCGACCACTAATGCGAGCGATCGCTGAGCCTCCTGGACTATCACCGGATTGGTACTTCCCGCGACGAGTCGTTCGAGGAGGAGCTTGGCGTTGGGATGATTGAAACTCTCGAGCGCACGCACAATCTTCCACTGCATGAGCTCGTCATCAGGGTTGCCCCGAAGCTTCTCGGTGAGCGCGTTCAGCGCTGCCAGCCGATCCGGCGTTGTCACCGCTGAGTAGAAACATAGGAAGCCGACGGCATCGATCGCCTCGACTGCCCGCGTCCGTGGCCCGTCGACAACGGCCGCGATTAACGGCGGCAACACCACAGGATCCATCCGGGCGAGAACTCGCGCCACGATGTCTCGCGGAAGCGGGTAGCTAGTCTTCTTGAACGCTTCAGTGGATGGCTGTTCGTGCTGATTCCGCCCAATAGCACCGAGCAGCGGAATGAGCCGCTGGGCGGTTTCTTGGCCGCCCGCTTGGAGCGCTTCGCACAGTTCGAGCTTGGTATAGAGCTTGGTCTCTCGTGTGAGTCGCTCCACGAAAAGCTGATCCAACGAAGCATCCGGTCCCGCAGCACGCGAGAGCAACCGGACTGCGGCTGATCGCTCGACAGCGTCAGTGGAGTCCAACTGTCGCGTCAGTTCGGCCGCCGACAGATGACGGGACGCATCGAGGTCTTCGTCGCGCAAGAATCCACGACCGCGCAACTGACTCACTGAGCTCTTCATGTGATCGCCACTTTATCGCGAGCGGGTCAGCCGAATGCGGGGGCGCATTACTACTGTGACCTCACACCTGGCATCGGCATCGTCATCGGCATCGAGAGGGCGACTCGCCTGTGGCTACTGGTAAAAGCTCAAAGGTGCGCCGACTGCATCGCATTCGACAGCGAGCGCCGTCGTCGCTTCTCCCAACGCTGACGCGTCCCCTACGGCCGGTTCGGCACCGTCGGCGCCTAGCTCCGTGATTGCCGAACGTAGGTCGTCGACTTGGCTGCTCAAAAGCGCGTCCTTGTGCAAGATTCCAAGGATCGGGAAGCCGTCGGCAATAGTGGCAATCATGTAATCGAACGATTCCCTATTCAACTCGCCGGCCTCATACCCCGAGACCACGCCGTTCACCGTCATGAGTTCGATCGAGAGCGAATGGCACAGCCCAACGTTGCCCTCCTCCAACGAAGTCGCGGCTGCGCTTGACGAAGGTTCGGTGGGCGGTGGCGGCTCGACTTGGGTGCATGCAGAAACAGAGATCAGCATTCCGGCGCATACGGCCGCGGTTAGCAAACGTCTCATTAGGCTCCTTAGCAGGTTGCGGTTCCAGCGAACCGCGCAAGTGGGGCTGTGTGCGACGCGTCTTCGCACACACCAATTTTCCGGTCTCAACTATGTGAAATCAATAATGTCTCACATTTGCCGACCTGTCTACCTGCTCGACATTTCGACCGTGAAGCGCAGCAGAGCGAGCGTCTGGCGGCCGCACAGCAGGCCTTCGCGAACGCGGCTGCGCTATTGCCCAGGGAGTAATACAAGCGATAGCATCGCCCTAAATCGAAAAATGTTCGTATTTCGACAGTGAGGGTCATACTTGCTTTGCTCTGCTGACGGTGCGCCCCAAAAACTCATTGCGGGCGTTGCGGCTGTTGGATCGTTCGCTGAGCTCAGCGGTGCGATCACCAACGATGAGGTAATTCATCTCGAAAAGCTAGGCCAGGAGTGGCTTAGCGTTATCAGCAATCCCCGAAGCGGGGCTTATATCTGGACTCCCGCTGCATCCATCCCGGCCTTCGCAGTAGACACGAACTTGCATTTTGACGCCCTGGAGGCAGAACTTGCGCCCCTCTAGGCCTGTGAAATCAGTAATCGTCTTGTTAGCCAGCACAAGTCTGCTTGGAAGCTGCGTAGGGGTCCCTGCCAATGAGATCGGTGCCGACCTCGAAGTAAAGGCGCTAGAGCGCACCGCCTTCCTATTCGCTGACGCCTCGGCCTGCATTCAGATCCAAGCCGAGGAGGAAGCACCTATCGAGGACGTTGAGCTATTCGAATCGAAACTCGACCAATGTGGATTCAGCTTGCAGATACTTGACCTCACCGATGAAGAGATCTTGTCGGAGTTTCGCCCTGCAGGGGACGGTACTTGGCTCGTCTCTGGCCACACGGCTGAACAGCGTCTGACGCTTACTGCATATACAACCGGGCTAGCACGATTCGATTCAGGGCTAGTAGCTGCACGTCACATTAGGAGCTTGTGCTGGTCGTTATCACTCGACATCCAGACTGGCAGCGATGTAAACATCACTGACGAGACATGCAGCCCAGCAATCTTTCTCGTGGACTCGGAGTACATCCTGACCAATATCGCCGAGCTCGAAGCAGCGACTTAACCAACTGGCTGCCTAATTGGGGTTCATCCCAAACCAACGCTAGCGTCTGCCACATGACGATCTCACGCCGAAACATGGTGCGCGGATTCGGCACTCCGCCAGTGGCGCCGTTCGAACTCCGGGATGCGGAGGCGAGCATTGCAGTCGAACTGCGATGCTGAATATAGTTGTTCTAACCGAGAAGGGACCAACGATGTTCACACGGTTTCTCAGTTTGATGGGTCGGGCCGCTAAGCGCCTGGCATTCGTGTTTACCCAGTTAGGCGGGGCGGCCAACGGTGGCCGAAGCGCAGATCCCAGCGCTCGCTCACTCTACGAAGACCGCGAAGACTACCGCCCGTAATAGGTTCCCGTTACGGACGTTCGCGGTCGCGAGCCGTCCACGTGGGGTTCGCCCTAAACCGACGTCAAGGTCAGCCGAACCCAGCACCACGTTGCTACTGTGACCTCATGACCGACATCGCTAGCGCGCCTACCGCAGACCCGGCTGCGACAGCCTTCGACACGATCGTCGTCGGCGCCGGAGTCTCCGGGCTCACCGCGGCACGCTTTCTCGCCCAGTCCGGCCAACGAGTGCTCGTGCTCGAAGCCCGCGACCGCACGGGTGGCCGCACGCACACCGAACGCTCCGGCGACGTTGCCACCGACCGCGGAGCATCCTGGATCCACGGCGTCGACGACAACCCCCTCACCGATATCGTCAACGCCTTCGGCATGCGCACGGTCGAGTTCACGGTTGGCAGCTACCAGCCCACCGGCCGCCCCATCGCCTATTACAGCCCCACCGGCGAGCGCCTCAGCGACGACGCTGTCGCCCAGTTCGCGGATGACGTACGCACGTTCGACGCGCACCTTGCGACGGCGGTGCAGGCTTCCACTCTCGGCACAAGCTATGAGCAGACGATGGGCGTCGCGCTTTCCACGCTCGGCTGGAACCCCGATCGGGCGGAGCGCGTGCGCGAGTTCGTGCTGCACCGCTCCGAGGAGCAGTACGGCGTGCACGCCGGGCTGCTCGATGCGCACGGTCTCGACGATGACACGGTCGAGGGCGACGAGGTGGTGTTCCCCGACGGCTATGACGAGCTGGCAACGAATCTCGCACAGGGACTCGACGTTCGCCTCGAGCATGTGGTCACCGGCATCCGTTGGTCAAAGCAGGGCGCAACGGTCGCCACCGCGCAGGGCGATTTCACCGCGGATCGCGTGGTCGTAACGGTGCCGATTGGGGTGCTCAAGAGCGGCGATCTCGCGTTCGAGCCGGCGCTGCCCGAATGGCTCACCCACGCCATTGACGGCTTCGAGATGAACAACTTCGAGAAGGTCTTTCTGCGCTTCCCCACTCGCTTCTGGGATGAGAGCGTCTACGCGATTCGCCAGCAGGGCGAGGCGGGCAAGTGGTGGCATTCCTGGTACGACCTCACCGATCTGCACGGCGTTCCCACCCTGCTCACGTTCGCTGCCGGCCCCAGCGCCATCGAAGCGCGCGACTGGAGCGACGAACAGATCAGCTCGTCCGTTCTCGATGCTCTGCGCGGGCTCTACGGCGAGCGCGTCGAGCACCCCGACGAAGTGCTCGTGACGCGCTGGCAAGACGATCCATACTCGTACGGGTCGTACGCCTACATGCGCCCGGGGTCCACGCCCGACGACCACGACCTGATGGCCACACCGGTCGAGAACGTGCTGCACTTTGCGGGCGAAGCGACGTGGACGGATGATCCAGCCACCGTCACCGCGGCGCTACGCTCCGGTCATCGTGCGGCCGAGAACATCCTCGGGCACGAGCTGTCATTCAGCCGATTGAGCGAGTCGATGCACGGTCTCTGATCCGGTAGTCCACCTCCGGAGGAACCGGATCGCCACCGCCGTCGCTGTCAGGGTCGGCGCCCGGATCGGCATCGGGCACGCCATCGAGCAATTCGACCAAGAACGTGACCGCAGCCTTCGCCGTTGCCTCGGGCGCCAAATCGATCGAAGTTATGGGCGGAGCGCTGTTTCTGGTTTGCTCCGAGTCAGACCCTGAGGCAATCATGATGTCGTCGGGAATCAGATAGCCGGCCGCTTGCAGCCCAGCTTGCATGCCCGCAGCGTGGCGCCCGGTCAGGCAATAAATGGCATCCGGAAGCGGCTCGCCTGAGGCCAGCATCCGCTCGGCCAGTGCGCGACCACCCGCCTCGCCTAAGCCCTCATCTTGGTGGTACACAAGCGGAGCTTGTCCGCATTCCGCAGCCCACGCCCGGTACGTCAACTCGCTATCGGCGTTCCACGAGTTGTTGTCCTCGCCAGTAACAATCGCGATGCGCGTGGCACCGCGTTCGAGAAAGTGCTGGATAACAGCATCCGTGTTGGTGTGAGTGCCTGCGCCGAGCCAGGCGCTGAATTCCGGTCGCTCAATATCACGCCCGACCGCGACGACCGCGATTCCGTTTCGAGTGAGCAATTCGATAACCGGATCGCTGGCCACCGGGTCAGAAATGATGAAACCATCGGCGGCCAGAGCGATGCCGGGGGCATTACCAACGGTGGGGTCCCGCATTAACGCAAGCCCGTAACCGCGATCCAATGCTTCGACTGCGGCGGCTCCCGCAAACCGCAAAAAGTAGTCAACACCCTCCGGCTGGTAGGAGCCCAGAGTGTCGAGCGGGCGGATGACGAGTCCCAGGATTCCGAGGCGACGGCTGCGGAGTCCGCGAGCGATCGCATCGGGGCTATATCCCAGATCAGCGGCGGTTTCGACGACTCGCTTCCTGGTGGCATCCGCAATGACTCCCTTGCCATTGAGGGCGTGAGAAACGGTGGTGATCGAGACCCCGGCCCGCTTGGCGACGTCATGGATTGTCGCTCGTCTGCGTGGCTGGTTAATGGTCACTCTGGCAGGCTACCTGAGTTTCCGGCATGTAAAACGTTTTGGGTATTTTTCCCCCAAAACGTTTTGGTCAACTAGGTTTTCACACACATCAAGCGTCTTAGCGTTCAGGTTCGATCTACCTAGGAGCAATTCAATGAAGAAAAAAGCAATAGCGATCGGCAGCATTCTTGCCCTCGCACTGACCGGGTGCGCAGCAGGCACCAGCAGCGACACCTCGTCCAGCGTTGACAACAACGACCTCCTCACCCTCACTCCTGCCGCCACCGGCGAGCTCGATTTGGTGACGTGGAACCTTCCCTTCGGCGAGCCAGCATCGCTCGACCCGATCAAGTCGTTCAACTACGCCGAGAACACCGTTGTGGCCAACCTGTGTGAAGGACTCATGCAGTTGCAGCCCGACTTCACGATCGAACCCGGGTTGGCCGAAAAGGTCGAAACCCCCGACGATCTCACCTACATCTACACAATTCGCGAGGGCGTCGAATTCTGGGATGGCCAGGAAATGACCGCCGATGACGTCGTGTACAGCCTCGGTCGTCACCTGGATGCTGACGAAGGAAGCTATTGGGCCGGCGGGCTCGTCGGCAACATTGCTTCCATCGAGAAGACCGCTGACTGGGAAGTTACCGTTTCGCTCTCGAAGCCTGATGCCGCCTTCAACTCCTACATGGTGACCCCCGTCGGCACGATCGTGGAGCAAGACTTCCGCGAAGCAGCTGGCGACACCTTCGGCAACCCGACCGGCAAGGTCATGTGCACCGGCCCGTTCTCCGTTGGAGACTGGGACCAGGGCCAGTCGATCTCGCTGATCAAGAACGACAACTACTGGAACAGTGACAAGCAGGCTCAGACGGCTCAGGTCGACATCAACTTCATCGTTGACGCAGCCGCTATCGCCACCGCACTCGACACGGGCGCGATCGACGGTTCGTACGACGTGCCGCTCGGTGCGCTCAAGTCGCTACAGAGCTCGACCGAGGGATCCCTTTACCTCGGCAATTCGTTGCAGATCGTCGGCATCATCGGCACCGGAAACGGCATCTTCGCCGACCCCGCCGTTCGCCAGGCGCTCATGATGGCGACCGACCGGGATGCCATTGCCGCGACAGTCTTTGAAGGCACGGCGAGCGCGTCACAGTCTCTCGTTCCCGACAACGGCTGGTCATATGGCGACGCCGAATTCACGGCAGGCCGCGACGAACTCGCCTCGGCAGAAATCGACATCGAAGGTGCCAAGGAAGTTCTGAAGGACGCCAAGGTCGACCTCACCGAGCCGATCAAGATCGTGTACCCGTCAGAGCGCACCTACTACGCCGACATCATCTCGGAGATCTCCAACGGCGCCCGCGCCATTGGCCTGACTGTTGAGCCGGAAGGTGTGCCCAGCGCCCAGTTCGGTGCATTCTTCTCTGACCCCGCAGCCCGCGAAGGCCACGACGCGTTCGTGACCTACAACTACATGGACGTTCCTGACCCGCTCGCGTTCCTCCGCGCAATCGCCGGAACCGGTGGATCGCAGAACTACAACGACTACAGCAACTCCTCCATCGACGCGTTGCTGGACGAGGCCGCTGCAACCGCCGATGACAGTGCGCGCGCTGAACTCGTGAACGAAGCGCAAGTACTCGTGATGGAGGATCTGACCTGGATCCCGATCGTCGACCCTGCCGTTCGACTGTTCATGAATGACCGCGTCACGGGTGCTCCCGCATCCTTCGTTTACCTGTACTACCCCTGGGCTGCCGACCTCGGCGCTTCGGGCGAATAGTTCACACGCCCGGGGGTCGCGTGGCTCACGCCCGCGGCCCCCGGGGTTCGGCTCCAATGAAAAGGCTCATTCCGTGACCTTCATACTTCGACGACTGGCGGCGCTCATCGGCGTCCTCATCGCATCCAGCTTCCTCGTGTTCGCCGCCATGTATGCGGCACCGGGAAGCCCAGAAAACTTTCTCGTTCAAGGACGAACGGTAAGCCCAGAAGTGCTCGAAGCTATTCGAGCGCAGTACTCCCTCGATGACCCGTTCCTGGTGCGATTCTGGAACTGGCTCACCAACGTGCTTCATGGCGACTTCGGTCGCTCGCTTGCCAACCAGCAGGATGTGGGCGACCTCTTGGCCGCCCGACTGCCCACCACACTGATGCTGGTCACACTGGCCGCCCTCATCATCATCGTGCTCGGCGTTGGCCTCGGTATTCTGGCCGGAACCCGCGGTGGCATCGTCGACAAGATCATCCTCCTCGGCTCCAACTTGGGCTTCGCCGTTCCCACCTTCTTCGCCGCTCTCATCCTCATGAGCATCTTCAGCGTTGGCCTCGGCTGGTTCCCTGTCTTCGGATCTGGAGACGGCTTCATCGACCGGGTGTGGCACCTCACCTTGCCCGCCTTCGCCCTCGCCCTCCCCTCGTCTGCCGTCGTGGCGCGCATCACTCGCACCTCTATTCGTGAGGAACGCGACTCCGAGCATTCGGTAATGGCTCGAGCTCGTGGAGTAGCCGAACGTCTCGTCATGAGACGCCACGTCATCCGCA
Source organism: Salinibacterium sp. NSLL17 (assembly GCF_015864935.1). Taxonomy (NCBI): domain Bacteria; kingdom Bacillati; phylum Actinomycetota; class Actinomycetes; order Micrococcales; family Microbacteriaceae; genus Salinibacterium; species Salinibacterium sp. NSLL17. The sequence continues at coordinate 641,643 of NZ_JADYWH010000002.1, forward strand.
ACTCGATGCTTCCCGTGAGCACCATCGTCGGCGTTCACATCGCCGGGCTGATTGCCGGGTCATTCGTTGTCGAATACGCCTTCACCCTCGACGGAATCGGCACGCTGCTGGTTCATGCCGTGCAGCGAAAAGACTTCGCCGTCGTGCAAGCCATCGCCATCGTGCTGGTCGCTGCGTTCGGCATCATCAACCTTCTGGTTGACCTCTTCTACGCCTCCATCGACCCGCGAGTGAAAGTGGAGACGAACCGATGAAACAATTCGCTGAACGAATGGGCACACTAGGCCTCATTGCGTGTGGAGTTATCGCCGTAGTCGTCCTCGGTGCGCTCTTTGCCCCTCTCATTGCGCCCTACGACCCGACCATCGGATCTGTCACCCAGCGCTACCAGGGAATGTCTTTCGAGCACCTGTTCGGAACCGACCAGGCCGGCCGCGACATCTTCTCGCGCCTGCTCTGGGGAGCACGGTCAAGCCTCACCGGGCCACTCATCGTCGTCGCTGTCACTGCGGTGTTCGGAACCTTGATCGCTCTCACCGCCGTCTGGTGGGGCGGCATCGTTGACTCGTTCCTCAGCCGCGTACTCGACCTTCTCTTCGCTTTCCCCAACCTGTTGCTCGCCATGCTCGCTATCGCGGTCTTCGGTCCCAGCCTCACTACAGCAGCACTGGCGCTGTCGGTGGCCTACATTCCGTATTCCGCTCGCGTGGTTCGCAGTATGGCGATGCGTGAGCGCAACCTGCCCTACATCCGCTCTCCTGAATTGCAGGGCATCCCCGGAATTGTGATTACCGCGCGGCACCTTCTGCCGAACGTCGCACCGCTCATCGTGACCGGCGCCACCATCAACTTCGGGTTCGCGATGATCGAGCTCGCGGCACTCTCGTTCCTTGGCCTCGGCGTGCAACCGCCGGCAGCCGACTGGGGACTCATGGTGTCGAGTGGACAGCAATCACTCTTGAACGGCTACCCCGCAGAAAGCGTTCTCGCGGGACTCAGCATCGTCATCACCGTGGCCGCCTTCGGTTACGTCGGAGAACGACTCGGTGGCCGTGCCGCCGCAGGGAGGAAAGCCTGATGCTTAACATTGACAACCTCTCGCTCACGATTGGCCCTGATCTGCAGATTCTGCGCGAAGTGTCGCTCGCTGTCGCTGCGGGCGAAGCAGTCGGCCTTGTTGGCGAATCGGGCAGTGGCAAGTCCATGACCCTACGCTCCATCTTGCACATCGAACCAGAGGGATCGCAGGTCACCGGCACGATCACGTTCGATGGCGTCGACGTTCGCAGTCTCAGCGGTGAAGCATTACGGCGGATGCGGGCCAACGACGTCTCGATGATCGCCCAGAACCCGCACGCAGTGCTCAACCCCGTGCTCCCTGTCGAGCGCTACCTCATTGAGGGAATGCATGACGCTCAAGGGCAGCCCACGAAAACCGCGAAGCTTCGCGCTGGCGAACTGCTCGAACAGGTCGGTATCGATGCCGTTGACCGCGTGCTGCGTTCCTACCCGCACCAGCTCTCCGGCGGAATGCTTCAGCGCGTTGTCATCGCGGGCGCCATTGCCGGACGGCCACGGTTGATGCTTGCCGATGAGCCAACCACCGCTCTGGATGTCACCACCCAAGCAGAAGTGATGGCCATCCTCGACGAGTGCCGCCACGAGCTCGGAATGGCCATGTTGTTTGTTACTCACGACCTCGATTTGGCCGCAGCAGTGTGTGACCGGATCGCTGTGATGAAAGATGGCGAAATAGTGGAAATCGGATTGCCAGTACAGCTTCGCGACAACCCTCAACATCCGTACACCCGAGCCCTGATGGAGTCGCGCCCGGCCGGACTCGCCTGGACCCCGGAAGGCGGACCGACCTCATGACTACCCCAGCTATCACCGTAGACGCACTCAACAAGACCTTCCACAGCGGGCCAAAACAGCAGGTGAAGGCACTCGATAACGTCACGCTCAGCGTCGACAAGGGCTCGTGCTTGGCCGTCGTTGGCGAGTCCGGTTCAGGAAAAACCACGCTCGCGCGCATCATAGTCGGGCTCGAAACACCAGACTCCGGAGCCGTGACGGTGAGCGGGAAGCCCGTCGCACCGCGTGCGAACCGACGCGAACTGCGACGCCGCGCCCGCGACATCCAGATGGTGTTCCAAGACCCGCAAAGCTCGCTCAATCGACGGCTGTCCGTGCGCGTCGCGGTAGACGAAGTGCTCAAAGCTCACTCAAACCTCAACCGAGCGCAGCGACAGGTGCGCTGCGCTGAGCTCTTCACTCTTGTCGGTCTCGAACCTCGGTTTCTCGACGCCCTCCCCAGCGAATTGTCGGGCGGCCAGAAGCAGCGGGTTGCTATCGCGCGTGCGCTGGCGGCAGACCCCGCGGTCATCGTGCTCGACGAATCCGTCGCCGCGCTCGATGTGACGGTTCAAGCCCAAATCCTTGAACTGCTCGCAAACCTGCGCACCTCTCACGGCCTCACCTACCTCTTCATCACGCACGACCTCTCTGTTGTGCAGATGATTGCCGATCAGGTTGTGGTGATGCGCCAGGGCCGCATCGTGGAGCGGGGAACGACCGCCGAAGTGCTCACCAACCCGCAGCATCCGTACACTCAACTTCTCCTCGCCTGCGCGCCCCGCCCCGGCTGGAAGCCCGAGCGAGGAATGATCCGCAAGCTTCGGGAAGAGATCGCATCATGAGCACCACCCCTCCCTTTATTCAGATCAATTCAGCGGATGCCTTCCACCGCGGCCTGAGCCGCGGCGTCGCGATTGCTGAGACTCTGAAGCGCGGCGTTGCCATCTATCTCGACCTCTTCGAGACATCCGGAATCAGCCTCGGCGATGTACAGAAGTATGCCGACAACGCCGTGATCGTCACCGAACGCTGGAGCGCCGACCTCGCCGCCGAAATGCGCGGAGTAGCCGAAGGAAGCGACCTGCCGCTCTGGAAGATCGCCGCCGTGAACGCTCGCACCGAGATTCTCTCTCAAGCGATCGGCACCAAACCGGGCGAATGCTCCACCATCGTCAACGCCCGCGAGAGCCCGGTCGGAGCCCAAACGTGGGACTGGCACGACGACCTCGCCGACTGCTGGCACCTGCACGAAGTCACCGGCACTCCCCGCACCTTTGTCGGCCTGACTGAGCACGGCATCCTCGGCAAAATCGGAATCAATGACGCCGGAGTGGGCATCATGCTCAACATCCTCGGCCACCAAGCAGACCGGCCAGACGGCGTGCCCGTGCACCTTGTTGCCGCCCGCGTTCTCGCCGAAGCGTCGACCCTGGCCGAAGCGGTCGAAATTCTGCGCACTGCACCCGTGAGCACGTCCAGCGCCATCACCGTCGTGAGCCCCGAAGGTTCCGTCACAGTCGAGCTGAACCCCGACGGCGCCGCCGTGCTCGAGCCAACCGATGGCGTGCTCATCCACACCAACCACTTTGTTGACCCCGAGCTGAGCAAGGGCGAAAAACTGGGGCTCTACGATCCAGACACCCAAGCACGCTACGACGTTCTTACCGAACGAGCAGCCGCCGCACCGCTGCCGACCACGGCGAGCGCCCTCATCCCCTACCTCTTCTCCGAACCGGGTGACGCCGCCCAACTCTGCTGCGTTCCCGCCATTGGCGCAGTGTTCGGCGACCGCTGGGCAACGTTAGCCACCATTACGTTGGATGCCGCGGCACGAGCTATCACTGTCTCCCCCGGTTCCCCCAAAAATGCCACCGCCGAAACAACCATCCGATTGGTCGCTACACGCTGATCGCCGCACGCTGACCGCTGACCGCTGACCGCTGACCGCTTCGCACCGTCACATGTCGCAACTCTGTACCCCCAAGTGTTAACGTGAGAACACCCTCTTCGGGGGTAGCGGGCCGCAATTTCGGGGTGGCCCCAGCGGCGGCCATTCGGGTGGCCATTACGCATAGGAGCAACTGTGTCGGTGCAGCAACAATCGGGCGAACACGGATCCGTCGCCTCGCGACCACGTGAGCAGTGGTCGGGCCAGTGGGGTTTCATCCTGTCGGCCATCGGCTCCGCCGTGGGTCTCGGCAACATTTGGCGCTTTCCCGGCGTCGCCTACGAGAACGGTGGCGGGGCATTCCTGATTCCGTACCTGATCGCATTGGTCACGGCCGGCATCCCGATTCTCTTTCTTGACTATGCGATCGGGCACCGCTTTCGTGGATCATCGCCAACAGCGTTCCGTCGCCTCGGCGGCAAGGCGGGCAAGTGGCTAGAGTCGCTTGGCTGGTTCCAGGTCTGGATTTGCATCATCATCGCCGTCTACTACGCCGCCGTTGTCGCGTGGGCAGCCAGCTACTTCACGTTTAGTTTCGACCTGCGCTGGGGTGACGACACTCAGGGCTTCTTCGTCACCGAGTTCCTTCAAACCTCGGAACCTGGTTTTAGCGCGCAGTTTGTGCCCGCAGTTCTCATCCCCCTCGTGCTCGTGTGGGTAGCGGTTCTTGCCGTGCTCGGCTCCGGCATTGCCAAGGGGGTGCAGCGCGCCAACGTGATCTTCTTGCCGCTGCTCGTGGTGGCCTTCCTCATCCTCGTGGTTCGCGCTCTGTTCCTCGACGGCGCGATGACCGGGTTGGATGCTCTCTTCACTCCTGACTTCTCCGCTCTGAGCGACCCCGGCGTGTGGATTGCGGCCTACAGCCAGATCTTCTTCTCGCTGTCGATCGCGTTCGGAATCATGATCACCTACTCGTCCTACCGCAGCCGCAAAGCCAACGTCACGGCGCCCGCGCTCGTGGTTGCGTTCGCCAACTCCTCGTTCGAGATCATCGCCGGTATCGGCGTCTTCGCCACCCTCGGGTTCTTCGCGTTCCAGCAGGGGGTCGGTGTCGACGAGCTCGAAGGCATCACCGGTGTCGGGCTTTCGTTCATCACGTTCCCAGCGATCGTCTCGCAAATGCCCGGCGGACCACTCTTCGGGGCGTTGTTCTTCGGTTCGCTCGTGATGGCCGGATTCACCTCGTTGTTGTCAGTGCTTCAGGTCGTGTCATCCGCGTTCCAAGACAAGTTCGGGATCACCGCCCGCCAAGCATCAGTGCGCGTCGGGGCCGCCCTGGCCGTTGTTTCAGTGCTGCTGTTCTCGACCACCACCGGTTTGATTACGCTCGACACCGTTGACCAGTGGGCGAACAATATCGGTATCGTCGTCGCCGCGATTGCCTCGACGATCCTCGTGATCTGGGTGTTCCGTAAGGGCCCCGAGCTCGCAGCACACCTCAACGCCGTCTCGACATTCAAGGTGGGGCGCCTGTGGCAACTGCTCGTCGGAGTTCTGGCGCCGGCCGTTCTGCTCTACATGCTCATCCAGCGAATCATCGTGCTCGTCACGGAAGGATACGAGGGCTACCCGCTCTGGTACCTCGCGATTGCAGGTTGGGGCACCATCGCGGTAATCCTGATCGGCGCCATCACCATGACCGCGCTGCGCTGGAAGCACGATCCGGATGATTTCACCCCGTGGCCCAGCGCCCAAGCATTGAAGGAGCTCAGCAAATGAGCGGCATCGCCATCACGTTCTTCATCGTCGCCGCCGTGCTCGTGTGGGGCGGCCTGATCGCGAGCATCATCTTCCTTGCTCGCAAACCCCAGCTCGACGTGTATCCCGAAGGCTCAGAACTGGTCAGCGACGACGACTAGCTTTCGAGGCGCAGCGAGTTCGACACGATCGGGTTGCTGATCGTTCCGATGCGTTCGATTTCCACCTCGACCACGTCACCGGGCTGCAGCAACCATGCGGGCGTGCGAGAGTAGCCGACGCCCGAGGGAGTACCGGTGCAGATGATGTCGCCGGGCTTCAGCGTGAAGCTATGGGAGACGAGCGAGAGAACTTCGCCCAGTTCATAGATCATGTTCTTGGTGTTGCCGTCTTGAACTTGCTCACCGTTCACCCGGGTTTGCACCCGTAAGCCGTCGCGCAAATCCCCCACTTCGTCGGCCGTGACGAGGGCGCCAAGAGGGCCGCTGTTGTCGCCGTTTTTACCCAAGATCCACTGCGAGGTGAGCTTCTGGGCCCGGCGTGAGGTGACGTCGTTGAACGCCGAATATCCCATCACTGCCGCGCGAGCTTTGTCCGCATCCGCATCGATCAGAGGCACACCAATGTAGGCGGCGATTTCGCCCTCCCAGTCGATTCCGTCCTCATTAGACGGCACGGGAATGGGCGCACCGCTCACGGTGAGCGACGAAGTCCAGCGTGCGAAAAGCGTCGGGTACTCCGGCAAGCCTGCATCGGCATAGCTTCCTTCGAGTACGTGATCGAGGTAATTGAGCCCGATGCAAATGACACGGGCACCCGGCAACACGGGAGGCACCAACTGCAATTGGTCGAGCGGAACAACCGTTCCGCCCTCGGACGAGTAGCTTGCCAAGGCGGCGGCCGGTGAGGCCCAAAAGGTTTCTAGATCCGTGAGGATGCGGGCGGCCTCCACGCCATCCTTCATCGTCAATTCTGCGATGAACGTATCGCTCCCCGGGGAGAGTCGTGCTCCGACAAGCCTCATGCCGCGCCTTTCTAAGCGATGGATGCAGGCGTAGCGCTAAGCGACCCTGCTTGAGATCGATCCTGAGCCCGCCAGCGACCCCGGTCAACTGCCTGTCTCACTTCACGGGACACCTCCTACGGGAGCGCACAACTGCTGTGCTTCAATAGCGACGTGATGAGCGACGACGCTGGTTTCCGGCACTACCTATACCCATCCGACGATGAACGGATCGTGGGCCTCCGGGGCCTCGACGCGTACTCCTATCGGGAGGCCGCGAAGCACGACGCCTTCACGGGAAACCTGATTCGGGGGTGGCAACCGCTCTACCCCGCAGAGTTCGTCGGCGTCACTTCTGATGGCACGATCATCCCCGACCTCTTCGAAGCAGCCCCCAACGGTGCGCCCGTCACAGCGATGGTGAGCGCAGCAACGGCAGCGCTGGCGGCGCTCACTCCTGAGCAACGCGAGACGCTGCAGTACCCCGTGGATGCCGTGGAATGGCAATCATGGGCGAACCCCGAATTCATGCAGCACGACACCGGTCTGCGGCTCGAGTTTCTCAACGCCGACGCTCGCGAAGCGCTCCTCGCGCTCCTCGATGCCACGCTGAGCCCCCAGGGCGCCACGCTCGCTCGCACGCTCATGCACATCAACGGCCACTTGGGCGGGCTTACCGGCCTTGAGCCAATCATGAACGGCCTCAGCTACAACGTTTCTCTCTACGGAACTCCTTCGCTCACCGAACCGTGGGGGTGGCAGATTTTTGGACACCACCTCGCCCTGAATTGCGCGGTCGTCGCCGACCAACTCGTGATTTCGCCGATCTTCTTTGGCGCCGAACCCGACAAGCTTCACGATGACGACGACCCTGCGCTGACCCCGCGCGTGACGAAAGCTCGCGCGCTGCTGGCTGCGCTAACTCCGGCTCAGAGGAACACCGCCGTGCTCTTTGAATCGATGGTGGATCCCGCCATGCCGGCGGGCCGCATCCATCCCGGCGATGAGCGCCACCTTGCCGGCGCGTTTCAAGACAACCGCGTGATTCCTTACGAGGGAGTTCGCGCGTCGGAGCTCGAAGCGGATGCGCGCGATCGACTCCGTGAGCTCGTGCACGAGTTCATCGACTACTTGCCTGAGGGCCCGGCTCGAGCCCGGCAACAGGAAATCGAAGCGCACTTCGACGACACCTGGATCTCGTGGATTGGCGGAACCGGCCCCGAGGATGTGTTCTACATCCGTGTACAGAGCCCCGTCGTCATCCTCGAACTCGATCACCACTGCGGTGTCTTCCTCAGCAACACCGAGCCTGCGGGGTTCCACATTCACACCATCGTGCGCACCCCCAATGGCAACGACTACGGCAGAGCACTGTTGCGACGGTACGAGGCGACTCATGACTGAGGATGCATATTCGGCAGCCCAGCAGCTCCTCTATCGCTACGGAGCGATCGCCGACGCCAAAGACATCCCCGCGGCGCTGGAGCTCTTTCGCCGCGCCACCGTCACGTTTCCTCAACGCACTGTAGCGGGTGACGATCAACTCACCGAGCTCTACTCCGAGCTGTGGGGCAAACCCAACAGCCACCGCCACATCATCACCAATGTTCGCCTTGTTGAGTCAGAACTGGGATACTCAGCCGTAGCTTTATATACCCGGTGGGAGTTCACTCCTGCCCCACTCTTGACGACGATGGGAGAGTACGAGATGTCATTCTCGCGCGACGGGCACACCTGGGGTATCGATTCCCTCATCGTCACTCGAACGTGGCCGGTGAGCTGATGTCCATCTTCGGCCGCGCCACAACGATCCTCAATATTGTCGCTGAGGGCCGCGGGCAGCTCTCTCTGACTGACCTTTCTCAGCGCAGCGGCCTGCCCCGCTCGAGCGTGCACCGCATCATTCAAGAACTCGAACGTGAATGCTTCGTCATTCGAGCGTCATCCGCCGGCGGCTACTCGCTCGGTCCCGGTGTCTTGAAGTTCGGGATGAACAGCCACTTGCAACTCGTCGCTGGCATGCGCCCCGTGCTCACCTCGCTCGCGCGGGCGGTGAACGAGAATGTCGAACTCGCTATCTTTAGCGGCCGAGAAGTCGTTGTCGTCGACCAGGTTGCCTCGACCGCACGCCTTCACGCCGTCACTCAAGTGGGCAAGAGTTTTTCTTTGCACGGAAGCTGCATTGGCAAAGTGCTGCTGGCACAATTGCCCGACCAAAAAGTGCGTGAAGTGCTGCCTGACGTACTCGTCGGACACACCAACAAGACCATTACCGACGTCGACAAGTTCATCGCTGAACTCGATGAAGTGCGCGCCAACAATCTGGCGTTCGACCACGAAGAACGCGACGTCGGCATCTCGGCGGTCGCCACGTGCATCCAAAACTCGGCTGGCGTCAATCAGGCTGTCGCCATCGTGGCCCCCACCGAACGGTTTGACGTCTTGCAGGCGCTCTTCGTGGAACGGCTCATGAAATTGCAGGGAAGCATCGATACCCGAAACCTGCTGTTCGACTCTCGCAACATTCCCTCGGCCAGCTAGCTAGCCACCCCGCCCGCAGGTCAGCCGAGGTAGCTCGACAAGAGCCGGGCATCAGCGAGCAACTCTGCAGGCTTGCCCTCCAGAGTGATCTCGCCCTGGCCGAGCACCATCGCGCGGTCGGCCAGCCCCAGCGCACGGTCCACGCTCTGTTCAACGACGATCATCGCGACGCCAGAATCTCGAATCGCTCCGAGCGCTTCATACACTTCGTCGACCGCAATCGGCGAGAGACCGAGAGAGATTTCGTCAAAGACCAGAAGCGTGGGCGCAGACATGAGTGCTCGTCCGATGGCGAGCATCTGCTGTTGCCCGCCCGACAAGGCTGTTCCCGAGTTCTTGCGGCGCTGCTTGAGAATCGGGAAGATCGAGTAGACCGCCTCGAGTCGCTCTGCCTTCACGTGCTTGCGCGCGTCCAATCCACCAGCGATCAGGTTCTCCTCGATCGACAGGGTTCCGAAGATCTTGCGACCCTCCATGCACTGAGCGATCCCCAGCGCCGTCACCTCATCCGGTCGCAGCCCGGCAATTGATTTGCCGGCGAAGGAGATCGTTCCCGAGGTCAGTGGAACAGCGCCGGCGAGCGAGCGAGCCATCGTCGTCTTGCCCGCACCATTCGCTCCCAGGAGCGCGATACATTCCCCGGCATTCACCGAGAACGAGACGCCCTTGAGCGCATTCAGGCCGCCATAACGCACCCAAATATCGTCGACGGCGAGCAGAGGCGTGCCGGGCACTGACGTCGCTACGCTCACAAGCGACGTGAGCGAGGCACGGATGCCTGCCCGCTTCTCCTCGTCAACCACAACAGTGTCGGCGCTCTCCGCAACCGAGCCAAGGTAGAGCGATGCGACCACGGGGTCAGCGAGCACCTTGGGCGTCTCATCAATCGTGACCATCTTGCCGAAGTCGAGAACCGCAGTGCGATCGCAGCACTGCGAAATGACATCCATCACGTGCTCAATGAGCACCATCGACTCAACCTCGGTGCGCAGGCTCTGGATGATCGCAATCAGCTCTTCGGTCTCTGAGCGAACCAGACCAGCGCCGATTTCGTCGAGCAGCAGCACGCGGGGCTTCAACGCCAACGCTCGGGCGAGTTCCAATCGCTTGCGACGCAGCAGGGGCAGCTTGCCCGCAACCTCTTCGGCAAAAGGGGTGAGCCCCAGGCGCTCCAGGATGCCGGCAACGAAGGGCTCGAGCTCGCGCTGCGAAATGTGGTGGCCCGAGTTTGTCGCGGCGAGGCGCACATTGTCGGCCACGGTCATCCGAGTGAATGGTCGTGGAATTTGGTACGTGCGACCGATGCCCAGGCGCGCCCGATCGGCGGAGCTGAGTTTGCTGATGTCGCGGCCATCGAACGTGACGGTGCCCGAGTTCGGCGTGAGCGCGCCCCCAATGACCCCGATGAGGGTGCTCTTGCCCGCACCGTTGGGGCCAATGACACCCAAAACTTCGCCGGGCGCTACTTCGAGCGAAAGGCTATCGAGCGCACGAACCCCGCCATACGACTTGGTAATCGACTCGAGCTGCAATACGGCGGTCATGAGAAGTTCCTGTTCTTCTGCAGAGCGAGCGTGAGCGTGCCCCAGATCCCATTGGGCATAAAGCGGATGACCAGCACGAGAACCACACCGACGACGGCCAAGTGGATCTCGGGGAACTGGATGAGAAACTCGCCAAGCAACACGATAAATACGGCACCGACCCACGGGCCGACCTTGGTGCCCATGCCGCCGATGATGGCAACGGAAACGATGTCAATGGTCCAGCTCATCCCGAACCCACCGTTGGGCTGAACGATGCCCTGGTTGAGCGCCTGAATCGAGCCGACGATGGCGATGAGTGCACCAGAGAGTCCGAACGCCCACAGCTTGGTGCGATAGGTGCGCACCCCCAGCTGGCTTGCGACATCTTCATCGTCGCGCACCGCTTGCATCCGGTACGACCATCGGCTGCGCAGTAAGAGCAGAACGCAGACCACGACGAACACGGCAATGAGCAGCGCGATCCAATACAGGTCATAGGCCTTGGGCGCTCTGGCGGTCAGGTAGATTCCTGCTTGGCCGCCGAACCACGGACTATTGACGACGAAGATGCGCATCGCTTCGGCGAGCGCGAGAGTGCCCACGGTGAAGTACAGGCCACGAAGGCGGAACAACGCCGGGCTCACGATGAGCGCGAACAGCCCCGCGACTAGTGCTGCGAGAACAACACACAGCGCAATCGGCAAGCCCGCGTTGCTGGCTATCGCCATCGTGTAGACGCCGATTCCGAAGAACGCTGCCGAGCCGAGCGACACTAGCCCCGTGTACCCGGCGGCAATATTCCAGGCGGCGGCAAGCGCTCCTAGTTGCAGGATGCGAAAGCCGACCTCTTGCTGATACGTTCCCGCAAAGTACGGCACGGCGAAGGCAACTGCGGCCAGCACGGCAACGATGATGAAGTCTCTCGGGCCCACACGAGTGGGGGTCGCGATGCGACTGAGCAGGATAGAAATTCCGTTCTTCACAGTGAGCGCCTCCGTTTGAGGATTCCGTTAGGCGCGATGGCCAGAAGAATGATGAGCATGACGAGTCCAACAAAAGTGCGGTAACCGTCGCCGAAGAAGTAGGCGCCGAGCGATTGGATGACGCCGAGGGCGATTCCGCCCACGAAGGTGCCCATGATGTTGCCGAGACCGCCGAGCACGATGATCGCGAACGCGGTGAGCAGGTACTCCGAGCCGGATGACGGGGTGAACGAGAAGCACAGTGCGATGAGCACTCCACCCATCGATGCCAACCCTCCGTTGAGGGCGAAGGTGCCCCAGCGCACGCGACTCACGTGGATGCCGACAATGGCCGCCGAGATCGGGTCTTCAGAACTGGCCCGCAGCGAGCGACCGAACGAGGTGCGGGTCACCAACATCCAGACGGCCAGACAGACGGTCAACGAAATGGCGAACCCGATGAGGTAAATCGTCGGGAGGTTGATGGGGCCGATAGCGAGCGTTTCGCGGCTGAAGGCCGTGTCGAGCGATCGGCTGTCGCCGGAGAAGAACCGAATGAAGAGGTTCTCGAGAATGATCGCGAGGGCGAACGTGGTGAGCAATCCCGCTTCTTCGCCGTGCTTGGCGACGGGAGCGAGGATGAAGTGCTGCACGGGCGCGGTGAAGGCGAAGCCAAGCACAAAGACGATGGGCAACGCGAGCAGAGGGCTGATGCCCCAGAACGCGGCCAAGTAGAAGGCGGCGTAAGCACCAAGCACGACAATCTGGCCGTGCATGAGGTTGACGAGTTTCATCACTCCCAACACGAGGGAGAGCCCTACCGCACTGAGGGCGATGAGCCCACCGAGAAGGGCTCCGCCGAGGACTGTGTTAGCCAGTCCTACAGGGTCAATCGAGTTCATCCGAGAGTCATCCACATCGTTGTAGGGGCGGTGGGGTGAGGGGCCGACACCGCAGTGCCGGCCCCCGTGTCACCGGGATTAGGGAACGGGAAAGAGGAAGTCCCCTGTCGCCTGTTCCGTCGGCCACACGATGATCGGAACGCCGTCTTGCCACTGCGACGACACGACGGGGATCTTTGCCGCGTGCTCGTCATCAAACCTCACCGGACCGACGGCGTAGATGCCGTCGGTTTCGCCGATGGCGTCGTTGATTTCGTCTTTGTCGAGCGACCCTGCTGCTGCGATGGCATCCATCAGCACCATTGCTGCCGTGTAGCTATCAGCGATGTGCTGGCTCGAGGTCAGGCCGGTCTCGGATTCGAACGCGTCTTTCAGCTCTTCTGCGCCGGGGTAACCGAAGGACGGGTCCCAGTAGGCTCCGACGATGATGCCGTCGGCCAGGTCTCCGAGCGCTTCAGCGAACTGGACTGGCTCGGCGCCCTTTTCGGCGACGATGACCTTCGGGGTCCACCCGATGGCTGCCATCTGCTTGCGGATGGAGATCGCCGCTGGTGTGATCGACGAAATGAAGACGATGTCAGCGCCTGACTCTTTGGCCTTCTGAATGGCGGCCGAGAAGTCGGTGTTGTCAGCGGGGAATTCGATATTTCCCGCGATCGTGTACCCCTGGTCGGCAGCAACGGCTGGCCAGATTTCGTTCCCGATTGCCTGCCCGTCAGGGCCGTTGTCGTGAAGGATGAACACTTGCTTGTTGGTTTCGATCCCATTCGCCTCAAGGGCTTCGAATGGAGCGACAGCCTGGTCGGCGACCGAGAAGAAGATGTCCCAGGCGTAGGTCCACTCCTTCACGGACTTGAATACCTCGATGGGGGTGCACTCCGCGACGAACGGAACGCCCTGGGAATCGGCAACGACCGCTCCCGGGTTCACCAGGTCAGGCGTGCAGGAACCGAGCAACGCATCCACCTTGGTGGAAGAGATGAGGGTCTTGATCGATGACGTGACCTCGTTGGGGTCGGACTTATCGTCGACGAGAGTGAGTTCGACTTCGCGAGCTGTTCCATCGATCATGATGCCGCCAGCAGCATTCACTTCGTCGACGGCGTGCTGGTAGCCCCATTGAAGGAAGCTGCCGAAGCCTGCGAGCGCTCCGCTGAGGGGAATTGTTGCTCCGATGCGGATGGGTTCTGAGGAATCAGAGGTTCCTCCATCCGCCCCTATGGGGGAACAACCAGTCAGGGCAAGTGCTGTTGCCGTGATGAACGCGAGGCCGCCAGCCAAGCGCCTACGTCGGGTACTGAGGTGCATCGCGAATCTCCTTTGATTGCGGCCCGTGGTGCACGGGATACCCCATACTCAAACCCTGTCGGCAAGCAAACAACTTTCCATCCCGTATTTCGGGACAGAACTTCGGCGCCCGCTTTCGCTACTTCTAGGCTCGGCGACGTGAGCAATGAAGCTACGCCGCCAACAGCGGCAACCGACAACTATGACGTGATGATCGTGGGACTTGGTCCCGTGGGAAAGCTACTGGCGATCCAACTTGGCCGTGCTGGTCATCGCGTCCTCATCGCCGATCGCAAGACCGAGGGCTATCCCCTGCCCCGTGCGGTTACTCATGATTTTGAGTTCGCACGGATCCTGCAATCCATCGGTCTGGCCCCGGACACGATTCCGGAGATCACCGAGCCGTACGACGATATGTATGTCTGGCGCAATGCCGAGCGCCAAAGCCTTGTCGAAGTCGACTGGAGCGGAATCGGATCATCCGGTTGGTACAACACCTACTTTTTCAGCCAACCTGCGCTTGAAGACCGCATGGAGGCGGTGCTCCTGGCATTGCCCACTGTGACGGTGCTTCGCGGATGGTCGGCAGAGGTCATCGCCGACGACGACGTTGTCTCAACCCGACTGAGCAACCTCGCCACAGCAGACGAGCTCATCGTTGAATCCCGCTACTTGGTGGGCGCTGACGGAGCGAACAGCACTGTTCGCCGGTGGGCCGGTATCGACTGGCACGACATGGGATTCTTCTACGACTGGCTTGTCGTCGACGTCATCCCCGATCCCTCTCTCGAATTTCCTCACGTCGCGATTCAGACCTGCGACATCGCTCGCCCCGCCACGATGGTTCCCGGTGGCCCCGGGCGACGGCGCTGGGAGTTCATGCGCTTGCCGCACGAGACCATCGAGTCGCTCAACAAGAACGAACGGGCGTGGGAGCTGCTCGAACCGTTCGGAATTCGCCCCGACAACTCTGAACTCGAACGACACTCGGTGTACACCTTCCAAGCCGGTTGGGCCACCAGCTGGCGTCAGGGCCACGTGTTGTTGGCGGGAGACGCCGCCCACCTCATGCCTCCTTTCGCCGGCCAGGGTTTGGGCGCCGGTCTGCGCGATGTCATGAATCTGTTCTGGAAACTCGGGGCTGTGCTTGACGGTCGCGCCGCCGAGAGTGTTCTCGACACCTACGAGACCGAACGCCTCACTCACATCCGCGAGTTCATCGACTTCTCCATTTCACTGGGGCGCGTGATCTGCATCACTGATCCCGCAGAAGCAGCAGAACGAGACGAACGGATGATCGCCGAGCTCGCCAAGGGACACGCTCCCCCTGCGCCTCCCGCCCCGCTACTGGGCCCAGGACTTCATCTCTCCGACGGCGGACAGCTTTCGCCCCAAGCGACTATTCACTTCGACGGTTCCGCTGCCCGCTTCGACGACCTGTATTCAGGGGCGGTACTGATGATGGCGCAGGCCGAGCTCTACACGCTTCTCTCCCCTGAGGCCGCCGCTGCGATCCGCGATCGGGGCATCACCGTCGTGGCCCTCTCCGGCGAGCATCCCGCCGTCATCACGATTGACGAAGTCGACGGCACGTACGCTGCGTGGCTCGGCCAGCTCAACGCCGAGAGCGTGCTCATCCGCCCTGACTTCTACACCTTTGGCGCCGCCACTGGGGTCGAAACCAGCGCCATGATCCTCGCCTTCAGCGACCAGCTCGGCGTCTCCACGCTGGAGGCACGAGCATGAAAGACACCGGTTCACTGAGCGGCTATCTCGTGCTCGACCTCACTCGCGCCTTGGCAGGCCCTCACGCCGGGATGATGCTGGGCGACTTAGGTGCGCGCGTCATCAAAGTGGAGACCCCCGGCACCGGCGACGACACTCGCGGGTGGGGTCCACCCTTTGTCGGCGACGAAGGAGCTCGGGAGTCGACCTACTTTCTCTCCACCAACCGGAACAAAGAATCGATCACCCTCAACCTGAAGGATGCAGCAGACTCGGCTCTGCTGGCAGACCTCATAACGCGTGCTGATGTTCTGCTCGAAAACTTTCGACCAGGAACGCTCGATCGCTTGGGCTTTTCCCCCGCACGCTTAGAAGAGCTCAACCCGCGCCTCGTGTTGTTGTCGATCAGTGGCTTTGGCCACGACGGTCCCGAGGGCGGACGGGCAGGCTACGACCAGATCGCTCAGGGCGAAGCCGGGCTCATGTCGATCACGGGCAGCAAGCCAGACGATCCCCAGCGCGTTGGTGTGCCGATCGGCGACTTGCTCGCCGGCATGTACGGCGCCTATGGCGTGCTCGCGGCGTTGCTCGAAAGAGAGCGCACGGGACGCGGGCAGGTTGTTCGCACGTCGCTTCTCGCCTCCGTCGTGGGAGTGCACGCCTTCCAAGGCACGCGGTGGACTGTCGCCAAGGAGGTCGGGCTGGCGAACGGAAACCATCATCCATCCATCGCTCCCTACGGGCTCTTTTACACGGGATCCGGAGCGGTGCAAATTGCGGTGGGGTCGGAGAGCCTCTGGGCGCGGTTGTGCGCCATGACCGGGATCGCAGTCGATGACGAGCGCTGGGCATCCAATGGTCAGCGTGTAGATAATCGTGACTCCCTCATCGCCGCCTTAGAAGAAGTATTCTCGGATTGGAATGCGGATGCCCTGCTGATCGCTCTCGAAGAAGCGGGAATCCCCGCCGGGCGAGTGCGCAACCTGCAGCAGGTCTATGAGTGGGACCAAACGCAGTCGCAGGGACTCATCGTGGATGTCGACCACGCGACCCTCGGCGAGATCAGCCTGCCTGGCCCGCCATTGCGTTTCTTCAGCGCCGACGGCGAAGAGCACACGCGCACGGCACACAGCGCGCCGCCGACCCTCGGACAACACAACGACTCTGTGCGTGATTGGCTTAACCAATGAACACCCATCCCAGCGCTCGCGAGCTCATCGCTATGACGCTCGATGATGACACCTTCGTCAGCTGGAACTCGCCGCTGGCTCCGTTGGCCATCGAGGAGAACTACCGCAGCGAACTGGAGGCGGCCCGCGCCAAGACCGGTGAAGACGAATCACTCGTCACCGGCGAAGGCCTACTCAATGGGGCGCGCGTCGCTGTCGTCGTGGGTGAGTTCCGTTTTCTCGGTGGCTCCATCGGCGTCAACGCCGCGACCCGGATGGTGGAGTCAATCCAGCGAGCAACCAGAGAGGGATTACCGGTGCTTGCCGCCCCCGTCTCGGGCGGAACGCGCATGCAAGAAGGCACCCGGGCGTTCTTGCAGATGGTCAAGATCACCGAAGCAGTCGTGGCACACAAAGCGGCGAAACTTCCCTACCTTGTCTACCTCCGGCATCCCACGACCGGCGGAGTTTTCGCTTCGTGGGGTTCGCTCGGCCACATCACCGTCGCTCAAACGGGCGCTTTGGTTGGCTTCCTCGGCCCCAAGGTCTACAAGGCGCTCTATGGTGCCGACTTTCCGGAAGGTGTTCAAACCGCCGAGAACCTTTTCGCCCACGGCATTGTCGACGCCGTGCTCGATGCCAAGCATTTGCGCACCATGGCCGGTGAGGCTCTGGCAATCATCGCTGCCGCTGATGATTCCGTTCCTCCGCCGGCGGAGGAACCCGCGACGCAGATTCCCTCGTCGTGGGAGTCAATTCAGATTTCGCGCCGCAGCGGGCGCCCCGGCCTGCGTTCGCTTCTGCGCTACGCCGCGACCTCCATCGTTCCCCTGAGCGGAACCGGTCAAGGCGAATCGAACAAGTCGGCTGTGGTGTCCTTGGCCACCATCGGCGGACGAGGAACTGTTGTTGTCGGGCTTGATCGGCGAGCACAGGGCGACGCCGAGCTGGGTCCGGATGCTCTGCGCCAAGCCCGCCGCGGAATGGCTCTCGCCGCTGAGCTCGGGCTGCCACTGATCACCGTCGTTGATACTCCCGGCGCAGCCCTTTCTCGCGAGGCAGAGGAGGGCGGTCTCGGCGGAGAGATCGCACGCTGCTTGGCGGAGATGCTCGACCTGCCGGTGCCGACCATTGCCGTCATCCTCGGCGAAGGAACGGGGGGCGGCGCACTCGCGCTCATGCCCGCCGACCGCGTCATTGCGGCCAGAAACGGGTGGCTCGCGCCGCTGCCGCCCGAAGGAGCCAGCGTGATCATGTTCGGCGACACCACGCACGCCGCGAGCATGACCGTCGACCAGCGCGTGCGTTCTCAGGATCTGCTCGACGACGGAATCGTTCATGAAATCGTCGAAGAATGGCCCTCTGCTGACGTCGAGCCCGCTGAGTTTTGCCGCAGAGTCGGTCACGCGATCGTGCGCCAGCTGGCCGATCTGGAGACCCAAGACAACGATCAGCGCCGCGCCGCGCGCACGGCCAACTACCTCGGTCTCGGCATCGCAGACAGCGGTGCAGCGAGCCTCGACCAGGTCAGCGACCACGACCACGACTAGCGTTCACGTCGCGGCAGACGAAGGGCGGGCATCCGATGATCTGGATGCCCGCCCTTTTACCGTTATGCGATTATTCCGAGCTGTCGCTGCCCTCGGTAGCGCCGGCGGAGGTCTCGCTAAGTGCTACTTCTGCAAGCTTTGCTGCGAGCGAGGTGTCGTTTGAGCTGTCGCTTGCGCTGGTGCCGGCGCTGGTGCCGGCGCTGCCGCGAGCACCTTCACCAACAGCCTGACCAACGGCGCGGCCCTGAATGATCGAGGCGAGGTCGAGACCTGTTGCAGCCTTGATCGATTCGAAGGAGCTACGCAAAGCGATTGAGCTTTCGTTTCCGATGGTGTCGGCTGCGCTTGATCCGCTGCCACCGATGACGGTGACAGAACCGATCTGGCCATAACCCTTTGCCCACTGCTCCATGACGAGTGGCAGTGATTCGAGGGCACGCTGCGCGAGGAGCGCATCTTGGTGCTTGGCGAGAGCCGCAGCTTCTGCCTCGATGCTTGCTGCGCGTGCTTCACCGGAAAGGCGAACGGCATCCGCGTCGGCGGCGGCGCGAACGCGCACTGCTTCAGCTTCGACAGCCGCGATCTGGGCCTGAGCTTCGGCACCCTTGACCAGACGGTAGGCGTCGGAGTCGGCATCCTTCTGAGCCTTGTACAGGTTGGCATCGGCTACACGCTTCACGTCAGCGTCGAGCTCTGCCTGACGGTTCTCGGCACGCTGCTGCAGAACGCCCTGCTCGGCAGTGGCGCGAGCGAGCGCTTCGGCCTGCTCAGCTTCAGCGTTGGCCTTACCGACCTCAGCCTTGGAGTCTGCGGTGTTCTTGTCGAGCGCGGTCTGCTCGATCAGGTTCGCCTCGGCAACAGTGATGTTGCGCTTCGAGATCTCGCGGTTGGCGTCGGCCGTGGCGAGTTCTGCTTCACGACGCTTCGACTCGATCTGCGGAGTTCCGAGCGACTGGATGTAGCCAACTTTGTCGCCGATGCCCTTGATCTGGAAGGAGTCGAGAATCAGTCCCTGCTCCGACAGTTCGGTCGACACATCCGTCGCGATCTGGTCAGAGAACTTCTTGCGCTCACGCATGAGTTCGACAACCGAGAGGGTTGCGACAACACCACGAAGAGCACCTTCAAGCTGCTCTGTTGTGAACTGCTCGATGGCGGCATCCTGCGAAGCGAAACGCTCGGCAGCACGACGAACCAGGGCAGGGTCAGAACCGATCTTCACGATCGCGACCGCTTCAACCTGAAGCGTTACGTTGTCAGCCGACTGCGCCTCTGCAGTCATTGACACCTGGCGCGAGCGAAGCGAAATCGTCTCGTGGCGCTGTGTGATCGGGTTGACCAGTGCCTTGCCATTCACGATGACCGTGACGGCCGAGTCCTTGCCCGAGGAGTCCTTTTGCGAACGCCCCGAAACGACGAGAGCCTCGTCGGCGCGAGCGACCTTAAACCAGGCGCGAGCGATCAGCAACATGACCAGGAAAAGTACAACAAGGATGACCACCCCGATTCCGATGAGGAGGACGAGTCCGCCAGTGGCGAAGATTTCCATGTATGCACCTTTCAAAAAATGAGCGATCTGCACCCATTGTCCTTGGTTACAGCGCGCGCATCCACCCTTCGATGCCATCCGCTGTAATTGGCAGTGCCTCGGAGAGAACTTCGTGCCCGGTTGGGGTGACCAGCACGTTGTCTTCGATGCGTACGCCGAGGCCGCGCAGCTCAGGCGGCACGGTCATGTCCCACTCGTGGAAGTACAGTCCGGGCTCGACCGCCATGACCATTCCGGGCACGAGTTCGCCGCTTTGGTAGGCGGAATAGCTCGACTGCGCGCAGTCGTGAACGTCGAGGCCGAGGTGATGACCGATGCCGCACACAATGTAGCGGCGGTGATGCTGACCCTGCGGGCTCAACGCTTCGTCGACCGAGACGGGGAGCATGCCCCAGTCGTGCAGACCCGTCGCGATCACTTCGAGCGCAGCGAGATGAAAGTCGCTAAAGATCTTGCCGGGACCAACCGCCGCAAGTCCCGCACGGTGCGCCTTCTCTACGAGGTCGTGCGCTTGACGCTGAGCGGCCGAGAACGTTCCGGATGCCGGAAGCGTGCGCGTGACATCCGCCGTATATAAGGAGCGGGCTTCCACTCCCATGTCGAGCAGCACGGCGGCGTCCGGATTCACGGGGCCGTCGCAGCGCACCCAGTGCAGCACGGGCGCATTCTTTCCGCTGCCGACGATCGTGGTGTAGCCGGTGCCATTACCGACGGTGCGCGCGTAGCGGTCGAAGGTGCCCTGCAGCCAGCGCTCGCCACCGAACTCGATGGCTTGCGGAATCTCGCGGGCGACTGCCTTGAAGCCTTCGATCGTGTGGTTCACGGCACCGCGCAGTTCGGCGATTTCCCACTCGTCTTTGATCATCCGGATCTCCGAAAGCACACGACCAAGATCCTGCGAGACCGGGATGTCGCGCAGCAGCGGGTTCGCTCCGTGCAGTGATCCGGTGAGCGCGATGTCGCTCGCACGCGCCAAAGCTGCATCGAGTTCCGAAAGTGGACGCGTCTCGATCTGCAGCGCGGCCGTCCACTCGGGCATCCCGGGTGCGGAGCCGACCCAGAGTTCTCCGTGGGCAGCATCCGCAAAGAAGTCTGCCTCACCGGGATATGCCGGGGCGGGAATAAACAGCGTCGCGTCGTGGCCACCGGCCGTGGGGCTCATCACGAGCACGGCGTCTTCTGCCGAGCATCCGCTCAACCAGAAGAAATTGCTGTCGGGGCGGAAGCCGTAGTAGTTGTCGTTCACGCGCACCGGAGCCGTGCCGCCGGCCACCACAATCGTGCGTCCAGCAAAGGCGGGGCTCAGTCGTGCGCGGTGCGCTGCCGTTGCCGCGGCGATGCCCGGCACAGTATCGGGGGTGCGGTCGGGAGTGGCCCACCCGGTCTCCATGTACTCGATGAACCCGGTCGCGTTGCGCAAGTGCGGCAACCGTGGGTCGCCACGATCAGGGTGCGGCACTGACGCTGCGGGAGCGGTGTGCGGGTGGGCATCGGGCATGGGAACGGATTCCGGCGACATGGTTTCCTTTGAGCGAAGTGTTGGTGTCACCAGTCGGGTGAGAACTGGCTGCACCGCCACGGTATCAGCGCTGCAGCGCCCGATAGTGCCACGCAATTCGGCCTGGGATCGGTCTGCGCCGCCAGCGCGCTCAGACGCGAGTAACTAGCGTGAGGGTGCTCTTGTCCACAGGCGCGCCCTCGCTGCCGTTGCGCGCGAGCCCGCTCGCGTAGTCTGACCGCCATGACCAAGATCCTTGTCGTGGAAGACGACGCGACCATGGGGGCTCTTGTGCAACATGGACTCGAGGATGACGGCCACGAAGTCACGCTCGTCACCAACGGTGTCGATGCCCTGATCGCCGTCGCCCACGACACCTACTCGGCCGCCGCGATCGACGTCATGCTGCCCGAAATGACCGGATTCGAAATCTGCCGTCACCTGCGCGAGCAAGGCAACCTGCTTCCCGTGCTCTTACTGACCGCCAGGGATGCTGTCGAAGACCGCGTGGTCGGCCTCGATTCGGGGGCGGATGATTACCTCACGAAACCGTTCGCTTTCGTCGAATTCTCGGCTCGTATCCGCGCTCTCGTTCGTCGAGATTTAGCTATCAGCAGAGCGACCCTCATCATCGGAAACCTCACGCTCGATGCCGCTACCGTGCGCGCTACCGTTGGCGGCACTCCCCTGCCCATGAGTTCAAAAGAGTTTGCGCTGCTCTGGATGCTCGCCTCGCACGAAGGCGAACCGCTCACCCGTTCGGTGATCTTGGAGGAGGTCTGGGGCACGACCGCGCACATTGATGCCAACGTGGTGGATCAATACGTGAGCTACCTACGCCGCAAGCTGCAGCCCACTCAATCGGCGCTCGCGATCCGTACCGTGCGCGGTGTTGGCTACGCGCTGTCAGTAAAGGCGTAATGTTTTCGGCCCTCTCTATCCGTGCCCGCATCACGTTGGGCAGTGTTGCGGCCGTGGCGGTCCTGTTGACGATCGCCCTGTTGGTTGTCCGTGCCTCAGTCGATCAGATGCTGATTGAGGCCGATTACAGCCTTGCCTCGAGCGACCTAGTCCCGCTTATCGCCGCCATCACTGAAAACCCCGACGGCACGATTGAGAGTCCCGGCACCGGCGTTCTCGTGTATGTGTGTGATCCCTCCGGAGCGGTGCAGGTCAACTCGGTGCCGTTCACGGTGAGAGAGGTCATCGATAGCCACGAACAGGTCACCGGAACCTTCGATTTTCGTGACGATGAGAAACACGCCTTTGTCATCTCCGGTGCTGTTGTTGCGACTACCTCCGGGGACTGGGTGGTCTGGGCAGCACGCTCCACTGCCGCCAGTGAACTAGCCCTGCAACGCCTCAGCGAAATTCTCGTGATCGCCGCCATCGTTCTGCTAGTCGGCTTCGCTCTCGCCTCGTGGATTCTTGCGACCGTCGCCCTCCAGCCGGTGAATGCGATGCGTCGCAAAGCCGAAGAACTCAGCGCAGACTCCGAAGCTACCCTTCCGGTTGGCCCTGCTCGAGACGAACTATCGGCCCTCGCTGAAACCCTCAACACCTTTCTTGCCGGCAGCCGCGCCTCTACCGAACGCGAAAAACAGATGGTGTCGGATGCGGCCCATGAGTTGCGCACCCCTCTGGCGGCACTCAAAACTCAGCTTGAGCTCGCACACTCTGACCTAGGAGATGCGGCTGCCCTCGCCGCCCACGTGTCATTGGCCAAGGCATCCGTCAATCGCCTGACCTCGTTGGCGTCGAATCTGTTGGAGCTCAATCGACTAGATACAGACTCTGGCACGATGCAGACCGCAGCCAACGGCCTTCTCGATGAGTTCATGGGCAGCATCGACCGGGCGCGGCTTGTGGGCATGGCCAAGTCGGCGCGGGTGGAGTTCACGGTCGATGTGGCTGATGAGAGCGCACGCTATGCCGTGGGCGTTCACACTTTTGGTCGACTCGTCGACAATCTGTTATCGAATGCGGTGGCCGCTATCGCCGCGAAGGGTGAGGTCGTTGCCACGCTGCATCAGGATGCGACACAACTGCGGTTGGAGGTGCACGACACCGGCCCCGGCATGTCTGAGGAGTTCATCCCGATCGCCTTCAATCGCTTCTCCCGTCCCGACAATTCCCGCACTGCCATGACGGGAGGGAGTGGTCTCGGACTCGCTCTGGTGCACGCGATCGCTGTGGCTGCCAGCGGCACGGCGGCGTTGGAGAATACGGACACGGGGTTACGCGTGATCGTCACTCTGCCAAACATGTGAGTTCACTCATGTTAGAGCGGCCCATTTCTTAGCGTTCCCTTAGTTTGCAGGAACAGAGTGGGAGGATGCCCACTACCCAGGCCAATACCCAGGCCACTTCCCGTCGCGCTGCCTCAAAACCGCGCAATTCCGCCGCCAAATACCGACGCAAGTATGCCCGCCGCAACCGTCGTTCCGACATCCTTGTCATTGCATTCTGGGCCTCCGGGCCCGCCGCCGCCGCCCTCTATCTAGCCTCGCAAACCGCCAGCCAATTCACTGTCGGCGAAACCATCACGAGTATGGGCATCGTTGCGGGCCTGATTGGTACTGACTTCATTCTCGTGATGTTGGTGCTCGCGGCCCGCATCCCCTTCATCGATGCGACCATCGGCCACGACCGCGCTATCGCCATGCATCGTTCACTCGGCAAACCTGCGCTCTATTTACTGCTCGGCCATGCCGTCCTGTTGATCATCGGTTATGGGCTGTGCACAGGAGTTAACCCGATTGCCGAGATCGGCCCGATGCTTGCCCTCCCCGATATGCCGCTCGCCTTCATCGCCCTCGGGCTCATGATTGCTGTCGTGGTGTCGTCGCTCGTCGCCGTGCGGCGCCGTTTCAGCTACGAGGGCTGGCATCTCATTCACTTGCTCAGTTACGCGTCTGTGGTGTTTGCTCTTCCGCACCAGCTCAGCGTCGGCGGGGTGCTCGCTGAAGGAACGTTTCAGCGCATCTACTGGATCGCCCTCTACGTTGCGGCGATCGGTGGCATCGTGATGTTTCGTTTTGTCGAGCCGATAGTGTCGAGCATTCGTCACCGCCTTCGCATTTCGGCGGTCGACGTGATCGCTCCCGGGGTGACCGCAATTCAGTTCAGCGGTCATGCGCTGCGTGAACTTGACGCATCCGGTGGCCAGTTCTTCATCTGGCGTTTCTGGACGAGACGCACGTGGTGGCACTCGCACCCTTTTTCACTCTCCGCGATGCCGACCAACAGGTCAGCGCGCATTACCGTCCGAGCCCTCGGCGAAGGCAGCACTCAACTAGGAACCTTGCCGGTCGGCACCCGCGTGAGCTTCGAAGGTCCCTACGGGCTGTTCTCGAATGTCGCACGCACCAGCCCGAAAGTGGCGATCATTGCCGCCGGGATCGGTGTGACACCGGTGCGTGCCCTTCTCGAGCAAGCCAGTTTTGACCCCGGCGATGCGACTGTATTATTGCGCGCCAGCACTCCAGACGAGGCCTACCACTGGGATGAGGTTCGGGCGATCGCCACCGCAAAAGGTGCCGCTTTTTATACAATGATCGGGCATCGGTCTCGCACCACCTCGAGCTGGATCTCTGCCGCCGATGTCGATCGTGGTGTCACCCTCGCCACTATTTTCCCTGACCTGGCCGACTCCGATGTGTACCTCTGCGGGCCGACCCCGTGGCTCGATCTCGTTGAAGCAGAAGTGCGAGCCGCCGGCCTGCGCTCTCATCAGATTCACTCGGAAAGGTTCGACTGGTGAGAACACGAACAATGCTGGCGAGCATTCTGGCCGCCGGAAGCGTGCTGATCGTCAGTCACCAAGCAGGCATGAGAGTTGTCACGAGCGACGGCACGTCGTTGACGGCTCCAATCGATCCAACACCAGCTATCACTCCGAGCGTGGTGATCACGCCAGAGGAGGCCGTGCTAGATCTCGTTGACGGGACATATACCGGATCACGCATCAACACTCGTTTCGGCGATGTTCAAGTCGCCGTGACGGTCTCAGCCGGCATCGTTACCGAGGTTGCGGCTCTCACTCTGGCCGACAAATACAGTCGCTCTGACCAGACCAGCAACAAAACGGCACCGATTCTGCGTGCTGAAGTTATCGAGTCGCAGTCTGCTCAGGTCTCCAACGTGAGCGGTGCGACCTACACGAGTCAGGCCTATCTTGAGTCGGTGCAATCGGCACTCGACCAAGCTGCTTCCTGAGGCGGCTCGCGAACCTCGCTCTTCCCAACCCGGATCTCGCTCAGCTAATAGGTGGATGGTTCCGGGCAATCCCATAGCTTGAAGCCACAGGGTATACACATGACCACCCACGCCGCGACCCGACGCGTCGTCGCCCAATCCCCTATCGCTGGCGGCGACTACCGGCGTACGTTCGCGCGTCGTGGGCGTC
Source organism: Salinibacterium sp. NSLL17 (assembly GCF_015864935.1). Taxonomy (NCBI): domain Bacteria; kingdom Bacillati; phylum Actinomycetota; class Actinomycetes; order Micrococcales; family Microbacteriaceae; genus Salinibacterium; species Salinibacterium sp. NSLL17. The sequence goes on from NZ_JADYWH010000002.1 coordinate 667,266, forward strand.
GTTCCGACGCGCTCGTGATCGCGCTATGGGCGTCCGGGGCCGCGGCCGCTGCGCTCTTTCTGGCCTCCGGAGGCCTCAGCCAGTTTTCTTCGATCGCCGAAATCGTCACCAGCGTCGGAATCCTCGCTGGGTTGATCGGCACTGACTTTATTCTGGTGATGCTGGTGCTCGCCGCCCGCATCCCTCTCATCGATGCGACGATCGGTCACGATCGCGCCATCGCTCTCCACCGTTCGCTGGGCAAGCCAGCGCTCTACTTGCTGCTCGCGCACGCGGCGTTGCTCCTCACCGGTTATGGGCTGTCATCGGGCATCAATCCGATCGCCGAGATCGGTTCGATGCTGACCTTGCCCGATATGCCTCTCGCGTTTATCGCCTTGGGGCTCCTCATTGTTGTCGTCGTAACGTCACTGATCGCCGTGCGCAAGCGCTTCAGCTACGAGGCCTGGCACCTCATCCACCTCCTCAGCTACGCCTCTGTGCTCTTTGCGCTGCCGCATCAACTCAGTGTCGGTGGCGTGCTCGCCGAAGGCAGCTTTCAACGGGCCTACTGGATCTCGCTCTACATTGTCGCCATCGGCGGCATCGTGACATTTCGATTCGCCAAGCCGATTGTCTCGAGCCTGCGCCACCGCCTCCGCGTGTCCTCCGTTACTGAGATTGCCCCGGGCGTGACAACCATCGAGTTTTCTGGTCGCAGGCTTCGAGCGCTGGGCACCTCGGGCGGACAGTTCTTTATCTGGCGCTTCTGGACGGGGCGAACCTGGTGGCACTCCCACCCGATTTCGCTTTCCTCGATGCCCAACAACCTTTCCGCGCGCATTACCGTTCGCGCTCTCGGTAAGGGCAGCGCTCAACTCGCCACCCTGCCGATGGGCACACGCGTAAGCATCGAGGGGCCCTATGGGTTGTTCTCGTCCGTCGCACGCACGTCACCGAAACTGGCCATTATTGCCGCGGGGATCGGTGTGACCCCCGTGCGCGCTCTGCTCGAAAATGCTGCGCTTGCCCCCGGAGAAGCGACCGTTCTGCTGCGAGCTAGTACAACAGAAGAGACCTATCACTGGGACGAGATCCGAGCGATTGCCGCCGCGCAGGGCACAACCTGCTACTCCATGATCGGCCACCGACCACAACACACGCTCAGCTGGATGGCTGCAGCGGATGCCGAACGCGGCGTCACCCTCGCGACCGCCTTCCCCGACCTGACCGACTCCGACGTGTACCTCTGCGGCCCCACGCCGTGGCTCGACCTCGTCGAAGCGGATGTTCGCGCCACCGGAATCCACCCCCATCAGGTTCACCCAGAAAGGTTTGACTGGTGAGAACCCGAGCAATTCTAGGCAGCATTTTGGCGTCGCTGAGTGTTCTTGTTCTTGGTTATCAGGCCGGTGCGACGGTTATCGCGGGTGATGCGACCTCACTCGTTCTGTCTACGGACACCGGCGCCGAAACCGACGCGTCCGAGTCGGACGCCGCTGAAGACACCGTCCCCAACGTGACAGATGACGATGCTGCGGCCGACGAGACGGCAACCGACGAGGTGCCGTCCGAAGACGCAGAACCGACCGGACCAGCCGATGGCACCTACTCCGGCGCGACGGTTACGACCCGCTACGGCGACGTGCAGGTCGCCGTGACCATCAGTGCGGGAACCATCGCCGATGTGGCGACCCTGCAGCTCACGGCCACAGGGCGGTCGGCTCAGATCAGCAACGAGGCGATCCCCATTCTGCGCGCCGCGGTGATCGAATCGCAGACTGCCGACGTAGCAAATGTGAGCGGCGCGACGTACACGGCTGACGCGTATCTGGCGTCGCTGCAGTCTGCTCTAGATGCGGCGGGTGCCTGATGCGCCACACGTTTCAGACGATGGGCACGGTCGCGTCCATCGAGCTGCCGCAAGACTGGACGTCAGAAGTTGCAGCGCTCGAACGCATCTTTTCCCTGATCGACGAGCGTTTCAGCCTGCACCGCCCCGAGTCAGAACTCAGCAAGCTAGCGACCGGTCGACTGGTCTTGCCCAGCGCCAGCGCTGAGCTTCTCGCCAGTTACGCTCGCGCGCTCACCTGGCGCAACGAGACGGCGGGGCTGTTTAGTCCACACCGTCCCGACGGCACGATTGACCTCAACGGGATCGTCAAGGCCGAAGCGATTGAGCAGGCTGGCGAATACCTTACGTCGGTCGGATGCCCGCAGTGGAGCATCAACGTGGGTGGCGACATTCTCGTCTCCCCCACCGGCGCAGCCACCGCGGTCACCTCTTCGGCCGGGCAACTCGCGCCCCCGCTTCTGCGTGCCGGGATCGCCGACCCTGCCGCCCCCACGCAGCTCTTGTGTTCGCTGGAGTTGCGGCATCGGCGGCGCGCGATCGCGACCTCGGGCAGCGCTCAACGCGGCGATCACATTTGGCGCGGCGGCAGTTTCGAGCCTGCCGAGTTCGTGCAGGTCAGTGTCGTCGCGAATGACATTGTGACCGCCGATGTTCTGGCGACAACGATTGTGGCGGGTGGCCGGGCTGCTCTCGACGATGTTGCTGATCGTTGGGATGTCGACGTCATCACGGTAGATCGTGCGGGAGACTTGCGGGCGACACCCGGGCTCGTGAGTGCGTTAGCTTCAGCCTCTTAGAACGGCCACACTCGCGTGACGGTCCAATAGAGTCCGATGAGCCCGATCGCAATGCTCGCGCTGACCCGAATGATTTCGAAGCGTTTGGGCACCAGTCGAGTCAGCACTGCCGCAACGGCGAGCACGAGCAGCACGACGATGGTCTGTGCAATGTCGATTCCGAGGTTGAAGCAGATGAGCGCAATGACGTGGTCAGAGGTGACGAGCCCGAGTTCAGAGAGGCTGGATGCAAAGCCGAGGCCGTGCACCAGACCGACGACACCTGCGATCCACCAGCGGTATTCGCCAGCTTTTCGTCGGAGTGCGAGAACCGAGGCGGCAACGATGGAGAGGGCGATGAGCGGTTCGACGATGCCCGCAGGAATCGACACGATGCTGAAGTAGGCAAGGCAGAGACTGATCGCGTGCCCGACGGTGAACGCGGTCACGAGTTTGATGGCGGGCCACCACACGGCGCGACCCTTCTTGACTCCGACTACGCCCAACGCGAGCACGACAAGAAAGAGGAGGTGGTCAGGGCCGAGCTGAATGTGCTCGAAGCCCTGCAAGAGAAATGAGCTTGCGGTCGCCCAGGCGCCCAGCGTGAACGAGACTGCGCCCTCTTCGCTGAGGTGGCCGAGAACGGCGCCTTCCGCGTCAGAAAGCAGAATCGCATTGCTCGGTGAGGGGAATGTCCACGTAACGGCTAGTTCATCCAGCTCGCCTTCAAATTCTGCTGAAGCGAAAGCGACGCCAACGTATTCGGATGCCGCGAGTTCGGTATCGGTGCTGGATCCCTGAAACGAGAGCCCGGCCCCAATAATCTCAAGCACCTCGCCATTGACGGTGAGGGTCACGTTTTCGCGAATGGTACCTACAAGCGTCGCCGCAACCGCGGCTTCTTGTTCGCTTAGTTCGGTGGCATCGATCAGGCCGTCGCCGCTGGTGTCTTCGAGGCCCAGTTCGGCGAATTCGACGAGCCCGGTCCCGACAACTCTTCCCTGATCGACGGTAAGAATGAGGGCTTCACTTGTGCCGTCGTGAGCGTATGCCGCAGTCGGCATAACGAGGGCCAGCGTTGCAACGATAAGCCCGGCCAGCACGGTGAGCCTCGCCAGAGGCGAGAACCCACCGTGCCGTGCGGATCGTGCTGTGGTGCTGTGGTGCACTACCTAGTTTCCTTGGCCAGGAGCTTCGCCGTCGGGCGGGCCACCGTCACCGGGTGCGCCGCCTCCGCCACCAGCGGTGCCGTTCGGCAACGCGACGTTGTCGCCGTCAGGGCTAGAGAGTGTTACCTCTGCCGTTGCCCCTACTCGGCACAGCGGCAGGTTGGATGCGTCGGTGCTGAGGTGGTAGTGGTACACCTCACCGAACTCTTCGGTGTCAGAAACGTGGCCGCCGCACTCATCAAGGTCGGTAGGTACTGCGCCATCCTCTTCTGAGCCGTAGATCACGTAGCCGTCGTAGGCGAGCGCGACGGGAGCTTCGTTATCTTGCTCGATCGCACAGGTCACGTTCGCACCCGCGGCATCCAAGATCGACTGGATCGACTCGGCGCCGAAGTGCCAGTGGTAGTAACCCGAGGGGTCGATGTGTCCACCACAGGCATCAAGCGCCGGGAGTCCGCCGGTGTCGAGCACCGAGGGAGCGTCGCCGAAGATGGTTACACCGTCAAAGGCGAGGCCGATCTGCGAGATCACCGAGAGGTCCGTTACTTCGTCAAGAAGCTCGGGCGTCGTGGGGATCAGCACCTGCAGGTGATAGCTGTCATCCGGTGTGGCCTGCAGGCAGGAATTCTCTGTCGTCGATGACGACGGAGTTCCGCCAGCAGGGTCCACGATCGTGATGTCGCCATCCGCGTCAGCGAACTCGAAGCCCTGCGACTCCATGAGGGCCCAGAAGTCTTCATCGAGCGCGTAGAGACCAGGTTCGTCCCCATCCCAGACCCAAATTCCACCCTCGTCTGTGGTGGTTTCGGGGCAGAACGGGCCCTCAGTATCGACCGCTGATGAGAGACTCGCGACCTCAAATTGGTAGCACGTTGACTCGCTGCCGTTGGAGAGGGTGCAGTCAACGGTGATCGCGTCTGACGTCAACGCTCCGTCGGCGAAGAGCGCTGCGACTTCGGAATCCGTCGCCGACGATACCGCGTCGCTAGTGCTCTCCGTCGAGTCGTCAACTGCTGTGCACGCGCTCAGTAGCAGCGCGAGACAGGCCAAGGGCACCAACACAAATTGGGCGGATGTTTTCATACTGATTCTCCAGAAGGTTTCGTCAGAAACGGTTCAGTTGCAATCGCCTTTGGGGCTATTCGTTAGGGTCAGCGGGAGCGCCACCAGCGGGCGGGCCGCCCGCGCCTTCATCGTCACTGGCTACCGTCTCGCCGACGAGGCACTGAATAACCTGGTTCTTTTCAGCGGAGTTCGCGTGGTAGTGGTAACCGAGTTCGTCGGTGGTGTGTCCGTTGCACTCGTCGAGCTCTACGTTGGCGAGCTCTTCGTCGCTGTAGGGGCTGTGCACGGCGAAGCCGTCCATCGCGTAACCGAAGATCGGGGTCTCGCCTTCGGCGGCATCGCCAACTTCGGAGCACCCTGTCGCACCGTGCAGGTGGTAGCCCTCGAACGGGTTGAAGTGGGCGCCGCAGTCGTCGAACGAGGCGATCGTGTAGGCGCCGAGGATGGCGTCAACGGGAGCGGACTCGGCGATGACGACACCGTCAAGAGTGATGCCCTGGTTGCCCTGCGATGCTGCTGACGCGTCAGCGGCAACAGGAGTGGTGGGGATCAGAACGGTCGACTCGATCGGCTCACCGTTGTCGAGGAAGTCATAGCTGCCCTCGATGCAGTAGTTCTGGTACTCGGGGTCGACATCCGGACGCGCTGCGGCTTCGAAGGCCTCAACGGTGTCGGTGACGTAGACGTTGCCGTCCTCGTCATACATGTGCCAGCCGTCGTCGCCGTAGGTCTCCGCGAGGTTCGCGATGAACTCACCATCGAGGTCGTAGACCTCTTCTCCATCGAACCAAATACCGGCGTCGTCAGCCGAAGTGGAGGTCGTGTCAGGGCAGAACGGGCCGATCTCGTGGTCGGTGGGGTATCCGGAGATCGTGATCTCGTAACAGGTCGTTTCCGTGCCGCCGTTAAGCGTGCAGTCGACGGTCGCTGGGTCACCAACGATCGCTCCATCAACGAACAGGTCAAGGTCGAGTCCAGCCGACACGGCAGTGGTGGAACCGTCGGTTGAGGTCGAGCTGGTGGTGTCGGCCGAAGCGCACGCTGCCAGCGCGAGGGCTGACAAGACGAGCACGCCCGCGAACAGCGGGGGACGTTTGAGGCGGATGTCGCGCCGTACAGTTGTGTTCATAGTGACACCCTCGGCGCGGTTGCTGTGGTCACGCTGTGGAATTCGCCACAACTGTGCCACAGTTTTTCTTGCTAGATTCAGGCCGTGTCGAACGCACCGCAGTCACCCGCCCATCGCATCCTCGTAGCCGAAGACAGCGAAGCGATTAGTGACGTCGTGACCACCGCTTTGAGCTTTCAGGGCCATGCGGTTACGAGCGTCGCCGATGGCCATCAGGCGCTCAGCTCGGCGCTCGCCCAGCCCACTGATCTCATCGTTCTCGATGTGATGCTCCCCGGCATTGACGGTCTCGAAGTGTGCCGCCGACTGCGCGCCACCGGGTCGACGACCCCCATTCTCTTTCTCACTGCGCTGGCGGAGCCCGAGGATCGCATCCGCGGATTCGCCACCGGCGGCGACGACTACCTGACCAAACCGTTCACCGTCGACGAGCTGGTGTTCCGCGTTGCGGCGATCCTGCGTCGCACCAGCCCGAGCACGGCTACAACCATGCTGCAGGTTGGCGCGCTCACTCTTGATCTAGCCGGCCACCAGGCTCGTCGCGGCGGAGCCCTCGTTGATCTTTCGGCCACAGAGTTTCGGCTCTTGCACTACCTCATGGCCAATCGCGGCGTTGTGCTCTCTAAGGCCCAGATCCTCGTTGAGGTGTGGCAAGACGACTTCTCCGGCAGCGAGAATGTGGTCGAGTTGTACATCGGCTACCTGCGCCGCAAGCTCGACGACGGGCATCCGACCCTCATTCATACCCGCCGCGGCATAGGTTATGTTCTGCGCGAGGATGCCCCGTGAGACGCCTCTCTCTGAGATGGATGCTGCTGCTGCCCGTTCTCGCGACGATCGTCGTAGGCTTCCTCGCCTTCGCCCTCGCTGTGGACGTCAGCGAAAGTGCTCGTCGCCTCGCAGAAGTGGACGCCGAACTCGCCCGTGCGGAAGTGACCACTGTTCCACCGCCCGCCGACGCGGACCCCGACGCCCCTGCCCCACGCCCCGATTCTCTTCCCGATAGCGGCCCGACCACGGAGTCGGAGCAAGCGCCACCCACTCCGAACATTGATGACCAGAGCCTCCCGGTCCAGTTCACCGTCGCACCCGACGGTACTGTTCTCGACAATCTGGGGATCACAAGCCCGTTCGCTGCGGCGGATCTCGCGTACTTCGGGGCAACGACCACGAGCACTACAGTCACGGTCGACAACTATCGGGTGTCAATCTCGCCGACCCCGGATGGTGTGGTTCGCGTGACCGCGTTATCGCTCGATTCCTACAACGCAGCGTTGGCGAGCCTGCGCGGCACGCTAGTGGTCGGCGGGGTCACGATCGCCGTGCTCGAAGCTGCGATGGCCTGGTTCCTCGCCCGGCAGATCGCACGGCCACTCGCCGGAGTTGCTCGGAGCGTTACGCAGATCGCGGATGGCGGGCTTGATACCCCGATTGCACCGGCGGGTGGCTCGCGCGAGATCGCGGAGCTCTCGACCGATATCGATCGGATGGTGAACCGACTGCGGGATGCCCTCGCCGAGCGAGAGCAGTCCGCCGCCGATGCTACGCGGGCTCGAAATGACATGCGTCGTCTGCTTGCGGATGTCGCGCACGAGATTCGCACCCCACTAACCGCCCTCAAGGGTTACAGCGACCTCTACGCGCAAGACATGCTTTCCACTCCGGGCGCTCTCGATCGCGCAATGTCCCGCGTAGGCGACGAAAGCATCCGCCTCAACGTGCTCGTCAACTCGATGTTGCAACTGGTGCGGGAGGGAAAACCGCTTGAGGCCGTGCAAGAGGATGTTGACCTGGTCACGGTGGCAGAGAACGTGGTCGACGATCTACGGGTCGCTTTCCCGTCGCGCACGATCACGACCGATCTCGGCGCAGTAGTGAACGTTCCGCTCACCGGCAATCCGGCGCAACTCCACCAAGCACTGCTTAACCTCGTTGCGAACGCGTGCCGCCATACTCCGACTGATACCGCCGTCGCTGTCGTTGCGAACCTCATTGACAACAAGGCTGTGATCAGCATCGTGGATCACGGACCAGGCATTGCCGAAGACGAGCGAGACAAAATCTTCCAGCCCTTCTATCGCTCAGATCCGTCTCGCGTACGGAGCAGTCACGACGGCGCCGGTCTCGGCCTTGCCGTCACTCTGGAGATCGCACTCCAGCATCACGGCTCTGTGCAATTGCGGCCAACCCCGGGAGGCGGTGCAACCTTCGAGCTGCACCTCCCCCTCGCCGAGGAGCCGACCATTCGCGACTGAACGGCCGACTCCTCCCGCGCGCCGGAGACCGAGCTCAGACTGTGGCTCGGCTCCTAGCAATGCTGGTTACACCGATTGAACGCTCGTAGCTGACGCCACGGTTTCAATATTGAGTTCGCCTTTCAGCCCTGCCACGCGATGAACCGCAGCGGCTTTCCACTCGTCCGTGCGGACCATGTCCACAAGATCGGACCTTTGGCCATAGCGCGCGATCATGATCTCGTCCCACAGCTCTTCGACCTCGCCGGTGTTCAGGAACGTTACGTCGCCGTCGAAGGTCACTTCTCCGCCGATGCCCCGGATCAGTTCTTCCGCCACCTTGGCATAGAGGTGGTAGGCCTCGCGGCCAGTGAGCTCGGTTTCTCTGCCGTCGGGGTACTCGGCGTGATCTTTGAACTTCAGCATGTTGACCATGAAGATGGGACCTTCCGGACCGGGTTGCCCGATTTCCTCGAGACGCTCCTTGCTGGTGGGCAGAACTTCGTTCTCAACATCCATGTGTGATCCTTTGGTTGGTGCCGGCCAACGGCCAGCCACGCTAGTGCACGCTACACCTCCGGATGGAGTCAGCAGTACCGGAGCAGTGCACCCTTCGAGCTTCACCGCCACTGAGACCGCGCCAGCGGCGCAACGGAGTGCGCACCTCGGAGCGACGTCGTCGACGGTAGCGTGAGTGCGCTCTAGCGCGAGCCCTGCGGTGCTTCGCCAGCAGCCCAGTTCGTGCGCACGTGACTGAGATGGTTGCGCATGATCTGCTCCATCGCGGTGCGATCGTGCTCAAGCGCCGCATCGATCATCGCGTAGTGCTCGTTCGTGTTTTCGACAAGGTGGCCCGCATCGGCAACCCCCTTGAGTCCGTGCAGGCGAGTGCGATCGCGCAGCTCCCGCACGGTCGCCACGAGGATCTCGTTGCCGTGCAGGGCAAGGAAGCGGGTGTGAAAAGTCGCATCCGCACTGAGGTACGCCGTGAGGTCCTTACGGCGGGCGGCATCCACCATCTCGTCGACGATGGGTCGCAGGGCGTTCAGCTGTGCATCCCGCTCAGCACCGGATGCCGCAGCCACTTCCACCATGATCGGCACTTCGAGCAGCAGGCGTACTTCGGCGATCTGGTCGAGGTCGTGCGCGGTGACCTCCGTTATGCGAAAGCCCGTATTGGGCACAACATCGACCATCCCGTCGCGGGCAAGATCGAGCATCGCCTCGCGAATTGGCGTTGCCGAAACGTCGAGCTGTTTGGCGAGCGCCGGGGCCGAGTAGACCTGCCCTGGCACCAGCTCGCCCGCGATGAGTGCCGCCCGCAACGTGTCAGCAACGTACTGGCGGATGCTCGCGCGTGGCGGTCGCGACGCCGCCGTCTGCTCAGTCATCAGTACCCGTAACGCCGTAGCCATCGTCGACCCTCGATGGTGCCGTTGCACGACTAATCGCGGACGCAACAGCGAGGTCTTCCCAACTCATCCCCGAGCTCTTGAACACCACCGGACGGTCAGCCTGCAGTTCGACCCGGCCGCACACGACATCGGCCATCGCAAGAAGGTTGTCGGCCGAAAGCACGCCCTCCCCGGTCGCGAGGATCACGTCGCCACTTTCCCGCAGTGCGGTTGGCACGTCTTCGACGATCACTTGCGCGCGCGCCATGAGCGCGGAGTCGAGTTCACGGGCATCCGGTTCGTGCGAGCCAACGGCAATCACGACGGCGTCATCTCGAACGGCCGCGGAGTCAAAGAGCGGAGTGCGGGCTGTCGTCGCGCAGATTATGAGACCGGCCTCGGCGACGGCGGCTTCGGCATCGGCGCTCCCCGCCGCCACGACCGTGGCTTCAACGACGTCAATGGGCCGCGGAGTGCGCACCACGAACGTGACCGAGGCGAGCTCACGCTTCGAGCCCAGCACAGCTTTCAGCGTTGCAAAATGATCGATTCCCTGCGGCCCGGCCCCGAAGATGACGACGTGGAGTGGCTCCGCGCTGCGCAGTAGCGCCCCCTCAGTGGCAGCCAACGAGACGGCGGGCGTGCGAATGTTCGAGAGCGCGGCCCCCTCCATCAGCAGTTGTGGCGTCAACGTTTCGCTGTCGAACAACACGTAGAGGCCTTGGATGCGCGGCAGTCCCCGCGCCGGATTCTCCGGACTGATCGTGATGATCTTGATGCCGGCGTAGGGCCCGACCTCCGAGGGCATCAGGAGAAAGTCGCCCTGGGTCAGCTTCTCGGTCGACCGCACATGGTCGGTTCCCGTATCGAATCCGGCGAGCAGCGCATCCTGAATTGCACCAACGGCTTCGACAGGGCTGATCGCGGCATACAGAGCCGCGGTGTCGAGGTAGCGGGGCGCGGCGCTCATCGCAGCACGAACCCTGGGGTGAGGGTGTCGCGAGCGTCGACGGTAAAGACATGCTCGCCCGTCTTGAACGCCATCCCCGTCACTTGCGGCATCACCGCGTCGTGGCCTTCCGCCTCAACGCGCTCGAGTACGCGGGCGGTGAATTGCGAGCCCACGATCGAGTCGTGCACCAGCGTTGCATCCTCAGCGAGAGTGCCGTTCGCCGTGAGGGTCGCAAGGCGTGCGCACGTGCCCGAACCGCACGGCGACCTATCGAGCTCGCCGTCGGCAAAGATCGTGGCATTGCGTTGGTGAACAGCGCCGCCCGGATGCGGTGGCAACGTTTCGTACACGATAGTTCCGTAGATGCCGCTCAGTCGCTCGTCGGACGGATGCACGGCACACGCCGAATCGTTGAGAGCCCACTTGATCTCCCGCCCGATCGCGATCACGGCTGCCGCATCTTCGGGGGTCACTGTGAGCCCGACGGATGCCGCATCCAGTTGCGCGTAGATTGCGCCGCCAAAAGTCACATCGACTACGACCTCGCCCCGCGAAGTAGCGACGGGAACGCGTTCGGCAAGCACGTAACTCGCGACGTTAATGAAGTCGACGCCGGTGACGGTGTCGCCATCGGTGTGCACACGCGCGGTGACTCGCCCCGAAGGAACATCGATGACAACGTCGGTAAGCCCACTCGGGTCTATGGCAACGAGTCCGCTCTCGATGGACCAGACGCCGAGTGCAATCGTGCCGTGCCCGCACGCGGTTGAGAAACCGTCCTTGTGCCAGAACAGCACGCCGAAGTGTGCGCCGGCGTCGTTCGGTTCAACGATGAAGCCGCCATACATGTCAGCGTGGCCGCGAGGTTCAAAGCAGAGAATCTGGCGGATGCGCTCGATCTCCGGTGATTGCATCGCGAAGACGCGCTTCTCGGGAACTCCCGCGCCCTCAATGCTCACCGGCAGCGACGAAACGATTCGGAACGGCTCACCGCCCGTGTGGTAATCCACCGTCGAATACTGTTCCGCCACGATTGGCCAGCCTTCCCGCGCTTCTGAGTGACATTGCAATTGCAATGCCATTCAGTCTGCCAGCGGCGACCCACTTTGTCGATGCGAAGTCAGCGGCCCGGCGCCCGGCGCCCGGCGCCCGGCGCCCGGCGCCCGGCGCCCTGCGCCCTGCACACTCAGATGCAGAGCGCGCAGCACTAGGCGCGCGCGCACGGATTAACTCGGTTCAACCCCGCCCATCGAGCTGGCACCCTTGTGCTGGTCAGCGCGGCCGAAGGTGGTCTCGAGCACGTGCTGCATCTTTCGAGTGGCGCCGTTGAGTGCAGCATCCACTGTTGACGCGTTATCGCTGGCAAGCTCGGGGGTGCGGTTTTCGGGGCGGGCTTCAAGCTGGCAGCGGATGTCGTCGCCTGTGCTGCGACTGGCACTCTCGTCACTCAGGTGAACTTCAAGTCGCGTGAGGTGAGCGCTGAAGTGCGCGAGCTTGGATTCGAGCTCCGCCGTAATTGACGCAATGGTGTCTTCGCTGAGGGTGATGTTGTTATCGGTATTGACGATGACCTGCATGGTCGCCTCCTGGCAGTTGGGGAGTGCTGCGAGCGTGCCCTGAAGTGAGGAGTTCGCGGGAGGGCCGCTAGTGCATCCACTCCTCACGCTACGCCGCGAAGCTGTACGCCCAGGCATTGCCTTTGTGACGCCATAGGTGGTTAAAGCAAAATAGCCACACCCCGAAGGGTGTGGCTATTTTACAATTGAAGTCCGGCGGTGTCCTACTCTCCCACAAGGTCCCCCTTGCAGTACCATCGGCGCAGAG
>NZ_JADYWH010000008.1:0-437 GCF_015864935.1 Salinibacterium sp. NSLL17
CACATATTTCTGAAGGCTTTTCCTCATTCATTAGAGGGAGTGGCAAAGGACTGGCTGTATTACCTTGCTCCAAGGTCCATCACGAGCTGGGATGACCTCAAGAGAGTATTCTTAGAAAAAAATTTCCCTGCTTCCAGGACCACGACCATCAGAAAGGATATTTCAGGCATTAGACAACTCAGTGGAGAGAGCCTGTATGAATACTGGGAGAGATTTAAAAAACTATGCGCCAGTTGCCCTCACCACCAAATTTCTGAGCAACTTCTTCTCCAATATTTTTATGAAGGACTCAGTAACATGGAGAGAAGTATGATAGATGCTGCCAGTGGTGGAGCCCTTGGAGACATGACTCCTGCTGAAGCCAAAAATTTAATTAAGAAGATGGCTTCCAACTCCCAGCAGTTTAGCGCCAGAAATTATGCGATAGTCATTAGAGG
>NZ_JADYWH010000009.1:0-522 GCF_015864935.1 Salinibacterium sp. NSLL17
ATTACCGAAATAACTATTCTGTTGGTCACTCAGTTTTCAATTGAGACTCTAATTTGTTTGCCTCGCTACCTAAGTAGGTTGGCTGTTAGAACTCAATCTGTACGAGTGCCCACACAGATGATTGCTTTATATTGTTAAAGAACGTCTTGAGTCGCTTTATCGTCTCAAGGGATGCGAATAATACACCCTTTATTTTTCGAGTCAACACTTAGTTTTAAACTTTCTTTTTGGAAGATTTAAAACCGAAGTTTTACTTAACTCTCTGAGTAGTTCGTGCCTCGCTATGCGTTGGCGTTTCCCGTCTCAGTGGGGTCGCATTATAGGGAGATCCGAAAACAGATCAACCCTTTTTTGAAGAAAACTTGAAATAATGTGCTGTTCGCTGAGTATTTGAGCTAAACGCTCAAAAACACAACTAAACTACCATTATTAATAGGTTCATAGAGCTATTTGAGATGAAAGTTGGGCAACTACTAACGGGTAGAGACACATTTCGATCATCGATGCAGAAAAAACAACCAA
>NZ_JADYWH010000003.1:0-255117 GCF_015864935.1 Salinibacterium sp. NSLL17
GCTTCACCCCAGGGCTTTCAAAACCTGTGTTGGCAACCTCCGCTGAAAGCGAAAGGCAACCTGTCTAACTTACCAGCTTCAGCGTTGCTGTCAAATCCAATGAAGCGAACCAGAACGGCACACAAACAACAGACCAACACACGCGTGAAGCGGGAAGACATCCAACGATCCGATGACGGAACCTACATGAGGAACTCCGCTACCTGACCGGACTAAAACTATAACAGATTTAGAGGATGGTGGCCCCCACTTGAGGCCGGAAACCTAGCAGCAGAACTGCCCGGGACTTCCGCACCTTTGGGGTGACAAGAGGAAACATTACGTGCATTCTCGACGCCCCACCAACACCGACTGCATCCCGGGCGTGTCACGAAGATGAGGGCCCGCAAACACTGCACTGTGGTCAGACCTTGCGGTGAAGGGTGATGGTTTTCGACGACCTTCGTCTGGGCACCAGGGTGAACTACTCCCGCGGCCGGACTTCGTAAACCAGGTGAGCGAACTGACCGACAGCAGCAGCTGACGTCAACCGCAGACGATCAGAACCCAGCATCCGAGGGAAAAGCGGCGCCCCACCGATGACCGTCGCGGGAGCGAACGAGATCGAGATCTCATCGAGAGCGCCGGCATCGAAGAACTGGGCGGCGAGCTCTCCCCCACCCACGATCCAGATGTCGCCATCACCAGCCGCTTCGCGAATGACGGGCAGGGCATCCGCAACACTGCCGTGGACGAAACGCACGTCTGCACCTTCCGGCACAGGCAGATCACGCGTAGTGAACACGAAGGTCGGCTTGTTGCCGAAATACTCTGCCCACTTGTGTGGCTGCGCAATCAGGTCTTCTTGCTTGAGCACCCACTCGTAGGTGGTCGACCCCTCGACCTGGACTGTCGCGGTAGGCGCAACCGCCGGCGCCTCGTCACTAGGCACCGCTAACAGCCAGTCGAGAGAATCACCCTCATCGGCAAGGTAGCCGTTGAGGGTGGACGCGGTTTCGAAAAGAATGCGTGACATGCGATCAGGGTACGGCCATCGGACGACACCGGCGGGCTGGGAACACTCAGCCGCGCCAGCCCTGGGTCTAGGAAGTGACGAAGATTCCCGCGAGAGTCTTCTTGCCGCGACGGAGAACCGCCACGTTTCCGGCGAGAAGATCGCCGCCAACCGTCGCTTGGTCATCCGCTACCGCAACGTTGTTGAGGTAAACGCCGCCCTGCGAAATTGCGCGACGTGCTTCACTCGCACTCGACACCAGCTTCGTGTCGATGAGCAACTGCACGATCGTCGCATCCGCTGCCGTCTCGACGTGGGCAAGTTCTCGCAATGCTGCGGCAAGAGTGTCGGCATCCAACGAGGCCAATTCGCCCTGGCCGAACAGAGCAGCAGAAGCAGCAATCGCCGCGTCCGTTGCCGCGCGACCGTGCACGAGAGACGTGACTTCGTACGCGAGAGTCTTCTGTGCTTCACGCCTAAACGGCGCCTCAGCGACAGCGGTCTCGAGGGCCGTAATCTGATCGCGCGACAAGAACGTGAAGATCTTCACGCGCTCAATGACATCCGCATCGTCGGTATTGAGCCAGAACTGGTAGAACGCGTACGGACTCGTCATATTCGAGTCGAGCCAAATGGCGTTGCCTTCGCTCTTGCCGAACTTGGTGCCATCTGAGTTGGTGATGAGCGGGGTACC
This sequence comes from Salinibacterium sp. NSLL17, assembly GCF_015864935.1. Lineage (NCBI taxonomy): Bacteria > Bacillati > Actinomycetota > Actinomycetes > Micrococcales > Microbacteriaceae > Salinibacterium > Salinibacterium sp. NSLL17. Next base: position 1,689 of record NZ_JADYWH010000003.1, read on the forward strand.
GATGGCGTGAACGCTCGCGCCCTCAGCCTTGTGGATGAGGTCGCTACCGCTTGTGAGGTTGCCCCACTGGTCGCTGCCCCCGGTCTGCAATACGCAGTCGTAGTTGCGGTAGAGCTCCAAGAAGTCCATGCCCTGCATGACTTGGTAGCTGAACTCCGTGTAGCTGATGCCGGCGTCGCTGTTGAGGCGCGCGCTGACGGCATCCTTCTTGATCATCGTGCCGACTCGGAAGTACTTGCCGACATCGCGCAGAAAATCGATCGCGCTCATCGGCGCTGTCCAGTCGAGGTTGTTGACCATCCGCACCGCGTTGTCGCCCTCGGTGCTCAAGAACTTGGAGACCTGGGCTTGCAAGTAACTGACCCACTCGGCGACCGTTTCGTTGTCGTTGAGGGTGCGCTCGGCCGTGGGGCGTGGGTCGCCGATAAGACCGGTCGCTCCCCCGACGAGCCCGAGGGGCTTGTGGCCGGCCAGCTGAAGGCGGCGCAGCAGAAGCAGTTGCACGAGATTGCCCAGGTGAAGACTGGGTGCCGTGGGATCGAATCCGCAGTAGTACGTGATGGGGTCGCCATCGAGAAGCTTCTCAAGGGCATCCGCGTCGGTGGAGACATGCACGAGGCCACGCCACGTGAGTTCTTGCCACAGACTCTCGAAGGAGCTGTCGTTGTTCTGAGTACTGAGGGATTCTGATGCTGTCGCTGACACGTCATTAACCGTAGTGCCTAATACCGCAGTGGTGAGAGCAGCGAGAATGGCGGCATCCACAATGCTGAGGCACTGATTGTGGGGAATCAGGCTTGTGGACCTGATGTTGAAAAATCAATGCTGTAGCCTTTAGTTATGTTCGTGATTACAGCAGACCAACGAAACAGCCGCAGGAGCGCGGATGCCGTGGCTCATACCCTGCAGCGCATCAATATCGAGCGCGCGGATGACCTCGCCCTGCCCGCCGAACGCACCGCCGGAGACGAAGCCCAGATGCTGCTGACCTCGGCACAGGCCGCCCTCGACATCACGCTCGAACTCACCCGCACGGAACAGTGGAGCGTGGGAATCGGGATCGGAGCAGTGCCGCTCCCCTACGGAACCACGGTGCGCGCGACCAGCGGACGCGCTTTTCTCGCCGCCCGCGAAGCCATCGACCGCGCCAAAAAGAGTCCAGCCAAATGCGCCGTCGAATCCGACCCTTCGAGCGAGTTGGCTCACGACATCGAACCGCTCCTCGAACTGTTGATTTTGCTGCGCAACCGGCGCACCGCCAACGGTTGGGAACTCTACGACCTGCTCAGCACCGGCATCACTCAAGCCGATGCTGCTGAACGACTCGGCATCTCGCCACAGTCAGCCAGCCAGCGCGCGCTTGTCGCCGGACTACGCACCGAAGAAGATGCCGTTCGAGCTCTTGCGAACCTGCTCGACAAAGCACACAGTGGAGTAGTAACCGACAACGCGCTCAGCGCAGAGGAAGGCACGTCATGATCGGCTGGTGGATCGCGGTACTCGTTCTCACAATCGGAGCGATTGGTGCATCCATGGTTGCGGCCCGCACCGACAAGTATTGGCTCGCCACCGTCTCACTGCTGCCCGTCGGAATTGCCCTCATTCTGGGATCGACCGGAAACCCTTTACCGGGTGATGCCTCCGGACTCGTCATCTTGCTCAGCGCAGCCCTCGTCGCCCTCGCGACCATTGCGGGTAGCCCCCTCGTGGCACTCGTGCTCTCGCTTGCCTCGTATCCGGCACCCCGTGGTGAGCACGGCGGCATTCTCGTGATCGACGCCGACTCGCCCCTGCCCGAACGCGAAATCTTGCGCGGCGGAACCACGATCGGTTACCTCGAACGCTTCGCCTTCATCGCCTCGTTCATGGTGTGGCAGCCCGGCGCGATCGCCGTCATTGTCGCCGTTAAAGGACTCGGTCGTTTCGCCGAACTGGAAAATGCGGCCGCGCGCGAACGATTCATCATCGGCACCCTCGTGAGCCTGGTGTGGGCCGGCTTGTGCACCGCGGCGCTGCTCGTCGGACGCTAAACCCGCTCGAGGGTCTTCTGCCTACGGCTGCTGCTGCGCGCTTTCGCTGAGCGACTCGGGAGGCCGCGGCTTCTCGACCCATGTCACGAGCACCACCGAGACGATCATCAACAGGAGCCACGAACCAAGCTTCGCGATCGATACGAGTTCCCAACCGTCCGACTGATTCGGGTAAACCCACGCATTCGACCAGGTTGCCACGTTCTCCGCGATCCAGATGAAGATCGAGACCAGCACGAAGGCCACGAGCACGGGCATCCGGAATCGCGCGCGCGAGACTCTGACGTGCATGACCGTTCGCCACCAGACCACTGCGATCGCCGCAAACAGGAACCACCGGGCATCGACGATGAAGTGATGGCTGAAAAAGTTGATGTAAATCAGCGTGGCCAGAATGGCCGTGATCCAGCGCCGGGGGTAGCGATCGAAGCGGAGCTCGAAAAGGCGGAACACGCGCACCATGTACGACCCGACCGCCGCGTACATGAAGCCGCTATAGAGCGGGACGCCGAAGATGTGCAGCACGCCGTCGCCCTCATAGGTCCACGATCCGGCATCCGTTTTGAAGATCTCCATCATCGTTCCCACAATGTGGAACAGGATGATAACCCGCAGTTCGCGCAGTGTCTCCAGCTTGAAGACCACCATGAGAACTTGGATGGCGAGAGCAGCCAACACCAGAAAGTCGTTGCGGGCGAGGGCCGCCGACTCTGGATACCAGAGGCGAGTGAGCACGAGAACGGCGAGTAGTGCTCCCCCGAACACGCAAGCCCAGGCTTGCTTGAGCACGAACACCGTGAACTCAATAGCCCACGTGCGGAGGCGCTGCGACCGCGCGCTCGTGCTGGCGGATTGCGGGTTCGCGGCCGCACCGCGCACCCGGTCGAGACGCCGATGCGCCCACTCATCAATCCGCTGCTCAAGCGGTGTGAAGCGGGCCATTAGCTGCGCTTACGTTTCGCTGCGGGGCGATACGGAGACACGCTCGGCTCCCCCGGAATCCAGAAGCGCCACGGATACTCGTCGGTGCCGCCAACACCCGCAACGCCCGTGCGCGGACCAGCGCTAAACAGAGACTGCGACCGAGGCAGTTCTAGGCGGACACGACCCGACTCCAGGTTGGTTCCCGCGTCATCCAGCCGGATGCCGAGCGCCACCGCGAGGCGTGCTGGCCCCATAGCGAGATCGGCCGGCTTCTTGGATGTTGCGCGACGTTCGGCCGCGACATCCATCCCCTCGATCACTTCGCCAGCACGTAAAAGGATTCCTGAGGCGACGCCCTCAGGCATGCACACCACATTCGCGCACGTGTGCATCCCGTAGGTGAAGTAGGTGTAGAGATGGCCGGGCGGGCCGTACATGACGGCATTGCGCTTGCCCGGCCCTCGAAAAGCGTGAGAACCAGGATCGACTTCGCCCATGTACGCCTCGACCTCGGTGAGCCGCACCGCGACCTCACCGACGCGCACGACAGCACCCAGCAAGAGCGGAGCAACCTCAGTCGCCGGCCTGCTGAGCAGTTCGAACACGTCTAGCGGATGACCTGCGGATCGAGAGCAGACGCGAGCACGCGAACACGCTCGGTGAGCTCGGCACGCTGCTCCGCAACGCGCACGGGAGCAGTTCCGCCGACGCCGGCACGGCTCGACACCGAACCCTCCACCGTAAGAACCGCGCGCACATCACCCGTGAGGTGAGGTGAAATGGCGGCGTAGTCGTCATCGGTCGGTTCGTGAAGTTCAAGCGAGTTGTCTTCACAGAAACGTACGAGGGAACCGCTGATTTCGTGAGCCTCACGGAACGGAACATGCTGGCGAACCAGCCAGTCCGCGACATCCGTCGCCAAGGAGAACCCCTGAGGCGCAAGCTCGGCCATGCGCTCAGTGTTGAAGCGCAGCGTTGCCACCATGCCAGTGAACGCCGGCAAGAGCACTTCGAGAGTCTCGACGGAGTCGAACACGGGCTCTTTGTCTTCTTGAAGATCGCGGTTGTACGCGAGCGGCAACGCCTTGAGCGTGGCAAGCAGGCCCGTGAGGTTACCGATAAGACGACCAGACTTGCCCCGAGCCAGCTCAGCGATGTCAGGGTTCTTCTTCTGGGGCATGATCGACGACCCCGTGGAATACGCGTCATCGAGCTGCACGAAATCGAACTCGCGCGTGTTCCAGAGAATGATCTCTTCACTGAGTCGCGAAATGTCAATGCCGAGCTGCGCGGTAATGAACGCGAACTCTGCCACGACATCGCGGCTCGCGGTGGCATCGATCGAGTTTTCGGTGGGGCGAGCAAGCCCCAGCTCCCGAGCGACCAGCGCGGGGTCGAGCCCCAACGTGCTGCCCGCAAGCGCACCAGAACCATACGGCGATGTGGATGCGCGAACTTTCCAGTCCCGCAAGCGCTCGAGCGTGCGCACCAGAGGCCACGCGTGCGCGAGCAAATGATGCGCGAGCAGCACTGGCTGCGCATGTTGGAGGTGGGTACGACCCGGCATGATGGCCGCATCGTGCTTCTCAGCCTGCGCCACAATTGCGTCAATCAGGTCGACAACCATCGCGGCAATTGCGCCCGCATGGTCGAGCAGGTACATGCGCACCAGAGTGGCGATTTGGTCGTTGCGGCTGCGTCCGGCACGGAGCTTGCCTCCGACCTCAGCCCCCGCACGCTCGATGAGCCCACGCTCGAGAGCGGCGTGAACATCTTCCTCGGATTCGAGGGCGGTAAAACTGCCATCGGCAACGGCTGCACTCAACGATGTCAGGGCATCCGTCATCGTTTCGAGCTCAACGTCGTCGAGGTACCCCGCGGCCGCGAGCGCAACAGCGTGCGCTCGCGAACCGGCGAGGTCATACTGCGCAAGCTGCCAGTCGAAGTGAGTTGATTTGCTCAACCGGGCAAGCTCAGGTGAAGGGCCACTTGCGAAGCGGGCTCCCCAGAGTTGTCCCTCACCAGTTTCGGCAGATTGCGCCATGATTAGCCCTGCTTTGCGTCGCGACGAGCCGAGATCTTGCTCGGCAGTGACCAGAGTTCGATGAAGCCCTTAGCGAGCGACTGGTCAAACGTGTCACCGGTGTCGTAGGTGGCGAGGCTGAAGTCGTAGAGGCTCTGCTCTGACTTGCGGCCAGTCGGTACCGCACGGCCAGCGTGGAGTGTCATACGGATTTCTCCGCTGACATAGCGCTGGGTGTCGTCGATGAACGCGTCAAGTGAACGCTTGAGACCTGAATACCAGAGTCCGTCGTACACGAGGTTCGACCATTCGGCCTCAACTCCACGCTTGTAACGGGAAAGGTCACGCTCGATCGTGAGTGACTCAAGCTCTTCGTGGGCGGCGATAAGAGCCATCGCGCCGGGAGCTTCGTAAACCTCACGGCTCTTGATACCGATGAGGCGGTCTTCGACCACGTCGATGCGGCCGATGCCGTGCTTGCCCGCGAGCGCATTCATGTGCTCAACGATGGCGAGAGCCGACATCGCGACGCCGTCGATGGCGACAGGAATTCCGGCTTCGAAAGTGATGGTCACTTCGTCGGCGGGCAGACCAGCGGCAGGATCAGCGGTGTACTCGTAAAGCTCTTCGATCGGAGCGTTCCACGGGTCCTCAAGGAATCCAGTCTCGACAGCGCGACCCCAGACGTTCTTGTCGATCGAATAAGGGCTCGCGGCGGACTGGCGAATCGGAAGGTTGTGCTTTTCGGCGTAGATGATCGCCTTGTCACGGGTGAGCGCGAGGTCGCGGACCGGCGCGATGCTCGTGAGGTCGGGGGCGAGAGCCGCAACAGCTGCCTCGAAGCGAACCTGGTCGTTGCCCTTACCGGTGCAACCGTGAGCGACGCTGTCAGCGCCGAGAGCCTTGGCTGTGAGTGCAAGGTGACGCGAGATCACCGGACGGCTAAGAGCCGAAACCAGTGGGTAACGCTTCTGGTACAACGCGTTTGCCTTGAGTGCTGGCATCAGGAAGTCATCAGCGAACTCATCTTTGGCATCGATAACGATCGACTCAACAGCACCACAGTCAAGTGCGCGCTGACGGATGTCATCCATGTTTTCGCCGCCCTGGCCGACGTCAATCGCGAGCGCGACGACCTCTTTGCCTGTGGCGTCCTTGAGCCAGCCGATACCTACTGAAGTGTCGAGTCCGCCCGAGTAGGCGAGAACTACGCGTTCTGACATATGTTTTTCTCCTTGACGTCGTGAATCAGTTTAGGGAACTACAACGGCGGCTTCATGCCGCCAAAAACTAGGCAGCCTGTTCGAGCAACCAAATCATGAGTGCCTTCTGGGCGTGCAGGCGGTTCTCTGCCTCATCCCAGATGACACTTTGCGGACCGTCGATCACGTCGGCCTCAACCTCATACCCACGGTCAGCAGGCAAGCAGTGCAAGAAGATCGCGTCTGGCTTAGCGAGCGCCATCAGCGCAGTGTCGACCTTGTATGCACCAAGAGAAGCCACGCGAGCGGCCTTCTCATCTTCTTTACCCATCGACACCCACGTGTCGGTGACAACAACATCCGCACCCGTCACGGCTTCAGCCGCGTCGGTGAGAATTGAAATCGAACCACCCGTGGATGCCGCGATCTTCTCCGCGTCAGCGACGACATCCGCCAACGGTAGGTAATCTTCGGGGCACGCGATGCGCACGTGCATTCCCGCGGTGGCGCCAGCGAGCAGGTAGGAGTGCACCATGTTGTCCGCACCATCACCGAGGAACGTGACGGTCAAGCCCTTGAGCGCACCCTTGTGTTCCCGGATCGTGAGCAAGTCAGCGAGCAACTGGCACGGGTGGAACTCGTCGCTGAGAGCGTTGATCACGGGAACCTGGGTTCCGTGCGCCATCTCGATGAGTCCCTCTTGGCCATAGGTGCGCCAGACAATAGCGGCGACCTGACGCTCAAGAACACGAGCCGTGTCTGAGGCTGTCTCCTTACCGCCGAGCTGACTGTTGGCAGTCGAAATGATGAGCGGCGAACCACCGAGGTCGGCAATACCGACGGCGAACGACACTCGCGTGCGGGTCGACGACTTGTCGAAGATCACAGCAACGGTCTGCGGACCCGCTAGCGGCTTGCGCCCCCAACGGTCGGCTTTTACTTTTTCGGCGAGATCGAGAATTTCGAGTTGCTCAGCCGGGCTGAGGTCATCGTCACGAAGAAAATGCCTGGTCATGATGCCTCCGTAGATGCTGTGTTGGTTACTTCGTTCAGCACCGTGCTGAACGTGTCAATGAATTCGGCGATTTCGGCATCGCCAATAATGAGGGGCGGAGCGAGTCGGACTGTCGACTCGTTGGGGGCGTTGACGATCAGCCCGTGATCGAGTGCCACTGCCACTACTTGCTGAGCGACGGGCTGCGAAAGCCCAATACCGATCAGGAGACCGCGACCGCGCAACTCACTCACCAGCGGTGAGCCGATCGCGTCGATAGCCGAGCGCAGCTCGGCGCCTCGCGCGGCAGCGTTGGCGACGAGATCAGCATTCTCGATGTGCTCAAGCACGGCGTTGCTCACGGCACACACGAGCGGGTTTCCGCCAAAAGTGGTGCCATGCTGACCCGGCTGCAGGAGCGCGGATGCCGCCCCGAAGGTCACGAGAGCACCAATAGGCACTCCCCCGCCAATCCCCTTCGCGAGCGTGATCGCGTCAGGAACAATGCCGCTCTCTTGGAAGCCGAACCAGTCTCCCGTGCGTCCGGCGCCGGTCTGAATCTCGTCGACGATGAGCAGCACACCGTGTTGGGTGGTGAGTTCTCGCGCTGCTTGGAGGTAGCCCTCGGGCAACGGCTGCACGCCGGCTTCACCCTTGATGGGCTCCACAAAGAGTGCTGCGACATCCGGCCCGATCGCTGCGGCGAGCGCCTCGATGGTGGTGTCGATGAAATCAACGTTAGGCATCAGCGGTTCGAAGGGTTCGCGAAGCGCAGTCTTGCCCGTGATCGACAGCGCGCCGATCGAGCGACCGTGAAACGAGTCGTTCAACGAGAGGATGCGGAGGCGACCAGTGCGCCGCGCCAATTTAACGGCCGCTTCGTTTGCTTCGGTGCCCGAGTTAGCGAAGAAGACGCGCCCTTCGTCGCCCGCCCCAGAAATGCGAAGGAGACGTTCGGCGAGTGCCAATTGTGGTTCGGTCGCGAAGAAGTTCGAGACGTGAAGAAGGTTGGCCTGGTTCGTGAGCGCACCCACGACGGCAGGGTGATTGTGGCCGAGAGAGTTCACGGCGATACCGCCGAGAAAGTCGAGGTAGCGCTTGCCATCGGAATCGAAGACGGTGCAGCCTTCACCGCGCACGAGCTCCACCTTCGGCACACCGAACGTGTTCATCATGCGATGGGCGTAGTCATCTTTCCAAGTCATGCGGGTACCACCTCGGTGCCAATTCCATCTTGCGTGAATACTTCGAGCAGGATCGAGTGCGGGGCACGACCATCGATGATGGCGGCCTTCGGAACTCCGGCATCCACCGCTTCGAGGCAGGCGGTCATCTTCGGGATCATGCCCGATTCGAGGCTCGGCAGCAGCTCACGCAGCTCGTCAGTGTTGATGATCGAGACGAGCGACTCGCGGTTGGGCCAATCGCTGTACAAGCCAGCAACATCCGTGAGGATGACGAGCTTGGCAGCGTCGAGCGCAATCGCCAACGCCGCCGCTGCAGAGTCAGCGTTCACATTGAGCAAACCCGAAGCGTCATCGGCGATCTCGCCTGCTTCTTGAGCCAGCGTGGAGACAACAGGGATGTTGTCACTCGCCAACACGTCGAGCACGCGCTGAGGATCAACCTCAGTGACGTTACCGACGAGTCCGAGATCGACGCGCTTGCCTTCGATTTCCTTGATCATGCGCTCACCGATGAACAGGGAGTGCTCATGCCCGGCAATGCCGTTAGCGAGATCTCCGTGCTCATTGATGAGATCAACGAGTTCTGCACCCACCTGGTCGGTGAGAACATCCCGCACGACGTCAATGGACTCTTCTGTCGTCACGCGGTAGCCAGCACGGAACTCCGATTCGATACCGCGAATCTTGAGTTCCTTGGTGATCTGGGGGCCGCCGCCGTGAACAATCACGGGGCGAACACCAGCAAGACGCAAATAAACCATGTCTTGCACAAAGGCACGCTTGAGTTCGTCGTTGATCATGGCGTTGCCGCCAAACTTCACCACAATGATGCGGTTGCGAAAACGCTTCAACCACGGAAGTGCCTCAATAAGCACTCCCGCCTTGGTCATGGCCTGCTCGTGTTCAGCGCCGTGGGTAAAAGCCGGCATCAGCTGGAGTACGCGCTGTTCTCATGCACGTAATCGTGCGTGAGGTCGTTGGTCAGGATGGTCGCTTCGGCATCACCCGTCGCGAGATCGATCAGCACGTGCACAGCACGGCCCGTGAGATCTACCTCGTCACGTGAACGATCGGGGGCGCCCGCGTGGCAGACCCGCACACCGTTCATCGACACATCGACCGCGTAGGGGTCGAAGGCAGCATCCGTGGTTCCGATCGCGGCCAGCACCCGACCCCAGTTGGGATCGTTGCCGAAGATCGCGGCCTTGAAGAGATTATTGCGAGCAACCGAACGGCCGACCACAACAGCTTCGTCTTCACTGAGCGCGCCCACAACTTCGATGCGGATGTCGTGGCTTGCGCCCTCAGCATCGCCCTGCAGTTGTTCGGCCAGATCGCTGCAGACGCTCGTGACAAGTGCGGCAAACTCTGCAGCATCCGGAGTCACGCCCGAGGCACCGGACGCCATCAGTGTTACTTGGTCGTTGGTCGACATGCAGCCGTCGGAGTCGAGACGGTCGAAACTCACGCGAGTGGCTTCCCGCAGGGCCGCGTCAAGGTCTGCTGCGGCGACAACGGCGTCAGTGGTGATGACTACGAGCATTGTCGCGAGGCCTGGCGCGAGCATCCCTGCCCCTTTGGCCATGCCGCCGACGGTGTAGCCGGTGCCGGTCGCGACAGTAGTTTTGGGCTTGCTGTCTGTGGTCATGATCGCGAGCGAAGCGTCGGTGCCGCCGTCAGCACTGAGCGCACTGACCGCTGCCGACATTCCGGCGAGCACTTTGTCTTGCGGAAGCGGTTCGCCGATAAGACCGGTCGAACAGACGAGGATGTCGCCCGCCGATGACCCGAGCGCTTCAGCAACGTGCTCTGCCGTAGCGTGCGTTACCTGAAAACCCTGCGGGCCCGTGAAGCAGTTGGCTCCGCCCGAGTTGAGGGCGATCGCCGTGGCGATGCCATCGTCGATGACCTGCTTGGACCAGATGATGGGATGAGCCTGCGCACGATTGCTCGTGAACACGGCGGCTGCATCGAAGCGTGGACCACGGTTGACGACGAGGGCGACGTCGAGCCCACCGCTCGCCTTGAGACCCGCTTCGACTCCGGCTGCTTCGAATCCTGCGGCTGATGTGACACTCATGGTGCTACTCCGTCCAGCGCCAGACCGAGGGTTTCCTCAAGGCCCAACGCAATATTTGTCGATTGAATGGCGGCGCCTGCGGTGCCCTTAACAAGATTGTCGATTGCACTGACCACGACTACACGGCGAGCGGCTTCATCAACCGCAAGCCCGATCAGGGCCGTGTTCGCGCCCAACGTATCAGCGGTGCGCGGGAACTGGCCTTCGGGGAGGACATGGATGAACGGCTCGTCGGCATACGCGGTTTCCCACGCTTCCCGAATCTGAGCTGCGGTGACCCCGTCGGCGAGCTTCGCGGTGGAGGTCGCCAAGATGCCGCGTGACATGGGCACGAGAACGGGAGTGAACGAGACCGTCACCGTCTCCGCGCCGGCGACCTTCAAGTTCTGCGCGATCTCCGGAGTGTGGCGATGAGTGCCACCAACGGCATACGCCGAAGCAGAGCCCATCATCTCGCTCGCCAAGAGGTTCACCTTCAGGCTCTTGCCCGCTCCCGAAGGCCCAACCGCAAGAACGGCCACAATATCTTCTGGCTCGATCAACGCGGAACGGATGCCGGGAGCTAATCCCAGCGTGATGGCCGTCACGTTGCAGCCGGGCACCGCAATACGCTTCGAACCGGCGAGGACTTGACGTTGCGTTCCCCCGGCGGCATGCAGCAGTTCGGGCATCCCGTAGTCCCAGGCACCGTAGAACTCGCCGCCGTAGAACGCAGCCCAGTCGTCTTCACTGGTCAGGCGGTGATCGGCCCCACAGTCCACGACGAGAGTGTCGGGGCTGAGCTCAGCCGTCAACGCTCCCGACTTGCCGTGTGGCAGAGCAAAGAAAACAACATCGTGGCCGGCGAGCACTTCGGGCTCCGTCGGCTGGAAAACAAGGTGCGCGAGAGACCGCAAGTGCGGTTGCACATCGATGAGACGCTGACCGGCGTTACTAAACGCGGTCACTGTCGTGACATCGAACTCAGGATGGGTGGACAGCAGGCGAAGAAGCTCGCCACCGGCATAACCGCTGGCACCGGCCACAGCGACCGAAATTGACATGGAATTACCTTCAGTGGGTTCGGAATCGAGAACACTTGCGGCGGCGAATCACACACGACCTCGTGGGTTGTGGCGAAACTCCGCCTATCGTCGCTCGTCAGCCCCGCGGAGAACCGGCGAAGACGGCACCACAAAGCTCAGCGAGAATCGCTGGCTGCAAGTGCGGGAGTCGGTCACATTTATAGAGTAGTGCCCAGAGCGCACGGCAGGCTAATCGACAAACGCAGAAAGCCGGTTGCTACTCAGTGAGTGGCAACCGGCTTTCGCCGTAACTGGCGGTTACTCGCGCAGCTCAGCGGCTACGCGTTCGCCGGCGAGAGCAACCGCGGCGTTCTTTGCATCTGTCGCTTCTGCCTGAGTGAGAGTGCGGTCGCTGGCACGGAAACGCAGCGCAAAAGTCAGCGACTTGTGTGACTCCGGGATGCCGGTGCCACGGTAGTCATCGACAAGCCGCACGTTCTCCAAAAGTTCGCCTGCACCCTCGCGAATGATGGCCAACAACTCGCCAGCCTGAACAGCCACCGGCACCACGAGAGACAGATCTTGCGTAGCGGCCGGGTAGGAGATGATCGGCGTCGCAGCGATATCTTCAGCAGCACTCGTGATCAGCACGGTGAGGTCGAGCTCAAGAACCGCAACAACGCGCGGCAAATCGAGTTCAAGAGCCAAAGCAGGAAGCAATTCGCCGGCATAGCCGACCGTGTGGTCGCCCACGCGAAGCTCGGCGGTGCGACCGGGGTGCATCGCCTGATGGCTCCCCGTCACGACGTTGATGTCGACCGAGAGAGTTGCCGCCAGCTGCTGAACCGTGGCGAGAACATCCGCAAGCCCGCGAGAGAGTGGCTGCTGGCCAGGCTGGCGCGTAACAGCATCACCGAGGAACAGCGCGGCAACGTGCCAGGGCTGTTCGGGGATGCTCGCGCGCAGTTCGGCGAGAGCGGCGTCGCTGGGCAGCTCATAGCCGAGCGGCAACGAGGTACTTCCGTAACGGTGGCCCGCTTCGGGCAGGAACACTGTTCCGACTTCAAAGAGAGCAAGGTCCGTGAGCCCGCGAGAGACATTGCGGTGCGCGATTGCTGCGAGGCCCGGTAGCAACGAACGACGCAGGGTTGCGGCATCCGGGTCCAAGGCGTTCGCGAGTTTGATCGTGGTCGCTCCCCCAGCTTCCGGCGAACCAAAGAGATCGTTTGAGTGCTGAGAGATGAACGGGTAGGCCAAGACCTCGGTGAGGCCGGATGCCGCGAGGCTGTTAGAGACGGTGCGTCGCAAGCGCTGGGCGCGCGTGAGCCCGCGGCCCGGAGGGGCTACCGGCAGGACAGCCGGAATACGGTCGTAGCCCACGATGCGGGCAACTTCTTCGACGAGCGTGGTCTTATCACCGAGGTCGGGACGCCAACTCGGAGGGGTCACGCTCCAGCCAGTGTCAGTAACCGTGACTTCAGCGCCAATTGCCTGAAGCGAATCGGTGATCTCATCAGCGGAGTAGTTCACACCGATGAGGCCCTGAGCGTAGCCCTCGGGCAGGTCAACGACATCTGCAGCATGGTCGGCGAGCAGGTCGCTGCCGAGCTCGTCGACAGTTCCGCCACCCAACTCGACCAGCAGCTCGACGACGCGCGCTGCGGCCGCGGGAGCGACCAACGGGTCAACACCGCGCTCGAAACGACGCGATGCTTCACTGCCGAGCTTGTGACGACGAGCCGTGCGCGCGATCGAGATCGGTTCGAAGTTGGCAGCCTCAATCAGAACGTTGGTGGAGGCATCCGTGATTTCAGTGCTTGCCCCGCCCATGACGCCAGCCAAGCCGATGGGGCCGGACTCATCGGTGATGAGCAGGTCTTCGGGATTGAGCGTGCGCGACTTGTCGTCGAGGGTCGTGAGGGTCTCCCCCGCCTGAGCACGGCGAACCGTGAGGCCACCGGCTACGCGGTCGAGGTCGTACGCGTGAATCGGCTGCCCGAGCTCGAGCATCACATAGTTCGTGATGTCGACAGTGAGCGAGATCGAGCGGATGCCGGCAAGCGTCAACCGCGTAATCATCCACGACGGTGTTGGCTTGGTGACATCCACGTTCCGTACGACACGGGTAACGAAGGCTCGTACGCCGTCGCGCCCTCGAATGGGAGCGTTATCAGCGATGACCACGGGGAAACCGCTCGCCGCGGTAATCGTGGGAGCGTCAGCAGGGTCAGTGAAGGTCGCCCCAGTCGAGAGAGCGTATTCGCGAGCGACGCCGCGCAGCGACATCGCATAACCGCGGTCGGGCGTGACGTTGATCTCTACCGCGAAGTCGTCAAGGCCGAGCAGTTCAATCGCGCTCGTGCCGACCTCGGGGTCGAGACCTAGCGTGGACAGAACGAGGATGCCGTCGTGCTCGTCTCCGAGACCAAGCTCGCGCGTGGAGGCGATCATGCCGTCCGAGACGTGGCCGTAGGTCTTGCGCGCAGCGATCGGGAACGGGCCGGGAAGCACGGAGCCGGGCAGAGTAACTACGACTTTGTCGCCGACGACGAAGTTGTGCGCTCCACAGACGATGCCGCGAGGTTCGGCTTCGCCCACGTCGACCTGGCACCAGTTGATGGTCTTGCCATTGGACTGGGGTTCACCGACGAACTCGAGAACCTGGCCAACGACGACGGGACCAGAGATATCGAAGCCCTGAACGTCTTCTTCTTCGAAACCAACTTTAACGAGGGCGGCGTGAACGTGCTCGTGCGTAATGTCTGCGGGGATCTCAACGAATTCCCGCAACCAACTCATGGGAATTTTCATTAGACCACCATTCCGAACTGCTGGGAGAAGCGAATATCGCCCTCGACCATGTCTCGCATGTCATTCATTTCATTGCGGAACTGCAGCGTGCGCTCAATTCCCATACCGAAAGCAAAGCCTTGGTATTCGTCAGGGTCGATCCCGGCTGCACGCAGCACGTTGGGGTTGACCATTCCGCAGCCACCCCACTCGACCCAGCGGGCGCCACCCTTAGCGTTGGGCTGCCAGACGTCCATTTCGGCACTGGGCTCGGTGAAGGGGAAGTAGTTGGGGCGCAGACGAATCTGGGCGCCGTCGCCGAACATCGCGCGGGCGAGGTGCTCGAGCGTGCCCCGCAGGTTGGCCATGGTGAGGCCCTTATCGATCGCGATGCCCTCCAGCTGGTGGAAGACGGGAGTGTGGGTAGCATCGAGTTCATCGGTGCGGAACACGCGTCCGGGCGCAACGACGTACACCGGCAGTGGGCGCTCAAGCAGGGAGCGGATCTGAACCGGGCTCGTGTGCGTGCGCAACAGCAAGTGCGAGTCGACGGGGTCGATGAAGAACGTGTCTTGCATGGCCCGCGCAGGGTGGTCTTCGTCGAAGTTGAGCGCGTCGAAGTTGAACCACTCGTTTTCGAGCTCAGGGCCTTCCGCGACCTCCCAGCCCATGCCGACGAAGATGTCGCTCATGTGTTCCATGAGCAGGCTGAGCGGATGCCGGGCACCCTTCACATAGCGAGTGGCTACGGCCGTGACATCGACGGCTTCAGCCGCGAGCTTGGCTTGCTCTTCCGCAACCGCCAACTCGGCCTCGCGGGCGCTAAACGCGCCGTTGACGCGGCCGCGTGCTGCTCCGATGAGCTTGCCGGAGGTAGCGCGATCGGCGGGGGCGACGTTCTTCATCTGAGCGTTGAGCGCCGCAAGTGGCGAGCCCTCTGCAAGATGGGCGCCGCGCACCGTTTTGAGGTCGGCCATTGTCGCGGCGGATTCGATGGCAGCAAGAGCTGCTTCGACCGCTGCGGTTACCGCTGGTTCTGTGATCGGGGTGGGTTCAGACACAAGACCCGAGTTTAGCCGACACCACCACTGCTATTTTTGCGATTGTTCGCGTTTCCGCGTTGCATCGTGATCGCCCGTGTTCCTTCAGCTCCAGGCACCTTCGGGGTGTCTGGAGTGATCTTGCCGAGCTTCGGGCCACTACGTTTCGCCGCGTAGCGAGCGATATACGACAGCGTGAGGTTCATGACGAGATAGATCACAAAACCGACCGCAAACAGGGTGAAGAGATAGCGGCTGCCATAGAAGTTTTGAAGGTTCTTAATCGTTCGTGCAAGCTCGGGGTACGCAACGATGTAGGCGAGAGAGGTGTCTTTCAAGAGCACCACGAGCTGCGCGAGAATGATCGGAAGCATCTGACGGAATGCCTGCGGGAACTCGATGATGAAGCGGGTCTGAAGTGAGGTGAGGCCGACCGATAGCCCACCTTCGCGCTGCCCCCTGGGCAAGGAAATGATGCCCGCGCGCAATGCCTCGCCAATAATGGCGCCGTTATAGATAGCGAGCCCCAACACACCAGCCCAGTAGCTCCCGATCGAGAACAATAGGGAAACGAAGAGGATCAGCAACAGCAGTGGCATGCCACGGAAGAATTCAAGAAGCACGGAGGTGGGGATTCGAATCCACTTCGAGGCCGAGGTTCGCCCGAAAGAAAACAGAATTCCCACAACAATTGCCAAGACCGCAGCGGCACCGGCCATTTGCAGCGTCGCTAGCGCGCCGCGTCCGAAAGCGCCCCATAGTTCGGGGTCGCTAAGAATATCGAGGCGAGAAGGATCGAACATGCCGGGCTGCTCTGCACCATTCGCATTGGTGCGAGGGGCCGCAAGCACCAAGACAATCCACGTGAGACCGGCGAGGATGGCGACCGCCCCAATTACTGACGCAATAGTCGAATTGCGCTTGGTTTTGGGCCCAGGCGCGTCATATAGAACGCTCATGCTCATCGCAGCACCATGACCTTCTTCTCAATCGCTCCGGCTATGAGGCCGAGCGGAACGGTAATGACCAAATAGAGTGCCGCCGCATAAACCAGGGTGATCACGACAGCGTTGCCGTAATCGCGGGCGGCCTCGTACGTCCCTTTGAATAGCTCATTGACGAAGAAGATCCCAGCGACAGAGGTGTTCTTGGTGAGGGCGATAAAAACGTTGATGAGCGGCGGGACAACCATCCGGCTCGCTTGGGGTAAAACCACGAGGCCCACGGTTTGGGTAAAGCCCATTCCGATGCTCCGAGCAGCTTCAGCTTGGCCCACGGGGACACCGTTGAACCCAGAACGGATAGCCTCGGCAACGAATGGCGACGTGTAGAGCGTGAGGCCTATAACCGCTAAGAGGAAGAAGTCAAGATCAACACCGAGAATGGGAAGAACCGTCGAGCAAAAAAATAGAACGAGCAATAGCGGAATGTTGCGCAGCAGTTCGGTGTAAATCGTGGCGAACAATCGCAGCGAGGGAACCGGCGAAATACGCATCGTGGCGATCAAGATGCCGACGAAAAAGGCTCCGACCCCCGAGATTGCCAATAACAGGAGCGTCTGAAGAAAACCCTGAAAGTAAACCGGCGTGACGCCAATGATTGCGTCAATCGCGTTGGAGATGGCGTCCATCCAGAGCCTCCTGAAGAATTGTGGGCAGTAGCGTGAGTGGTGCTCGTCCGCGGCCTAGCCGCGAACGAGCACCGGAAACACTAGTTAGTTGCTGTAACGGTCAACAGCTGGCGGGGTCGGCAGCTTCAGAACCTGACCTGCAGTTGTGTTCCATGCCTCATCCCACGAACCGTCGGAGTACGAGGTCTCGAGCACATCGTTAATGTAGTCGCGGAACTCATCGTCATCGTGGCCAAGCCCGATGCCGTAAGGCTCCTCAGTGAACGGGTTGCTCAGAACTTCGAACTCACCAGGGTTCTGGTCGGCGAGGCCGGCCAAAATCACGTTGTCCGTGGTGACCGCAACAACGTTGCCGTTACGAAGCGGCTCGAGGCAGTTCGAGTACGTGTCAGTAGTGATGAGGTTGACGTCGTACTCAGCGATGTTCGCCTCTGAAGTCGAACCAGCAACGCTGCAGACATCCATGCCTGCGAGGTCCTCGGGGCCAGTGATGCCCTCGGGGTTACCGTCGAGGACGAGGATGTCCTGACCTGCGTTGTAGTACGGCCCGGCGAAGGAAATAACTTCCTTGCGATCGTCGTTAATCGTGTACGTGGCGATAACGATGTCAACGGTGCCGTTCTCGATGAACGTCTCGCGGTTGGCAGAAACTGTCTCTACCCACTCGATGTTGTCTTCGCTAATACCGAGCGACGACGCGATGATCTTGCCGATCTCTACGTCGAATCCAACAGGCTCGCCCGTCGGACCAACGAGACCGAACAGCGGCTGATCAAACTTGGTGCCGATGGTGATCGATCCTGCTTCAGCGAGGTCAGCCATGGTGGTGCCGGCTTCGAAATCGGGAACGACCATGTCGCTGTCGGTAGTAGACGAAGTGTCTGCTGCACACGCGCTGAGGCCAAGAAGGCCTACGGCGGCGATGGCAGAAATCATCAGACCTTTTTTGAGTCTCATGTTTTTCTCCTTGCTGCTGTGGGGATTACCCGCTGAGTTAGTGGGTAAGAATTTTCGAGAGGAAGTCTTGCGCTCTCGGAGATTGGGGGTTGGTGAAGAACTGTTCAGGCTCAGCCTCTTCGACAATTTCGCCATCCGCCATAAAGATGACGCGGTCGGCAGCCTTGCGAGCGAAGCCCATTTCGTGGGTGACCACAAGCATCGTCATGCCGTCTTTAGCGAGCTGCACCATGACATCGAGAACCTCGTTGATCATTTCTGGATCGAGCGCCGAGGTGGGCTCGTCAAGCAGGATGATCTTCGGGTCCATAGCGAGTGAACGGGCGATAGCAACCCGCTGTTGCTGCCCGCCAGAAAGCTGGGCAGGCATCTTGGAAGCCTGGTTGCCGATACCAACGCGGTCGAGCAGCTCCATCGCGTGCTTGTCAGCCTCAGCCTTGGAAATCTTGCGCACACGGCGCGGGCCAAGCGTGACGTTCTCAAGAATCGTCTTGTGAGCAAAGAGGTTGAAAGATTGGAACACCATACCGACGTCTGCGCGCAGCTTGGCGAGGCCAGCCCCCTCTTCGGGAAGCAACTTGCCATCAATAGTGATGGTGCCGTCGTCAATGGTCTCGAGCCGGTTGATCGCACGACAGAGCGTGGACTTTCCCGAACCACTTGGCCCAATAACGACAACTACCTCGCCACGTTTAATCGTGGTGGAGATGTCTTTGAGCACGTGCAGCTCACCGTAATGTTTGTTGACGTGGTCGATAACGACCAGAGGTTCACCGCTCTGCGCTGCCATTCACCAAGATAAACACACGCCTACAACGAGGGTCAATCGACGCGCCTAGATGTAACACGGTCGTGACACTAAATCACGAGCACCGGTGTCGATTAGTTGCTGCGTTGCGCGAAAGCACTCTCATACAGGCAGACGGATGCCGCAGTAGCCAAGTTCATTGACTCTGCATGTCCGTAGATCGGCACCGAGATAACCCAATCAGCCAACGCATAGTGCTCGTCAGTCAGACCACGAGCTTCATTGCCAAACAGCCACGCCGAGGGCTTATCGAGAACGCCCTCATTGCGAGCCGCCAACAAGTCGCCCCCCTTGATATCGGCGGCAAGAACACGCATGCCCTCGCCCTTGACGCGCTCCAGCACCGCTTCGAGCTCGGCACCGACGGCAACGGGAAGGTGGAACAGTGAGCCCGTCGTCGCGCGAACAACCTTGGGGTTGTAGAGATCAACACTGCGACCGGTAAGGATCACGCCGTCGGCACCAGCGGCATCCGCGGCTCGGATAATCGTGCCGGCGTTGCCAGGGTCTCGAACCTCTTCAAGAATGGCGATCAACTTAGGCCCGCCAGACAGAAGATCTTTCATCGACGTCGGGAACTGTCGGCAGACGGCAAGAATGCCTTGAGGGGTGACGGTGTCAGCCATTGTCTCGAGCACCTGCTCAGAAACAAACTCGATCTCGATCTCCGCTGCTTCAGCGGCACGAGCGAGATCGCTGTGGCGTTCGAGAGCGGTAGGAGTGGCGTAGAGCTCGACCAAAAGATCCGGGCGAAACTCGAGAGCTTCAGCTACGGATTGGGGGCCTTCCAAGAGAAAAAGCCCGGTCTCTGACCGGGCGCTCTTCTTTGCAAGTTTGGCCACTGCTCGTACACGTGGCGAGCGCGGGTTATCAATCACGCTCCTAACCCTAAGCTCGCGCCCCGCACATACGAGAATCGGCACGCTGTAGGGACCAAATTGGTCGCTACAGCGTGCCGATTGCACGAATAGTTGTGCGGCTAGTTACGCAGCCGAACGGGGTGCCGACGTGTCAGCAGGAAGTGCAGCCTTAGCGGTTGCAACCAGCGACGCGAACGTGGCGGGCTCGGTGACAGCGAGGTCAGCGAGGATACGACGGTCAACCTGCACACCAGCAAGGTTCAGACCCTGGATGAGACGGTTGTAGGTGAGGCCGTTGGCACGCGATGCAGCATTGATGCGCTGGATCCACAGGCGACGGAATTCACCCTTGCGGGCGCGACGGTCGCGGTATGCGTATACGAGCGAGTGCGTGACTTGCTCTTTTGCCTTGCGGTACAGACGCGAACGCTGGCCGCGGTAACCCTTTGCGCGTTCGAGGATTACCCGACGCTTCTTGTGAGCGTTTACCGCCCTTTTAACTCTTGCCATGATGTATTCCTAAACCCTTTACTTACCGAGAAGCTTCTTGATTGTCTTGGCGTCCTGCGGCGCAATGACCTGATCCTGGTTGAGTGCGCGCTTACGCTTGCTGCTCTTAACCTCGAGGTTGTGTCGCATACCCGCCTGCTGCTTCATGACCTTGCCGCTACCGGTGACCTTGAAACGCTTCTTGGTGCCTGAGTGCGTCTTCTGCTTAGGCATCTTTCTCCTCTTTCTCTGGAACTTCTGCCTCACGAGGCTTCTTGTTAGCTACCTTGCGGGCCTCGGCTTCAGCCTTCGCCGTTGCCTTGGTCTTGTGTGGGCCAATAATCATGACCATGTTGCGACCGTCGATAGTCGGTGTCGATTCGATTGAACCGAACTCCGACACATCTTCGGCAAACTTCTGAAGCAAACGCACACCCTGATCGGGGCGAGACTGCTCACGGCCACGGAACAAGATCATTGCTTTGACCTTGTCGCCGCCTGCGAGGAATCCCTCGGCGCGCTTGCGCTTAGTTTCGTAGTCGTGCGTGTCGATCTTGAGACGGAAACGAACCTCTTTGAGAATCGTGTTCGTCTGATTACGACGAGCTTCTTTCGCCTTCTGCGCCTCTTCGTACTTGAACTTGCCGTAATCCATGATCTTGGCAACGGGAGGCTTAGAGCTGGGAGCAACCTCGACCAAATCAAGATCTGCCTCTTGGGCGAGTTTGAGGGCGACGTCAATGGAGACGACACCGACTTGTTCGCCGCCGGGTCCGACAAGACGGACCTCAGGGACTCGGATTCGGTCGTTGGTACGGGGATCGCTGATGCGTGTTCTCCTAACATTTCGTGGTGCGCGGCTAAACGGTAGTCGTCTAGTCAACGCAGTTCGGCGGATGCCGTGGCACGAAAGAGGATCGTCACGCAGCGAATGCTGCATCACCCTTTAAAGCTGCCCAGTCGACATCCGGAACAATGCGCAGATTCGAACACGAATTATGCGTACTGCACCGCCAGCGAACTGTGCGGGGTGTAACTACCCGGTAACCTTATATGCGGTTGACAGGTGGGAGAATCTCCACTTTCGTATCCGGGGCGAGCCCCGGGCCTGCATAAGAATAGCAGAGCGAACCCCAATAAGCGAAGGACATCATGAGCGAGCCCACCCACGACGAAACAAATGAAGCACGCGACATCTCAGAAGTGCCCGCAGTCGAGGTAATAAACACCGTCGCCGTGCACATGCTCAGCGCTGCCGCCGTGAAACTCGGCCTCTCTGATGGACCGGATGCGGAGTCCGAAAAGGACCTCGACGAGGCCCGCAAACTGATTACCGCTCTCGCCGGCCTTGTCACTGCCGCGGCTCCCGAAATCGGCGACCACCACGCTCGGCCCCTGCGCGACGGACTCCGCTCGGTTCAGCTCGCATTCCGCGAAGAATCACGGTTCCCCGACGCCCCCGGCAAGGGACCAGGCGAAAAATACACCGGCCCCGTCAACTAAGACAGCGCCCGCTAGTTACCGTCAGCTAGTGGGCAAGTCAGCGGCTGGTGCGCGAACGACCTGGACTGCGAGCGAATCGACCGACTGGGCGATGAGTTCAGAAGCACTCCAGCGTTCGCGCATCCTATCCATGACTGCATCTAGCGTTTCGCGGTCGAGCCCCTCGCGCATCGCAATCTGAACGACCAGCTCTGGGCCGTGCAGCCGAGCGCCGGGGTCACCGGCAAGAAGCTGGATATCAACGACGAACTCTTCACCCTGTGCGGATGCCGCGAACTCATCACGCACATCGGCACGCAAGAAGCTCGGCGTCCACGCAACAGACTGGGCGATCGCCCATACTGCCGGGCGCCGAAGGATGAACTCGCTGTCGCTCAGCGGATCGATGATCACGAGGTCAGTGTTTTCACTCGCGGCCGCCAGCGCAACACGAGTGCCTGCCGCCGGCACCGGCCGAGCATCCGGGTTCCACGCCTTCATGGCGTCAACGGAGCTGAAGACGGGCAAGACGGCGCGACCATCCGGACCAGTAACGGTGACGATGGAAAGCTCTTGGGTCTTGTCGACCGTGAGACCCTCGGGAGTGGTGCCGGTCTCCCCCGCTTTGGCAAGCAAGGGGATCAACAGTCGAGACACACGAACCTGATCTACGACCTCTGCCTCGGTGGCATCGCCAGCATGAAAGCGCGTGATGGTCGCCATCAAAGCCTCGGGCGCACTGCCGTCATCATCCGGTGACGAATTGGGCTCGAACGAACGGCCCTCCCAGGGGACACCTGCAGAATCCGTTGAGTTCGTTTCAGCGCCCATGTCAGCTCCCGTGTCAGTGCCTAGGTCAGTACCGGTGTGAGTTACCGCGAGACGATCCGCTTAGTGCGACGAGACGTCGAGGGCTTCAGCGAGCGTGAATGCCTTGGCATAGAGAGCCTTGCCGACGATGGCGCCCTCGAGGCCCTGAGGAACAAGCTCGCGCAACTCGATGAGGTCGTCCAAGCTGGAGACTCCCCCTGAGGCGATGACCGGGCGATGCGTGCGCTCCATTACCTGACGAAGCAATTCAATGTTGGGGCCCTGCAGCGTGCCGTCTTTCGTGACGTCAGTGACCACGTAGCGGCAGCATCCAGCAGATTCCAGGCGGTCGAGGACCGTCCAGATGTCGCCACCCTCTTGAGTCCAACCACGAGCAGCCAACGTCGTGCCACGAACGTCGAGGCCGACAGCAATTGCCTCTCCGTACTCGGCGATGACGTGAGCAGCCCACTCGGGGTTCTCCAACGCTGCGGTGCCCAGATTGATGCGCTTTGCGCCAGTGGCAAGAGCTGCTTCCAGCGACTCGTCGTCGCGGATGCCGCCCGAAAGTTCGATATTGACGCGCTTGGGCGTTGACTTGATGACCTTCTTGATCATCGCGTGGTTGTTGCCACGACCGAAGGCAGCGTCGAGATCCACAAGGTGGATCCATTCGGCACCCTGATCGACCCAATCGTGAGCCGCAGCGCACGGGTCGCCGTAGCTCTTCTCAGTGCCTGCCTCGCCCTGTGTGAGGCGCACGGCCTTGCCGTCGGCTACATCCACTGCCGGAAGCAGGGTAAGACCGGGGGTTTTGTTGAACTCGCTCATAGATACGCTCTCTAAAGACCTGACCGCGGAACGCCGCGCACAAGCATCCGATACTAGTGCACGCAGAACACGCGCAAAATCAGAGGGTCTTCAACCAGTTGCCTAGCAGTCGGATTCCAGCTTCGCCCGACTTCTCCGGGTGAAATTGAGTGGCAGTCAAAGGTCCGTTTTCGACCGCGGCCAAGAAGCGCCCGCCGTGGTCTGCCCAGGTGAGCTTTGGCTGCGGAAAAGGCGGCTGAACGTCAAGCGTCCACTGCTGTGCGGCATAGGAGTGCACGAAATAGAAACGCTCATCCCGCACCGAATCGAACAGCGTCGTATCTTCGGGAGTTTCGACGGTATTCCACCCCATGTGAGGCAAAACCGGAGCGGGTAACTTTTCTACAACACCCGGCCACTCATTAAGGCCATCGGTCTGAATTCCGTGTTCGTCGCCCGAAGCGAAGAGCACCTGCATCCCGACACAGATGCCCATAACCGGCCGACTGCCCGTGAGGCGCTTCTCAATGATCGCGCCACCGCGCACGGACTCGAGCGCCGACATCACCGCTGCGAAAGCGCCAACGCCCGGCACGAGGAGCCCGTCGGCGGCTTCAGCGACAGAGCGATCCGCACTCAAACGCACGTTCGCGCCAGCAGCCTCGAGAGCCTTCGCCGCCGAATGAATGTTGCCGGAACCGTAATCAAGGATGACAACCGAAGGAGCAACCACTCTAGAGCGCACCCTTCGTCGACGGAATGCCCGTTACCCGCGCATCCGGCTCCACCGCTGCACGCATAGCGCGAGCGAAGGCCTTGAACTCTGCCTCAGCAATGTGGTGCGGGTCGCGCCCGCCCAGAACTGTTACGTGCACGGTGATACCCGCGTTGTAGCTGATTGCCTCAAACACGTGACGCACCATAGAGCCCGTGAAGTGACCACCGATGAGGTGCATCTCAAAACCCGCAGGCTCTCCCGTGTGAACAAGGTAGGGGCGACCGGAGACATCGACAACGGCGCGAACGAGTGCTTCATCGAGCGGGACGAGAGCGTCGCCGTAACGCGAAATGCCAGCCTTGGTGCCAAGTGCTTGCTTGATAGCCATACCGAGCGCAATGCCGATGTCTTCAACCGTGTGGTGCACATCAATGTGGGTGTCACCAGTGGCTTTGACGGTGAGGTCGATCAGCGAGTGCTTCGAGAACGCCGTAAGCATGTGGTCGTAAAAAGGCACGCTCGTGTCAATGGATGAGGTGCCAGTGCCGTCGAGATTGATCGAAAGCTCGATGCTCGACTCGCTGGTTTCACGCGTAATCGTCGCGGTGCGCTGTGAGGTCATTGTTCAACTCTACCGAGCGTCTGGAGGTCGGCCATCGCATCCAAGAATGCAGTGGTTTCCTCTTCGGTGCCGGCGGTGACTCGCAAGTGATGCGGAATGCCGACATCGCGGATCAGGATGTCCTGGATGAGGAGCTTATGGAACAGCTCCTGAGGGTCAGCAACATTGCCGAACAATACGAAGTTGGACTCACTGGGAACTGGGCTGAATCCCAATGCTTCAAGTCCAGCACTCATGCGGTCACGCTGCGCCTTGATCTCATCGACCATGGCGAGCATTTCCGGCGCGTGGGCCAGCGCTGCTACGGCTGCCGCCTGCGTGAGCGCCGACAGGTGGTACGGAAGTCGCACCAAACGCAGGGCATCCGCAATCGCGGGGTCAGCGGCGAGGTAACCGACTCGCGCGCCGGCGAAGGCGAATGCCTTGCTCATCGTGCGGGACACGAGAAGTCGCGGGCGGCCCTCAAGGAGCGACAGAGCCGATTCGCGATCAGAGAACTCGGCATACGCTTCGTCGACGAGCACGATGCCATCAGTCGCGTCGTAGGCGGCCACGATCGTGTCGTTGCTGACGGGGGTGCCGGTGGGGTTGTTGGGAGAACAGAGAAAAACAACATCGGGCGTGTGCTCAGCGATTGCAGCGACGACGCTCTCTGGCGTGATGTCATAGGCGGGATCGCGCGGTGCCGTGACCCATTCCGTGCCGGTGCCCGAAGCAATGATGGAGTGCATCGAATAGGTGGGCGGGAAGCCAAGCACGCGGCGACCTGGCCCGCCGAACGCCTGCAGCGTCTGCTGAAGTACTTCGTTGGAACCATTGGCCGCCCACATATTGTCGGCAGTAAGGCCGTGACCGAGGTAGGCCGCAAGTGATTCGCGGAGTTCAGTGAATTCGCGGTCGGGGTAGCGGTTGGCATTCATAACAGCGCCGGCGAGAGCCATGACAATGTCAGTGGCAACCGCCTCCGGAATCGGATGCGTGTTCTCGTTGACGTTCAGCTGGATGCGAACCGGATCGGTTGGTGCACCGTAGGGAGTGAGACCCCGGAGGTCATCACGAATGGGGAGATCTGATAGCGAAGTCACTTCACCAATGGTAGAGGAACAGGCTGTGGCCGGATGCCGTGGCCGTGGTGATGCCGGCGGAGTTGGGAAGGCTAGTTGGAGAAGCTAGCGGGGATCGCGAGCTCTTGACCCGCGAAGATGTCTGCTGACGACATCTGGTTCACTTCGATCAACTGGGCAACAACCTCGCGCGGGTCGTGACCCGGGGCGTGCTGCTCGGCGATGTTCCACAGGGACTGGCCCGCCGCGACATCGACATAGACGAAGGCGTTCTCGTTGGACTCGAGAGTCGCAGCAGCGCCGCCGCTGTTGAGCGAGATGAGAAGGGCCGCGATAACCAACGGCGTGGCCGCGAGAGTCATAAGGACGACGCGACCACGCGTGGTGAGGCGAAGACGCGGTGCGGACTGCCGTGCACGGACAGCCGCGTTAGGTGCAATCACAGCAGTAGACATCATTCGCTCCTCGTGGGGGTGGTATCGCATCCGGCTCTCGGCCGGGAGAACCGGATGCGAAGTTGTGTTCCGAACATACATTCGAATAGTTCGAATATCAAGTACATATTCGAAGAAGCCACTGACATTTGCTCTCGACACTCGAACAAATGTTTGTTTTTGGCCCCTTCTGCGGATACAGTTTCGAATGAGCCACTGACATTGGAATCGTCGGTGGCAGAAACAGAGGACTCCGTGACTGACGCAAGAGCACCCCGTGACGACGTTTCCGAGCGCGGAACACGGCGGCACACCAGCCTGAGCGCTAAGCAGCAGGCGATCCTCGAGATGATTCAGCGAGCAGTCGCTACCCAGGGGTACCCGCCGAGCATGCGCGAGATCGGCGATGCCGTCGGTCTCTCTTCACTGTCGAGCGTTACCCACCAGCTCAACCAGCTCGAGCTCAGTGGCTACGTGCGCCGCGACCCCAATCGTCCCCGCGCCATCGAAGTTCTTATCGACGTTCCCAACGCCGTCGACGAATCCAGCACGATCAGCCCGTCAATGGGCGACGCAGCAATGGTCCCGCTTGTCGGTCGCATCGCCGCCGGAATCCCCATCACCGCCGAGCAGCACGTTGAAGAAGTGTTCCCGCTCCCCCGTCAGCTCGTGGGCAAGGGCGAACTTTTCATGCTGAAGGTCGTGGGAGATTCCATGATCGATGCCGCTATCTGCGATGGCGACTGGGTGGTCGTGCGTCAACAGCAAACTGCCGAGAACGGCGATATTGTCGCCGCGATGCTTGACGAAGAAGCAACAGTGAAGGTCTTTCGTCAACGAGACGGCCACACGTGGCTATTGCCGCGTAACTCAAACTTCGAGCCGATCCTCGGCGACTACGCCCAAGTGCTTGGCAAGGTCGTCACCGTACTTCGCGCCATCAAGTAAGCGCCTTCCGCGTGAGGCCTGCTCTATGAGGTGGCGCCGACGTTGCCGACCAGACTGTCGATGACCGCACGCACTTCGCCTTCGAGCGAAGTCGGCCACGGCGCTTCGACTTTATGCAGGCGAAGCGAGACGATGCCATGCAACGACGCCCAGAGGCGAAACGCTATGACGTTCGCAGTCGTGAGATCGGTGCCGGTCACATCCACAAGAAGGATGGCGGCGCTTTCGAGCAAACCCCAGTCTGCCTCGTGCGCTGAGTTGCCAAGACGGTCGGCGCTTTCGAATAACAGTTGGTAGGCACCGGGATGCTCGATCCCCCACGTCGCGTAGGCGACCCCGAAGGCATAAGCCCGAGCGATCGGCGACGACGTGCCCTCTACAGCAGCACCAATGGCATGACCGAGCGCTTGCATCTGCGTCTGGATGACGGCGTCGATGAGGGCGTGTTGAGATTCAAAGTGAAGATAGACCGCAGCGGGCGAGACTGAGCACGCGCGTGCAACAGCGCGCAGCGAAGGCGGGGCGATGGACTGCGGGGTGAGAAGCATTTCGCTCGCGGCCGCGACAAGCTGATCTCGCAGCTGGTCTCCACTCCCGCGAGCGTTGCGTTGCCTGTCTCTCATAATTTCTCCGCTGGACATCGGGACTGTACACGTGTAAACATACATTACTGAACACCTGTACACCTAGAAAGGGCCGCCATGGCGATCTCCTACACCGGAACCACTGTCCTCGTCACCGGAGCAAGCTCGGGGCTTGGCGAAGAATTCGCCAGACAGCTCGCCGCCCGTGGCGCCGACCTCGTACTCGTTGCGCGTCGCATCGATCGACTAGAACAACTAGCAACCGAACTGCGTGCGAGCCACGGTGTGAACGTCACCCCGATCGAACGCGACCTGTCGACCCCGGATGCGGCATCCACTCTTGCCGCAGAACTCACCGAGCGCGGCATCCCGGTTCACAGCCTCGTGAACAACGCGGGGTTTGCGACCCGGAACAGGTTTGAAGATGAGGAACCCGCGCGAATTGATCAGGAAATTGCACTCAACGTTGGCGCCCTTGTAGCTCTGACCCGTCAGTTCTATCCTCAGTTGCGCAGCCACAACGCGGGAGTACTTATCAACGTCGCGAGCACCGCTGGTTACCAGCCCGTGCCGTTCATGGCCGTCTACGGAGCAACCAAAGCGTTCGTCCTGAGCTTCACTGAGGCTCTCTGGTCTGAGGCGCAAGGCACCGGGCTCACAGTTCTCGCCCTTTCGCCCGGCGCTACCCGTACCGAGTTCTTTGACGTCGCTGGCACCGGCGCTCAGGTCGGAAACTTCCGCACCTCCGTCGGCGTCGTTGCGCTGGCGCTTGCCACGGTAGACCGGCGCAACCCGCCGCCCAGCGTTATCGACGGCGGGATGAACCGTGCCACCACCATCATGACCAGGCTCGCCAGCCGACGCCTTGTAGCCGCCATGACGAGACGTGTCACTGGTCGCGGCCTCAGCTAAGCGCGCAACCCAGAACTACGGCTGCGCGCTCGGCACGCTGCAGGCGAGAACGATTCTCGCTCCCGCCTAAGCCTGCTTCGAAACGAACTCTTCGATCTCTGGAACTCGCGCCGGGTGAACCAACGCGGTAACCAGCGTGCCCTCTTCGCGGTAATCGGTCGAGATCACTCGACCCTGCACGTGGAGACGCGAAATGACCTCGCCACGGTCATACGGCACGAGCAGAGTCACCTCGATCTCGGGAGAAGGCAGAAGTTCCGCGATGCGCGCATTGAGTTCGTCGATGCCCTCACCGGAGCGCGCCGAGACGAAGATGCCCGTCGGCTCCAGGCCACGAATCAGCAGACGCTGATCGTCATCCGCAAGATCGCTCTTGTTGAAAACAACGATCTCGGGAATGTCACGCGCACCGAGTTCGCCAATAACATCGCGCACCGTGGCGAGCTGAGCGCCAGGATCAGGATGCGACGCGTCGACAACGTGCACGATGACATCGGACTGACCGATCTCTTCGAGCGTCGAACGGAAAGCTTCCACCAGCTGATGCGGCAAGTTGCGCACGAAACCAACCGTGTCACTCAACGTGTACAGCCGACCATCGGCAGTTGCCGACTTGCGCACGGTGGCGTCGAGGGTCGCGAACAGCGCGTTCTCGACGAGCACACCCGCGCGCGTCAGCCGGTTCAACAGGCTCGACTTGCCCGCGTTCGTATAGCCCGCGATCGCCACACTCGGAACCTCAAAGCGATCACGGTTTGCCCGCTTCGCTTCACGCGCCGGCGCAAAGCCCTTGATTTGCTTGCGCAGGCGCGCCATCCGCGTGTGGATACGGCGACGATCGAGCTCAATCTTGGTCTCACCGGGGCCACGGCTACCCATGCCGGCACCCGCACCACCGACCTGGCCACCAGCCTGGCGGGACATCGATTCACCCCAACCACGCAGACGGGGAAGCAAGTACTCCATTTGAGCGAGCTCCACTTGGGCCTTGCCCTCGCGGCTCGTCGCGTGCTGGCTGAAGATGTCAAGAATTACCGCAGTGCGGTCGATGACCTTGACACCCACAACGTCTTCAAGAGCGCGCCGCTGGCTGGGAGCAAGCTCGGTATCGGCGATCACGGTATCGGCGCCGGTCGCGGCCACCACGTCCTTCAGCTCACGCGCCTTGCCCTTGCCCAGGTACGTGCTCGGGTCGGGGTGGCTACGTCGCTGCAGGAGTCCGTCAAGCACGACGGCGCCCGCAGTCTCGGCTAGTGCAGAAAGCTCTCGAAGCGAGTTCTCGGCCTCGCGCAGGTTTCCCTGCCCGTAAATACCGATGAGCACCACGTTCTCGATGCGCAGCTGGCGGTATTCGACCTCGGTGACGTCATCAAGTTCGGTCGATAGACCTGCCACCCGCCTCAGGGCGTGGCGATCCTCGCGATCGAACTGGTCACCATCGCGATCGGACTCATAGTGGGCATCCGATTGCAGCGCCTGAGCGCCAGATTTGCCTGCCCCTTCGGAACCGAAGCGCGTCACTGCGGCATGGTCGGAGCTTTCTGCGGCCAGAACACGGTCGACGGAACGCTCGGCGTCGTCGCCGTTGGAGGCCTCGATACTGGTTTCTGTCGTGTTTCGCGTCATTGGGTTAACCCTACTTCTCTAGTTTTCGGTAAGTTCTGTGCATGGCTAACGAGCATTACTTCTCGTCATCACCCGAGAGTGATCTCAAATTGCGGACGATTCACGCGACCATTGCTGGTCTCGAACGCGAACTTGTCACGTCAAATGGGATCTTCAGTCCGGAACGGATCGACGCTGGAACCAAGGTTCTACTGGCGAACGTGCCCGCTCCTCCCCCGGGAGGAAACCTGCTTGACCTCGGTTGCGGCTGGGGACCGATGGCGCTCACCCTTGCCCTCGAGTCACCTCATGCAACGGTGTGGGCGGTGGACGTCAACGAGCGCGCACTGGATCTTGTACGCGCAAACGCCGAAAAATTGTCCATACCCAACATTAACGCGGTTTTGCCCGCGGATGTTCCCGAAGACATAACGTTTATGTCTATTTGGTCGAACCCGCCCATCCGCGTCGGCAAGAACGAGCTGCACAACATTCTCCAGACCTGGCTACCCCGTCTCGAAGCAGACGCCGACGCCTGGCTGGTAGTACAAAAGAACCTCGGATCGGATTCCCTCCACCGGTGGATGGAAGCAACCTTCCCCGACGACTTCAGTTTCACTCGCGCCGCAACGAACAAGGGCTACCGGCTACTGCGGGCGCGACACCATGCTGCCACGCTCGACGACGCTGACGCCTAGGCGGCAGCAAAGGGCCGTGAGCGGCCTTCAGGGGCTCGCTAAGCGAGTTCGAGGCTGCCGGTGTAAACGAGCTCGGCCGGACCGCTCAGCGACACGTGTTCGCCATCCTCGGTCGGGAACATGCGAACAACAACGGTTCCGCCGGGAACGGTGACCCGCCACTGGTGGGGAGCGCTCGCTCCGGCGTAATGACGAATAGCGAGAGCCGCGGCGACCGCACCCGTGCCACACGACAACGTTTCGCCACTGCCACGCTCATGCACGCGCATCCGGATCGAACCAACACCGTCTTTGACGAGTGGCTCGGCCGGCACCACGAATTCAACATTTGCGCCGTTTTCGGGCACAGGATCAATCACGGGAGTGTAGTTGAGGTCAGCCCCATCAAGCTCGGATTCTTCAGCGAGAGCCACAACCACATGCGGGTTACCCACGTTGATACCGAGCCCCGGACGGGCAACATCAAGCTCCTTGGCCCGCACAAGCGGTTCTCCGCCGTCAAGAGCCCAACGGCCCATATCGACCTGATAGCCGGCCATGTTGCGCTGAACATCGCGCACCCCGCTGCGCGTACCGATCGGCAAAGTGTCACCGGGCTCGAAATCAACAAAACCCTCATTAGCGAGGTACTCCGCGTAGACACGGATGCCGTTGCCACACATCTCGGAGATGCTGCCGTCGGCGTTGCGGTAGTCCATGAACCACTCGGCGTCGGCATCTTCGGCAAGAGCCGCAGCGCCCGCGTCGAGATTGCGGGACCGGACGGCGCGGATGATTCCATCGGCGCCCACACCAAAGTGACGATCGCAAATGGCCGCAACCTGCTTCGGGGTGAGATCAATCTCACCATCCGGATCAGAAAACAGCACGAAGTCGTTGCCAGTTCCCTGACCTTTAGTGAAGTTAAGCGTTGCCATGCGTTCCATTCTCCCCCATCACGATCGACAGAGCGCGCTCTGCCCGCTCGGGATCGTCATACTGCAGCCAATGACAGTGGTCGTAGCGCTTGAACCAGCCCACCTGACGACGCGCATAGCGGCGCGTGAGGGCGGCCGTCTGCTCGATCGCGTCTGCCTCAGTGAGCGCGCCATCCAGCTGCTCGATCGCCTGGGCATACCCGATAGCGCGAGCGGCGGTGACGCCCAGCCCGCGCGGACGAAGCTCACGAACTTCATCGAGCAACCCGGAATTCCACATCTGTTGCACCCGGGCGTTGAGCCTCGGAACAAGTTCATCTCGTGGCGCGGCGACACCAAAAATATGCGCGGGAGTCCATAACTTCTTTTCTTCGGGAAGCCCCGCCCCGAAAAGCTCACCCGTGATCTCAATCACCTCGAGCGCACGCACGATGCGCCGCCCGTTGCTCGCGCCGATCGAGTGCGCGGCCGCAGCATCACGCTGTTGAAGGCGCTGGAAAAGTAGCCCAACACCCAGCTCATCGAGTTCGGCTTCAAGACGCGCGCGAACCTCCGGGTCTCGGGCGGGAAATTGGAAGTCGTGGATCACGCTCGAGACGTAGAGGCCAGAGCCGCCAACCATGATCGGCACGCGCCCGGCGCTCTGAAGCTGCCCGATGATTCGCCGCGCATCCGTTTGGTACTGAGCAACGCTGGCATCGTCGGTGGGGTCAAGCACATCGAGCAGGTGGTGTGGGATGCCTCGGCGCTCGTCGAGAGGCAGCTTCGCTGTGCCGATATCCATGCCCCGATACAGCTGCATGGCGTCAGCGTTGATGATCTCGGATGAGATGCCCTGACGCGCAAGACCGTCCGCGACGTTCAAGGAGAGTTCAGACTTACCTGTACCCGTCGCGCCGACGACCACGACGAGCGGGAACGCCACGGCGCTGTCGCTGTCGCTGTCAAGTGTCGGATCGGGCGCGGAGCCGGGGTGGTCAGAGCGGGCAGAAAATTCCCCCGACGTGGTCAGTTGAGACTGCTCGCGCTCGGCATGCGGTGGTTGTGCCATTTCTTGCTTAGCGAAGGGAATCGCTGGGGTCATAGATCGGTGTCGTGGCGACACGGATCGTGGGCAGACCGAGCGATACACGCGGACTCGCGTCTGCCGCGCCTGCGCCTGTGCCTGTGCTTGTGGGGACTCCACACGACGCTGCCTCGGCACGGTCCCAGGCATCTCCCGCACGAGTACGACGAATGTTGAGCACTCCCCCGGGTTCGGTATCGGCAACGAGGTGGAACGCCGCAGCTTCGGTGATCGTGAGTGTCACGACGTCACCGGGGCGCGGCGTAGCGCTACCCTCCGGAATGTTGAAGTGCACGAGTCGAGAGTCTTCAGCGCGGCCAGAGAGTCGCGCAGTTTCTGACTGCTTGCGGCCTTCCACCGCGGTCGCCATCACCTCGACGGTGCGGCCGATCTGCTTGTCATTTTCTTCGCGAGAGATCCTGTCCTGAAGGGCAGCGAGGCGCTCAAAGCGCTCTTGCACGACCTCTTTAGGAATCTGGTCTTCCATCGTGGCCGCGGGAGTTCCGGGACGAATGGAGTATTGGAAGGTGTACGCCGAAGCGAAACGTGATTCTTCAACCACACGCAGGGTGTCTTGGAAGTCTTCCTCGGTCTCACCGGGGAATCCCACAATGATGTCGGTCGTGATCGCGGCGTGAGGCATTTGCGCCCGCACTCGCTCAAGGATGCCGAGGAACTTGGTCGAACGGTAACTGCGGCGCATCGCTTTGAGGATGCGGTCGGAGCCTGATTGGAGCGGCATGTGAAGCTGCGGCATCACATTCGGAGTTTCCGCCATCGCGTCGATAACATCGTCGGTGAATGCTGCGGGGTGCGGGCTGGTGAACCTGACGCGTTCAAGGCCTTCGATGGAGCCCGTGGCGCGCAGCAGTTTGCTGAACGCTTGGCGGTCGCCAAACTCGACACCGTAGGAGTTCACGTTTTGGCCGAGGAGCGTGATTTCGGTAGCGCCGTCATCGACCACCGCTTGCACTTCGGCGAGAATCTCGCCTGGGCGACGGTCTTTCTCTTTGCCGCGGAGCGTGGGAACGATGCAGAATGTGCAGGTGTTGTTGCAGCCGACAGAGATCGACACCCACGCGCTGTGGGTTGATTCACGTCGGGTGGGCAAAGTCGAGGGAAAAACGTCGAGCGATTCGAGGATCTCGAGTTGGGCTTCTTCGTTGTGGCGGGCCCGTTCGAGCAGTGTGGGCAGTGAGCCCATGTTGTGGGTGCCGAAGACAACATCAACCCACGGAGCTTTCTCGAGGATGACGCCCTGATCCTTTTGAGCAAGACAGCCGCCGACAGCAATTTGCATGCCGTCGTGCTCTTTCTTAACGCTCGCCAACATGCCGAGGTTGCCGTACAGCTTGTTGTCGGCATTCTCGCGAACGGCACACGTGTTGATGACAACGACGTCCGCTTGGCCTTCAGTCGCTCGCACGTAGCCAGCGGCTTCGAGCGAGCCGCTCAGTCGTTCTGAATCGTGCACGTTCATCTGGCACCCGTAGGTGCGCACTTCGTAGCTGCGCGGGGTCGCCAGTTTTTCGTCAATCATGTGTTCCACCTTAAGCCTCAGCGTTGAGGAGGGTTGACAGGCGCGAAGCTCGCCGAGCTTCTAGCGAAAGCGGGGACCGTGCGATGATCCGCCGGCACCGGGTGCCAGCGCGGTGTTGACTGCCGATGACACCACAGAGCCGGAGTAGCCTCTGCGAAGCAGGAATCCGCTGAGGCGGCGCTTGGCCGTTTCGTTGTCGAGTGAGCGGAGTTGTGGTGCGCGTTTGAGCGCGACTTCATTTGCGCGTTCTTGTTCTTCATCACGCTCAAAGTCGACGACGGCGTCAATGTGCTCTTGGTCGATCTTTCGACGACGAAGTTCCGCAATGATTCCGCCGGAGCCGAGGCCTTTACGTTCGCGCAATGTGCGGGTAAGCGTTTCGGCGAGGGCCGCATCGTCGAGGAGCGCGGACCCTTCAAGACGCTCGATCTCTGCCTCGACCTCGTCGGACTCGAATTCACGCGTTCCGAGAAACTGGGTCATCTCGTGCGAGGACATCCCGCGGCGAGCAAGCGCCCGCATGCTGACTCGGCTGATCTCGGAGAAGCCGTCGCGGGCTTGCTTTCGTGCCTTGCGCGACGAACCATCTTCCGGCTCCACCGATGCTGATCCCTTAGCGGGATGATCGGCCGAAACCGTTGCTTCTGAAGCAACCGGTTCAGGGACGAATCGTGGCTCGCGACGTGTTGCTGGCTGCGGTTCTTCTTCTTTTTCGCTGGCCGGACTGAAGTCACGCATTGTGGGCAGTGCGCGAAGCACAGCCTGCGGTTCCTCAACGGCCTCAGCTGCCCATTGTTCTTCTGCGGAGGATTCCTCCGGCGACGACTCCACCACATCAGCGCGCACAGCGCTAGACCTGTCAGCAAAGAGGTTGATGACGGGGGCGATGTAATCGTCGTCGGAGGAATTCACCAGTACTACCTACTGCCCAGAAGCCTTCTTGAGGGGCGCGGCAGCAGTCTTAGCCGCCACCGGCAATGTGGGGCCGTCAGCTTTGGCCTCAGCCTTAGCACTGGCCTTAGCGGCTTTCTCCGCAACAGCGGCAGCATCAGCAAGCGCTTTTGCTTCGCTTGCATTGGCAGCCTTAGCTTCGGCGCCGACACCGAGCTTGCGCATGATCTTTTGCTCAATCTCTAGCGCGATGGCCGGATTTTGGAGCAGGAAAGCACGAGACTTCTCTTTGCCCTGGCCGAGCTGGTCGCCATCGTAGGTG
Source organism: Salinibacterium sp. NSLL17 (assembly GCF_015864935.1). Lineage (NCBI taxonomy): Bacteria > Bacillati > Actinomycetota > Actinomycetes > Micrococcales > Microbacteriaceae > Salinibacterium > Salinibacterium sp. NSLL17. The sequence continues at coordinate 37,130 of NZ_JADYWH010000003.1, forward strand.
TACCACGCGCCCGACTTGCGGACGATTTCGTGGTCGACACCGAAGTCGATGAGGCTACCTTCGCGGGAGATACCAATGCCGTAGAGGATGTCGAACTCCGCCTGCTTGAACGGCGGAGCCATCTTGTTCTTCACGACCTTGACTCGCGTGCGGTTACCCACCGCATCCGTGCCGTCTTTAAGCGTTTCGATACGACGGATGTCGAGGCGCACTGACGCGTAGAACTTGAGCGCCTTACCGCCGGCGGTGGTTTCGGGGCTACCGAAGAAGACACCGATCTTTTCGCGCAGCTGGTTAATGAAAATCATGGTGGTGTTGGTCTGGCTCAGGCCACCGGTGAGCTTGCGCAGCGCCTGCGACATGAGTCGAGCTTGAAGACCAACGTGCGTGTCGCCCATCTCACCTTCGATTTCTGCGCGCGGAACCAACGCAGCAACCGAGTCGATAACGATCAGGTCGATAGAGCCACTTCGCACCAGCATGTCGGCGATTTCAAGCGCCTGCTCACCGGTGTCGGGCTGAGAAACGAGAAGGGCATCGATGTCGACGCCAAGCTTCGCTGCGTATTCCGGGTCGAGCGCGTGCTCGGCGTCGATGAAAGCTGCGATTCCGCCATTGCGCTGGGCGTTGGCGATGGCGTGCAAGGTGAGCGTGGTCTTACCCGAAGATTCCGGGCCGTAGATCTCGACGATACGGCCGCGGGGAAGCCCACCTATGCCGAGTGCGACATCCAAAGCGATGGAGCCGGTGGGAATAACCTCGACCGGAGCACGCTCATCGCTGCCGAGGCGCATGACTGAGCCCTTGCCGAACTGACGGTCAATTTGAGCGAGTGCGGTCTCAAGGGACTTCTCGCGGTCTGCTACTGATGGCATTACTTCTTCTCCAGTGGTCGTAGGTTGCTGCCCATAGGCTGTCGTGATTGGCGTGGACCGATGATGCAAGGCCCGCAACCTCCCGACAAAGGCTGTGTTGCTAATGCCACGCTACGGGCATGCTCTGACATTCCAGAGAAGCGACGTGCGTAACTCATCCAAACTCAATATTCGAAAGGATGTTAGGGAGAAGACTACCAATATCGAACAGATGTTCGAACATGCCACGCAGAAGCGAAAAGATTACTTCTTGGGCTCGCGCTGGCCAACGCCATAGCGGCGATCCGCGGGGACGTCCATAGCGTCACACAGGGCGGCCCACACCTGTTTCGCGGGAACACCACGCGAAAGCGCTTGAGCCGCGGTCACGCCGCCGACTGGACCAAGCACCTGATCGTTGACGAGAACGCGGCCGTAGGGCTCGCCGAACTCATCGGAGACAGCCAACCAGAACTCACTCAATCGCATTACTCCACCCTAAACGCGACAACAGCACGCCGAACGCACGAATGCCCCGCTCCACACCGGAACGGGGCACTGACGCGATGACAGCGACGTGATGACACTGACGTGATGGGGTTAGCGCGAAACCAGGTTCGAATCGAACTCTGCGACGAGTTCGTCGGGCAGAGTATCGGGAATCGTGGTTGCGCCTTCGATGACCGCTAGACGGTCGCCGACCTCGCGCATAATCACGGAGATGGGCGTATCGAGAGCTTCAGCTACCGAGGCAAGAATTTCAGAACTTGCCTCTTTCTGACCACGTTCAACCTCACTGAGGTATCCGAGAGCAACGCTCGCCTTACTTGCGACCTGTCGAAGGGTGCGTCCCTTTTGCAAGCGGAAGTCGCGGAGAACGTCACCGATTTCTTGACGAACTAGAACCATTGGACACTCCCTTTCTGACTGAATCGTGCGACCAGACTATTCTGGATAGCTAAGACTACAGCCACTTTATGTTCTGAACTCTAACCGCTCCACACTGGAGAAGCCTTGTGAGTTCGCTTACTGTAACCGAGCCGAAACATGGATTATTCCCGGCCTCTGCCACGACCTGTCACCAGTTCTGGGGACAACCAAACCACCCGCGAGAACTAGTCTTCCGACGTGAGGTAGTCATACAAACACTGCAGCGCCTCGTGCACGGCCTGCACACGAATCTCGTGTCGATCCCCCGCAAAGTGGAAATCTCTCGTCTCGACGAAGCCAGTGGCCGCGAAACCGATGAACACGGTTCCAGGCGGCTTGCCCTCGTGAGAGTCCGGCCCCGCGACACCCGTCGTTGCCAAGCCGAAGTAGGCCTGTTGCTCGCCGACCCCGAGAATGTCGCGCGCTCCCGTGGCCATGTGTGCTGCGACATCCGGATGCACCGTGCCGTGGATGGCGAGCAGACTTGCATCAACTCCGAGAACCTGATGTTTGATGGCGGTGTTGTAGGCCACCACTGCCCCATTGAGCACCGCGGAAGCACCGGGCACTGCCACGAGCGACGCGCACAACAGCCCTCCCGTCAAAGACTCGGCTAGAGCAAGGGTTTGTCGTTGTTCGGTGAGAATCGCCACGATCTTCGTGGCGAGTTCTTCAGTAGTCACTGGTGAAGGGTCACGCTCCTGAGTTGGATTTGCGGGTGTGGCGCCATGCCTGCCACAGGTATTCGATGCCGGTGTACATCGTCAAGATGAAAGCGATAGCCATCACGAACCAGTTCACCCAGAGGACCCACGGGCCGAGCACGGTGAACAACGGGACCAAGAAGAGAGAAATGGCGACGGCCTGCAGAACGGTCTTCAGCTTGCCTCCGCGGGAGGCCGGAACAACGACCTTCGACAGCACCGCAAAACGGTAGATCGTGATGCCGAACTCGCGGACCAAGATAAGGATCGTGATCCACCACGGCAGTTCACCCAGAATCGACAGGGCAACGAGAGCGCCACCGGTCAGAATCTTGTCGGCAATGGGATCGAGGATGATCCCGACGTTCGTGATGAGGTTTCTCCCGCGAGCCAGGTGGCCATCGACGGTGTCAGTGACGATCGCGAAGATGAAGAGGGCTGCCGCCATATAGCGGATGAGCCCCATTTCGCCGTCATCGAGCAGCAGCATCCAAATGAAGAGCGGTGCTAGAAAGATCCGCACCACAGTGACGATGTTGGCGATGTTGGCATTCGACGCCGGAGAATCACCCTTGCGAACCATCCGACCACGAAATGAGCTGGTGCGGTGGGGCGGAGCGGATTCAGAAACTGGTTGGTCGCCCACGCGATCACTCCCGATCGGTCAAATTCCAGGCGTCCTCGTCTGAGGCGCTTTCTACTTCATCGTATCCGCTGAGAGACTCTTCTACCGCGTCAACCGGACCCGGCTCGTCTTCTCCCCGCAGTCGCGCGAGCACCGCTGGCAGCTGCTCAACCGACACGAGCACGTCACGCGCCTTCGAACCTTCTGACGGGCCGACGATCTCGCGCGATTCGAGCAAGTCCATAAGACGACCGGCCTTGGCGAACCCGACGCGCAGTTTGCGCTGCAGCATCGAGGTGGAGCCAAACTGCGTGCTGACAATGAGCTCGGTCGCCGCCAGCAGCACATCGAGGTCGTCCCCGATGTCAGCATCAATCTGCTTCTTCTCGGCGACAACAGCGACATCGTTGCGGTACTCCGGTTGTGCCTGCGCGATCACGTGCTTCACAATTTCAGCTACTTCGCTCTCGGGAACCCACGCTCCTTGAACACGAATCGCCTTGGAAGCGCCCATCGGCAAGAAGAGTGCGTCTCCCTGACCGATGAGCTTGTCTGCGCCCGGCTGATCGAGGATCACGCGAGAGTCCGTCATGCTCGAGACCGCGAAAGCGAGTCGTGATGGCACGTTGGCCTTAATGAGTCCCGTGACGACGTCGACGCTGGGGCGCTGGGTGGCAAGCACGAGGTGGATTCCGGATGCTCGCGCCAACTGCGTGATTCGCACAATCGAGTCTTCGACGTCGCGCGGTGCGACCATCATGAGGTCGGCGAGCTCGTCGACAACGATCAGCAGGTACGGGTAGGGCTTGAGCTTGCGTTGGCTGCCTTCGGGAAGCTTGATCTCATCGGCGATGACCGCACGGTTGAAGTCGTCGATGTGACGGAAACCGAAACTGGCGAGATCGTCGTAGCGCATGTCCATCTCTTTCACGACCCACGCGAGGGCTTCAGCAGCCTTCTTCGGGTTCGTGATGATGGGCGTGATGAGGTGAGGAACCCCGGCATAGATCGAGAGCTCGACGCGCTTCGGGTCAATGAGAACCATGCGCACTTCGGCCGGCTTTGCCCGCATGAGCACCGAGGTGATCATGGAGTTCACAAAGCTCGACTTACCCGAGCCGGTCGAACCGGCAACCAACAGGTGGGGCATTTTCGCAAGGTTCGCTACGACAAAGCCACCCTCGACGTCCTTGCCAAGACCGATCGTCATGGGGTGTTCGCTCTTCGTGCTCGCGCTGGAACGCAGCACATCACCGAGCGACACGATCTCGCGGTCCTTGTTGGGAATCTCAACACCGATAGCGCTCTTGCCCGGGATGGGCGACAGGATGTTGACCTCGTTGCTTGCGACCGCGTAGCTGATGTTGCGGGCGAGCGCGGTGACGCGCTCCACCTTCACGCCAGGACCGAGCTCAAGTTCATACCGCGTCACCGAGGGTCCGCGGCTGAAACCGGTGACCGTAGCATCCACGCTGAACTGCTTGAGCACTTCAGTGATCGCTGCAACGACTTCGTCATTCGCTGCCGAGCGCGACTTGGGCGGGGTTCCCGCCGAGAGCATCGCTGCCTGCGGAAGCCGATAGACCGAGGTCGATTGAGGAGTGGTCTCGTGCGGGCCGTCGAACTCGCCCGCATTGCCCTTTTCGCTCGCTTTGGTGGTGAAACCAGGCAGGATGCCGGGGCCGTCGTCACGCACACCGGTGGCGGAAGCATCCACTTCTCCGGTCGCATACTTCTTGACCGCGTCTTCAGCCTTGAGGAGATCTTCGAGCAGCTCGACGCCGAACTCATCTTCTTTCTTGGTGAGATCTTTTGCTGCAGGCGGCTGAACCGGAGCGGCTGACGGCGAAGCGGTCGGGGCCACGATCTCAGTCGATTGGTCACGAGAAATTACGGGGCTATCAAAAGCCTTGTCTTGCGTCGGTTGCGACTTGTTGCGGCGCCACCAGGGCAGCGATCCCGTGTCGTTGGCATCCCCGAGCCCGATGTCGGTCAGAGACCCGAACTGAACGGAGTCGTTCGAGGTGGCACCAGCCTGAGCCTTGGCCGCGGCCCGTTCTTCATCCGTCTGCAGCTGTGCACCGAAAAGGTAAGCGTAAAGTTCGCGCAGTCGCGACGGCAGCCGATTGGGCGGAGTCTTCGTGACGATGAAGATCGAGAGCACCAGCAGAAGCACGATCAGGGGCACTGCGAGCCACACGCCACCAAGCCACAGCAGCGGATTTGCAAGCAGCCAGCCGAACACTCCCCCGGCGCGGGCAATAACCTCAGCACCCTCTGAGGGATGCGGCTGCCCGGTGTACACGTGGCAGAGCGCGGCAACCGTCACGATAAGAATGCTGAGCCCGATGCCAATGCGGCCGTTGTCGTGAACGCTCGACGGATGCCGGAACATCCAGACCGCTAAGAGAAGCAGAATCACCGGCAACGCGAAGGCCACGCGCCCGACGAGTCCACCGAAGGTGTATGCGTCGAGCGCGATCGCTACCGAGTCGGTGGGATTGAACCACTCGACGACGGCGCCAACGATCGCCAGCAGGAAGAAGAGGAAAGGAACACCGTCGCGACGCTCGTCTTTCGTGAGCTCTTCACGACCGAAAACGCGGAACGCTCCACCGACCATGTGTGCAAGCGCGAGCCACAGCTTGGTGAGGGGCCCTTCCGGCTCGACCGGAGGCTTCTTGCCTCGCGGCATCCGTTTAGTCGCTTGGGTCTTATTCGTGGTGTTTCTGGCGCGCGGTTTCGACGCACCCGAGCGCGAGGTCGACGATGTACGCGTAGCCATAATTCAACGCTACCGGTGGCCTCTGTCAGAGCGATGCAGCGACACTCATCGCGCCCGCTCTGCCGCACCAGCCCTAGTAGCGAATGGCATCGATAACTTTCACCCTGACCGCTACGAGTGCCGGCATCAATCCCGCTAGCGCCCCTACTGCCGCGGATGCCGCGAGCGCGATCAACGCTGCCTCCAGCGGGAACGGTGGGAGATCTTGCACCCCGGGCGCAATGAGTTCTTGGACGGAGGGATTCTGAACGATGACGATCGCCAGCGCCACACCGATAACCCCCGCGGCGACCGATGCGACGACGCTCTCCATCATCACCGCGAAGAAGACTCGGCCAGCAGTGGCCCCAAAGGCTCGCCGTACTCCGATCTCTCGCACGCGGTACTTGACGGTCACGAGGGAGATGTTGACGAGGCCAAGAGCGCCGAGGAGAAGGATCAGGCCCGCGATGCCCCCGATCACCCATTGCAGAGGCTCGAGAGGACTAGGCCCGCCCCAGGCGAGATAGTCATTTCGGGTGACGTTTGCTTGCCAGTCTGCGCCGAAGTCACCGACGATATCGCGAGTGATGATGTCTTGCAGCTGCGCGGATTGCTCTTCAGGAACCCACAGTTCGTAACTGATGTCGGATTGTTCCCCGGCGGAGGATCCGAGTAGGGCCCGGAATGGGTCGGCCAGCATCGACAGGGTGAGTCCCGTCGAGAAGGGTTGCGGGAGAAAGACTCCCACCACAACGGCGGTGGTGGTGGTCTCCCCTTCCAACACAATCGTCGGGTGGGTGCGCAGATCTGGGCGACCGAGCTGTTCGTAAAACTCGTCATTGATCACGACGGCGGGAGCAAGCCGGTTCGCATCCTCGTCGGTGAGCCAACGTCCCTCCCCGAGCTCAACGCGGTGCATGACACCATAGGCAGCGCTGACTCCCTGCACGGCCGTGTACTGCGAGCCGTTCACAAGGTTCGCCGTGACGCTTCCCCGCAATAGTGGAGTCGCATGGCTGATCTGGTAGCGCTCAATGATGTTTTCCATGCTGGCCATGAACGTGGTCGCGTCAGGATTCTGGGTTCCGCTTTCTTGGTACGGCGGATAGACGGCAAGCGTTGCGGGGCGACCGCTGCCCCGCTCAAACTGTTCCGTCTGGGCTTGGCCGAACACCGTCCCCGCTCCCACGACAGTGGCGAGCGCGCACACCGCGACACCGATACCGATCAGGCTCAACAAGACACGGGTGCGATTGATGCGCACCTCATCCCACGCTTCGACTACAGCCCCCACCGCACCGCTGAAGACCGCACCCCGCGGCTCGCTGCGAAGCTGCGCGAGAGCAGAGCCGGGGCGCGCGACCAATTCGGTGGATGCGGTCGGCTCAGCATCCACGCGTGTTGCGTCCGGTGGTGTCGTCTCCGTTACGTCGGCTCCCGTGAGAGCGATGGCGTCGTTCGGCTCGGTCGAAACGTTCTCAGTCTTTTTCTTTCGCCACCACTTCATAGCGCAGCCTCAGGAAGACTGGCCGCAAGCATCTTGTGCACGTCGATCGGCTCAAGAACCCCGCCGTCAAGACGGTAGTGCCGACGGGCGAGGGCTGCGACGTTCGGATCGTGCGTGATGGTGATGAGAGCAGCGCCTGACTGCTCGGCAACGTCATCCAACAGAGCCATCACCGTCTTGCCTGTCTCGACATCCAGAGCACCGGTCGGTTCGTCGGCGAGGATCAGGCGGGGGCTGCGAACAAGGGCGCGCGCGATAGCAACACGTTGTTGTTCACCGCCCGAGAGCTTCTCAGGCATCGAGGCCATCCGATCACCAAGCCCGACGCGGTCGAGCATCTCTGCGGCGATAGCTTTACGTCGCCAAAATTGGCGCCCTGAGGCATAGAGCAAGGGGGTCATGACATTCTCGAGAGCCGTGCGGCCCGCAAGAAGATTGAACTGCTGAAAAATGAAGCCAACATCTCGCCCGCGTTTGCGATCGCGTTTGCTTCCCGCGAGCTTCTCGAGCGGCTCACCGTCGAACACAATCCGGCCCGAAGTGGGATTGTCGATGAGCCCGAGGAGGTTGAGCAGCGTTGATTTTCCTGACCCCGAGCGCCCCACAATGCTGATGTGATCGCCAACCTCGACATCGAGAGTGATCCCTCTGAGGATCTCGAGTGTCGAGAAATCGGGCAACTCGACCGAGCGTGTGACTCCATCAAGCGAGAGCAACGGCATTAGTAACACACCACTTCGTCGCCGTCTTCGTAGCAGTTATCGGGAAGCGCCTCCTCGTCGACGGCTTCTGCGCCAGGCACGAACTGCAAGATAGTGTCACCCACTTCGAGGCCTGACACGACTTCGACGTTCACGCCGTCGTTGAGCCCCAAAACTACTTCTCTCAATTCGGTTGTGCCATCCGGCAGAACGAAATGAACGTTTCCGGAGCCGGCAGCACCCTCGACCGCAGTGATGGGCACAATCATGACGTCCTCGGCAATCCCGCCAGCAATTGTGATGTCGGCGGTGAGACCGGGAAAGACCACGACATCACTCGGCACGGTGCAGGACACTGTGGGCCCGGATGTCGCTTCCGCCCCCGCACCCGCCTCGCTCGCCGACGCGAACGCGATGCTGAGCCCCGTGCACGTAAAGGGTGCCGGGCCGCCGTTGATGGCAACGCTCGCCTCTTTCGGACGATCCACGAGGCGATAAAGCTGTTCTGACGGCACAGTTCCGCTCACGATGTAGGACGGTGGAGCAACGTTGCCGACCGGAGACCCCACCTGAAACGACGACCCAATGAGCGCCGTGAAGTCCGTCAGCTTGCCCGTCGCCGGCGCCTCAACAATTTTCCACTGCGTTCCCGAGGTGCCATCGGGGTTGACCACTTCGGCCCGCAGCTTAAGGATCTCCTGACCCTTCTTTACCGATTGCCCGGCCGATACCGCCACTTCGCGCACCTCACCCGAGAGCGTCGCCGGGATCGGAACTGCTGCGGTAGCGGTGATGCTCCCCGTCAGCTCGACATCGTTGGTGATGGTTCCTGTCGCTACTTCGTAGTGCTGTTCTTCAATGGCGACCGTCGGGTACTCGAGACTGTCCGCGCTAAGAGCGTCACCAAAGAACGCGAATTTCACGAGCGCTGCCGCGATTATGGCAAAAATGATCATCCAGATGATGGGGAAGACCCACCTGCGCGCAACGCCCACTTGAAACCCCGAATCTGAAGGAAGCCCGTCGACACAGCCGAGCAATCTTCACATCACACCACCTCGGGGACCGAAAAACAAGCCCAACGTTCAACCGCGCGCAGACGTCAGCAATCCCCCGGCGACGGCGCACGCGGAGAAAGGGTCCGGGTACACAAATGGCGCGGAAGCCGAAGCTCCCGCGCCATCCATAACACCTACGCTTCGATAATGACCGGAACGATCATCGGACGACGACGGTGCTGAGTGTTCACCCAACGACCCACCGTGCGACGAACCACCTGAGCGAACGCGTGAGTATCGCGCGTGCCATTCTCGGCGGCATCCGTCAGCGCCTTGACCACCTGCGGAAGCACAGCGTCGAACACGCCTTCGTCTTCTGCGAAGCCTCGAGACTGGATCTCGGGCCCCACAATGACCTTGCCGGTTTGAGGATCCACCGCAACGAAGATGGAGATGAAACCCTCTTCGGCGAGGATACGGCGATCCTTGAGGTCGGCCTCCGTGATCTCGCCGACGCTCGAGCCATCGACGTACACGAAACCGACATCAAGCTGACCCACAACAGCCGCGTGGCCGTCCTTGAGGTCAATGACAGTGCCGTCTTCAGCAATGATCGTGTTTTCAGCGGGCACGCCCGACTGAATGGCGAGGTTCGCGTTTGCGACCAAGTGGCGGTACTCACCGTGAACGGGGAGAACATTCTTGGGGCGCAAGATGTTGTAGCAGTAGAGCAATTCGCCCGCAGCCGCGTGACCTGAGACGTGCACCTTGGCGTTCGCCTTGTGCACGACGTTGGCACCCAACTTGGTGAGGCCATTGATGACCCGGTACACCGCGTTCTCGTTGCCGGGGATGAGGCTCGAAGCGAGGATGACCGTGTCACCCTGACCGACCTCAATCTGGTGTTCCATGTTGGCCATGCGTGCCAGAACAGCCATCGGCTCGCCCTGGCTGCCGGTGGACATGTACACGAGCTGGTTGTCGGGGTAGTTGACGGCCTTCTTGGCGTCTAACAGAACCCCGTCGGGCACCTTAAGGAATCCGAGATCTGACGCGATGCCCATGTTGCGCACCATGGAGCGCCCCATCAGAACAACCTTGCGGTTGTTGGCGATCGCGGCATCCAGAACCTGCTGAACACGATGGACGTGGCTCGAGAAGCTCGCCACGATAACGCGTCGCGGAGCCTTAGCGATAACCGCTTCGAGCACTGGGCCGATGTCGCGCTCGTTGGGCGTGAAGCCGGGAACGTCGGCGTTGGTGGAGTCGGAGAGGAACAGGTCGATTCCCGCTTCGCCCAGACGCGCAAACGCACGCAGGTCGGTGATGCGGTTATCGAGGGGCAACTGGTCCATCTTGAAGTCACCCGTGTGCAGGACGGTGCCCGCGTCAGTGGTGATGGCGACAGCAAGAGCATCCGGAATCGAGTGGTTGACGGCAACGAACTCAAGATCGAAGGGGCCGATTTTCTCTTTCTGGCCCTCGGTGACGTTGAGGGTGTACGGCTTGATGCGGTGCTCCTTGAGCTTCGCCTCAATCAACGCGAGCGTGAGAGTCGAACCGATCAGCGGGATGTCTTGGCGCAAACGCAAGAGATAGGGAACAGCACCGATGTGGTCCTCGTGGCCGTGCGTGAGCACAATGCCGAGGATGTCATCGAGACGATCACGAATCGAGCTGAAGTCGGGCAGGATCAGGTCGACACCGGGCTGGTGTTCCTCAGGGAACAACACGCCACAGTCAACGATGAGAATCTTGCCGTCAATTTCGAACGTGGTCATGTTGCGACCGATTTCGCCAAGACCACCAATCGGGGTGACACGAAGCGTGCCCGATTCGAGGGCGGGCGGATCAAAAATAGAAACTGGCATTCAGTACCTTGCAGATAGTTGTGTGGGGCCGTCAGCCCCCGTGCGAAAAATGTGGGCCATGCCCGTGGCAGAGCCTACCCCGCGTGGGTGAACCTAGCGGGTTGCCCCGGCAATCTTGGGAAGGGCTCCCCCGGCCGCGGCATTGCGGTCAGGGCGAAAGTTGGACAGATCGAGCCCCTTGATACCCGAGACGAGAGCCAACTCGTCTTCGATCAGGGCTGCCTCAGCATCTTCGGGGCCTACGAGCGGCAAGCGCACGCGCGGACTCGAAATACGGCCGAGACCGTGAAGGATGTATTTGGCTGCAACCGTGCCGGGTACGTGAGTCATCGCAGCGCGCACGAGTGGCTCGAGAGCTTGGTGGGCGGCCGTTGCGGTTGCAAGGTCGCCAGCATTGACGGCATCCACAATCACGCGGTACGGCGCTGGCGCGATGTTGGCCGTCACGCCGATAAGGCCAGAGGCACCGATCGACAAGTGCGGCAAGACGTTGGAGTCGTCACCGGAGAAGTACATGAGGTCAGTCTGGTTGAGCACGCGGCTCACCTCGCTGAAGTCACCCTTGGCGTCTTTGACGGCGAGAATGTTGGGGTGCTTGGCGGCACGAAGAATGGTTTCGTACGTGATCGGGATTCCCGTGCGGCCGGGAATGTCATACAAGATCACCGGCAAATCAGTCGCGTCCGCAATCATGCGGAAGTGCGTGAGCACACCGGACTGAGTGGGCTTGTTGTAGTACGGCGTGACGATCATGACGCCGTCAGCGCCCGCCTTCTCGCTCGCTTTGTAGAGCTCGATGGCGTGTGCGGTCTCGTTGGAGCCACCGCCCGTAATGATCTTGGCGCGCCCACCAGAGACTGACTTGGCCACCTCAACGAGCTTGATCTTCTCGGGATCAGTGAGCGTGCTCGTCTCCCCCGTGGTGCCCGTGACGACGATGCCGTCGGCCCCAGAGGTGATCACGCTATCGATGTGCTTCTCTACATCGGCCCAATCGACTTCACCCTCAGAGGTGAAGGGCGTAATGAGCGCAACAAGGACTTGGCCGAAGGGATTCTCTTTAGTCACCCCTCTAGGCTACCGCTGCTGAGGCTCTTGGTTCTCGTAACGCAAAAATCGATACCGGAGATCGGTGGATGACGTGTGCCAGCCCTCGACCGGATCGGTGGCGGCGAGCATCCACTCGTCATCGAGCGCGGGTGCCACTGTGTCGCCATCGAACGTGGCGGCGATCTCGGTAATCTCCACACGATCGGCATGATCAAGGACTGAGGAGAAGATCTCCGCTCCCCCGATAACCCACACGGTGTCCCGTGCGCCGGTGGCGTCAGCGTCAGCAGAAACGGCGGCCCCGGAATCAGCGGATGCCGCAGCCAGCTCAATCGCCGCGTCAACGCTGTGCGCGACTTCGGCTCCGCTCGCGGCCCACGTTTCTTGGCGAGTGACAACGATATTGCGTCGCCCTGGCAGTGGGCGAAACCGTGGATTCAGGGAATCCCACGTCTTGCGCCCCATGATGACGGGGCTGCCGAGGGTGAGTTCTTTGAAGTGTTTGAGGTCTTCGGGCAAGTGCCACGGCATCGAGCCGTCATGACCGATGATTCCACCGGCGGACTGTGCCCAGATCAAGGCGACAGAGAAAGCGCGGCCGTTACCGCTCACACTGCGACCGGGGCTTTGATGGCCGGGTGGTGCTCGTAGCCGACAACCTCAAAGTCTTCGAAGGTGTAGTCGAAGATGCTCGCTGGCTTCGTAGTGATCGCCAGCTGCGGTGCCGCAAAAGGTTCGCGAGAGAGCTGTTCGGTTACTTGCTCAACGTGGTTGTCGTAGATGTGGCAGTCGCCGCCCGTCCAGACGAAGTCACCGACCTCGAGACCGGTCTGCTCAGCGACAAGGTGAGTGAGCAGCGCGTAGCTCGCAATATTGAAGGGCACACCCAAGAACAGGTCGGCACTGCGCTGGTAGAGCTGGCAAGACAGCTTGCCGTCTGCAACATAGAACTGGAAGAACGCGTGACACGGCGCAAGAGCCATCTTGGGGATATCGGCGGGGTTCCACGCCGTCACAATCAACCGACGGGAATCGGGATTGTCTTTGATTTGCTCGATGACCTCGGAGATCTGGTCGATCTGCTCACCAGACGGTGTCGGCCAGGAGCGCCACTGAACCCCATAGACGGGGCCAAGCTCGCCGTCGGCATCCGCCCATTCATTCCAAATGCTGACGCCGTTGTCGCGCAACCATGACACGTTGCTTTCGCCGCGCAAGAACCACAACAGCTCGTAGGCGATCGATTTGAAATGCACCCGTTTAGTCGTGATGAGAGGAAACCCCTCGGCGAGGTTGAATCGCAGCTGACGCCCGAACACACTGCGTGTGCCCGTGCCGGTGCGGTCACCCTTAGCTACGCCGTTCGCGAGAGTGTCGCGCAGCAGGTCTTCATATGGGGTTGCGATCGTGGATGCCATCGAACCAATAGTACTGAGTGCACCGTGCGTGGCGCCACGGCTCCGCAGCGCGGCGACCGGCACCGGTTTCACACGGCTTTCTCATGCGCGCTGCATAGCCAACGCATAGTGTTGAGATCGACGAAAGGACAGCAATGCCTGTTACGAGCGAAGCAACAACTCTCTGGTTCGGCGACCTCTTCAGCGGCAAAGGAACCACGTCGTTGGATTCCTCTGACGCCGCAGAATTCCCCGTTACCTGGGCCGCACGATCCGAAGGTCAAGAAGCAACAACGAACCCCGAAGAGCTTTTGGGTGCTGCCCATTCTGCGTGCTTTGCAATGGCGTTCTCGAACGGTCTCGCCGAGAACGGCACCCCGGCAGAAAGTCTTCAAGTCACTGCCGCTGTGACGTTCGATCCCGCCGAGGGCATCACCGGGAGCCACCTGCTGGTGAGCGCCAAAGTGGCGGACCTCAGCGAAGACGACTTTCAGCGATTGGCAACCGAAGCCAAAGAAGGTTGCCCCGTCTCACGGGCGCTGACCGGCATCCCCATCACCCTCGAAGCGAGCTTGGCCTAGCCATGAACGAGCCAGCTCCCCGTCCCCCGATTTCACGAGTCCTTGTTGCCGGCGCGTCTGGCTACATCGGAACAGAGCTGGTATCCCAACTCACCGCGGCGGGATTCGAAGTGATGCAGCTTGTGCGTCGCGAACCGACTGCCGAGGGCGAATACGAGTGGGATCCACGAGCGGGCACGGTGGATGAACGGGCCATCGAGCGCGCAGACGCCGTCATCAACCTCGCTGGTGCGTCCACGGGCAAGCTCCCGTGGACGCCCAGCTATAAGCGCGAGATTCTGCGGTCGCGCGTTGACGGCACGCGAGCGCTGGCCGAAGCTATTCGCCGCGCCTCGAATCCGCCCGTGGTGTTTCTCAGCGGGTCGGCCGTTGGCTACTTTGGCAGCCGCCCCGGTGAAGTGCTCACCGATGAGTCGAGCAAGGGAACAGGATTTCTCAGCGACGTCGTCTACGCCTGGGAGCAAGCAGCGCGGCTAACGCCGAGCACCACGCGGCTCGTCATGTTCCGCACCGGGATTGTGGTCGGCCAGGGCGGAGCATTCACACCGCTGAATTTCTTGACACGGTTCGGAGTTGGAAGCCGCCTCGGCAGTGGAACCCAGTATTGGCCGTGGATCAGCCTGCACGATGAAGCCGCGGCTATCGTCCATCTACTACGCAGCGACTTTGCCGGCGCCGTTTCGCTCGTCGGCCCTACCCCGGCGACAGCCGAAACCGTCACCACAACACTGGCGCGAAAAATGAAACGGCCACACTGGTTCGTCGTACCCAGCTTTGCGTTCCGGATGCTTGGCGACGCCGGTGAAGACCTCATCTTGGTCGATGAGAACGTTCAATCGCCCACACTTGCCAGCACGGGGTTCACGTTCCGCCACACGACTATCGAGCAGGCCATCGACGCATTCGTCGAGTAGAGGTACTCTCGCCGACCAGCGAAGCTAGCTAGGCGGTGGGCGTCGGCTTCGCGCGCGAAAGCGCTATCGCCCGTCGCGTAGCCCAGCGGGCACGCTTGCGGTCGCCGCTGGCGTCATACGCGAGCCCCAAGCGCAGCCACGCGCGCCATGATTCTGGTGCAGCCTCAGCCTCGGAGCGATAGCGGTCGAAAGCGCGATCTGCCGTCGCCGGATCGGGCCGGCCGCTCGGCAAGAGCTCAACCGCCTCATCCGGCAGTGTGCCCTCATTCTCGAGGGTCGTGAGCAGTCGCTCGGCCCGGAAAATGAAAAACAATTCTGCGGCGAGCGCCCAAAAGCCGATCAGCGGAAGCACGAGCAAAGCCCAGCCCATGACGTTGGCAATGGGTTGATCGATGCGGATGAGCACGATCGAATAGTTGATCACGAAGATCATGTAGAGCGCGAGAAGCGCCACCATGCCCAGTGCGGCTATGCGTGTTTTCATGCGGAGGGTGTGCCCGATGCTGGTGAGAGGTCAATGAGTTGGTCGAGACCAACTGTCACGCCGGTAGCGCCGACCACGGCACGGAGCCCTAACAGGATGCCGGCCTCGTAGGAATCCTGCGACATCGTGCGGTGGTCGATGGTGAGCACTTCGCCTGGACCACCGAAAACGACCTGCTGGTGAGCGATCGCTCCCGTCATCCGCAGGCTGTGCACCGGAATGCCGGCGACCTGCTCGCCACGGGCGCGCTGATCGACGTGCGGGGCCAACGCCGGGCCACGCTCCGAGCGAGCATCCGCCATGAGCTCGGCGGTGCGCACTGCGGTGCCAGACGGAGAATCGACCTTGGCGGCGTGGTGGCTCTCGATGATTTCGATCGAGTCGAAATAGCGAGCGGCGGCGGTCGCGAAGGAGGTCGCGAGGGCCGAGCCGAGAGAAAAGTTGGGGATGATGACGACGCCAGTCTCGGGAGTCTCCGTCAACGTTGAGCGCAAGCCCTGAACGCGGTCCTCGCTCCAGCCCGACGTGCCGACGAGCACGCTCTTGCCATTACTGATCGCGAAATCGACAACCGAGGGTGAAACACTCGGCTCCGTGACATCCACCACAATGTCTGCCGCGAGCATCTCGCTGAGTTCAGACCGTGAGTTGAGGGCGGCGACGAGCGAGAAATCAGCAGCAGCCTCTACGACGCCACTGATGTATTTGCCCATGCGACCGGTTGCGCCGACTACCGCTACTTTCGTTGTCATTGTTCAAATCTACCAATCCTGAGCGGGCTCACCGACTACTCCCCCGCTGCGCCGCGAGTACTCTGGTGCTGTGCCACAGTTTCGCTCTCTTCCCGTGACGGATGCCCTCGCCCACGAACTTCTGACGGAATACTTCAGCTACCGCGCTGAGACCTTCCCGACGCCCTCCGGCTACGTCACGACGTTCCCCACGCCGGAACAGTTCACTGAGCCGCGCGGTGTGTTCCTCGTCATCGAGACGGACCCCGAGCCTGCTGCCGGCCCCGAACGTGATGCGACGCCCACCGTTGCACCGGGAGCATCCGCTCTTGATGCTCAGTCGCAGGCGACCGCACTCGGCTGTGGTGGCATCCGCCAGCTTGAGCCCGGTCGGTTCGAAGTGAAGCACCTGTGGGTGCGCCCCGAGGGTCGCGGTGCGGGTCTTGGCCGCCAGCTTCTCAGCGAACTCGAACGACGAGCACGCGCCTGGGGCGCTACGGAACTCGTACTCGACACCAACGAAAGCCTCGCCGCGGCAGGCGGGCTCTATCGTTCAAGCGGCTTCGAACCGTGCGAGCCCTACAACGACAATTCGAACGCCACTACCTGGTATCTCAAGACCCTGCGCTAATCGCTGTGTCTCAGTCCACTGCCACTGCCGCTGCCACTGCCGCTCCAGCCTTGCGGAGCAGAGCTGTCTAGTAGGGCTGTCTAGTAGGGCTGTTCCGTGGGCAATCCGGTGCGAAGCTCAGCCGGCAAGTGGCCGAGGTCATTGTGCGTGACGAGCACGGGTGGCTTAGCACTGCGCACACGGATGATCGTCAGTCCGCAATTGGCTTGATTGAGGCCGAGCCAGCGCCACTGATCCCCGCCGAGCACTTCGCGCACGAACCACGAAATCACAAAGTTGTGGGTAATCAGAAGGTCATGACGGTCTTCGCGCGCCGGAGTCAAAAACTCGTTGACGGCGTCTTCCATCTGCGCCTGACCAGCGTCGATTTCTTCAGCCGTCACGGAACCGAAGAAGGGCTCAAAGGCTGCGGGCATATCGTGAGTGGGTCCACTGGGGATGCAGTCCATGAGCAGCGTCGTCGGCTGAGACTCGAGGGCGGGCATCCGCTCGGTCATAATCGCTGCCGTCTCCTCGGCACGCTGCAGCGGCGAATGGAACGCGCGCGTAAAGGGAACCCCGCTCAGTCGTTCGGAGATTGCTTGGGCCTGCCGGACACCTTTGCCCGACAACGGTCCGTCTGGCAACCCGTGCTCTGCGTCCTGCTGCTCTCCGTGCCGTACGAGATACAGGTAATGCGCCATCATCATTCCTTTGCTGATCTAGCTCTGGGCAACACTGCCGAGAGCAAGCCCTGAGAACATCTCTTCGTTGACGGCCCCGACCGCTGCAATAGAGAGGGGGCGCGACGAGAGTTCGTGAGCAAGTTCTTGGATGTCGTCGGCAGTGACTGCCGAGATGCGGGCAATGGAGGCGTCGAGGTCGACGAACTCACCGAGAGTGAGCTCGCTGCGACCGAGGCGTGACATGCGGGAATCGGAGTCTTCGAGCGCGAGCGCTGACCCTCCTCGCAGCTGGCCAATCGCGCGGCTGATCTCTTCGTCGGTGACCTGGGCGGTGCCGAGCTTATGAAACTCTTCGAGCATCAGGTCAGTGACCTGGGTGACTTTCTCGGGCGAGCATCCGGCGTAGATGCCAAAAACGCCTGCGTCGGAGTAGCTGGGCGAGAAGGAGTAGACGGAGTAGGCAAGCCCGCGCTTTTCGCGCACCTCTTGGAAGAGTCGCGATGACATGCCGCTGCCCAGGATCGAGTTCAACACCGTGAGCGTTGCGCGACGACTATCGGTCGCCGAGAGGCCTTCGACACCGGCGATGATGTTGGCCTGCTCGATCGGACGATGCGTGACGTGAAGTCGCTGGCCAGGGGTCAGCACCGGGGAAAGGGCGCTACCGGAAAGGTCGCGACGGGCTACCGGGGCCGCTTCTGTCGAGAGGTCCCAGCCTGCCGCCACGAGGCACGACGTAATAGCGGCGACAAGTTCATCGTGGTCAACAGCCCCCGCGACCGTAATAACGAGGTCTTGCGGGCGGTAGTTGGCTTGGTAGTGATCCCAGACGGCATCGCGCGAGATCGCATTGATCGTCTCCGGGCTTCCCCCAATAGGACGGCCGAGCGGATGCGCGCCGAAGACGGCCTCAAAGTAGCGCTCGCTGGCAACATCCGTGGGATCGTCGTCGGCCATCGCCAGTTCCTCAAGGATGACGCCGCGCTCATTAGCGAACTCGGTGGGATCGATGAGGCTTGAGGTGAGCATGTCGCCAATGACGTCGATAGCCATCGGAAGGTCGATGTCTTGCACCTTGGCGTAGTAGCAGGTGTATTCCTTGGCCGTCATCGCGTTGTGCTCGCCGCCGACAGCGTCGAAGCTCACGGCAATGTCGAGCGCCGAGCGAGAGGCTGTGCCTTTGAATAAGAGGTGTTCAAGGAAGTGGGTGGCGCCGAACGTCTCAGGATGCTCGTCACGGGAGCCCGCAGCGACCCAGTAGCCCACGGTGGCGCTGCGCGCTCCGGGTACTTGCTCGCTCAGAATGCGCACACCGCTCGGCAAAACAGTTCTACGAACGAGACTGTCACCTGTTGCGGTGAACGACAGTTCGGGAAGGTCAAGAGGAAGAATTACAGCGTCGCTCATCACCACTGAGCCTACGTCATTTGTGTCTCTCCTGAGTCAGCGGCTCAAATGTGGTCGGATTCCGTCCCCCAAATTGGGGTGTAAAAAAGGGGACAGACAGACTTGTCTGTATGTCCTCATATGCTAATGTTCTTTGTAGGCACCCGAAGCCGACAACCCATCATCCGGACCCGAACCGGTTGATGTAAACCACATAACCCAGACCCGAATCCGGGTTATGAAACAAACCGCATCGCTTGGACCCGAATCTAGCGATGCACATAGTGGGGACAGTTCCTGATCCGAACCTCCACGGAAGGAGTGCGCTGCGATGGTATTTGAGACACCAGAGACCGCGCAGCGCGCTCCGGCCAAAGGCCGCATCTTAGAGACGGCCAACACCCTCTTCTACCAAGACGGCATTCTGAACGTCGGTGTAGACCGCATCATCGCCCAGTCGAGCGTGACCAAGGCAACCTTCTATAAGCACTACCGCTCAAAAGACAACCTCATCCTTGAGTACGTCAAGAGCCGCCGTGCCGCCGTTGAGGCCGAAGTTCAGTCGATAATCGACAATGCCGCCTCACCGCACGACGCTGTTCTTGGCCTCCTGGAGTCAGTCGCCGCCGAACTCACTAAGCCCGACTTCCGCGGATGCCCGTTCCTCAACGTTGTCGCGGAATTCCCCGACCCCACCCACCCGGTTCGCCTGCTGATCGCTGATCACCGCGACTGGTACAACGAGTCGCTGTACGACCTCATGCGCACCGCAGAACATCCCTTTGCCGGAGACGCTGCTGACGAGCTCATGCTCGCCAAGGATGGCGCCCTCGCCGGCGGCTACGCCGGCGACACTATTGCCGCCGGCGCCGCTATGGCCCGCGTCGTCAAGCGCGTGCTCTCTGACGCCGTCAAGGTCTAGCCAGTCAGTCCCGCACCAACAGAGGCGCACTGGTCTCCTGAGCTCGCTAGTTACGCGAAGGCGCCCGTCGCATAAAGGCGTCAGCCGTATGAAGGCGTCTGGGGCAGAACGTGCTCGTCACCGTCGCGCGCTTGTTCCTGACACGCGTTAGTAGTGAGAAACGCGGTCAAGCTCCGCTGACTGATGCCGCGTCAATTGCACCCGCGCCGCTGCAATCAGCTCGGGAACCTGTTCGGCACGGCTAGCGCTGACCACCGGCGCTACAACGCCAGGCTTGTTCAAGAGCCAGGCCAGAGCGATCGTCGCGACACTCTCATCTTGCTCTTCGGCGACTCCGTCGAGAGCATTCAGAATTTTGATGCCACGGCGACGCAAGTACTGTGCCGCGTCGTGGCCGCGCGAGTTGAGCGCAAGATCGGCACGCTGCCGATACTTGCCGCTTAAGAATCCACTGGCGAGCGCGAATCGGGGCATAACGCCAAGCCCCTGAATCGCTGCCACATGCGCGAGCCCCGTTTCGTACTCGTGACGGTGAAGAAGATTGTAGTGCGCCTGTACCGCGACCATGGGCGCAACCCCCATCTGGCCGCAGGCAATGCGCGCCTGAATGAGTCGGTTGCCCGTGTGATCGGAACCACCGAAGTAGCGAACCTTGCCCTCACCAATCAGTTCGTCAACGGCGAGCAGCGTCTCATCGAAGTCGACACTCTCGTCGTCGACGTGCAAGTACAAAAGATCAATGTGGGATGTTCCCAATCGCGCAAGCGAAGCATCCACTGAGCGCTTGATGGCGTCAGCTTCCATGCCTGGGTTGTCGCGACTCTTCCCGACCTTGGTTGCGACCACAATCTGATCGCGGTTGCGGCGGACGCGCATCCACTTTCCGATCATGAGTTCGCTGCGACCGGACGCGTAGGAGTCTGCCGTGTCGATGAAGTTGCCTCCGCCGTCGGCAAAAGCATTGAGAATCGAGGCGGTTGCGGCATCATCTGCGGTCCAGCCGAAGATGTTTCCACTGAGCGCAAGAGGGAAGACACGGAGGTCAGACGACCCGATGACCCGAGTAGAGAAATGCTGCCCGGTTACTGGACGCGCGCGAGTGGAACCCGTCAGTGATTGCGTCGGGTGCACTTGCGTCATAACGGCCTCCCACAAGGCTTTTGGTAAGAATATGTCGCCATGGGAGTGAATGGCGGGAGGACAGACAGATCGTTATTAGTCCGTGTCGAAAACCGTCATTTTCGCGTCACACACCCCTCGAAAGTGTCGTCTGCGCATCATTCTCGCCATACTGGCCACAGCGCCGTTTTTGCTATCGAGAGGACCGTCACCGTGAATGACCCCAATTGGAAACTGCCCGAAGTACCCACCTTTGCACTTGAGAGTCCCGATTTCGAAGAGGGTGGCACACTCCCCCAGTGGGCCCGTTCAGGGATTGCGAACGCCGGCGGCGAAGATCGCTCCCCCACACTGCATTGGCACGGTTTCCCCTCCGGCACCAAGAGCTTCGCACTGACGGTCTTCGACCCCGACGCCCCCACCGGCAGCGGCTGGTGGCACTGGGCCGTCTACAACATCCCGGCCTCCGTTGAGTCGTTGCCCCAAGACGCCGGCAATCCGGATGCCCAGCTCATGCCCCATGGTGCGATCACCCTTCCCAACGAACTGCGGCTCACCTCGTTTCAGGGAGCGGCCCCTCCGGCCGACCATGGGCCGCACCGCTATGTCTTTACCGTGAGCGCCCTCAACGTCGAACGTCTCGACGTGCCAGGAGGAAGCACCCCGGCCATGCTCGGCTTCGCGCTGCGCGACTTCATCGTCGCGCGCGCGCAACTGATTGGCGTCTCGAGTACCTAGAGGATAGCTAGCGCCTGAAGCGCGCAGCAGCCAGTGCAGGCACGACAAACATCCCGTATCGGAAATACGGGCAATCGGGAGAACGCGAAAGTCTCTGAGTTAGGTGTTGCGGCGGTAGTAATGCGGAACGCGTTCGTAGCCTCGGCTGCGCATCTTCGCAACAACCACGCAAACGACCACGACGAAAACAACAATGCCGAGGGCCACCCACAAATACCATGCGGTCTCTAGCCAAATGAACATGTCGCTCATGAAGGCATCAAGAGGTGTAGTGATTCGGGTCACTCCCACACAATAGCGTGATCGACCCCCCGAAGCGGCACCCCAACGAAGGGCAGACAAGGGTGACTACCCCTGTCTTGCCTGCATTCCGATCAGACAATTTTTCGGAGGTGCACGATCGCGGCGGCGAGACTCACCGTTAACGACACAGCGCCCCTTCTCGTCGAGAAGGGGCGCTGTGTGATGTACGTCTAGCGGGACTTAGCTTTCGTCAGCGGGAGCCGCTGCTTCTGCTTCAGTCTCTTCCAAGACGGGAGCAAGCGAGAGCTTGCCACGGTCATCAATCTTCGTGATCTCAACCTGAATCTTCTGGCCGACTCCGAGAACGTCTTCGACGTTCTCAACACGCTTGCCACCGGCAAGCTTGCGAACCTCAGAGATGTGCAGCAGTCCGTCCTTGCCCGGGGTGAGCGATACGAATGCACCGAAGGTAGCGATCTTGACGACCGTACCCAAGAAGCGTTCGCCAACCTCAGGGTTGAGCGGGTTCGCGATGGCGTTGACCGCCGCGCGTGCAGCCTCGGCAGAAGGACCATCGACAGCGCCGATGTAGACGGTTCCGTCATCCTCAATCGAGATGTCGGCTCCGGTGTCATCCTGGATCTGGTTGATGTTCTTGCCCTTAGGGCCAATCAGCTCACCGATCTTGTCGATCGGAATCTGAACCGAGATCACGCGAGGCGCCGTGGGGGCCATCTCGTCGGGAGCGTCGATTGCAGCGTTGATCACCGAAAGAATCGCGGTACGCGCTTCCTTAGCCTGCTTGAGCGCTCCGTCGAGAACCGACGAAGGCAAACCAGCGAGCTTGGTGTCGAGCTGGATAGCGGTGATGAATTCGCTCGTACCGGCAACCTTGAAGTCCATGTCACCGAGTGCGTCTTCAGCACCGAGGATGTCGGTGAGAGCTGCGTAGCGCGTAACGCCATCAACTTCATCCGAGATCAGGCCCATGGCGATACCGGCGACGGGTGCGCGCAGCGGCACACCAGCGTTCAGCAGTGACAGAGTCGACGCACAAACAGAACCCATCGACGTCGAACCGTTGGAGCCGAGAGCCTCGGATACCTGGCGGATCGCGTAAGGGAAGTCTTCACGAGCAGGAAGCACCGGTGCGATAGCGCGCTCGGCAAGGAAGCCGTGCCCGATCTCGCGACGCTTCGGGCTACCAACGCGACCGGTCTCACCAGTCGAGTAGGGCGGGAAGTTGTAGTGGTGCATGTAGCGCTTCTTGGTCACTGGTGCCAGTGAGTCAATCTGCTGCTCCATCTTGAGCATGTTCAGCGTGGTGACACCCAGGATCTGAGTCTCGCCGCGCTGGAAGATTGCCGAACCGTGAACGCGAGGAATGACCTCGACCTCAGCATCGAGCGCACGAATGTCGCTCAAGCCACGGCCGTCGATACGGATGCCCTCGGTGAGTACGCGGGTACGCATAACCTTCTTGCTGACGGCCTTGTACGCTCCGCCAACCATGCCGAGTACGTCTTCGCTGAGTTCTTCAGCGTCAACCTTGGACTGAACCTCAGCCTTGACGCGAGCCTTGAGCTCGTCGTCAGCGGTCTGGCGCTCGATCTTGTCAGCGATCTTGTACACGTCGCGAAGCTCAGCTTCAGCGATTTCGCTGACCGCGTTGTACGCCTGGTCGGAGTACGGCGGGAAGAGCTGGAACTCGGCAACAGGCTTGGCAGCCTTGTTGGCAACCTCGAGCTGAGCCTTGACGAGCTGCTTGAGGAAGGGCTTCGATGCTTCGAGGCCCTGAGCAACAACAGCCTCGTCGGGCTTCGTTGCGCCAGCCTTGATGAGCTCCCAGCTGTTCTCGGTAGCTTCTGCCTCAACCATCATGATGGCGATGTCTTCTTCACCCTGGTCGTTGGTGACCATGCGGCCAGCAACGGTGAGGTCGAAGACAGCGTCAGCAAGCTGGCTGTGCTTCGGGAAGGCAACCCACTGGTCGTTGATCAGAGCCATGCGGATGCCGGCAACCGGACCATAGAACGGAAGTCCTGAGATCTGGGTGCTGAGCGATGCGGCGTTGATCGAGAGCGCGTCGTAGAACTCGTCCGGAGCGATGCTCAGAACAGTGATGACGATCTGAACTTCGTTGCGGAGGCCCTCAACGAAGGTCGGACGCATCGGACGGTCAATGAGACGGCAGACGAGGATCGCTTCCGTGGAGGGACGACCCTCGCGACGGAAGAAGCTGCCGGGGATCTTGCCCGCTGCGTAGGAACGCTCTTCAACATCCACAGTGAGTGGGAAGAAGTCGAAGCCTTCGCGCGGGTGCTTGCCAGCGCTGGTCGCGCTCAAGATCATTGTTTCTTCGTCGAGGTACGCAGCGACGGCACCCTGTGCCTGCTGAGCGAGTCGACCGGTTTCGAAGCGCACGGTGCGCTTGCCGAACTTGCCGTTATCGAGAACGGCTTCGGCGAATGTGATTTCTGGACCCTCCATGCGGGGGTTTCTCCTTTGTTTTACGTCGCGCACCCGTGTGGTGTGCGACTCGTCAAGGAGCAGGAGCGGGCAGAAGGACGCGATGGTTCATGCGCATGCCTAGAGTGGCGGCGCATGTCTGGCCAACAGTAGAAAGCCTCCGAACGACTCGGAAAATTACCACCGGTGACCAGCTTCTTGCCAGCCTGCTCCGTGCGTTGCCCTCTAACTAGCAGGACAACTCCCATAATCGTAGCACCGGGGGCCTGTGAAGCCCCAGAGATTGGTGCGCGACACGGACCAGGCACAGATTGTCATGCAGGTGGCCTACGCTGACGAGTATGGAACCCACAGAAGAAACACCCTCTGCGAGCGAAGAAAACAAGCGCAGGTTCCGCGAGGCGCTTGATCGCAAGCAGGGCAAGCAGACCGACCGGCCGGGACACCTGGATGCTGAATCAGCTATCCAAGGCACCCACGACCGGGCCGACCACAAACGCGATTTCCGCCGCAAGACCGGGTAACTGCACCGCGACGGATTAACGCAGACACGTTGTTATTGCGCTCCGAAGCTGCCGACAGGGCTAAAGCCCTCCGGCAGCGCAAAGGGGTCAATCACGCGGTCTGAACGATCGGAGACCGCGGCGAGCGCCGCAAGTTCTCCCGCCGCACGAGTGATTCGTGCCGGAAGAGTGCTCGAGGCACTACCGGCACCACTACCCCAGTCGGCGGATGCCGCATACACGCCGGTTGGTACAGCCACGGCGTGCAGGTAGCTGAATAGCGGTCGCATCGCATAGTCGATCGCGAGTGAGTGCCGATCGGTACCGCCGGTCGCGCCCAGTAGTACAGGAAGGTCCGTGAGTGATTGCGGGTCGAGCACGTCGATGAATGACTTGAACAGCCCGCTATAGCTCGTGGTGAAGATGGGCGTGACGGCGATAAGCCCGTCAGCGCCGGTAACTGCGGCGATCGCTTCATCGAGCTTGGTGCTCGGGAAGCCCGTGAGCAGATTGTTTGTCACGTCGTGTGCGAGGTCGCGCAACTCGATGACGGTCACCTCGGCATCGACACCACGTTCGCGCAGGTTGTTGACGGTTGCTTCGGTGAGACGGTCGGCGAGTAGTCGGGTGGACGAGGGCTGGCTGAGGCCAGCGGCGATGACGGCAATCTTCTTGACGTCGGACATGATGAGCTGCTTTCTGTGGATCTGACGGTGTGGATGCGCGGCGGGCCGCGAAACTAGACCGTCGCGGGGGCGTCGGCTGCGGAGGCGGCGAGAGCCGCATCACGCTTGGCGACGAGAGATGCGTGGGTTGGGGCATCCGGAACCTCGGCCGGACGGTTGGTGGCAAACTCCTTGCGAAGGACGGGAACGACCTCTTCACCGAGAATGTCGAGCTGCTCGAGAACTGTCTTGAGCGGCAGGCCAGCGTGATCCATGAGGAACAGCTGACGCTGGTAATCGCCGAAGTGTTCGCGCATCCCGGCATACTTATCGATGACCTCTTGCGGGCTGCCAACGGCAAGCGGTGTCTGGTCGGTGAAGTCTTCCATTGACGGCCCGTGGCCATACACGGGAGCGTTGTCGAAGTAGGGACGGAACTCTGCCTTGGCCGCCTGCGAGTTGCTGCGCATGAAGGCCTGACCACCGAGACCAACGATGGCCTGGGCCGCGGTGCCGTGGCCGTAGTGCTCAAAACGCTGACGGTAGTAGCTCACGAGGCGCATGTAGTGCTCTTTGGGCCAGAAGATGTTGTTGGCGAAGAAGCCGTCGCCGTAGAACGCGGCTTGCTCAGCGATCTCGGGACTGCGGATCGACCCGTGCCAGACGAAGGGAGGCACGCCATCCAGCGGCCGTGGCGTCGACTGGAAGCCCTGCAGCGGTGTGCGGTACTTGCCCTCCCAGTTGACGAATTCTTCGCGCCACAGCTTGTGCAGCAGCGAATAGTTTTCGATGGCCAGCGGGATGCCCTCGCGAATGTCTTTGCCAAACCACGGGTACACCGGCCCCGTGTTGCCGCGCCCCATCATGAGGTCAGCGCGACCGTCGGAGAGGTGCTGAAGCATCGCGTAGTCTTCCGCGATCTTCACGGGGTCGTTGGTCGTGATGAGCGTCGTGCTCGTCGACAGGATGAGTTTCTCGGTCTGAGCCGCGATGTACGCCAGCGTCGTGGTGGGGCTTGAGGAGACGAACGGAGGGTTGTGGTGCTCCCCCAGCGCGAAAACATCGAGCCCGACTTCTTCCGCCTTCCTGGCGATCGTCACGATGGCCTTGATGCGCTCGCCCTCACTGGGCGTTGTGCCGTTTGTCGGGTCAGTTGTGACGTCGCTCACGGTGAAAATTCCGAACTGCATGGTGTGCTCCGGTCTCCCAAAATCTGTCTGGATGAATCAGTTATCCCGTTCAACCACGCCGTTTCCCGATAATTCCGGCCCGGTACCGCCACATGGCGGTTAAGGGACTCTGAACGTGGAATGGCTGGCGGTACTGACGCGGAGCCGCCACGCTCTAGCGTGGAGATAGGCCGTCACACTGGCGTGACGCAGACCAATGGAGGTCTCATGACTACGAACAATGTTCATTCCGCTCCCCCGTTCGATGCCGAACTGGCTGCAGTGCTGTTGATCGTGAACGAGCAGCTACCGCCCACGCTCACTCCCGCGATGATCGAGCCTTTTCGGGCCGGGCTGGCTACGCCCGTCGCCGATTTGCTCGAAGGGCGGGCGATCACTCACCGCGAAGAGACCTTCGCTGGTCCCGGTGGGGACCTGCTGGTCTCCATTTTCCACCGCAACGATCACACAGTTGCCGGGCCAGGCATCGTTCACACGCACGGCGGTGGGATGATCATTGGCGACCGC
Organism: Salinibacterium sp. NSLL17; assembly: GCF_015864935.1. Taxonomy (NCBI): domain Bacteria; kingdom Bacillati; phylum Actinomycetota; class Actinomycetes; order Micrococcales; family Microbacteriaceae; genus Salinibacterium; species Salinibacterium sp. NSLL17. The sequence continues at coordinate 64,282 of NZ_JADYWH010000003.1, forward strand.
TTCAGCGGCATGGAGACAATGCTCGCCTGGGTCGAAGAATTGGATGCCGTTGTGGTGTCGGTCGAGTACCGGTTGGCTCCCGAGCATCCTGACCCTGCTCCGGTCGAGGACTGCTACGCAACTCTCGTGTGGACGGCGGAGAACGCAGCACGGCTCGGAATCGACGCGACGAAGCTCGTTATTGCTGGTGGTAGCGCTGGAGGCGGCCTTGCTGCGGGCACGACGCTCTTGGCGCGCGACCGCAAGGGACCCGCGCTTGCCGCTCAAATGCTGATCTACCCGATGCTCGATGACCGCAACGAGACGGTGTCGAGCTATCAGATCGACGGCACAGGAGTCTGGGATCGTGGTAGCAATGACACCGGCTGGGATGCCCTGCTCGGAGACCGCCGCAAGACCGATGACGTCTCGATCTATGCGGCACCCGCGCGCGCGACGGACCTCAGCAACTTGCCGCCCGCCTTTATTGACGTGGGCACCTCGGAAGTATTCCGCGACGAAGATGTCGCCTACGCCTCAACCATCTGGGCATCGGGCGGCCACTGCGAACTGCACGTCTGGCCCGGTGGCTTCCACGGTTACGACGCCATGGCTCCTTTCGCCGCCCTCTCTATCGCCACTCAAGACGCTCGCCTCAACTGGTTGCGCCGCACGCTCGGCGTGTAACGAGCCAGCAGGGTCCAGCGCCACCAGTGCCCCTGCGGTTCGAGCCCTGACTGCGACTGTTCGTTCTGGGCAGGCCGCAATAGAGTAGGGCTCGAACCACAGAGGGCGGAACGAGAATGCAAGAACTAGCCGGGCGCTTGAAAGCGCTCGATCCCGAAGCCAGTGAAACCCTGCGGGTGATCTCGTACTTCGACGCGCTCACCGCAGGCCACGCGAGCGCTGAAGTTCTCTTGCGCGGTGCCAGCATGCTTGCCGGATGCCCCGCCGGGTTTACCTCGCCAGCTCTCACCCTTCGCGTTGATGAGCGCGGACGTCGCAGCCCAGAAGCGGGCACACCGGCGTTCTGGCCAACACGGGCAGTCACCGGCGGCGGCACCGTATGGATCGAACGCGACGGAAACGCCCACGCGAACGACGACATGATTCTCGAACGAGTTGCGCTCGCCCTCGGCATCCTGTTCGAACGCACCGGGCCTGCTGAGTCCGTTCACAACCCGGTCGAAACACTGCTCGATTCGACCGAGAGCGCCGAGAGCCGACAGGCCGCAGCCCACGCTCTCCATTTGGTGGCCACAACCCGCTATCGCGTGATCACTCAGCCAGCGAGCACCATGAACGCCGCAGCCGGGCCGTCTGCCGTGATCACTACCGTCGCGGGTGCTGTGCGCGCCGAGATCGTACTGAGCACGGATGCCGTGGCCGCTCCGCGCGCCGGCATCGGCATCGCTGCCTCCCCTTCCGATCTCATACGTTCCTGGTTATCGGCACTCACGGCGCTGCGCCTCACTTCCGATCATGAGCCCGTGCTTTATGGCGACGATCTTGGTTCGCTGTTGTTGCTCGCCGAAATCAGTCCCGCCGGAGCTCCGGAAAATTGCGATCTGCAATCGCTCGGCGTCGTTATCCGCGAGACTCCGCGCATCCTGCCGATGCTCGACACTCTCGCTGCGAGTGAAAGTTTGCGGGCCGCCGCCGCGACGCTCGGCTTTCACCACTCGACGGTGCAGTCCCGCGCGGAGGAACTCAGCGCGAAGCTCGGCTTCGATGTGCGAACCTCGCGCGGTCGCACACGCCTCTCTGTCGCTCTTGCCCTTCACCGCTTGGAGACCGCTCGGTTCGACTGAGCTGAGCCCGAACTAAGCCGAACAGAACCGGACCAACGCTTCAGCGGCGCTCGCTACGCGTCGCTGGAGAGCTGACCTCGCACGATGGAGTCGCCGGAGTGAGCCGGGTTTCCGTCGAACTGTTCCTCCGAGATGTCCACGAGGTCATAACTCGAGATATCGAGACCGTCGGGCACCGTGAACTGACCTGACGTGCCTTCGACGATTCCGAGGCTGACGAGAGCCGTGGCATCCGTCGTGATCAACCACACTTCGCGGTAACCGCCGTCGGTCGCGGGAGCATCAAAATTGACGTCAATGACCCGCGTGCCGTCGGGCAGTTGCTCGAGCTTTGCTTCGCCGGCGGAATCTGGCCAGTCGGGAAATGCAGCGAGCGTTGCGCTCGCGAGAATGGTGGGCTGTTCAGCCGGGCGGAACGTTGACCACAGTGCGGTTCCCGCGCTCGCCACCAGGGCGACGGCGGCCGCTGCAGCAACGATGCCGATCCACGGACGGCGACGACGCTCAGCAAGCGAGTGCACTGTGCCACTCTCCGCAGTAATCGTTGCAGCTGACTCGTCCACCGCGACGTCGTCTCGTTCGACGCGTTTCTGGGCCAGCTCATCGCTGGGCACCCTGTCGCCAGCATCGCCAACAGCGGGGGCGGATGTCGCACTAGCGTCTTCTGCTGTCAGCGCCAGTTCGTCGCTGATGCGCTCCCACACGCGCGAGGGCGGCTGAAGCAACTCACCGGCGTCGAAGGTTGAGCGACCAACCATCGCGGCGCGGGACAAAACCTCGATTTCGCGGCGGCACTGGTCGCACTCGCTGACGTGCACACTGTCTTCAGGAAGGGCAACTTGCTCACCGAGGGCGAGCAGCGCCAGGATCTCTGGATCAACGTGTCGCATAAGTCGCCTCCAATCGTGTTCGCATCCGTTGCAGACTGCGCCGGATATGGCTCTTGACCGTTCCGAGAGGTAGTTCGAGACGGTCGGCTATTTGGTTGTGGGTGAGATCGTCGAAAAATGCCAATCTCATGATCGCTTGAGCATCTGGTTCGAGACGAGAGATTTCGTCGGCGATCATGAGCGTGTCCGCTAGGTCGAAGTCTTCCACGACTGCGTCTCCCCGAGATGTTGTGGCGGCCAACTCTTCTTGGAGCCGACGAATTCGAGCCCGCGCCTCATGCGTGTCCGCAATTTTGTTCTTCGTGATTCCGACAAGCCACGCGGAGAGGCTCGAACGTTCGGGCTTGAAACTTGAGCGCCCGGTCCAGGCCGAGACGAAAACCTTTTGAGTCACATCCTCCGCGTCGCCACGGTCGCCGAGCGAGCGAACAGCAAGGGTGAAGACGAGCGACGACCAACGTTTATAGACCTCGGCGAGTGCGGCTTCGTCACCAGCGATGAACGCCTGCGTCATGCGGGCTTCGTCTGCGGCTTCGTTGTCCGTCATTGCTCTCCGGTTGAGGATGTCGTTCATAGCGGGTTAGCGATCGCTACAACGTTGTCAGAATATTGCCGCACATTTTCGTCGAACTGTCCACCACAGGTGAGAAGGACGATGCGTGGCGCTCCGTCTCGATCGAACACTTGGTCGAGTGGGACCTGGGCCTTCTGAATGTTCTGAACCGATTCGAGTTGATAGCGGTGATCGACGCCATCGTCGGTTGTCACAATGATTTCCGCTTGAGCTGGCATCGATGCCAGTCGCGAAAACGGTCCAAGACCTTGAATGAAGTCGTCGACATGGGCCGTGATGACAGTAGACCCTGTGTCGCTGCTCGGAGACGAGCCGTATTGGTACCAACCCGCAACGGTGATGTTTTCGGGGATCTCCATAAAGCCGTCGGGCTGGATACCGACCGGAGCAATCGAGATGTCCACGCCCACGGAGGGAATCTGAATGCGAACCGGGGCAGCAAGCTGCTCTACCGGCGCAAGTTCGCTGGACTGGCGGGGCACATCGATCTCTGCCGTGGGCAGTGGTGCCGGCACCGGGGCGATGGATTCTGCGGGGGCTGCAGCACAGCCAGCAAGGAGAAGCGCCATGACCGCGAGGGCTAGGATTCTCGGGGCCATGACGTTCTCCTTGCTGGGGTATGTGAGTGCTGGTGTTACTGGATCGTGCTGTGGAGGTTGTGCTGGTGACTACTTCGCTGAGCGTGCGGCGGAGAGTCGAGTTGCGGCGAATCCTGCGAGAGCAAGGAGTGCTGCGAGGCCACCGAGACCGGCGACGAGGATGCCGTTGTTGTTGTCAGCGGCGAGTCCTGCGGTTCCGGCGTCTACTCCACCGGGGTTCGAGTGGAGACCGTCGATGGTCTGCACGGCGAGGGTGAGGTTGTCGTCTGCGGCGCTGCCCCAGGCGTACACGATCGTGTTGACACCTTCGGCGATTTCGACGTCGGCCGGGCCAATGACGGGGTCAGTGGTTCCGGTGAGCGCGACAGCGGCGGAGATGGTTCCGACCGCGAGGTCAGCCTTCACTTCGTCGGGGTTGCTGAGGTTGTCGAAGGCGACTGCATCGTTGGCGAGCACGTCGACAGCAGGGGCTGCCGCAGTGTGGCGAACGGTCAAGCGGCCTTCACCCGCAGCAACAGTGCTGAGGTCGTTGGTAAAGAGGCTCGCCGTGGGATCGCCAGACTCGTCGAGGTGAGCAACAGCGGTGTAGCTCGTGTTGGCTTCGAGCGTGAGGTCGATGGGGCCGATAGCGGGCTCCGAGTCGTCGGCAGCATCAGAAGCGGTGATGGCGACCGTGTACGTGTCGGCGGGGAGGTCGAGGGGGCCTGCGAGGTCACCGGGCTCGAAGTCGTCGAGGGTGAGTTCACCGTTGACGTAGACGTCTACGGTGAGTCCCGGCACAGCGTGCAGAACATACAGGTCAGCAGTGGTGTCCGAGATGGCATTGGCGGGGATAGCGACTCCTACGGCGGCAATCGCTCCGGCGGCTACACCGGCAAAAATTTTGTTTCGCACTGTTCTTGTCCTCTCATGGTCGGGCGTAAATCGCCTTACATGGAGTACTTCCGGCTGAACCCCTGTTTTGGATGCAGCAATCTCAAAAAACTTTAGGGTTTCTTTTCTGGGGCGGTCCGCTCGGCGCCCTCCGGAGTTGATTCCGGGCCAGCGGGCGTGGCTGCCGGAGCAGCTTTTCGGCGCCAACCGAGCCACGCCATGATGACCGCTCCCACGATGAGCGCCCAGAACGCGGAGCCGATTCCGATCACGGTGATGCCCGACGCGGCGACGAGAAAGGTCGCTATGGCCGCGATACGGTGCTCGGGAGCATCCAGAGCCGTGCGCACCGATGTGATGAGAGCACCGATTACCGCTAGCCCCGCAATGGCAACAACGACGATCGGAGGCGCTACCGAGACGAGCGCTGTGGCGAAGCCAGCGGCCAGCCCGATCACGACGTAGGTTGCCCCAGCGGACACCGATGCGATCCACCGCCGCTTCGGGTCATCGTGCGCCTCCTCGCTTGCCGTGAGCGCTGCCGTGATGGCAGCCAAATTGAGAGCGTGGCCTCCAAAGAACGCACTCGCCGCTGATGCTGCGCCCGTGACGGTGAGCGCGGGACCCGCGGGCACCGCGTAGCCGTAGGTGCGCATCACCGTGAAGCCAGGCACATTCTGACCCGCCATCGTCACGATAAACAGTGGAATGCCGAGGCTCACGATCAGAATCGGATCAAAAATCGGAACGACGGGAGTGAGCTGCGGCACGACGGCGGCATCCCCCAATAAACTGCCCTCGGTCGTGAGCGCAATCGCGACAATCGCCGCCACGAGCGCGCCGGGCACAGCCCAGCGCGGCGCCACCCTCAACAGGATCAGCCACACCACGACCATCGGTAGCCCCAGCAACGGGTAGTCAACCGAAGCCGTGATCGGAGCAAGACAAATGGGAAACAGGATACCCGCGAGCATCGCACTCGCGATCGGCTGCGGAATGCGAGTGATGAGGCGGCCCAGTGCCGGCACGAGGCCACACACCATGATGAGCACCCCACACACAATGAACGCGCCAACAGCCGCCTGAAACTCGCCATCGCCCTGCGCCGCGACGATCAGCAACGCTGCTCCCGGAGTCGACCACGCCACGGTGATCGGCATCCGGTACCGCCTGGCCAAACCGATCGTGACGAGCCCCATCATCACGGTCAGAATCAGCAGACCGGATGCCGCTTGCGCGTCACTAGCACCGACCGCCTGGAGCCCAGCAACAACGAGGGTGAACGACGACGCGAAACCGGCGATGCCCGCAATGATGCCGGTGGTGAGGAGCTGGAAAATAGTGGTTGTCGCTCTCTGCGCAGGGACGGGGCTAGGCCAGGTGGTGCGCTAGAGCGCGAGAACGATCTTTCCGCGGGAGTGACCCTCGAGGAGCTTCGTGTAGGCCTCAGAAACCTGCTCAAACGGGAAGATTGAATCAATCGGCACCTGCACGGAGCCGTCAGCAACCAGCGCGGCGAGCGCCGCGAGGTCGTCGGGGGTCGCACCGGCGGCACCGATACCCGATGTGCCGTATTCGGAAATGGCGGCGTAGTCGGCGATCGTGTTAATGCGGTGAGCTGGTGCGCCAAGCGCAAGCGCAGCATCCACAGTTTCGCGGCCGTTGTTGTCGAGAGCCGCGGTGATGCCCTCGGGACTAATCTCCAGAATCCGTTCGACCATGCCCTCGCCGTAACGAACCGGATGGATGCCGAGGGAACGCAAGAACTCGTGGTTCGATTCGCTGGCGGAGCCAATGACTTTCGCACCCTTGAGCATGGCAAGCTGAGCGGCAATAACGCCGACACCGCCCGCTGCTGCGCTCACCAAGACGGTATCGGCGGGTGTCAGATCGATTGCTTCGACACTCGCCCACGCGGTGCGCCCGACAATGTCGAGGCCACCGGCCTGTTCCCAACTGAGATCGCTGGGCTTTCGGACGAGCTTGTCGGCGGGAACGACAACGAAATCAGCTTGACCGCTGAAGCCCTTGCCACCGAGAACGTCATCCCCGACGGCCCATCGATCAACTCCAGCGCCAATCTCGTCAACGACACCGGCAAAATCGTTGCCGTTGCCACTCGGAAACTGCACATCTTGAGGAGCAGCCGTTGCTGCACCCCTGAAAACCTTCGAGTCAAAGGGATTGATGCCGGCGAACTTCACCCGCACTCGCACCTCACCTTCGCCCGCATGAGGTTCAGAGACTTCGGAAATCGTGAGCACTTCAGGCCCACCGAGCTGAGAATAAGTAACACGACGCGACATGGTTCGAGCCTAATGGGTGCGTCGCAGTTGCACACCGGGGCAATCGAACTGGGAGAATGAGAGAGTAAGGCACCACTTGACAACTCTGGATAAGGACCCTCATGAGCTCGTCTGACAGCACGACACCGCCAACCACTTCGGTGAATGATCTTCTTCCCGGCTTGCTGCGCGTGCACCGTGGTCAACTCATGGCGGTCGCCGTCATCGGACTCGTCTTGGGAGTGATCGGCCTGCTGTTCCCCGGCGCCACGTTGCTCACCATCGCGGTGCTCTTCGGTATCTACCTCATTGCCTCCGGCATGTACCGCGTCACCGCAGCCTTCGTTGCCAACAACCTCGACTCCCCAATGCGCTGGACGACCGGCCTCCTGGGACTCCTCGTCGTCATTGCCGGCATCCTGTGCCTTGCCAACCCCTTCCAGTCACTCATCGCACTCGCGCTCGTCATCGGAATCGGTTGGATTCTCGAAGGGATCGTTGACCTCGTCGGCGGCGTTCGCGGCACCATCCACCCCCGCTGGTTTGGCTGGGTTAGTGGAATCGTCTCGATGGCCGCTGGCGTTGCCATGTTCGTGCTTCCCGCTGCGGGCGTTTTCTCGCTCGTCGCGATCGGCGCGATCCTCATGATCGCCGTGAGCCTCACCACCCTGCTGACGCTGCCGCGCAAGCCCAAGACCGACGCAGAAAGCGCCACAGCCACCACCGTCTAGGGAGCACTCTCGACCGACCGAATGGGGTCGGGCTAACCGCACGGTTCGCCCGACCCCATTCCGTTTAAACGGTGCAGCTCATTACTGGCGAAACTCGCACGGGGTCCAGCCGCTACGCAGTGCAGCTCATTCGTCGGACCGCACTGCCTCTGTAGGAAACAACAAAGGCCGCCATCGCATTGCGATGACGGCCTTTGGCAAGTGTGACGAATCGACTAGCGACGCAGTCCCAGCTTCTCGATCAGCGTACGGTAACGCGTGATGTCAACGTTCTGCAGGTAACCCAGCAGACGGCGACGCTGACCAACAAGAAGAAGCAGTCCACGACGTGAGTGGTGGTCGTGCTTGTGCATCTTGAGGTGCTCCGTGAGGTCGAGGATGCGACGAGTCATCATCGCGATCTGGACCTCGGGGGATCCCGTGTCACCTGGGTGGGTTGCGTATTCTTCGATGATCGCCTTCTTGATACTTGCTTCAAGTGCCATTAGGTAATCCCCTCTCTAGTCGTTGCGCGGTGCTCATAGCTGAATGCGCGAGCTCTCTTTATCCGCGGCCGTTAGACGGCAACCTTGAAAGCTTAGCAGAATGGATGCTCCGGCAGAACTATCCCGAGAAGAGCGCAAAGACAGCGGGAATCGCGAACGCCAGCATTGTGACGGTAGCCGCGAGGGCAACCGCTGCCCCGAAGACGATCCACAGCCGCGAGCGCCGGCGGGCGGCATCCACTTCTGTTCGCAATCGTTCGAATCGTGCCGTGAGTCGAACGCTCGCACCCGTGACGGCAGGGCGAACCTGCCAGCCCGCGAGGCGGCCAGCCACCGGCACGAGAGCCGCGACTTGAGCACGCGAATACACCGCTTCATGGCGGATCAACCAGCCGGCCAGCTCGCCGAGAGCAAGCACGGGTACCGGTGCTTTCGACCGGCCACGGATGAGATCGGATGCGCCGGTGAGCGCCACGATCGGCCGCACAGCGACATCGGCCGCGCCCCGTTGCACAAACTCTTCCGACAATTGCACCGCACGAGTTGTTGCATCGCGCACGTAGGCGGCACGGTGACCATTCACCAAAATCATGCGTCCCGCAGTGACAATTCTGTCCCCCGGATGCCGTCGGCTGCACACGATAAAGGCACCGGCCGGGCCTAACACCAGGTGGTCGGCGCCCACGCTCTGATCGTGATCGTCATCGGAGTGCGCGACCATCCAATCGGATCCCAGCGCGGCAAGCGCCACTGCCGACTCCAGCTCGCCGACTCCGTGCTGGTACAGATCCTTCGCTTCCGGAGACAACGGGCTCGTTCCGCGAAGGGCCCGAAACCAGGTGCGTGGTTCATGATCAGCTTGCGCTCGGAGACATGCAGCCATCGCAGCGCCAAAGCCGCGATCGAGCGTTGGGGTCGCCGGAGCCTGGTCTTCGTGTGCTGACTCGCTCACCGGATCCCCCAACATCGTTCTGTCAGAGAATATCTGGCGTCTCGCTTTCGCCCAACTCGACACGTCACGCGCCGACGCAGTTTAGGCTGAGTCCATGAACGTGGCGCCCTTGCTCGATCTACTCCTCGTAGTAGTTCTGCTGGGGTATGTCATCTATGGCCTTGTCATCGGACTCACTCGCGGCATCTTTGTGATCGCAGGCGTTGGTGTCGGCATCTTTTTTGCCACGATGCTCGCCCCGGCAGCATCCCAGCTCGTCGCTCTCCCCCAGCTGCGGGCGATAGTTGCGATCTCTGTTGCCATCGGGCTTGTTGCCCTCGGCCACGCTGTGGGAGTTGCTGCGGGCAAAGCAATCCACGTAGAAATCCAGACCAGCGCCTTGCGTGGAGCCAACCGCGCGGTTGGTGGCCTGGTGATCGGTGTCGTTGCAGCCCTCGTCATCTCGACAGTGAGCTTCAGCGCTGCCCAACTTGGCCTGCCGGTTCTCTCGCGCACCATTGCCTCCTCTGCGGTCATCCGAACGATTCAAGACATCACCCCCGATGTCGTCGAAGCGAGCATCGCCCGCTGGCGAACCGTGCTCACCGAACAAGCTCTGCCCCTGCTCGGCTCCCCTCTCGGCGACCCCAATGCTCTGATCCCGACGATCGACTCCGACAGTCCAGCACTGGCGGCCGCTGCACAATCGGTCGTACGGATTACCGGAAACGCATACGCCTGCGGTCAGGGTCAAACCGGCAGCGGGTTTGTCATCGCCCCTGAGCGTGTGATGACAAACGCGCACGTGATCTCGGGCACTACAGACCCCGTCGTGGAGGCGCTGAACGGTCAAGTGTTGCCTAGCACCATCGTGTACTTCGACTCCGTCAACGACCTCGCTGTTCTCGCCGTTCCCGGATTGAGCCTCGATCCATTGCGCCTCGGCGTCACCGCTCGCCCCGGAACGAGCACGGCGATCCAGGGCTACCCCTACGGCGGTCCGTTCAGCACCCATGCCGCTCTCGTGCAGCACATCAGCACGTTTGAAAGTCCCGATATCTATGGGGATGGAGCTGCGCCGCGGGAGGTTTACACCCTCGCCGGTCAGGTAAATCCTGGCAATTCAGGCGGCCCGCTTCTCACTCTCGATGGAGAGTTCGTCGGCACCATTTTCGGCAGCAGCACCGAACAAAATAACGTCGGTTACGCTCTCACGCTGGATGCCGTTCAACCGGTAGTAGACAACGCTGCAGACCTGACGAGCACCGTTTCTAGCGGGGCGTGCATCGCGCGTTAGCCGGTGCCCTCACGCCGCAGGAACTCGGCGACGGGTCAGAGAGCAACTCTCCGCCCACTCGTTACCGATTCATAGCTCTGCGAGGAGCACGGGCCGCTAGCGACCGAAAATTAGGTACTCCGGTGCATCCGGTGTTCCCGGGCACGTATCAATTGTCGATTCGCCGGCCGCGCTAAACCCAAACCATGACCAGTCGTCGCCGAGTTTTTTGCCGATCGAGCGCGGAATAAGGAAGCGAACAGTGGAGCCATCAACTTCGGCATCATCAGTGTCGAGGCTGTCGCTGTCGTCGCGGTAGAGCTCATAGGCCGAGACCTCGTCGATTTCGCCATCATCCAACTCCACTAAGAATTGGTAGGCACGCTCACCGTCAGCAGTCTCCGCATAGATTCCGAGCTGGGATGAATTCTGATCGACCGGTGCTGTGAGAGAAAACTCGATCGCGACTTCCTCCCGGTCCGATTGCGCCACCAGTACCGACTCGATATCGAGCGACGCAACCTCGCGCGTGAAATCGACACACTCGTTGCCACTCGATTCACTGGCAGGCGCAACCACGGTCGACTCAGGCTCCGGAGCGCGTGGTGCGAGCGATGGTGCGGACGAGGACGACGCGGCAACCGGAATCGCCGGCTCCTCGTTGGTCGATGCCGCCGCCAAGGTAACGACGACGGTCATGACAACAGCAAAGACCACCAACAGAGCGACCCCGACGACCACAGGGACGACGGCGACGCGTCGGTTCACAGAAGGCTCGGAGGGCTCGGGAGTCACCCGGATACGCTAGCAGTGTTCCGCGAGCCTCTTCGTGCCGCAACAAAGCCAACCGCGATCAAAAGCTGACCGCCGGTGTAGAGCGTCATGATGAGAGCATCTGACTGCCACCACACCGCTGCTGGCGCAAAAAGTGCCCAGGCAAGCGCGGTGTCAGACGCCAAAAATAACACCGCTCCGGTTGCGATGAGCCGAGTGGTCGCGAACGCTGAGGCAGTGGATGCCGCCAACACGGCCCCGTAGGCCGCGAGTGGCACAAAAAATGACCCAAGGTCAGCCCGCAGCACGACGAGCAATCCCACCCACCACACGAGGAGGACGGCGGTAGCCCACGGAACTCGGCGGGAACGCACGGCCTTCAGGAACAGCACGAGGTACACCGCGTGGGCGGCGAGAAATGCGGCAAGCCCAATGATGAAGCTTGAGCTTGCGGCATCCGCTACAAAAATATCGCCGACCCAGGCCAGAGTGAGTGCACCGATAAAGGCGTAGTCAGGCCACCGAAACCCGCGCGCGGTCGCGAGAATGACCCCCACGCCGAGCGTCGGCATGAGGAGAAATTTGCTCGGGTTGGCCACTGCGTCCCAGCCCGCGAGAAGGCTCACGACGTGCACAATCGCCACCGCGACGTAGATCCCACACCATCGGAAGTTGACCACGCTCATAGCGTAGGGCGAATCACCGTTTGTGTGAATAATTATCGTAATTGGTCCGGCGTTGATGACGCCGGCGAGCACGCTCGCGAGCCGCCGCCACGCTCAACGTCACCACGACGCCGATCGTGGCCCCCAGCGAATTCGACACGATGTCGCGCACGTCAGATACCCGAGAAGGAATGAACTGCTGCACCCATTCGATTCCCGCCGTAAGAATGACGGCCAGACCGAGAGCGAGCCACCAGCGACGCTTACCCACCAACAGCACGAAGAACAACCCGAGCGGCACAAACAGCGCGATATTCGCGACGAACTCAAGATCGTTGAACGTCAGCCACTGCGTCGCCGGGAAACGATCAAGGAAGACAGCAAACTGCCACAGCGGACCATCGCGTTGGTCAGGGGCCTGCGGGCTCAACGTCAACCACGCCACTACGGCGAGATAACTGAACGTGGCAGCGCTCAGATAAGGGTGACGCCGAAACATCCACCAATCGTGCCCTATGAACGCTCAGAAAGTGCTCGACGCGCTAGGAACTCATGACAAGACGGGCCAATACCGACACGAGAACCCACACCGACAAGAAGGTGACGATGAGGGCCACAACGATCCACAAGAAACTTCGGAGGCTTGCAGCGCGAACATCATGATGGATGCGCACGAAAGCGCGCGTCAGATTCCGCGACTTCTGCGCCGCCTGTTGGGGATGCGGCCAGGTTGTTCCCGCTTCAGCCGCGGTCGAGATTGTGGCAACTTCATCCCCGGTGAACACTTCGGGCGCGCTGGCGAGCCATTGCTCTAGCTGCGTGGAGGTGAGGACATGGACGTCAGCGGGGGCGGCCAGTAGTGAAACTTTTACCGGCTCGACCATGACGAGCACAGGAATAACCTCGACCTCGTGACCGAGCGCTGCCGTCAACGCCCTAGCGACCGCACGAGCAGCGGTGCGCGACGCAACGATAGCGGTGCTGACCGCTCGGGCAACGACGAGTTCGTCACCGTTGACCGCGACATCGTCACCCTGACAGTTCACGACGGTCACCGCGAAGATGCCGGCACGGCCAACAGCAAAGTGATCGAGAGAAGTTTCTCCAAGCGGAACCCCATGGAGCACGTCCCAACTGTGCCCGAGCCGATCAAGGATTGAGCCGACGAGGAGCTCGCCGACCGCACCGCGATACTGTGCGCGGCTTTCTTTGGTCAACGGAGAGACACCACACAAGCGCGCCACAAAACCTCGCGGCGCACGGCGCGATTGTGCCTCAACGACGGCAGCCATGGCTGACTGTCCGGCGATCCGGCCGCGAAGATCGATATTCTGCGGCACGCAGACCTCCAGCTCTCACATGCGTCTGAATGCATGCAGAAATACGTTGGGCCGGAGGCTCCCCCGCCTCCGGCCCGACTCGTGGCGAAGAATCGCTCCCGAGTGAAGGTTCCTCCCCCGAGGAATAACTTCTAGGTACATACTGCCGAACCTGTGAATCCGCCGAAACCCCCACTATTGGGCATACCCGAGTGGGGGTCAACTACTCAGACCACCCCTTATGACGGTTGCGGAATACCTTCAGGAAGGCCCTCAGCAGCCACGATGGCGAGCCGCTGAGTAGGTCGCGTCATGGCGACATACAGCGCAGCGGCACCCCGGGAAATCTCCTCCACGATCCGCTGTGGCTCCACCACAATGACCGAGTCGAACTCGAGTCCCTTCGACTCTTGTGGCGTCAGCACTGCGATGGGCCGATTGAGCCCCGCGGCACCCTCCCCAACCTCTCCTGCGAACGACTGCTGCAGGGCATCCACGATGGTTGCAGTCAAAGAATCGCTGACGATCACCGCAATGGTGCCGTCGTGGGAAATAGCACGGTCGGCTGTCACTACGGCGGAGACACTGGCAGCCAGCTGTTCGGGGGTCGAGACAGTGACCGCAACGGGCCACTCACTGTGACGAACCGCGCGCGATGGAGTGATCGAGACGTTGTGGGCCACCGCCACTGCCTCGGCAACCGCAACAATCTGCGACGGCGTGCGGTAGTTGACCGTGAGTTCCTCAAGACGCCAGTGGTCACCGATGTCGGCCGAGAGCGCCGCACCCCAGCTGGAGGTAGCGGCAGCAGCACTCGCCTGAGCGACGTCTCCGACAATCGTGAAGGACTTCAACGGATTGCGACGGGCCAGCAGTTTCCACTGCATGGGCGACAGCTCTTGAGCTTCATCAACGACGATGTGGCCGTATGTCCACGACCGGTCAGCGGATGCCAGCTCCGCCGTCGTTGACCGTTCGACACTCGCCTCGAAACCCTCAGCCAGCGTTTCCGCATCGATCATGCCGTCGACACCCATGTTGCGAATGGCCGCCGTAGCGTTCTCAACATCGCGTTTACGCTGCTGTTTGCGTTCGTGTTCGGCTGCGGTCTGGGCAACATCGACTTCACCGAGCAACTCGGCAGCTTCGTCGAGCAGGGCAACATCACTGATTGTGAACGGAACGTCCCGCTCGCGACGCAACAGTTCGCGCTGCTCTGGCGTCCAGTGCGGCGTAAGGCTCTGCAACCAACCAGGTCGGGCATAGAGGTCGTCGACGAGTTTTTGGGGCGTCAGCGGCATCCACGCCGTGTTGAGCGCCACCTTCACGTCGTGGGCGGTGCGAATGTCTTCCCGCAACCACTTCTGGTCAGCGTCATCAATCGTGTTGCCGTGGGCGCGCAACTGATTTGCGAGCAGACGGCTGATCCCCGCGATCGCTGCCTTGTTGAAAATCACCCGCGCAAGGTTGTGTGGTTTGTGAGAGTCCCACGCTTTTTGCATGGCGGAGCGCAGGAGTTCGGCAGGGACATCCAGGATCTCGCCATTGATTTCCAGGCGCTGCGTCTCAGTCGGAACGACACGGCGCGAACGAACAGCACGCTTGATGAGAGCCGCCATTTCGAGCGAGCCCTTGAGCTGCGCCACCGCAGCGACATCATCGTGGCGCGCATCTTCGCCAGGGAACAGTTGCCCGAGGCTCGCCAACACAACGCCCGTTTCGCCGAGAGACGGCAGCACAGCTTCGATGTAACGCAAGAATGCGCGGGACGGTCCCACAATGAGCACACCGGATGCGGAGAGCCGTTCTCGATGCGAGTACAGCAAGAATGCAGCGCGATGCAGCGCGACCGCAGTTTTTCCGGTGCCGGGCCCACCCTGCACGACGAGCGCGCCGCGAAGTTCGGAGCGGATGATCGCATCCTGCTCAGCCTGAATCGTCGCGACAATGTCGCCCATGCGACCGGTGCGCTCCGCGGTGAGACTCGCCATGAGGGCGGCTTCGCCCTGAAGCGATGCTGCATCGGTCTCGAGGAGTTCAGCGTCAAAAATCTCATCGTCAATGCGCACGATGTCTCGGCCCTTGCTCTGCAGGTGCCGGCGGGCGCGGGCTCCTAGTGGCGTCGCGGCTGTGGCCTGATAAAACGCTCGGGCCTGAGGAACGCGCCAGTCGAGCAACAGCGAGCGCTGATCTTCGTCACGCAATCCGATGCGACCGATGTACCGCACCGGGCGTTCAACGGCGCTCTCGCTCTCGGCGTCAGTTTCAGTGCCGGCCTCGGTGTCAGTCTCGACTTCAAGTTCAAGGCGCCCGAAGGCGAGCCGCTCATCGATTTCGCGCAACTGACCGATCCGGTCTTCGTAGATGCGGGCGAATGCGTCGCGCTCTGAGCGGTTTTGGTGGGTGCCACCTGGCGCACTCCGGCGCACTGATTCGAGCTGCTCTTGAGCCGCATCTCTCAGGGCGTCGAGCCGCCGGTAGAGGCCGTGGACATAGTCCCGCTCGCGTTCAAGCTCACTCGATGACATCAGCTGTCCTCTCCAAATTGCGACCTCCAATCGTACGCGCTTTTTGACTATGATTTCGCCGCTTAACCCTTGCGCTCAGCGAAACTCAGTGGCAATCTAAAAGCAGTTAAACTCATCGCCCTCCAGGTCGCAGGCAGTGCCGCACCGGCGGGCGATGAGTCTGTTAAAGGACAAAGACTGAGCAGATCACCCCCAAAGGGAGGCTGCAGCAGACAGCATCCCAGCCTCTACGATGGGCTGATGCTTCGCTCTATCGACTATTCCGGGTTGATCTATCCCGTGAACCCGCACGATGTCGCAGAGTTCAAGCGCAACCGCCGGGATCTCTTCGGGTATTCGCAAGTGCAGCTCATGGGCAAAGTTGTGCTCGTCGGCGTTGCCGTAGTGGTGTTCATATTCGTCGCCGGCGGGCCACTCATCGCAATTGCGACCCATAACTTTCGCACTGTAGCGGCCACAGGCAACATTGGTCCGTCCGTTCCTGCGCTGATCATCGGTGCTCTTGTCGTGTCGATTGCGGGAGGCGCGCTCTATTCGCTCGTGCGGGCGTGGCGCAAAAACGGCGGGCCATGGCAACGTTTTTATCGGATGAACACATTTGCCGAAGACAACGAACTGGTCTTTTCGCCCCGTGATCGAGTGATCGACTATCCGGGGCTGATTTTCGATGAAGGCGGAAACCGTTCCATGCGCAACCGCTTTCGAAGCGTGAGCGGTCGAACCCTCGATTACGGAAACTACCGCTACACCACCGGTTCGGGAAAGAACAAGCGAACTCATGACTGGGGATTCTTGGCGTTCGAACTCGACCGCGCTCTGCCCCACATGGTCCTCGATGCCACCGGCAATAACCAGCTTTTCGGCGTAAGCAATCTCCCGCAATCGTTCGCGAAAAATCAGATCCTGAAGCTCGAGGGTGACTTCAATTCGCACTTCACCCTCTATTGCCCGCGCGAGTACGAACGCGACGCCCTGTACATTTTCACGCCCGACCTGATGGCGCTGCTGATCGATAACGCGGGAGCGTACGACGTGGAAGTCGTCGACAAGTGGCTACTGGTGTACTCCCCGAAACCGTTTGACCTTGTTGACCCGGCGCAGCACCGCCGCCTCCTCGGCATCGCCGACACTGTCGGCACAAAAACGGTGCGGCAATCCCGTCGCTATGCCGATGAAAAAATCGGCGATTACAGCGTCAACCTAGTGGCTCCCCGCGGTCAACGCCTCAGGGCCGGTATCCCCGCAACCACGCTCGTAATGGTCGCGCTCTTCGCGGTGGTGTGGGGCATCCCCTTCGTACTGGGGATGTTCACCTAACGCTGCAGAGATCGTGTTCGGCCGGTGCGATCAGAGCGCTACGGTCGCCGCTCACCCGTGAGCGCGTGGCGTGCTTCGACGATTGCGCCGAGCAATACTGCCTCGTCGGCAATTGCGCCGATCCTGTCGCGGCCCGTAATGATGCGCTGACGCGCAAAAGCAAGCCGAGTGGCCTCTTGAATGTAAACCTTCATCGTGGCGCGCTTGTTGTGCTGCGCAGCCCAAGCAAGGGCGCGCCGACGGCCCTGGGAAGTCGCGAGCACCGGAACCTCATCCTGATTGAACCAGCCAGCGTTCGCGTACTCTGCGAGCCTTTCAAACGTCATCCGTTCTTCTTGGCGACGCAAATAGACGACGATGATGATCGCGATCACGAAGAGCGGAACTTGCACGATGGCGTAGTAGCCAAAGAAGTCGTTGACGAAGAAGAGGGCGCCGTTCCACAGTGCGTGCAGCGCAATCGCGAGCCCAAGCCCAGCAGCGAAGACTCCGACACTGCGGGCATTGCTTCGTGACCGCACGGCGAAGCCCAAAGCGATGCCAGTGCAGGCCGTAAACATAACGTGCGCGAACGGCGACATGAGGCCGCGAATGAGGAACAACTGCAGGATGCCCGTGCTGTTGTCTCCCACATTGAGGAGCTCGGAACCGAAGTACAGAATGTTCTCGGTAAAAGCGAAACCACCAGCGATCCACGCTCCATAGACGAGCCCATCAACCGGGCCATCGAAGTGGCGTCGTGCCACCCAGAAAATCACGAGGATGCCGAGGGCTTTGCCTGCTTCTTCCACGATGGGCGCCTGAATTGCCGCCGAGAAGAACGCGTAGCCGGGCCCTGGACCACCGAGCGAGTTGATCACGTTATCGATCTCGGCTCCCACAATGAGCGCAAGCAACACGGCAACGCCAGCGCCCCAGAGGAACGCAAAGACTACCGCGAGCCGCGGCTCAGGCTCCCAACGGTCGATCCACCGCACGGCAAAAAATACGACAGCAAGCGGGACTACGGCCAACACCCCGCCGATCGCGAAGGCGTCTGTTCCGATGCCCGAAATCACGTAGACAACAACAAAGAGGAGCACAAACGAGAGTGCGATGACTCCGAGAATTCCCAGAATCAGCAGCCCCGGGCCCCGGGGCTGAGGCACATGGGGCGGCAACTGGTGCCTCCGCGCCTCGTCGGCGATCTCGGCAGATGCCGCAGTGGGGTGAGGGGCTGATCGCCCCGACGATGCCGTGAAATCGGGAGTCGCAGAAGAAGAATGGCTCTCGGTCATGTCAACGAGACTAACGTGCAGGCTGCACCCCGCTGCGTCACTGCTACTCGGTTTCTTGCTGCTCGCGCAGAATGCTGAGCGCGCGAGTGACTCGATCGCCGAGCCCCGCAACACGCTTCTTGGACGAGCGCTCCGCATCCACAATCAGGCTCATTAGTTCACCGCGGTAGACGTCTTGCGTCGACCGCACCGATGCTCCCAACGCGAGAGATGCCTGCGCAGCGCTGACGCCAATGATGAAGCTTGCCACCAGGGCGATCACGGCGATGACGACGGCTGGGCCCTGCGACGAACCCTGCGACGTTTCAATGACGGCAGCGATCACGAGGCCGAGGGCAAGGACGGGGGCGATGAGTCGATACGGGGTGCGCACGCTCAGTTGCAGTGCCGCGCTGACCGTGCCGGCGCCCGTGTTCACGCGACCACGGGATGCGCCGTCAATTGCCGAGACACGTGCACGAAACTCGTCGACCTGGTCTTGATGGATGCGCAGCCCAGCAGACTCGATGAGTTCGTCGCGCACGAGACGGTAGCTATCCGCGGGCGGCCGAACGACCACGACGGCAATGATCGCCACAATCGTGACCGCAACAACCACCGTGCTGAGCGCGATAAGAATTGCGGCCGGTGCTTGTGCCGGTTCAGCAAAGAAAAGGCGCGTGCTCCAGTCGGCGGCAATGGTGAGCGCCACAATCCCCAGCCCGGCTGTCGGCACGATCCACGCCACCGGGTGCAAGCGCAACCGGGTTCGAACTCCACGCGCGAGGCGAAGGTCATCAAAGCGGGCTGTGGCGTAGTCAGCGAGTTGCGCCGAAAACGCAATGAGCCAGAGAGCTGCCAGAACGGTAAGGGCTGTCCACGAAGATTCCACGGTGCGACTGTAGCCGTTCACCGTCCCCTTCTGCACCGTCGTCGTGGAGCGTTGGGGAGAAACCCTGCCACAGTGATGTCTGATTTCCGCTGGTCAGGCACCACAGGCAGTGACAGAGTTAAGCCATGGTCTCCCCCACGCTCAGCTTCGACGAGCAGTACCGCGCCCTCTGCTCGCGGGATGCCCGCTTCGATGGCCAGTTCATTGCTGGCGTGCACTCCACGGGAATCTACTGTCGCCCCAGTTGCCCAGCCGTTGCGCCTCAACCACGCAACGTGCGTTTCTACCGCACCGCCGCCGCCGCGCACGAAGCGGGCCTTCGCGCCTGCAAACGCTGCCAACCGGATGCGGTTCCTGGCTCCCCCGAATGGAACCTCAACGACGATCTCGCCTCGCGCGCCATGCGGCTCATCGCCGATGGCGTTGTTGAACGCGACGGCGTCGAGGGCCTCTCAACTCGCCTCGGCTACACCAGCCGCCACCTCACCCGCGTGCTCTCTGCCGAGCTCGGAGCCGGCCCGCTTGCTCTGGCCCGCGCACACCGCGCGCAGGCCGCCCGCACCCTGCTCGCCGCGACAGAGCTCAGTATTTCTGACGTTGCCTTTGCTGCTGGCTTCTCCAGCATCCGTCAGTTCAACGACACCATTCAGGCTGTGTACGAAACCACGCCGAGCCAACTACGCGCCCTCGCCAGACGCGGAGCAGCAGCGCACCCGCACGCTGCCCACGAACGCCCTTCTTCTCTCACGCTGCGCTTGCCCACCCGCGCGCCGTTCGACGGTGCAGGACTCATGACGTTCTTCGCGAATCACGCAGTAGCCGGCATCGAGACCGCCACCGACACCAGCCTTGAGCGCGCCATCCGGCTCCCCGGCGGCATAGCTCGGGTTCGTCTAGAGCTCGCAGACCAGGGCATCATCTGCACGGCCCAATTAGCCACAATTTCGGATGTCGCCCCGCTCGTCGCTCGAGTGCGTCGTCTCTTCGACCTCGACGCCGACTCGCTCGCGATCGATCACGCGCTGGGCAGCGATCCGGCGCTGGCTGGGTCCGTGGCGCGCGTTCCCGGAATGCGGCTCCCCGGCAGCGTCGACACCGAAGAGACTCTCTTCCGAACGCTCATCGGCCAGCAGATTTCCGTTGCTGCCGCCCGCACGGTGCACGCCCGCGTCGTGGAGCAACTGGGCAGCGACGGGCTGTTCCCCTCCGCAGCCGTGCTGGCCGCATCCGGAGCCGAGGTTGTGCGGGGCCCGGCCACCCGCATACGAAGCATCCTCGGGGTCGCCGAAGCCATCGCCTCGGGTGATCTCGATCTTGATGTCTCGACCCCTGTCGACGAATTCACAGCAAAACTTGTCGCGATGCCCGGAATTGGTCCGTGGACGGCCGGCTACATGGCCATGCGTGTGCTCGGAAACTCCGACATCATGCTCAGCAGCGACCTCGTGATTCGCCAAGGTGCTGGGGAGTTGGGGCTTCCTGACACAGCGAAAGCTCTCACCGAGTACTCCAGCCGGTGGGCACCGTGGCGAAGCTACGCCAGCATGCATCTGTGGCGATCACGGCCAGCACAGGTGGAGCGAAAGGCTACGTCACCGTAGGCTGGAGTCATGAACGCCAGACTCTTCATCCTCGGTTTCGGTATCGCTGTCGGATACGTTGTTGGCGCCCGCGCTGGCCGCGAACGTTACGACCAAATGAAGGGCAAAGCCACCCAGGTGTGGGAGAGCCCGCGAGTGTCGAGCGCGCGCACTTCGGTCGAAGAATATGCCCGCACTCAGGCTCCGATCGTGCGCGATAAAGCAACCGCCGTGGCCAAAGCGACCCCCGGCTTCGTGAGCGAGAAGGCGAAAGATGTCGCCGAGAACACTCGGGAGTTTGCCGAGCACACACGCGACACCGCCAAAGACCTCGCAGAGAATGCGAAGAAGTCGGCCAAAGAGCTGGCGGAGAACGCGAAAGAGTCGGCCAAAGAGCTCGCCGAAAACGCGAAAGAATCCGCCAAGAGCCTCGCCGATCGCGCTTCCAGCACCGCGCGCGGTGCCGTCGGTCGCGTCACGGAAACGGCCGACGACGTTCGCGAGAACGCCAATAAAGAATTAGCAGAGCTTCGCGAACGCGGCGAAGAAGCCATCGACCGCGCTTTCATCACCGCGGGTAAGGCTCGAGATGAAGCACTCGCGCCCCTCGATGACGAAGACGACGAGGATTACGACGAAACGGCCGCCCAGAAGTAGCGCCATCTGCACCACGCTTCGCTATCGCCAACGCGCGACCTGAGCACACAAAGACGCCCCAG
The DNA here is from genome assembly GCF_015864935.1 of Salinibacterium sp. NSLL17. Lineage (NCBI taxonomy): Bacteria > Bacillati > Actinomycetota > Actinomycetes > Micrococcales > Microbacteriaceae > Salinibacterium > Salinibacterium sp. NSLL17. Next base: position 85,766 of record NZ_JADYWH010000003.1, read on the forward strand.
CTTCTCTCGAGAAGCTGGGGCGTCTTTCTGCTGTACCGGGTGGCTATTTTTCTTCCAACCAGGGCAGCGAGATCGCTGCTGTCATCGGTGAAGTTCCGCTGAGTCGCTCAGGCGTGAGGACGCGCTTGACGTCTTCTTCCTTCATGAGCCCCGACGAGACGACAAGCTGCGCGATCGACGCGTTTGTCGTGAGCGCAGTGTGGGCAAGATTCGCTGCCGCCGCGTAGCCGATGTACGGGGTCAACGCCGTCACGACACCGACACTCGTCTCGACCTGAGCGGCAAGTCGTTCTTCATTGGCTGTGATGCCATCAATGCAGTTTTCCCGCAGCGTGCGGCAGGCGTTGGTCATCCACATCACCGACTGGAGGATTGAGTGAGCGATCACGGGCTCGAAGGCGTTGAGCTGCAATTGGCCAGCCTCCGCGGCCGCCGTGACCGTGGCATCCGCCCCAATAACGCTGAAGGCAACCTGGTTGACGACTTCGGGGATGACCGGGTTGACCTTGCCGGGCATGATCGACGACCCTGCCTGCTTCGCGGGCAAGTTAATTTCGCCGAAGCCAGCCTGCGGTCCGCTCGAGAGCAATCGAAGGTCGTTACAGATCTTGGAAAGCTTGACAGCAGAGCGCTTGAGAACGCTGCTGAGGGTCATGAAGATTCCGACGTCGCTGGTCGCCTCGATGAGGTCGAACGCGGTCTTCATCTCGATGCCCGTCGCCTCGGTGAGGTGACGACGAACGGCCTCGGCGTAGCGGGAATCGGCCGTGATACCGGTGCCGATCGCGGTAGCGCCCATGTTGATCTCGCTCATGAACGGCAGCACCTCAGTGAGACGCGCGTAGTCCTCTTCGAGCGTGTGCGAGAAGCCCGTGAACTCTTGCCCAAGAGTCATCGGCACAGCGTCTTGCATTTGCGTGCGACCGATTTTGAGGATGTTGACGAACTCACGCCCCTTGGCGCCGAACGATTCCGAGAGCAACTCGTGCTCCACGAGCAGTCGGCGCACACCGAAGACCATCGCGAGCTTGATCGCCGTGGGGTACACGTCGTTCGTGCTCTGGCTGCGGTTGACGTCATCGATGGGATGCAGGAACGAGTATTCGCCCTTGCCGTGTCCCAAAATTTCCAGAGCCCGGTTCGCGATCACTTCGTTCGCGTTCATGTTGGTCGACGTGCCGGCGCCGCCCTGGATTACTCCGACGCAGAATTCTGCGTGCAGTGCGCCATCAAGGATCTCTTGGCAGGCCTGATCGATAGCGTGCGCCTTGCGTGATTCGAGAACGCCGAGTTCGGCGTTAGCGCGCGCTGCTGCCTGCTTGATGTGGGCGAGCGCGCGGACAAGATCGGGGTAAACGGAGATAGCGCGACGCGTGATCGGAAAGTTCTGCATCGCGCGTAGCGTGTGCACTCCCCAATACGCATCAACAGGGACCTCAAGCGAGCCGAGTGAATCGGATTCGATACGGGTTGCGGTGTTCTGCACAGAGGTGTTGCTCAACTCTTTTTCTCATCTCCATTGATTTTTGGCGCGACGCACAAGCGTTGTGATCACGCCTCAAGTGTACGCTCGCGCAGAGTCGCGCCGGAGGAAAGAGCGGTGGCCAGAAAGCCATTTCTTAACGCGGTGCTACTCCTTGATAGCGTCGCGCAAGAGTGCCGAAAGAGCCTGCAATTGAATGTTCGCTTCGGCGACAACAGCCTCATCAGAACCGTCGAGTGCGCGGGCGGCAAGACCGGCCTTGCTGTCGATCAGTTCGGCGATGCGAGCATCGATCGTGTGGGCAGCGATGATGCGCCAAGCCGTGACAGGAAGCTCCTGACCGATGCGGTGCACGCGGTCGATTGCCTGAGTCTGCTCGGCGTTGGTCCAGCTCAATTCGGCAAGCACGACGTTGGATGCTGCCTGCAGGTTGAGGCCGACGCCAGCGGCGGTGAGCGATGCAACCACGATCGCGACATCCGGATCATTGGCAAAGGAGTCAATGGCATTCTGACGCGCCTTGGCGCTCTGATCGCCACGGATAGAAACAGCCTTGAGGCCGACCTTCGCAAAGTGAGCCTCGGCGGTATCCATGACGTCAATGTGCTTGGCGAAGAAAACAACCTTGCCCACCGAGCGAGCGAGCTGGGCCGTGTAGTCGGCGGCCAGTGTTGCCTTGGCCTGACCGATGCGGCGCACCATCGTGAAGACGTTCTCGCCGGTGGTTGCACTCTTCGACTCTTCGAGTTCGGCGTGGGCAACAACGCGAATGAGGTCTTCGATAGCAACGTCGGGCTTGAGTTTGCGCACCCGAGTGAAACGGTCGACAAGACGAGCGGTGAGGGCTTGCTCGGCAGCACGAATCGAGCGACCGAGGTCGTTGTCGAGTTCGACGGGGATGTCAGCGATACGGCGAGCAGGGATGTCCGCGGCAACGTCGACCTTCTTGCGACGCACGATACCCATATCGATAACGGCGCGGCGCGCTTCGGAAAAGAAGCCAGGGTCGGCCGGGGTGAGATCGGTGTCTTCGAGCTTCGACATGAGCGGCGCGAGCGGCTTGGCGCCGTCGATCCAGCCGAGAAACTGCCAGATGGCTCGGAAGTCTTCAATCGAGTTGATCAGCGGGGTTCCCGTGAGCGCCATGAGCAACGCCTTCGGGTACGTCGCACGAATATTCTGCGACAGGTTCAAAACGTGCTTGGAGCGTTCAGATTTGAGGTTCTTAATGAAATGGGCTTCGTCGACGACCATGCCCTTGAAGCCAAAACGACCGAGCCAACCGACGTGGCGGTCAAGAACTTCGTAGTTGACGATGACAACGTCGCTGAAGGCATCAACCGTGTCGCCATCACCGTGAACGACTGTCGCACTGCGACCAGGAGTCCAGAGTTCCACTTCGCGTTCCCAGTTGGTTTTCACCACGTTGGGCACGACGACAAGCAAGGGGTAGGAGTTGGAAGCTTCCGCCGCCATGAGCGCCTGCGCGGTCTTGCCAAGTCCTGGTTCATCGGCGAGCAAGAAGGTGCGATGCCCCTGCTTGACGACCTCGACGAAACGCGCTTGGTGACGCATAAGTTCAAGATTTCCGCGCGTGCGCAGAGACTCGGCTTCTGGAAGCTCCATCGAGGCAGCTCCACCACCGGAGCCGTGCTCGAAAGCACGGAAGAGTGGATCGATGAGTTCCCAGTTGGCGAGCCGGTTGTTGTGTTCCTGCTGAGGAGCAATCGCGCTGAAATCGGGAGCTAAGAATGGATTCGCCATCTGCATTTGACGAACGGATGCCGGCACGACCTGCTTCTCGATCTGCTTGTCGACGGGCTTCGGCTCTTCGGTGATGATCAGTTCATCGGGGCTCAACTCGACACCAGCGTCGAGGAGGAGGTCACGGCGCAACGCCTTCGCTGCGGGAGTGATCGGCGCCGACTCCCCCAACATCGACAGCAGGCTTGTGTCTCGAGCGGCAGTCTTCGCGAGAATGCCCGCGAGGCCATCGAGGCGCTTTTGTTCGTTCGCGCGCTCAGAGTCCGTGAGGGTGGCATCTGTCTTCACCCGAGCACGCTCTTCGCGCAGCAGCAGTGCCGCCACTTGGAAGCGAGCCCGGTTGGCGGGCTTGAGCGGCCCCTTCTGCACGGCGGTTTCGACCTCACGGGCGGCACGGGCCAACACGGGGATCACGCCGGTGTCGTCACCGGGACGAGCACGACGACGCTGGGCACCGCCCGCTTGACGCTGACCCGAATTTTTGGGTCGTTTGTTGCGCTGTGCGGAATCGGACTTTGACGAGGTGGTCAATTATTCTCCTGGCGCTAGGCGAGCGGCTCAGTCGCGGGTACGAGGACTCATAGCCGTTGAACGAATAGACGTTGCCACGATAGGGACTTCAATTGAGTGACAACATCCACTCAAGTGAGCCAGACCCAACTGCGATGCGATTGGTGGTCTCAAGGGATGCGTGAATCAGTCTACGCAGAAAATCGCCAGAGTGCGCTATCCGCGCGAATTAACCTCGACTTGTGGAGTCGGTGACGCGTGCCCCAACGCCGACAGCGATGAACACGAGCGCTGCGGTGTAGTGCAGTCCTTGGAAGAGTTGGATGTCGGCAATCTCGATCGGGAAGATCGGATTCCACAGAATGGCAACCGGAATGAGGCCGATGGCCCACCACCACTGGCGCACCTGCCAGACGAGGACAACGCTGATGAGAGCGAGGATGCTCACCACGTAGCGCACGACCGTGAAGATCTCGGTTCCGACCACGCCGGCGCCAACCAACAACACGAGCACAGCAAGGATTGCGGCGGGTAGTGCCACGCGTCGGGGGCGATTCGGATACGTTGCACTCACTCGTTCGAATATACCCGTCTGAGCGTGGCCAGCTGCGCAGCGTGGCGCGCTAAACCCCGCCGCCGCCACCGCCACCGCCACCGCCGCCGGACGAACCGCCGCCGCCTGACCCTCCGCTTGAGCTACTCGAGGAACTGCCGGAGTACGAGCTGGCTACCGCGGTAGAAAAGCTCGAGATGCTCGACGCAAAGATGACAGCGTTGAAGCCACCGCTGCCGCGGTACCAGTCGGGCGAGCTATCGGCGTAGTAGCGGCTGAGCTCGGTCGACCATTCCTTCTCAAGCCCAAACAGAACCGCGTACGGCAGGAGCTTCTCGTACACCTTGAGGACGTCGGTGTTGCCTGTTGCTTCATTTCGCTCGCGCAAAGCGCCCTCGGGGCTTTGCAACATCCGCAAACGGTCGGCCTCTGCCAGGCGGATATAGAGCTTGAGCCCCTCCAGATGATCGCGCAGCTCGGCCCCGTGAGGGGTGAGCGGTGAACGCGCAAGAAGCGCCAGCGTGATCACGGCAGCAATGATGGCTGTCACAATGACCACGAAAGGCACCGCGGCGCCGTAGGAGCCCGAGATCAAGCTAATGCCGAAGAAGATGGCCAGAATGACCGCGACAACAGCGACGAGTAACGGCAGAAAATTGCGGCCGTGAACCTTGCGACGGTAGCCAGCATCCGCGAGACCGGAACGTTCCGCCATAATCAGCTTGTAGAGCTTCTGGCTGAGCTTGGCATCCGTTTTCTTCATATCCCGGATGGCGCCGTGTTGAAGCGACTGACCGAACAGGGCGCGCAAGATATCGAGCTGGTGCCCCGTCACCCCGGTGGGGTCGGTCAGTTCGAGGCGGTACGTGGTGCGAGATGAAAAGAATCCGCTCGATTCTTCTTCGAGGATGCGCAGCTTGCCCCGCACCGCAAAGTCCAGAATCTGCGCGGCAATTGCCTTGTCGCTTTTCTTGATCACGAGGGCAGCGGTCACGACAGGGATGTCGCGGGGCGGTGCATACTCGGCGATGATCGTGGGGCGCCCAACAGCATCCGCGAGAGTGGTGCGACGAAGTCGGATAGCCCAGATAAGCGCTCCGATCGCCCCGATGAGTCCGAGCGGCTGAACGAATCCTGCCGCCGAACCAAAGTACGAGCTATCGCGCGCTACGAAAGTGTCGGGAACGAATCCGAACGCCACAGTCACGTTCTGGCCGGGCCCTACGAGGTCTCGAGTGGCGACGAAGGTGTCGGCGTCGAGCGTGGCGATTTCGCACTTCTCGGTGGAGCCGTCCGCACCCCAATAGCAATCGGGTTCGACGCTCAACGCCTCACTGAGCCCTTCGCCCATATGAATAGTGGCCGTGACCGAGCCGAACGGTTGATTCCAGCCGGTTCCGTTGGTGTCCCAGTAGAACTCGTCGGCGTTGGTGTCGGCGGCAAACCGCGTTACGTTCGAGCGGGTGTACGTGAAGACATACGTTTGCGGCCCCTCTACGAACGATCCGGAAGCACTCGTTACCAGCGTGAAGTCGCCGTCGTCTTCCACGTCGAAATCACGCGGCTCTCCCGCTTCATCCGTCACAGCAATGTTCTGAATATCGACAGGGTCACCCTTATAGAAATTGGGGATCGCCCGACGCATTCCGCGGTTTTGGTCGGGCGGAAAGTTGGCGACGAAGGTCTCAACCGTGAGCAGCGTCGAGTGACCTTCTGCGTCGCGATCAAGAAAGAAATCCGCGTCATAACTGTCGAACACAAAATCATCGAGGCCCGCGTGAATAACGCTGGTGACAGCGGTGCCGGTGTTACCGAGGGCGACCGGATGCTCGGCTGCCGTCGCCGCGAGAGGTGCTGTGCCGAGCGCCAGCACGACCGCTAGCGCCCCCACGAGCCGCGCGCCGCGCCGCACGCTCAACCGTGCTCGGGTGCGTCGCTGCGCTCTGATCGTCATGGCGTCTCCGTTTCCATCACCCTCGCGGGAAAACACGCACCGCCCAGCGCTCGCTAGAGTCGAGGTATGAAGAGTGCTTTGGCTGTCGAACATCTGCAGGAACTTGTTCGAATTCCCACCATTTCGCGGGAGGATGCCTCCACTACTGAATGGCAAGAGTTCGATCGTTTCGTCCAGACGCTGCGCAAACTGTATCCACTGTGCCACAGCCGGCTCGAGCGTGAAACGGTGCTGGACCATTCCCTGATTTTCCGTTGGCGTGGTCGCGCATCAACTGAGCCCGCCGTGCTCATGGGGCACTACGACGTCGTGGCAGCGACCGACGAGGGCTGGAAACGGCCGCCGTTCGCTGCCGAACTCAGCGGTAAAGACGATGAACAACTGATCTGGGGTCGAGGCACGCTCGACGACAAAGGTTCTGTAGTCGCCATCCTTGAGGCAGTCGAGGCGCAGCTCGAGGCTGGTCTTGTTCCTGCCCAAGACATCTACTTGTGCTTCGGCCATGATGAAGAGACTCACGGCTCCGGGGCGTCAGCGATTGTTGATCTCTTGGAAAGCCGTGGCGTCAGCCCCACCTTCGTGCTCGACGAGGGCGGCGCCATTGTCGATGATGTTTTTGAGCAGGTTGACTCCCCCATGGCGGTCGTTGGTGTTGCTGAGAAAGGCACGGCCGCTCTTCGCCTGACGGTCGACCAGTCGGGCGGTCACGCTTCCACCCCACCCCAGTTTCCCGCCGCGGTTCGTCTCGCTCAGGCCATCGTGCGCTTGAACTCTCGGCCATTCCCGTCTCGACTGACTCCCACGGGCGCCGACCTCCTGCGTCTGCTCGGCGAGCACGCTGGCGGAGTAACCGGCTACTTGCTGCGCAACGTGTCGTGGACCAAAACCCTGCTGCTGCCGATTCTCGTGCGCAAAAGCGATGAACTCGCCGCCATGATGCGCACAACGCAAGCGGTCACGATTCTGGAGGGCGGTCACGCCGTCAACGCCATGCCGGAACGGGTCAGCGCGATAATCAATGTGCGCATTGCTGTGAACTCGAGCCTCGAAGAAACGGTCAAGCATGTCACGCGCGCGATCAACGACAAGCGCGTTCGAGTGACGGTCGACTCCCCCGGCGAACCATCGCCGGTTTCAGCCACCACCGGCCTGGCGTGGGAACTGCTGCGCTCAACGATCGAAAAGAGCTTCCCCGGAACTCTCGTGACCCCCTATGTGCAAAATGGCGCTACGGACAGCCGCCACTTCACTCGCATCAGCACCGGCGTCTACCGCTTCACGCCGTTCGCGATGGCACGAGAGGTGCGCGACACTCTGCACGCGCGCAATGAGCGGATGCTCGTCAGCAGTTACCTCGACGGCATTGCGTTCTATCGAGCCCTCATCGCTTCGCTCTAGACGAGTCGGTCACGACTGCGTTATCCCGCTGCTGCGCGACGAGGCGCTAGCGGGAGGGTATTTGCGTCCGAGACTTCTTTCGCGATCCACGTGCCGAGCTCTGCCGGACGATCGGTGACGATTCCGTCAACGCCGAGGGCGACGGCATCCGACCACGTATCTGAATCGTTGAGGGTGTATATCAAGATGCCGAGACCCGCATCATGCACGACTTGCACGAGATTCGGGTCGCGAGTGATGGCTTTCTTGCTCGTGACGAGTGCCACGGCGCCCGACGCGGCCGCGAGTTCAGCCGGATCGCCCACGATGTCACGAACGATAAGCATCCCGGGCAATTCGGGGCTCACCCGCTGCACGGCCTGCAGCGTCATGATGTCGAAGCTCCCGATGATCACGTGGTTGTTCACGCCATTGCGGGCAATCAGATCGGCGACGAGCGCGACCTGATCGTCGGTCCACGAGCCTTTGAGTTCCAGAATCGCGTTCTTTGTTGACCAGCGGAGCACTCCCAGAAACTGCTCAAGCGTGGGCACGGTGGCTCCGGCGAATTCCTCGCCGAACCACGAGCCAGCATCGAGGGCAGAAAGCTCCTCGTAGGTGTATTGCCACACCGGCCCAGTGCCGTCTGTTGTGCGATCAACGGTCCAGTCGTGCATGAGCACGGGAACGCCATCGGCCGTCAGCTGCACATCAGTTTCGACATAGTCGGCCGCGCTATCAAGCGCGAGACTCAAGGCCTCGATCGTGTTCTCGGGAGCAACCGTCTTGTCGCCGCGATGACCGGCGATGAACGCGGCCTCCCCCGGCGCCTTGAGCGAGGTGAAAACTCCCGCCGCATGCACGCGGGCGACGTTAGCGTTCAGTACGAGAGCGAGCGTGATTGCCGTGACAATCGTGGCCGCTAGCGCAGCTCTCCGCGCTCGAAGATGGTGTTTCGGGTGTGCCAGGTGATGCGATGTCGCCATTGACTCGCCGTCCTTGTGTCGGGTTGCCGCACGTTCACGGTGACCCCACTATAGCGAGCCTGTTACCAATCCGTTACCTTTTGGGCGGATTAGTTAAGGCGTGTCTCAATCGCTGCCCGGTGCGGAATCGACGGCACAGCACCGTGGTTCTCCACCGAAATGGATGCCGCAGCCCCGGCAAAGCGCAACGCATCATCCATCATCATTCCCTCGACAACGCCCGCGGCGAAAGCACCACAGAACGTGTCGCCAGCGCCGGTAGCGTCTACGGCCGTGACACGGTGAGCAGGAACGACGACCGGCTCCGAACCGACGCGGTGAAGAGCAGCACCCTTCGAACCCAACGTGACGATGACAGTCGAGACGAGGCTCAAGAGGCGTTCGCCCACTCCCTCAAGGTCAGCGGACAGGCCGTTATCGCGCGCGAGCTCAGCAGCCTCGTGCTCGTTGACGATCAGGATGTCGAGGTTGTCGAGGAGTTCTTTGGGCAATGGCTGAATCGGCGCCGCGTTCAGAATCACCTGCGTGCCAACGGCGTGCGCAATACGCGCTGACTCGATCACGGTAGCCAGCGGGATCTCCAGCTGCATCATGAGAGCGGATGCTGTGCTGATCGCGGCGGAGTCTTCGCTCGTCAGGTTAGCGACGTCGTTATTGGCGCCGGCCTCAACGATGATCGTGTTCTCACCCGTGGGATCGACGGCGATGAGCGCGGTTCCGGTTGGCTTGTCTGTGGTCTTCAGGTGCGACACATCGATGGAGTCAGCCGCGAGACCGTCACGCACCATTTCTCCGAAACCATCGTTTCCGACGGCACCGATAAACGTGGTGGCTACTCCCGCGCGCGCTGCCGCAACCGCTTGGTTTTGGCCCTTGCCGCCTAGAGCAGTGTTCAGCCCCTGAGACATGACGGTCTCCCCCGGAGAGGGAATCCGTTCCACTCGAAAGACCTGATCAATGTTTGCGCTACCGACGACGACGATTCCTGACATTAGTCAAAAGTAGCGCATTCCCGGCGCGAACGGCGCACTTTATTCGGCAGCGTCAGCTTCGGCGGCTGCCACAATCCGATTCACCATGCCACTAAAGATCACGCCATGGAACGGCAGAATTGCGGCCCAATAGAGCCGGCCGCCCAAACCACTCGGAAAGAACACGGCACGCTGGCGATACACGGCACCGTCAGCGCCGCGATCCTCCACCGTCAGTTCAAGCCACGCTCGCCCAGGGAGCTTCATCTCGGCACGCAAGCGCAAACTGTGCCCGCGGTCGATGCTTTCCACTCGCCAAAAGTCGAGGGCATCGCCTGTATTTAACGTGCTCGGATGGCGACGACCACGTCGTAGTCCGACCCCGCCAACGAGCTTGTCGAGCCAGCCGCGCAGAGCCCAGGCCAGCGGGAAGGAATACCACCCGTTCTCGCCACCGATTCCCTCGACGACGCCCCACAGGGCCTCCGCCGAAGCCGGAGTTTCACGTTCCCGAAGATCGGTAAAGACCGTGTGCCCCGTCCACTCCGGGTCGCTAGGAATCGGATCGCTCGGCGCACCAACAACGGTGGCGTCCTGCCAGCTCGTCTCTACCTCGCCGTCGCCCATCTTTACCAGAGCCAAGCGCACCGAAGCGCGGTACCCCGTGAGGCCGCCCTCGGGCTCAGGAATGAAATCGGACACCGACGTGTCGCGCACGACACAGTCGAACTGAAGCGACTCAATAATCGGCACAGCGAGCAAGCGCGGGATGGGCGTCACTAAGTTGACCCACTGCGAGGCCAGCCACGGGGTCAGCACCGGCAATGACGCGATGGGGCGCTGGTGAAGGCCAGCCTCAAGGGCGTAGCCATTCATCATCTGGCCGTAACGCAACACATCCGGGCCACCAATGTCGAAGCTGCGATTGAGATCTGCCGGCAATTCGAGGGCCGAAACGAGGTAGTAGAGCACGTCGCGCACCGCGATCGGCTGAATGAAGTTGCGCACCCACTTGGGTGCCGGCATGTAGGGCAGCACCTCGGTGAGGTGACGGATCATCTCGAAGGATGCCGACCCGGAACCGATGACGACTCCCGCATTGAACGCAATCGTGGGCACACCAGATTCCAGCAGGATGTTGCCGACCTCGGCACGACTGCGCAAATGGCGGCTCAGCTCAGCGATATCCCCCGCGGGGTGCAACCCACCGAGGTACACAATGCGTGAGACACCGGCCTTCTTGGCTGCCTTCGCCACATTGTTTGCGGAGAGCTTCTCGGTCTTTTCGAAGTCGCCGGCAGCGCCCATGGCGTGCACCAAGTAATAGAGCGCATCGATATCGACCATGGCGTCCGTGAGTGAACTCGCGTCGGTGAGATCACCAACGACGACGTCAACATCGTCACGCCAGGGAACGTCGTGCAGCTTGCGGGGGTTGCGCACCAGAACGCGCACCGTGTGGCCTGCTTCGATCAGCCGAGGTACGAGTCGGCCACCCAAATATCCTGTTGCTCCAGTTACAAGAACGCGCATGCGGCAACCCTAGGCAGCGCGACTGGGAAGCAGCGCACAAACGCCTAGATACTCGCCGTAGGTTCTTCTATTGGCGGGCGCGACGCGCTACAGGCCGTCGTGACTTCAGACGACGCCACACCACAAACCAGAAGCCTCCGCCAACCGCAAGCAGGGTGAAGAAGATGGTCCACGAAATCCACGTGTAGTCCGGTTGAGTGCCATAGACGCTGGCCTGCAATTCGGCTTGAGTCAACGTGGGGGCTGCGTCGGCATCAATTTCGCCGATCGTGCCGTCAGCTGACGACCCCGACGACGAGTTCGACCCCGCCCCAGAATCCCCGGCGTCGGTTGCTGTCGGCGTGGGTGTGGGTGACGCGGAAGACGTCGCCGTTTCGCTCGACTCCTCAGAAGGCTCGGGAGCCGGTGCGGGAGCTGCGGAGGCGGCATCCGGTCCAGTGTGGCCGGGATAGGTCGCGAAAACCTGCACTCCCCACGTTGTGCCACCGCTCGTATAGAACGCGATACCGATGTCAGTGAACGCGCCCAAGATGTTCTCGCGGTGGCCCTGCGACGACATCCAGCCGTCATGCATGGCCTGCGCGGTGCGATACCCCTGCGCCACGTTCTCGCCGGCGGAACGCCAACCAGTCGGGATCTGATCCGAATAGTTGGGGTTGTGCGACATGTTGTTGCTCGCCGCCATCTTCTTGGCCCACGCCAACGCAACCGCGTCCATCTCCGCATTGCGGATGAGGCCGAGCTGACCGTCATCCCAGCGAGCTTGGTTCACAAGTCCGTGAATAGTGTCTGCCTCGGCGGCCGAGGCAGAACTTGCGGCACCGAGGGGAACAAGGAACATCGCCAAGAGAAGCGCAAAAAATGCGCTGGCGATACGAGACGGAGTGTGGCGTGAAAAAATCATTACTCAGCAAGTATCCGTAGATACGCGCGCCGGGCAACCCCCACGCCACACTTCTCGGCTAAATCAGAGACTTCGTGTGCCAGACCGTCTTCGTTTCGGTCCACTGAACGATGCGCTCGACGGACGGTGCGGGAACTCCCACGACCGGCCCCAGGACGCGCTTGAGCGTGTCGGCAGCCGCGATTTGAAGGTCAACCCACTCGAGCTGTTCTGCTCCGGCGAGGTCGAGACCATTGACATCCGCGTGGCTCGCAAGCCACGGCGCGATCTCGGCCGGTGACCCCGTGAGGATGTTGACGACGCCACCGGGAACGTCGCTCGTCGCGAGAACCTCAGAGAGGCTGATCGCGCTGAGCGGGGCGTTCTGGTGAGCAACCACGACAACCGTGTTTCCGCTGACGAGAGCCGGAGCAATGACGCTCACGAGACCCAACAACGACGACGAATCCTGCGGAGCCACAATGGCGATAACGCCACTCGGCTCAGGAGTGGAGAGGTTGAAGTACGGGCCCGAAACGGGGTTTCCGTTACCGGCAACCTGCACGTACTTGTCTGCCCAGCCCGCATACCAAACCCACGCATCAATTGCCGTATCGAGCTGTGCGGTCGCTGCCGACTTCGAGAGCGACTCCGTTGCCATGAGTTCGTCGATGAACTGCTCGCGACGACCCTCCAACAGTTCTGCAATGCGGTACAGCACCTGGCCGCGGTTGTAGCCCGTGGCCCCCGACCAACCGCTGAAGGCTGCGCGGGCGGCGACTACGGCATCCCGAGCGTCCTTGCGGCTTGCCAAAGCTGCGTTCGCGAGGAAGGCACCCTTTTTAGTGGCGACTTCGTAGGTGCGACCGCTTTCGCTGCGCGGAAACTTGCCACCGATGTAGAGCTTGTAGGTCTTAGGAACCGTGAGACGGGTCATTTCTTGCCACCTTTCGTGACGGCGGGCGCGGCCCATCCAGCGGATTCTAGGTAGGAGGCCAGTCCGTGACGGCCACCCTCGCGGCCGTAGCCACTCTCCTTGTAGCCACCGAATGGCGACGCAGGATCGAAACGGTTGAACGTGTTAGCCCAGATAACGCCAGCACGCAGCTTGTCAGCCACAGCAAGGACTCGTGAGCCCTTCTCGCTCCAGATGCCCGCAGACAGGCCGTAGGGCGTGTTGTTGGCCTTAGCGATAGCTTCTGCTGGGGTGCGGAACGTGAGAACACTCAGCACCGGCCCGAAGACTTCTTCGCGAGCGATGCGACTCGAGGTCGACACGTTCGTGAAGATGGTGGGCGCGAACCAGAAACCGTTTTCGGGAATCGGGCAGTCGGCGGTCCATCGTTCTGAACCTTCCGCTTCACCGATATCGCTGAGTTCACGGATGCGGTCGAGCTGAGCCTTCGAGTTGATCGCACCGATGTCGGTGTTCTTGTCGAGCGGGTCACCCATGCGCAGCGTGGACAGTCGCGCCTTGAGACGATCGACGACCTCGTCGTGCACGTTCTCTTGAACCAGCAGTCGCGAACCTGCACAGCAGACGTGACCCTGGTTGAAGAAGATGCCGTTGACGATTCCCTCAATGGCTTGGTCCATGGGGGCGTCGTCGAAGACGATGTTCGCCGCCTTACCACCGAGCTCGAGCGTGACCTTCTTGCCCGTGCCCGCGACCGATTTCGCGATTGCACGGCCAACACCGGTTGAGCCGGTGAAGGCAACCTTGTTGACGTCGGGGTGATTGACGAGCGCGTGGCCCGTGTCGCCAGCGCCGGTGACGATGTTGACGACACCCTTGGGCAAGTCAGCCTGCTGCAGGATTTCGGCGAAGATCATCGCGCTCAACGGGGTGGTCTCCGCTGGCTTGATCACGACGGTGTTTCCTGCCGCGAGCGCCGGAGCGATCTTCCACGCGAGCATGAGCAGCGGAAAGTTCCACGGGATTACCTGAGCGGCAACACCGAGCGACTGCGGGTTGGGGCCGAGACCGGCGTAGTCCAGCTTGTCGGCCCAACCGGCGTAGTAGAAGAACCAGGCAGCAACGAGAGGCACGTCAACGTCGCGGCTCTCCTTGATCGGCTTTCCGTTGTCGAGGCTCTCGGCAACAGCAAGCTCACGGGCCCGCTCCTGTACGAGGCGCGCAATGCGGAAGAGGTACTTGCCGCGGTCTGCGCCCGACAGCTTCGACCACGTGCGGTCGTAGGCCTTGCGGGCTGCAGCGACGGCGACATCCACATCGGCGCTGTTGGCGTTGGAGATCGAGGCGATCTCCTTTTCGGTTGCCGGTGAGATCGTGCTGAACGCGTCGCCGCGGCCATCCACAAATTCACCATCAATGAAGAGACCGTAGTGCTTCTTCAAGTGCAGAACCGAAGTCGATTCGGGGGCGGGGGCGTAGTCGAGAAAACTCGGGACCTTCGCGCTCAGTGCTTTGTCGTTCTCTGTCATGGTGTGCCTTAGTCAATCGTGACGTAGTCGGGGCCGGAGTAGTGGCCGGTGGTGAGCTTCTGACGCTGCATGAGAACGTCATTGAGAAGACTGGATGCTCCGAAACGGAACAGGTGCGGCTGAAGCCATTCCTCGCCCACCGTTTCAGCGACCGTGACGAGGTACTTGATGGCATCCTTCGAGCTGCGGATGCCGCCAGCCGGCTTCACCCCGATCTTTTCGCCGGTGAGCAAGTGCCAGTCGCGCACAACCTCAAGCATGAGGAGGGTGACGGGCAAAGTCGCTGCTGGCGCGACCTTTCCGGTTGACGTCTTGATGAAGTCTCCCCCGGCCAGAATTGCCAGCCAGGATGCGCGGCGAACGTTGTCGTAGGTGTTGAGCTCGCCGGTCTCCAAAATCACCTTGAGGTGAGCGTAGGTGCCGTTTTCGCGGCGGCAGGCTTCTTTGACAGCAACGATCTGATCGAAGACGACACCGTACTTGCCGGAGAGGAAGGCGCCACGGTCGATGACCATGTCGATTTCGTCTGCGCCGTTAGCGACGGCTTCTTTGGTGTCCATGATCTTGATCGGCAACGACGAGCGTCCGCTCGGGAACGCGGTGGCGACGGCAGCAACGTTGATTCCGTTGTCTGAACCGTTTGACCACGATGACCCGAGGGCTTCGGCCGCGTAAGGAACCATGTCGCCATACACGCAGACAGCAGCGACCTGAGGGGTCGAGGCATCCGAAGCATCCGGCAACACAGCCTTGGCCGCGAGTGAGCGAACCTTGCCAGGGGTGTCTGCGCCCTCAAGCGTGGTGAGGTCGATGAGCTTGATGATGGTGTCGAGAGCCCAGGCCTTTGACGTGGTTTTGATCGAGCGGGTGCCGAGCGCTGCGGCACGCTGCTCAAGACCGACCGCGTCGACGCCCGGGAGCCCCTCAAGGTGAAGCTTGAGAGATTTCTCGGTCAGGTCTGCTCCGATGAGATTGACCGCGCGCTCAGCAGGAGCGAGCGCGATGGCCGATTCGATTGTCATGTTGTTTCCTCCAGAAGGGCGTGAGCGGTGGCCTCATCGGTGACGATGACGGAACACAGCCCACTCGTAACGACGGCGCGCGCGACGTCATGTTTAGCGTCGCCAGCGACGACAAAAATTGCGTGCTCAGCGGCACGGAGCTCATCAAGGCCGATACCGACGGTTCGTTCGTCGAGTGCCGAATCGACAATCTCGCCTGCGCTATCGATATAGCGGCCGACAACGTCGCCAACCGCTCCCTTAGCCACGAGCTCGTCAA
Source organism: Salinibacterium sp. NSLL17 (assembly GCF_015864935.1). Classification (NCBI taxonomy): domain Bacteria; kingdom Bacillati; phylum Actinomycetota; class Actinomycetes; order Micrococcales; family Microbacteriaceae; genus Salinibacterium; species Salinibacterium sp. NSLL17. The sequence goes on from NZ_JADYWH010000003.1 coordinate 101,506, forward strand.
CATCGCTCTCAGTGAGGTAGCCGCTATCGACGTGCACGGAACTAGCCCCAGCAACACCAGCGCTATAGAGATACGCGGATGCCGAAGCACCCAGCGCGCGCACACTCGCCACCGTGCGGTCACGTTCAATCGCACGCTTCGTTTCGACCTGCTCAAGAATCGCGGGGATCGGCAGCAGCGTTGCTTGACCGTGTCCCTTTTGCGCAATGGTCACTGCGGTCTGAGCGGCGGTTCCCTGCTTGCTGTTGAGGCTCACTCCGCCGTTGATCTGTACTACTTGCACACCGATGGTCCAGCCGTCAGCGAGCAAACGAGCGACCTCGTCAAGGGTGCGGCCCCAGCTCACGCCGAGAGTGCGAGGAATGGGGCGCACAGCAGCGAGGTAGTCAGCCGCAGCCTGAGCCACGCGAGGGCTCACTTCTTCGTCTTCGGCGGGAAGCGGAACAACAACCGCATCTTTGAGGCCAAAGCGGTCTCGCAACTGACGTTCGATATCCAGCCGGCGGGCTCGGGGGTGCACGATCTCAATACGAACAATTCCGGCTTCGCGAGCGCGAGTGAGTAGGCGGCCCACTTTCCAGCGGGTTATTCCGAGGAGGGCGCCGACTTCGTCTTGCGTCTTGTTCTCTTCGTAATAGAGCTCGGCGACGCGCACGGCCAAGAGTTCGGTTGATTCATCCACTGCTGCCTCCTGCTTCAACGATAGAGTCACGGACACCGAGCTGCAACATATGCGGGGCCACTTGCTCAGATGAGCAGCAAGTGGCCGACGCGAGTGCGCACACGAGCAGCAAACACCCCCAAGCTGAACACCACACGAACGTCCACAGGTGCACCATGACCACCCCTCGAACCCAATAAGGTGGATGCCGTGACCACCACCACATCGAATCGCTATGCCCTTGCCATTGATATTGGCGGAACCAAAGTCGAAGCCGCTCTCGTCGACCCCCACGGCGTCGTTCTCACCCCGAGCCGCTTTCGCGCGCCAACGGGCCGCGCCTCCTCCAGCGCTCAGCTCGCTGACAGCGTGCGCACGGTCGTGCGACAGTCGATCGCTGAGCTTCCGGATGGCGCGGAGCTGCTCGGTGCTGGCATCGGCAGCGCTGGCCCCATCTCGGTGTCCCGCGGTGAGGTCTCCCCCTTGAACTTGCCCGCGTGGCGTGACTTCGGCGTTCGCGCCCTTGTCGAAGAAGAATTGCCAGGGCTCACGGTGTCGCTGCGCGGCGATGGCAACTGCATCGCACTGGCAGAACACTGGGTCGGTGCCGCTCAGGGAGTGAAGTACTTCATGGGCATGGTCGTCTCCACCGGCGTCGGCGGCGGGCTCATCCTCGACAATCAGCTCATCGACGGTCCCACGGGTAACGGCGGCCATTTCGGTCACGTCGAAGTTGGCGGAGAAACTGTCATCTGCGGGTGTGGCGGAACAGGCTGCGTCGAAGCAGTCGCCGCTGGCCCCAAAACCGTTGAATGGGCACAATCGCAGGGCTGGACTGGCACCACCGGCGAAGAGCTGTCTGCCGACTACGCCGCAGGAAACGACATTGCGATCGCCGCAGTACGCCGCTCGGCGCGTGCCGTTGGCCACGGAATCGCCTCGGCCACCGCACTCGTTGATCTTGAGCTCGTCGCAATCGGTGGCGGCTTCTCGCACGTTGCCGCCGACTACATCGATCTTGTTGCGGACGCGATCACCGATCGAGCGCCCTTCCCGTTCATTACGAAGGTGCGCGTCGTCGCGTCCGGGCTCTCCAGCGATGGACCCCTTATCGGCGCCGCCTCTCTCGTGCACCACCCCGAACGGCTGAGCACGTCAGCTCTCGGCGACTAGTCAACTAGCCGCGCGCCGGTTAATCGTCGAGAGCCGCTGCCGGAAAGTCGATCTCGTCTTCGACGAAACTGGGGCGGGCGAGCATGACAGCGCTGATAAGCGCGAGCAGACTTGTGACGAGCAAGAACATCAAGGGCCAAACCCAGCCGCCGCTGAGCTCACGCACGAGAGCGACAGCAAACGGGCCAAGCGCCGCCACTGAGTAGGCAACGCTCTGCACGAAGCCGCTGAGGGCTGCCGAACCTTCATGGCTTCTCGTACGCAGGTTGATGAGCACGAGGCACAACGGGAACAGGATCGAACTGATTCCAACGAGCACGACCCACAGCCAGGTGGCGACCGTGGGGGCGAACGCAAGACCGGTGAAGCCAATCACGCCGGCAAACACTCCCCCGGCAATGACAACACCGATGTTCTGTACGCGGCTGGCAAGAATAGGGCTCAGGATGCCGAGCGGAATGCCGATGAGCCCAAAGAGAGACAGCATTGCCCCTGCTTCGACCGGGGTGAACTGAGCGGACTCGATAAGAATCTCTGGCAACCACGCAAAGAACGAGTAGAACGCGATCGATGAGACTCCGAAGGCGATCGTGATGGCCCACGCCGTTCGCGACTTCGCGACGGCCCACACCGAAATATGCGGTGTCAGCGGCAGTACACTCTCGTCGTTCACAGCCCGACGCTTGGCGTGGCGCCCCCGCAGCGTCAGTACGAGCCACGGGACGAACGCGGTAAGCGCGAGAGCAGCCCACACCGCAACGGACACACGCCAGCCAGAGGCGTCGGCGATCGGTGCTGCGAAGAACGCCGGAATCGCGGCGCCAAGCGAGATGAGCACGACATAACCGCCCGTTACCGTCGCTAAACGGTCGGGGAAATACTTTTTGACAGCGGGAGGCAGCAGCACGTTGCCGATTCCCATTCCCGCAAGCGCGACAAAACTGCCGATCGCAAGCACGATGTAGTTATCGCTGACGGCACGCAAGCTCGAACCGGCAACCATGGCCGCCGCCGCAATGAGCAGTCCCGCGTCAAGACCGCGGGCGCGAGCGAGCGCTGGCGCCGCGACTCCGGCGATCGCAAAAGCGATCGGCGGCAACATCCCGAGCATCCCTAGGCCTAGGCTCGAGATCGGAATATCGTTTTCGATCACGCCGATAATCGGCGAAATAGCGGCAACCGCGGTTCGCACATTCAAAGCGACGAACAGGATGCCAGCAAGCGCAAGAATGCGCCCCCTCCAGAGGGTGCGCGTGGGGGTAGTCATTCGCACGAGTCTACGTCGTGAAAAGCCCTACCTCTACGATGGTGGGTATCGCCGACAACTCGTGTCGGCTGGCATCTCAGGGAGATAAATATGGGTAACAGCGGATTCGATCTCGGTGACATCGGCGACGTCGTCGGCGATCTCGTCAAAGGCAAGGGTCTTGACACTGACGCTCTAGAGCCCATCTGGGAAGGCATCCAGCCGACCCTCAAAGGTCTCGACACCGATACGATCCTCGAGACTGTCGCGAACTGGGCCAAAGACCTCAACCTGCCGATCATCGGCGATGTGCCCGATGACATCGTGGAGAACCTCAAGAACGGCGTCAAGGTTCCCCTCAACAAGCTCATCAAGGGCTAACCCTCAAGAACTATTTCTTGGGCGTCTTTTTTGCCGAGACGCCCAAGATTTCTCTCACCGCAATCTCATCAAGGCACATTTGCTCGATAAGAGCATCAACTGTCGTGTACTTGACCATGCCGCGAACGTATTCCACAAACTCGATTTCGACACGCTTGCCATAGATATCGAAATCTTGGTCGAGCGCGTGCGCTTCAACCTGCTTCTCGGGCACCCCATCAAAAGTCGGGTTATTGCCGATAGAAACCGCGGACGCAAAGCGAACCCCGTCAACCACAAGCCAGGCCGCATACACGCCATCAGCGGGAATGAAACCCTCAGAGTTTCGATCCAAATTGGCGGTCGGATACCCGAGCTCTCGTCCGCGTTGCTGGCCGAGCACCACCACGCCGCGCACCGAGTGTGGGGCGGTGAGCAATTGCCCCGCTTCGGCCACGCGACCCTCGGAGAGAAGCTCGCGCACAAAGGTTGACGAGACGCGACGCCCTTCCTCAAGAGCAATGTCATCGATGACGACGACGTCAAAACCATGGTTATTGCCCAGAGTGCGAAGCAGGGCGACATCGCCAGCGCCGCGAGCGCCGAAACGGAAATCGGCCCCGACGAGAACAACCTTGGTATCGAGCGCCCCCGCGAGCACCGTCGCGACAAAGTCGTCAGCCGAGACTTCGCTGAGGGCACGGTCAAAGGTCAAGACAAGAGCGGCGTCGACGTCGGTCGTGGCCAGTCGTTCCAGCTTCTGCTCCTTGCTCAGCAAGGGTTGCGGGCACGCTGCAGGGTTCAACAGGCTCATCGGATTGCGGTCAAACGTCACCACAACAGAGCGCAAACCGCGTTCGGCGGCAACCGCGCGCAACCGCGCCAACACCGCACGGTGCCCGCTGTGCACGCCATCAAACTTGCCGATGGTGACGGCAACCGGACCAAAGGTCGCGGGAACAGCGTCAATTGAATCGAAAACATCCATGTCAGCGTCTCCCCTCAGCACGACGCACCCGATACAGCCAGATAAGGCCAAGCACCGGAAGAGCGAGAGGCACGAAGAGGTAGCCGGCACCGAAAGCAGACCAGACAGTATCTGCCGGGAACAACACGGCATCCACGAGACTGAGGATTCCGACGGTAATCACTCCGACAAGTTCAAACACGATCGCGATCACAGCGACGCGGAACCAGACACGACCCGAGCGAATGAGCGCGACAGTGGCAACGATGTAGACAAGCCCCGCAAGACCAGACAACAGATACGCCACGGGCGCCTCATCGAACTTGGTAGCGATTTGAAACAGTGACCGAGCGGTAGCGCCCAGCGCCATCACCGCATAAACGGCGATCAGCACTCGGCCGATGCCCGAGGCAGTCGAAGAAGCTTTCCTAGTCATCACATTCAACTTTAGGCGCTCTCGGCTAGGCCAATTGCACAAACCAGATTTGGCTCATGCGGTAAACCATGATGGCGATCGACAAACACGCCACCCCCAAGATCACCGTGCTCCAGCGGTTGCGCTCGATAAGCCCCCACATGACCGCTGCGGGAGGGATCAGGATGGCCGAGACCAAGTAGATCCAGAACTCTAGAGAACTACCCGTCGCCACGTTCCCGAGCAACGGCGCAATGATCGCCATGACCAGTTGGACGATGAGCAACAGCTCAACCAGCAACGTTGCCCCCAGGGTGTAATCATTGGGCTTCACTCGCGCGAAGCCGACAATCACGGCGCCAAGGCCTGCGGTGACCGCCACAACGATCTGAACCCACACAAACCACTCAACCATTGTTCGGGGTTCCTTCCTCAGAGGCGGACTCGCCGTCGCCCGTCACCAGAAGCTCAGGCGCTGCTGGCTCGGCATCCGGTCGAAAATTCGAGAGGATTCGGGCGCGACCATCAACAATTTCGAGGAGGCCGACTAAGCGGCCCTCTGAGTTGAGCGCCGCAAGTGCCCCCTCGCCCTGGGGCTCCAAAGCAATTTGCTTGCCCTGCGCCAAATCAGCAGCCTGCTCATCATCGAGCTCAACAGTGTCAAAGAGCACTCGGGCCACGACGGCCGGCGCCACGAGCTTCGTTTCAAGGTCCTCATCGACAGCACTCGCCTCCTCGACGGAGAACGGCCCAACCCGAGTGCGACGCAGCACCGTCAGGTGACCGCCAACTCCCAGCGCCTCCCCCATATCGCGAGCAAGAGCGCGGATGTAGGTGCCGGAGGAACAATCCACTCGAACCTTCACATCGATGAACTCTCCGCGCGCAATCTCCAGCACCTCGAAAGCAGAAACCGTGACCGCTCGCTCAGCGAGCACGACCTCTTCGCCCGCGCGAGCCAACGTGTACGCGCGGCGACCATCTACCTTGATGGCGCTCACGGAACTGGGGCGCTGCGAGATAGCGCCAGTGAGATTGGTGACGGCGTGCGCGATGGCATCGTCGGAGACGGCAGCGAGAGCCGCGGCATCCGCGGTCTCAGAGAGTTCGCCCTCAGCGTCGTCAGTGTTTGACGATGCCCCCAAACGAATCGTGGCGGTGTACTGCTTGTCGAGCCCGACGAGATACGTGAGCAGGCGAGTCGCATTGTTGACGCCGAGCACAAGGAGCCCGGTGGCCATCGGGTCAAGCGTTCCGGCGTGCCCGATCTTGCGGGTGCCCACTGATTTGCGGGCCCGTGAGATCACGCCATGGCTCGTGATGCCTTGAGGCTTATCCACGAACAGAATCCCGCTCGTCGGATTGCGCGGCGGCTTAGCCATGACATTCCTTTCCGCACGGGTGCCCCGGATGGGCAGCCCCACAACTTTAGCCAATTCTGACGCGGTCGATGTGCGGCGCTCCATTGCGTCGGTCACGAAAAATGTTCACGCAGTACGCCTAGACTTCCCCTATGCGAATCGGCGTTATTGGGGCGGGTGCCGTTGGCGGTGCAATAGCAGCGTTGCTCGCGCGCGCTGGCAATGATGTCGAAGTGACGGCACGGGGAGCTCACCTCCGCGCCATCCGCGAATCGGGCCTCACCCTCACCGGCGCGTGGGGCGACAGCGTTTCTCGCGTGCGTGCCTCTGGCACCCTCAGCCGCATCAACGAGCTCGTGATCGTCGCCACAAAAGCGCACGACGCCGAAGAAGCGATTCGCGAGAACATTCGCTTTTTGCGTGACCTTCCCGTTGTCATCTTTCAAAACGGCCTCGACTCGCTCGATGTTGCCACCTACGCCTCCCCGCGCTCAGACATCATCGGCGGGCTCGCCACCTTCGCCTCCTCGTTCCTCTCCCCCGGCACCATCCATGTCACCGCCGCTGGCCCCAGCTATTTGGGTGTTGCCGGAGACAACGATGTGCCAGCACGTTATGCCGCAAACGCGCTCAACGCGGTCATGCCGACCTTCGCTGTGTCCAACTTTCGCGGTGCGCAGTGGACAAAGCTCGTCATCAACCAAGTCAATGCGCTGCCTGCGGTTACTGGCCGTAGCGTGCAAGACGTCATCGAAGAGCCCTTGCTGCGACAGATAATGACCGCGAGCATGCGCGAAACAGCACGCACTGCCCTTGCCGCCGGCATCCGCTTCGAGACGCTTCAGGGGCTCTCCCACCGACGCCTTCGTAATCTGGCACGGTCACCGCTGTGGCTCGGTCAGATCATCCCCCTGCTCATGAGCCGGCGAATGGGGCGCACCCCCAATCCTGGCTCGACGCTGCAGAGCATTCGTCGCGGTCAACCCAGTGAAGTGGATGCCCTCAACGGTGCCGTGGTGCGTGCCGCTGACGAACTGAACCGTGCCGCTCCCCTCAACGCACTGATGGTCGAACTTGTTCACGGCGTCGAAGAGACCGGCAATTTTCTGACCACGGAGGATGTTGCCGCGCGATTCGCTGCGCTCGACACCACGCCTCCCTCCACGCGTTAGCCAGCGCTCCACAGCCCCACACAACGCACCCCACGACCCCGACGAAACCGACAAACCTCCGTGACCGCAGAAACCACGACGGCCGACCGCGCTGAACTCGCCAGGCTCATCGGTGACTGGTTCGTCGAATATGGCCGCGATCTGCCCTGGCGACACGACGGCTTCGGCGCGTGGGGAATCCTCGTGAGCGAGATCATGCTCCAGCAAACCCCGGTCGTTCGCGTGATCCCACGGCTCGAACAGTGGCTCGAACGCTGGCCATCGCCCGCCGCCCTCGCCGCTTCCGCCCCTGGCGACGCTGTTCGGGCGTGGGAACGCCTCGGGTACCCGCGCCGTGCCCTCAACCTGCACGCCGCCGCAACCGCCATCGCGGAGCAGCACAACAACGTGGTTCCCGAGGATGTGCCGACCCTGCTGGCGCTGCCCGGGATCGGCGACTACACGGCTCGCGCTGTCGCCGTGTTCGCCTACGGCCACCATCATCCGGTCGTTGACACCAATGTGCGGCGGGTGATCGCCCGGGCCGTCAACGGCGAGGGCGAAGCCGGCCCGCCCTCGAGCACACGAGACCTCGCAGCCATGGAGCAGCTGCTCCCGGATGACCGGGCTGCCTCTCCACTCACAAATGCCGCCGTCATGGAACTGGGCGCGATCGTGTGCACGGCCAAGAAACCGCTATGCGAGCAATGCCCGGTGCGCGAACTGTGCGCGTGGCGTGCTGCCGGTTACCCGGCCTATGAGGGCAAACGGCAGGTCGTGCAGAAAAAGTTTGAGGGCTCAGACCGGCAAGTGCGCGGTCTGATCCTTGCCGAGCTTCGGGCCAGCGATGTGCCGGTCACCGCAGACGAAATCACGCAGGTGTGGGCGGATGCCGAACAGCGTGAGCGCGCACTAGCAGGTCTCCTGAAAGACGGACTCGCCGTCGCTGAGGACTCGGGCTACGTACTGCCCTAACGGGCGTGAATCAGCCGCTCTGCCGGCACGCGGCAGTCGCTAGGCGTGAGTGGTGTCATCCTCGTCGTCGTCAAAGCCTGCGGCTTCTTCTTCGGCGGCGAGATCGCGAGGCTTAACGTAAGGATCTTCGTCCCCCGCGTAGCGTGCGGTCTTCTTGAGTACTTCAACTGAGGCGTCGCGCTGCTGCGCTTCCGTCAGGAGCGACTCAATGAGGGCAGCGTTCTCGGGGATTCCGTCGGCAATGAACTCGATAGACGGCGTCAGGCGGGCTGTAATGTTCTTGCCCACTTCACGGCGCACGAGGCCGGTGGCCGATTTGAGAGCCGCTGCGCTGTCGCTGCGTTCTTCGTCGGTGCCGTACACCGTGTAGAAGACCGAGGCATGCTGGAGGTCGCCGGTTACCCGGACGTCAGTGATGGTGACAAAGCCGAGGCGCGGGTCTCGGATGCCACGCTCAAGCGTTTTGGCAACGATCACTTTGATACGGTCGGCCATTTTCGCGGCACGAGCTGCGTCAACCATCTCTACTCCTTCTATAACTTTTGCTGCCTCGAGAATAACCGAGGCGTTGACGGCACCCAGGTCAGGAAGCGTGCGGAGCCTGCGTAGCTCCGCTTCCTGACCTGGGTGCCGTCATAAGCCAGCGAGATTAGACTCGCGGCTTTTCCTTCATTTCAATTGTCTCGATCTCGTCACCGATTTGGATGTCGTTGAACTTACCAAGTCCGATACCGGCTTCGTAGTCGGTACGAACTTCAGTGACGTCATCCTTGAAGCGACGCAGCGAGTCGATCGCGAGGTTGTCGCCAACGACGACACCTTCGCGGATAACTCGTGCCTTGGCGTTTCGCGTGATCGTTCCCGAACGCACGATGACACCAGCGATGTTTCCGACCTTGGAGGAACGGAAGATCTCGCGGATCTCAGCAACACCCGACTGAACTTCTTCAAATTCAGGCTTGAGCATTCCCTTGAGCGAGTTCTCAACGTCTTCAAGTGCGGCGTAGATGACCGAGTAGAAGCGCACATCGACACCTTCGCGAACGGCGCGCTCGCGTGCCTTCGGGTCGGGGCGAACGTTGAATCCAATGATGATGGCGTTGTCGACCGTGGCGAGGTTGATGTCGCTTTCGGTAACAGCACCGACACCGCGGTGGATGATGCGCAGCTGAACCGAGTCATCAACATCAATCTTGAGCAGCGACTCTTCGAGGGCTTCAACAGCACCCGATACGTCACCCTTGATGATGAGGTTGAGCGATTCGACCTTGCCGTCTTCGAGGGCCTTCGTGAAGTCCTCGAGGCTGATGCGCTTGCGGCTACGAGCGAGCATTGCGTTGCGCTCTGCTGCTTCGCGCTTTTCAGCGATCTGGCGGGCCATGCGGTCGTCGTCGGTAACCAAGAACACGTCGCCGGCCTTGGGTACTGAAGTCAGACCGAGTACGGCAACGGGGCGCGAAGGCTCCGCGTGAGTAACCGATCCACCATTCTCGTCGAACATGGCACGAACGCGACCGTAAGCGGTACCCGCAACGATGGGGTCTCCGATTTCAAGTGTTCCCGACTGGATGAGCACGGTAGCAACAGCACCGCGACCCTTGTCGAGCTTGGCTTCAATCGCGACACCACGAGCGTCCTTGTTGGGGTTTGCACGCAGGTCGAGTCCGGCATCCGCTGTCAGGAGCACTGCGTCAAGAAGCTCGGTGATACCGACCTTGTTGAGCGCCGAGACATCCATGAACATGGTGTCTCCGCCGTACTCTTCTGCAACGAGGCCGAATTCGGTGAGCTGCTGGCGCACCTTGGCCGGGTTTGCACCCTCTTTATCGATCTTGTTGATCGCGACAACGATCGGAACGTTTGCTGCCTGAGCGTGGTTGAGTGCTTCAACCGTCTGGGGCATGATTCCGTCGTCTGCTGCAACCACGAGGATGGCAACGTCGGTGACCTGAGCACCACGAGCACGCATAGCGGTGAACGCTTCGTGACCCGGGGTGTCAATGAAGGTGATCGGACGTTCGATACCGTCGTGCTCCTTGACGACCTGGTAAGCACCAATGTGCTGCGTGATGCCGCCGGCTTCGCCAGCAACAACGTTGGCGTTACGGATGGCGTCAAGCAGCTTGGTCTTACCGTGGTCGACGTGACCCATGACGGTAACAACGGGAGGACGGATGACGAGTTCGTCGTCTGATTCGTCTTCGAGTTCTTGAGAGAGGTCCATGTCGAAGCCGAGCAACAACTCGCGGTCTTCTTCTTCTGGCGAGACCATTTCGATCTTGAAGCCAAGTTCTTCACCGAGGATGTCGAACGTTGCCTCGTCGAGAGACTCGGTCGCTGTCGCCATCTGTCCCAAGTGGAACAGTACGGTGACGAGGTTTCCGGGGCTCGTGTCGATCTTGTCGGCAAAGTCGGTGATCGATGCACCACGGCGAAGGCGAATAACTTCCTTGCCGTTTCCGCGGGGGACGCTAACGCCACCAAGCGACGGTGCTTCTCTCAGTTCGAACTCTGCCCGCTTCGCCCGCTTGGACTTGCGTGCCTTGCTCTTGCCGCCACCGCGACCGAAAGCACCTGCGGTGCCTCCGCCGGGACCGCGACCGCGACCGCCGGCTGGTGGACGGTTAGGCCCAAAGTTGTTTCCTGGTGCTCCACCGGGACGGAATCCGCCACCAGCTCCACCTGGGCGTGCGCCGGCTCCTGCTCCAGCAGGACCGCCTGGACGCTGACCGAAGCCACCGGGGCGCTGACCCTGACCGGGTCCACCCGGACGAGGTGCACCGGGACGAGGTGAACCTGGGCGCGGCGAACCGGGACGAGGTGCCCCCGGACGCGGAGCGCCAGGACGAGGCAAGCCCGGACGCGGAGCGCCGGGACGAGGAATCGAGCTTGCGCCACCGGCAGGTGCGGGACGCCCCATGCCTTGATTGGAGGCGAAAGGGTTGTTTCCCGGACGGGGAGTACCCGGACGAGGAACAGAGGAAGGGTTGGGAGCATCTGCTGCGCCGCCCTCGGGCTTTGCACCAGACTCGGCAGAAGCCTTTTCTGCGGCCAGTGCCTTTTCAGCAGCCAGTGCCTGAGCTTGACGCTCGGCAACCGTCAGAGGAGCGGGAGCCGCGCCTTCTTCTGGTTCAGCAGTGTGCTCGGGCTCCGGTGCTGCTGCGGGTGCTTCCTCAGCAACAGGTGCTGGGGTCGGCGCGCTTGGCATCGGAGTTTTGGGCTTCGGTGTCGCTTTAGCGGCAGCCTTCGGCGCGGCCTTGGGAGCAGCCTTGGGCTTCTCCGGCTCTGCCGGTGCTTTCGCTGCGTCAGCTTCGAGTGCAGCCTTCAACCGTCGTGCGACGGGGGGCTCAATGCTCGATGACGGGCCCTTAACGAATTCGCCCATTTCTTTGAGCTTCGCTAGAGCAGCCTTGCTATCGACGCCAGCTTCGGCGGCGACTTCGTGTACGCGTGGTTTTGCAGCCACTTTTCTCCTGTCTGGGTCTGCTCCCAGACAGGGGCAGACCACTAATTACGGACGGAACTCATTTCGAGCCGCTCATTAGTTGTCCATAGGTCAATCAGCCTGTTCGTTAGGGGACATCGGTTGATGTCCCGCCTCATATTCAGCTAACACTGAAAGAAGTGCTCCGGTATCTAGCGGTGGTTCCACCTTCAACGCACGTGCAAAAGCTCTGCGTTTGATTGCAGACTCAAAACACGTGGTTGTGGGATGAAGCCACGCACCGCGACCCGGAAGTGTGGCCGAATGGTCGGCCACAACCGCACCGTGAGATGCGATAACCCTCAGTAACGAGGATCTGCTGGCGCTCGCGCGACAGCCAATACACGTTCTTACTGCTTCCATGATACCCCTACTCTGCAATCCCGCACTCCCCCGCGCCCGACACTGAGCGCACGCGGCGATGGAACGCTACTGGCTCTCCCCTCAGCACACTGCGCTGAGGGGAGAGCCAGGCGAACGACTATTAGTCGTCGAGAATCGAGTCGGGCTGGATGTCGATGCGCGCGCCGGTGAGCTTGGCAGCCAGTCGGGCGTTTTGCCCTTCCTTGCCAATCGCCAATGACAGTTGGTAGTCGGGCACGAGGGCACGCACTGCCTTGGTGGCCTCATCGATCACGAAGGAGCTCGATACCTTGGCGGGCGAGAGAGCATTAGCAACAAACGTGGCCAGGTTCTCGGAGTAGTCGACGATGTCGATTTTCTCGTTGTTGAGCTCCGCCGTTACTGCCCGCACACGCTGGCCGAGCTCGCCAATGCACGAACCCTTCGCGTTGATGCCGGTCTCGGTTGCCCGAACCGCCATCTTGGTGCGGTGGCCCGCCTCGCGGGCTACAGAAGTGATTTCTACCAGTCCGCTGGCAATTTCTGGAACCTCAAGCGCGAAGAGCTTGCGAACGAGCGACGGGTGGGTACGGCTGACCGTAATCTGCGGCCCCTTGTCGCCCTTGTTCACTGCGGTGACGTACACCCGGATGCGTGATCCGTGCGTGTATTCCTCGCTGGGGACCTGCTCTTCGGGAGGCATGATTGCCTCCACCGAGCCGAGGTCGATGTGGATCATGCGCGGGTTGGGACCCTGCTGGATCACTCCGGCAACGATGTCTCCCTCGCGACCCTTGAACTCGCCAAGAACCTTGTCGTCACCAATGTCGCGCAAGCGCTGGTTGATGACCTGTTTTGCCGCGAACGCTGCAATACGTCCGAAATCACTGGGGCTGTCTTCAGCCTCGCCAATAACCGCACCCTCTTCGTCATACTCAGGGACCCAGACACTGACGTGTCCGGTTTTGCGGTCGAGCACAACGCGAGCGGTCGGCTGTACTTCGACAGCCTTACCTTCGGGAGCCTCAACGTGCTTGAGATAGGCGCTCAAAATCGCCTGCTCAATGATCTGCACCAGTTCTTCGAACGGTATCTCTCGCTCGCGCTCCATCATGCGCAGCACGCTCAAGTCGATATCCATTGAGGACCTCCGATATTCATTTAGGGGTTGTGACTCAGAACCGTCTGCGGCTCCGAACTTGCTAGTTTAGCTGGCTTATGTGGTGAGTGCGGCGACGACGTCGGCGACAGGGGTGCTCGTTCGCTCGTTCGTCGCGCGATCCCAGACTTCGACCATTCCATTGGCGGCATCGCGACCGACAATCACAATCATGGGTACACCGAGGAGCTCAGCATCGCCGAACTTCACCCCGGGCGAGACCTTCGGGCGATCATCGAAGAGCACGTCAAGGCCGGCCTGCTCGAGCGAGCTGACAAGCCCTTCAGCGGTCTCGTAGACGACAGCATCCTTGCCTGCCGCAACGATGTGCACGTCGAAGGGGCTGATCTGCTTGGGCCACAACAGGCCCTTGCCGTCATTCGTGGTCTCAGCGATGGCCGCCATCAAACGGGTGACACCGATTCCGTAGGACCCCATCGTGACGGTGACAAGCTTGCCGTTCTCATCGAGAACCTTTAGTCCGAGCACCTCGGCATACTTGCGGCCGAGCTGGAAGACGTGACCGATTTCCATGCCGCGAGCGGTCTCAATGGGACCGCTGCCGTCAGGGGCAGGATCGCCGGCACGGACATCCGCCACCTCAACGGTGCCATCAGAGATGAAGTCACGACCGGCCACGAGACCGAGAACGTGCTTTTCGTGGAGATTGGCACCCGTGATCCACTGCGTGCCATCAACGACGCGGGGGTCGAGCACGAAGCGCACGCCCGTCGTCGACTTCTCGCCGATGACAGCGCCCTCGGGCGACCACGGACCGATGTAGCCCTTGACGAAGCCGGGGTTTCCCTCGAGCTTGGCCAGTTCGGCGAAGTCTTTTTCCGTGGCAGGTTCGACCTCAGCGGGCGCGAAGGCAACCTCGGCGCGCTTCATATCGACGTCGCGGTCACCGGGCAAACCGACGACGACGAGCTCGCGCGTGCCATCGATCGAGGTAAGAGCCAGAACGATGTTCTTGAGCGTGTCTGCTGCAGTCCAAGGACGATCGTCGCGGGGCTGCTCTTCGTTAGCGAGAGCAACAAGAGTGTCGATCGTGGGAGTGTTCGGCGAATCGAAAATCAGCGGGGCGGGCAGGCCGTCAATCGGCAATGCCTCGGGAACAGTCGTGCGGTACGCCTCAACGTTGGCGGCGTAGCCACCAGCCGAGCGCACGAAGGTGTCTTCGCCGACGGGGGTGGGGTGCAGGAACTCTTCGCTCTTGGAGCCACCCATCGCACCGGCATCCGCCGACACGACAACGTACTCGAGGCCCAAGCGGTTGAAGATGCGCTCGTAGGCGTCACGGTGCTGCTGGTACGAGACGTCGAGTCCGGCATCCGTGTAGTCGAAGGAGTAGCTGTCTTTCATCGAGAACTCGCGACCACGCAGCAGACCGGCACGGGGGCGGGCCTCATCGCGGTACTTGTCCTGGATTTGGTACAGCGAGAGCGGCAAGTCTTTGTAGCTCGAGTACAGGTCTTTCACGAGCAGCGTGAAGACCTCTTCGTGCGTGGGTGCCAACAGGTAGTCGGCGTCTTTGCGGTCTTTAAGACGGAAGATGCCGTCACCGTACTCAGTCCAGCGGCCCGTGAGCTCATACGGTTCGCGCGGCAGCAGAGCCGGGAACAACACCTCTTGGGCACCAAACGACTCGAGTTCTTCACGGATGACCGCTTCGATCTTGCGGCGAACCTTAAGCCCGAGTGGCAACCACGCAAAAACACCGGGAGCCTGACGACGGATGTAGCCGGCGCGCACCAAAAGGCGGTGGCTTGCTACTTCAGCATCGACGGGATCTTCGCGAAGCGTGCGGACAAAGAGTTGAGAGAGACGTGTAGACACGCCTCAATGGTAGTGCGCCTACGGGGTGAGAACTTGCGGACTTCCCGTGGCACCGGCAGGCATCTCTGCTGCGATGCGGTTGGCCTCTTCGATCAAGGTCGCCACGATGTCTGCTTCGGGAACAGTCTTGATGACTTCACCCTTCACAAAGATCTGGCCCTTGCCGTTACCACTGGCAACACCGAGGTCAGCTTCGCGAGCTTCACCCGGTCCGTTGACTACGCAACCCATGACGGCGACGCGCAGAGGAACCGTCATGCCCTCGAGGCCCTCAGTGACATCGTTCGCGAGCTTGTAGACATCGACCTGCGCACGACCACACGAGGGGCACGAGACGATTTCAAGCTTGCGCTCACGCAGGTTGAGCGACTGCAGAATTTGCAGGCCTACCTTGATCTCTTGCACAGGAGGAGCCGACAGCGAGACACGAATCGTGTCTCCGATGCCCTCCGAGAGCAGGATGCCGAACGCCGTAGCGCTCTTGATCGTGCCCTGGAACTCCGGGCCCGCCTCGGT
This sequence comes from Salinibacterium sp. NSLL17, assembly GCF_015864935.1. Lineage (NCBI taxonomy): Bacteria > Bacillati > Actinomycetota > Actinomycetes > Micrococcales > Microbacteriaceae > Salinibacterium > Salinibacterium sp. NSLL17. The sequence goes on from NZ_JADYWH010000003.1 coordinate 117,155, forward strand.
CACACCGAGGTGCAGCGGCCAGTCGCCGCGCTCTGCGAGCATGCGGTACGCCTTGACCATGACGATGGGGTCATTGTGCTTGACCGAAATTTTGAAGTCGTGAAAGTCGTGCTCTTCGAAGAGGCTTGCCTCCCAGACAGCGCTCTCTACGAGCGCTTCTGCGGTGGCCTTGCCGTACTTCTGGAGCAGGCTCGGCTCAAGAGAGCCGGCGTTGATACCAATGCGCAGGCTTGTGCCCGCATCCTTGGCAGCCTTAGCGATCTCGCCAACCTTGTCGTCGAACTTGCGAATGTTGCCCGGGTTGACGCGCACGGCGCCTACTCCGGCATCGATCGCCGAGAACACGTAGCGCGGCTGGAAGTGGATGTCGGCAATAACCGGAATCTGGCTTTTCTTCGCAATGATGTGCAGAACATCCGCGTCATCCTGATGAGGCACAGCAACACGCACGATGTCACAACCGGATGCCGTGAGTTCGGCAATCTGCTGCAGCGTCGCGTCAATGTTGGTGGTCTGCGTCGTCGTCATGGACTGGACGCTCACTTGTGACTCGCTGCCGACGCCTACTGAACCGACCTTGATCTGCCGGGTCTTGCGACGGGGAGCGAGGACTTCAGGGACTTTCGGCATTCCGAGATTAATTGCTGGCACTAACCCATCCTAAAGCCGACTCCTGAACATCAGCGGAACGCTAGCGCGCGCCGAGGTGAGCAGTCAGTGCATCGACGAACTCCTGCGGGCGCTCCAGGTGTGCTGAGTGGCCGCAGTTCTCCCACGCCAACTCGGTGTATTGCCCACCGTTGGCCTGGTACTGGTCGAACACGGCACGGGTCTGCTCGATCATCGGCTGCGGCGGAGCAACCTCGGCGCCGGGCCAGCCGGGAATCACGCCAAGCTGCCCCAAAAAGTTCAGGTCGAACCCCGAGGCATCCGACACAATCGCGTCTTGCAGGCCGCGCACCCACAAAATGCGCGGCTTGGTGGCAAGTTCGGTAATGCCGCTGACGTTGAAGTGGTCGGGCGTCATGGTGTTGAGCACTCCGCGACCGCCGGGAGCAAAGCCGGGCCACGGCTCAACAGCAACCGAGTCGCCAGGGTAGTTGTCGTCGCCGGTGGCGGTCGTGAGCATCGACTCGACCCACAGATCTTCGTGCTCGGTGTGGGCTGCGGCATCCGCCACATAGGCCGTACGGAACACCATGCGAGCGGATGTCGGCGAATCGTCGGCCGCATCGCCCGCGTTCAATTGAGCGACGAAGTCGGGGTTCGCTCCCCCGCCGCCCGTGCCAGAGCACTCCGGATTGAGGAGCTCGCCATTCGCCCCCTTCGTTCCGCCAAAGCCATAGGGCGAGACCGGTGAAACGAACGAGACGGTGTCGACACGGTCAGCGTGGTCGAGCATGAACTGCATGACGACTCCGCCGCCCATGCTCCAGCCGACAAAGCTCGCACGCTCGATGCTGAGCGCGTCGAGCACGGCTGCGATGTCGTCGGAAAAGTCGCGAACGCCGCGGGTGGCATCCACGGGAAGAGTTTCGCTGTCACCGAAGCCGCGCAGGTCAATCGCCACCGCGCGAACACTGCTATCGAGCGCGAGCATCGTCGGCTGCCAGAACAGCGACGACGAGACGTTTCCGTGCACGAACACCACCGTCGACGTTGCGGTGTCGGATGGGCGCTCAAGAACCGACGCGACAATGCGCGGTGTGGTGACGCTGTGCTGAACGATGCCGTCGAGAAGGGTAGCCATGGTGTGTCCTTTGGTGAGTGGAACTGCGGGTGGTGGCGAAATTATTTAGGAGGCGAGCTCGACGATGAGCTCGGGTTCGGTAGCGGCGCGGACGGTTGCTTCGTCAACGCCGGGAGCGAGTTCGCGAAGAACGAGACCACGGTCGGTCACATCGATCACCGCTAGATCGGTGATGATGCGGTGCACGACACTCCGGCCCGTGAGCGGCAGGGAGCATTCGTTCACGATCTTGGGGCTGCCATCTTTGGCGACATGCTCCATGAGCACGATGACGCGCGCAGCACCGTGCACGAGGTCCATGGCGCCGCCGGGACCCTTGATCATCTTGCCGGGAATCATCCAATTGGCGAGATCGCCGGCAACGGACACCTGCATGGCGCCGAGGATGGCCGCATCGATTTTCCCGCCGCGGATCATGCCGAAGCTCATAGCGGAGTCAAAGAAGGCGGTGCCCGGGAGGGTCGTGACCGTCTCTTTTCCCGCGTTGATGAGGTCGGGGTCGACGTTCTCTTCGGTCGGGTATGGCCCAACGCCCAAAATGCCGTTCTCCGACTGCAGCACAACCGTGCGGCCCTCAGGAACGTAGTTGGGCACGAGGGTCGGAAGGCCGATACCGAGGTTCACATAGGAGCCGTCGGCCAGTTCCAGCGCGGCACGCGCCGCCATTTCTTCGCGAGTCAAAGCCATTATGCGACCACCTTCTGCACTGTGCGACGTTCGATCCGTTTCTCAACATCGGAGCCAACCTCGATGATCCGCGTGACATACACGCCGGGCAGGTGAACGGCATCCGGTTCTATCTCGCCTGGCTCGACGAGTTCTTCGACCTGGGCGATGCACACGCGGCCAGCCATTGCGGCAAGCGGCGAGAAATTGCGGGCCGACTTCGCGAAGACGAGGTTGCCGTGACGGTCGCCCTTGAGCGCGTGCACGAGTGAGAAGTCGGTCGTGATCGCTTCTTCGAGCACAAAATCTTTGGCGATGCCGTTCACGTCGAACGAGCGCACCTCTTTTTGTGGCGAGGCGATCGCGATGCCACCCGAACCGTCGTAGCGGCGAGGCAGGCCGCCCTCGGCAACCTGCGTGCCCACACCCGTCTGAGTGAAGAACGCACCAATACCCGACCCGCCAGCACGCAGCTTTTCGGCAAGAGTGCCCTGGGGAGTCAGCTCGACTTCAAGCTCGCCCGTTAAAAACTGGCGCTCGAACTCCTTGTTTTCCCCGACATACGACGATGTCATCTTGCGGATGCGGCGGGCAGCCAGCAGAACGCCGAGCCCCCAATCATCCACACCACAGTTATTGCTGACGATGCTGAGGTCATCTGACCCCAGCTCAAGCAACGCCTGAATGAGCACCATCGGATTTCCGCACAGGCCAAAGCCGCCAACGGCCAGAGATGCCCCGCTGGGAATATCAGCGATTGCTTCGGCCGCCGACCCCACTGTCTTATCGATGCTCACGCTCGGACCTCCCGCGGTTGATTCGCCAATATTTCAGTCATGACGCCCGCAACACGGTCTGCACCGCGCGGCGTCAAAGTAATCGTGTAGTGATTGACCCCTGGCGCCTCATGAAATGTCACGTGAGGAAGCTCCGACCGCCAGTGGTCGCACTGTTCCGGAGAATACAACGCCGGAACCTGATTGAGAAGACCCCGCGGTGCCCGGATGAAGTGCACCGGCATCGTGAGCCCCTGAAGCCCTGCGAGATAGTCGGTGTCGCCGCTCAGCTGCAGGGCATCGAAACTCACTGCCGCCAGGTTGCTCGCCGGGTGCAACTCGGGGGCGGTTCCCACCAAGTCATAGTCGACATAGTCGCGGATGGCCTCAGTGAAATTATCGGCAAACGCCGGATGCACTCGCCAGAAGTCTTGGTAACTCTCGCGATCGGCGAATGTCATCGACAGCCGATCAACAGCCGGCCCCAGAATCACCTGCGGCAGGTCTTCCATCGACACACCCTCCGGTGCCGGAATCGGCAAACCGCCATCAATCAAGAGGAGGCTGGAGACACGCTCCGGGTACTGCGCCGCCAAGGTTGCCGCGACGAAAGCACCCATCGAATGCCCGACGACGCGCGCGGAATCAGTGCCGGTTGCAGCCAACAGCGCGTTCATGTCCTTGGCGTGCTGCGGCATCCCGAACGGGGCGGGAAGATCACGGCTGGCGCCACGCCCCCGCAGGTCAGGAGCGATCACCCGGTAGTCGGGAAAAGCTGCGGCCACGAGCGGCCACGACATGTGGGAGGCCGTAATGCCGTGGATGAGCAGGATGGTGCCGCGCGGTTCCGACTCGGGCTCCCACACTGCTGCGGTGAGCTCGCCGCCGTCGACCGTGCACGTGATGGTGGTGTGTTGCTCGGTCATCGTGCGCTCCAGCCGCCATCCATCGTGTACGAGGCACCTGTGACCATTCCGGCCGTGTCCCCCGCGAGCCAGAGCACGAGATCGGCAACCTCACTCGGTTCGAGGAGTCGCTTGATCGCGCTCTCAGTGAGCATGACTTTCTCGACAACTTCAGACTCGGGGATGCCGTGCACTTTCGCCTGATCGGCAATCTGCTTTTCGACCAGCGGGGTTCGCACGTAGCCGGGGTTGACGCAATTACTCGTGACACCGTGGGCGCCACCTTCGAGCGCTGTGACCTTGGAGAAGCCCTCAAGCCCGTGCTTCGCGGTGACATACGCCGACTTGTACGGCGAGGCACGGAGGCCGTGCACCGAACTGATGTTGATGATGCGGCCGAATTCACGCTCGTACATCTTCGGCAGAGCAGCCCGAACGAGCAAGAACGGTGCCTTGACCATGAGGTCAAGGATGCGGCTAAACATCACCGGATCGAAGCTCTCGATGGGACTGACGTGTTGGATTCCTGCGTTGTTGACGATGACATCCACATCGAGAGTGAGATCGGCGAGCGCCGCAGTGTCTGTGAGATCGACTTCCCAGACTTCACCGCCAATGCGGTCGGCTTGAGCTTTCGCGGCATCACCATTGAGGTCCGCCACAATGACGTGGGCTCCCGCGCGAGCAAGCGATTCGGTGCACGCGGCACCGATTCCGCTCGCTCCGCCGGTGACGAGGGCTCGACGGCCCGTGAGATCGGTCATTTCTCGACTCCTTCGGTGCGCGGCTCTGGCACAGCCAAAGCGCGGCGGATAAACGTAATCATTTGATCGAGAACTTCATCGGGCACGCGCGAGGTGCCGCTCGCGGTCGGGTCAGCATCGTGGCCGGCGTCGGGCGAATCGCCCCACAGCACCCAGCGCATCCCGATCATTTCGCCGATTCCCATGAGGGCCCACGCGGCGACAGTCGGGTCGATGTCACCGATTTCGCCGAGCAGTTGAGCTTCTTTGAGGCCCTCGATGTAGCCGTCGACGATGCGGGAATAGTGCAGGCGCAGCGACTTGGGCGACACAAATTCGGCCTCGCGCACGACACGGTAAAGGGCGGGGTGTTCGGCGGTGAATTCAAAGAAGGCCCTGAATCCAGCACGTTCTGATTCGATGCGGTTGGATGCCGCCCCCGACGCTTCGCTCATGGCACGACGAACGCGGCGGTTGAGATCCTCAACGAGCTCTTCGAAGATTTCGAGCTTGCTCGCGAAGTAGAGATAGAAAGTGCCCTGGCCTACGCCGGCCTCTTCCGTAATGCGCACGACAGAGGCATCCGTGTAGCCATAGCGGGCAAAGATTGTTTCGGCAGCCTCGATCAGTTTCGTCTTAGTGCGAGTGCCGCGAGCGGTAAGGGGTGTGCTCATGAACTGATCCGTCCGTGTTGTAAGGGCTGTTCTGTCCATTGCTCCAGCAGCACCCGGCGGCGAACTTTGTCGCTGGATGACCGCGGAATACGGTCAACGAAGATGACCCGTTTGGGAACTTTGAACTTGGCGAGACTTGCCCGCGCAAACTCAAGAACGTCGGTCTCGTCGGTCGATGCTCCTGATCGCACGACAACCCAGGCGATAGCGACTTCGCCCCACGTCTCGTCGGGAACCCCAACGACAGCGACGTCGGCGATTGCCGGATGCCCGAAGAGCACCCCTTCGATCTCGGCGGGCGCTACGGACTCTCCCCCGGTGATGAAGATGTCTTTGAGGCGGTCGAGAACGCGATAGTAGCCTTCCGCGTCACGACTGACGAGATCGCCGGTTGCCAGCCAACCATCACGCAGAGCAAGTGCGGTGGCTTCGGGAGCACGAAAGTAGCCGCTGAAGACTCCGGGCCCGTGCACGAGCAACTCGCCCTGGCCTGCGCCCTCAATGCGTTCCCCCGTGACGGGGTCGGCAATGTCGACATCCACGTGAGGGTAGGGCTTGCCCGCTGAGCCGATGCGGGTGCGTGCTTCTTCATCGGGCAGGCACAACACGTTGGGTGCCGCTTCGGTGAGGCCGTAGCCCTGTGTGAGAGCGACGCCGCGGCTGTGCCAGACGCGCAACAGCGGTTCGGGCATCGGCGCTCCCCCGACAATGGCGTGTTCGAGGCTCGAGAGGTCGCTGGAGGCGAAGCGCGGATGCTGCGACAAGATCAAGTAGTTCGCAGGCACGCCCATCATCGTGGTGATGCGACGGTCGGCGATGAGCTGCAGCACGCGGGCCGGATCAAAGGTGCGCTCGAGCACGACGGTCGCGCCCATCCACCAGGCCAGCAGCGGCTGAATGTTCCAACCACCGACGTGGTACTGCGGCATGACCGCGAGCACGGTGTCGGCGCTCGTGATCTCGGCGGTGCGCGAGAGCGAGAGGTTGGTCCAGAAGCAATTGGCGTGAGTAAGGATCGCGCCCTTGGCCTGATCGAGCGTTCCCGAGGTGAAGATGATGAGCAGCGCATCGTCGTCGCGCACGGGGCGACGCACGGGCTCGCCGCTCGCGTGCTGGAGCGGGGCGACCATGTCGCGTTCAATACCGTGAGTGCCGAGGATGCCGCGAGCAATCGGCACGATAAGACGATCAGTGGCGAGAGTGGCCAGGGTTGCAAATTCGTCCTCAACGAGCAGCAGTGCGGGGTCTGCCTGTTCCAGTTGCTGGGCGATCTCTCGCGGCGACAGTCGCCACGAGAGCGGCACGAGCACGAGTCCTGCTTTGGCGCAGGCGAAGAACACGACAACGTGGTCCGAGCTATTGCCCGTGATGGTGGCGATGCGATCGCCGACACCGTAGCCGCCATCGAGGAAGGCTTCGGCGAGCGCCGTAGCACGGTCATCCAATTGGCGGTAGGTCAGTACGACGCCGCGGTCATCGACAGCAACACGGTCTGGGGTGGCGAGCGCGCGGTCAGCGGTCCACCGCCCTAGCGTGTGGAGCCCTTCAGACTGGGTCATTCCGCCTCCTCAAGCAGCTTGCGCTCTGACGGCGTGGCAGAGGTGCCTGTGGAGAGGCGCTGCACCGCACCGGCGATTCCTCCGGGAAGGAACAACACCACAAGGATAAACAGGGTGCCGAGGATAAAGAGCGGTTCGGAGAGAGGAATGCGCAAAATCGCGGGAAGCCCATCGATGGCATCCGAACTTGCGAGCGCTGTGAGCCGCTGGTCAAGCAGCGTGTAGATGATGCCACCAACGATCGCACCCCAGCGCGAGCCGACACCTCCGAGCACCACAATCACGAGGATCGTGAGCGTGAAGTCGGCCGAGGTTGCCCGCGGTGTTGTGCCGCTCTGCAGCAGCAAGTGCACCATTCCCACGAGCGAGGCCAGCACGGAGGCGATGACAAACGCCATGAGCTTCACGCCGAAGGGGCGAAGGCCAAGCACTCGCACGCGCAGCTCGTTTTCGCGAGTTGCCGTCACTGCATGACCGGCACGAGAGTTTTCGAACCACGCGACAATCACGAACACGACGACGAGCAGTGCGAGTGAGAGCCAATACAGGTTGCGGGTGTTGATCACTCCGATGAAGAAATCAGGGATGTGCTCGGTGTCGAGCCGCAGACCTTCTTCACCGCCCGTGATGCCGGGGTTGCGTCGCACAAGCACGTTGCCGGCTTGAGCGAAAGCGAGCGTGACCATTGCAAAGGAAATCCCCGTGACTCGAAGGCTCAGCGAGCCCAGAAGATACGCGGCGGCAATGACAACCGCGAGAGTGAGACCGAGAGCGGGAATCAGCGTCAACTCAGTCTGCTGCAGCACGATGCCGAGACCATAGGCCCCGAGAGCGAAGTACAGCGCGTGGCCGAAGGACAGCATCCCGGCAGTACCAAACAGCAAGTGGTAACTGAGCGCCAGCGATGCAAAGAGCAAAGCGAGCGCGAGCAGTTGCAGCGTGCCGGGTGTGTAGGTGGCGCCCGGCAGCACGCCGGGGATCGAGAGGTTGAGCAGTGGCAGCAGGGCGGCTACGACGACGAGAACGCCACCAACGATCCACCAGGTGCGCTGACTCAGGTGTGCGAGCGACTTCATGCTTTCTTCCCCAAGATTCCGGTTGGGCGCACCAACAAGACGACGGCGAGCAGGAGAACGACCATGAGGTCACCTGTTCCACCCCAGAAATAGTTCGCAAACTGCTGCAGGACGGCGACCACCACCGACGCGATAGCGGCGCCAGCGAGTGAGCCCAGACCACCGATCACGGTGACGATGAACGCAAAGATCAGGAGCGATCCGCCGAGCTGGGGCGAAACGTAGCCGAAGTAGTGCGAGGCGAGGACGCCGCCCAAACCGGCGGCAGCGCCACCGATCGCGAACACGACCGTGAAGGCCTTGCGCACATCGATACCGAGTGCAGTCACCATGGACCGATTCTCAACACCGGCCCGAATGATGAGGCCGAAGCGGGTGTAGCGCAGGAACGCAACGATTCCGAGCAGCACCAGGACTGCCGCACCGATCATCAAGAAGCGATCGTTGGGAACGCGTGCCCCTAAAATTTCGGTGGTCTGCGACAGCCACGGGGGTGCTGTCACGTAGATCGGGTCGGTGCCCCAGATGCCCTCGAACAGAGCAACCGTCGCGAGCGCCAATCCGACCGTCACGAGCACTTGCTCGATATGCCGGTTGTAGAGGCGCCGGATGAGCAGAAACTCCGTCGCGGCAGCAACAGCAGCGCCGACGACCATTCCGAGCAGCATCGAGGCGATGAGGGTGCCCCAGCTTTCGCCGCCCATCCGTCTCGATAGCTCCCAGCCGGCGAAAGCACCGAGAGTCAGGAACGAGCCGTGCGCAAAGTTCAGCACGCCCATGAGGCCGTAAATCAGCGAGAGACCGGATGCGACCAAGAAGTAGAGCGCACCGAGGCCGAGTCCTGTGATGAGCAGGAGAATTATGGTGCTCACGCGACCCCCAACAATTCTTTCGTGAGGGCTTCGTTGCCCAAGAGTTCTTCGGCGCTGCCGTCGTAAACCACGCGACCGCCTTCGAGCACGATGGCCTTCTCGGCGAGCATCCGCACGACCTGCAAGTTTTGTTCGACCAGGAGCACCGGCACGGTTTGAGCGGCGCGCTCGAGTGCTTTCGCGACATCCATCACGATGAGCGGGGCGAGGCCCTTGGTCGGTTCGTCGACGAGCAGCACTCGGTTGTCGTTCACGAGCGCTCGTGCCAGTGACACCATCTGCTGTTGACCACCCGAGAGGGTGCCGGCAAGCTGACCGGCCCGCGCAATGAGGTCCGGAAAAAGTTCTTCAATGAGCTGGCGGTTCGGCGTGGAATCACGCTCTGCCAGCCGAAGGTTTTCGTTCACGGTGAGCGAGGCAAAAACTTCGCGGTCTTCGGGAACATAACCAACGCCCCGCTGCACGATGCGGTGAGTCGGTTCGCGATCAACGCGCTCCCCCGCAATTGTCACTTCACCCGAGCGCTCGATGAGGCCCATGATCGCTCGCAGAGTGCTCGTCTTACCGACGCCATTGCGGCCGAGAAGCGCCGTAACACCAACGGGGAGCATCTCAAAGCTCACATCCTCGACAACTTGCTGACCCTCGATGTTGGCGTTCAAACCAGCAACCGTCAGAATCGATTCGGTCATAGTGGAGCCCCCAAATAGGCCTTCTGCACCGCTTCGTCTGCCATGACGGCATCCGGGGTGTCACACGCGAGCAAACTGCCATGGTGCATCACTGCCACCCGGTCGACCAGGCCAAGGACGACATCCATGTGATGTTCGACCATCAGCACGGTGCGACCCGACTGGTGAACCTGGCGAATAACTTCGGTGAGCCCGGCAACGTCGCCAGAAGCAACACCGGCCATCGGCTCGTCGAGCAGGATGACGCTGGGATCGGTGGCCAGCAACATGGCGATTTCGAGCTTGCGTTTGTCACCGTGCGACAGCACCCCCGCCTCCGTAGCGGCGTGGTGGCTGAGCCCGACCTCGTCGAGGCGAGCTCGAGCAATTGTGGTCGCTTTGTCGTGAGACCGCGGGAAGCGAAGCACCGAGGTGGCACCGCCCAGTTTCACTTGAGCGGCGAGACGCACGTTCTCCAGCGCACTGAGCGCCGGGAAGAGGCTGGATGTTTGAAAGGTTCTGCCGAGCCCAGCCCGGGCCCGCGCATCAATGGTCTGATTCGTGACATCGCGCCCCTCGAGGGTGACTGTTCCCGTTGTCGGAGTCATCACTCCCGAGATGAGGTTGAAGAGCGTGGTTTTTCCGGCCCCATTCGGGCCGATCACGCCGAGCATCTCACCCTGGGCGATCGAGAGAGACACGTCATCGATGATGACGGCTCCCCCGATCGTGAGGGCAAGGTGCTCGACCGTGAGCACGGGCTGGTTCGACATAGTTCGCTAAGTACTTACTCTGCGATGGGCGGGGTTACGGCGTCAGCATCAACGGCCGTGACGAGCTCAGGGATCCACGAGTCGCCATCAGCAACAAGCGAAACCTGGAACATCGGCTGGATCATCGCGTGGTCTTCAGCGCGAACCGTGATCGATCCCTTGACGGAATCGAAGGTCCAGCCTTCGAGCGCGGCGATCATGGCGTCGACGTCGTCGCCACCTTCGCGCACTGCCTGAACAACCATCTGAGCGGCAACGAAGCCGTCTGGCGAGAACAGGTCGGCTTGCTTACCCTCTGCTTCGAGGTAGCTGACCATGGCGCTGTTGGCATCATTGTCAGTTGCTCCCGCAAAGTAGTGGTTGAGGAAGCTGATCTTGTCGCTTGCGGCACCGTAAGCGCCATAGGTCGAGATGTCACCAAGACCGGTTGCTACAGGAACGCTGTCAAACACACCCTGCTGGCTGAGGGCCTCCCACATCGCACCCGAGGTTGCACCGGCCCACGCCACGAACACGAGGTCAGGCTGCGCATCAACGATCTGCTGGGCAAACGGGGTGAACTCAGTAGCATCTTCGGGAACGAGCAGGCTCGTCACGTCAGCACCCTGGCCGCCAAGAACGGCGGTTGCTGCGGCAACGTTTCCCTGACCGAATGCAGTGTCTTGACCGAAGACCAGAACAGACTGGCCTGCCGGGTCACCGATGAAGGTACCGGCGGTTGCGACGTCTTGGTAGCTCTGACGACCCGAGCGGAACGTGTACTCGTTCACGCCGGTGATGCCGTCAGCTGCTGCCGGTCCTGAGATGTAGAGAACCTTGTTTTGCTCGGCCTGCTCAGCAAGCGCGAGCGCGATTCCGGAGGAAACCGTGCCGATGATGATCTTCTGGCCTTGGCCAATCACATCTTTCGCTGCCGTGACCGCCTTGTCGGCGTCGCCAGCGTCATCCGTGATTTCGATGTTCAGCTCACGACCATCAACGGCGCCTGTGCCGTCGGTGGCGTAATCGAGCCCAGCGTCGAAGCCAGCGAGGTAGGCCTCACCGTAGGCCGCGAGGGGGCCGGTCTGGGAAGTGATGATTGAAATGTCGACGGGGGCGAGCTCGTCTCCGCCACTTCCGCCGTCAACACTGGGGGCACAGCCCGCCAGTGTGAGTGCAACCGTCGCAATTAACGCCGGAGCGAGGTACTTTTTACTGACCCGCATGATGGGACCTTTCCTGCTGCCTTAGGAGGATTGTGATCTGAACCTGAGACCCGGTTCAGGTTTCATGTAGCCTATGGTTGCGCAACCGCGCTGTCAACAACGGCGCCCAAACAAAGGAGTTTGCACAGTGGCCAACACCCCCGCACCCAACGACGTAGTGATCCTTTCCGCCACACGCACCCCACAAGGGAAACTGCGCGGACAGCTCGCTTCGCTCACCGCCGTCGAGCTAGGCGCCATCGCACTTCGGGCCGCCGTTGAACGCTCCGGCGTGGATGTCGACTCCATCGATCAAGTGATCTTCGGTCAAGTGATCCAGGCCGGCGCTGGCCAAAACCCCGCCCGCCAGACCTCCATCGCGGCAGGCCTCGCCTGGAAGACCCCGGCCGTCACCGTCAACAAGGTCTGCCTCTCCGGACTTGCCGCCATTGTGGATGCTGCGCGCCTCATCCGTCTCGGAGAAGCCAACGTAGTGGCCGCTGGTGGCCAAGAGTCAATGACCAATGCCCCTCACGTGCTCCCCGGGTCACGCATGGGTTGGGCGTACGGAACCGTGTCAGCACTCGACACTGCCGCTCACGACGCCCTCACCGATGCGTTCGATGCTGAATCGATGGGCGCAAGCACCGAACGCCACAACGGACGCCTCGAGATCGGCCGCACCGAACAGGACGAGATCGCTGCCGCCTCGCACCAGCGAGCAGCCGCCGCGATTGAGGCCGGAGTATTTGCCGACGAAATCGTGCCCGTCACTATCCCCCAACGCAAGGGCGACGACCTCGTTCTGGACACGGATGAGGGCGTACGCGCCAACACCACTGTCGACACTTTGGCGGGGTTGCGCCCCGCCTTCGATCCCGAGGGCACCATCACCGCGGGCAACTCGTCGCCGCTGAGCGATGGCGCTTCTGCCGTGATTCTGGCCAGCCGCGCGTGGGCCGAAGAACACAATCTGCCGTGGCTTGCGGTGCTCGACCGCTCGGGTCACGTAGCTGGCCCCGATAACTCATTGCACTCGCAGCCCGCTCGCGCGATCGCGGCAGCGCTCGATAACGCGGGTTGGACGGCCGACGACCTCGACTTCGCCGAAATCAACGAAGCCTTTGCCGCGGTAAGCCTGCGCTCAACCGCCGAGCTCGGGTTGAGCCACGACATCGTGAACATCCACGGCGGCGCAATCGCGATCGGCCACCCGGTCGGAGCATCCGGTGCTCGCCTCGTCGTACATGCCGCGCACGAGCTGGCACGCCGCGGCTCAGGCCGCGCTGCCGTTGCCCTCTGTGGTGGCGGCGGTCAGGGCGACGCCCTGCTGCTCACGCGCTAATACAGCGTCGGTGCGGTCGCTGCGGTCTCGTTCACGTGAACGAGACCGCAGCGCCCACCAGAGCTACGCGCTCTGCTAGAACGGCCCGTGCTGCCAGACGGCCAGCTCAGCTAGAACGGCCCGCTCTGTTAGAACGGCGAAATCGGCTTCACAATGTCGGCGTACACCAGCAGCAACGTCATGATGCCCAGCAGCACGACAACCACGAGAGTCAGCGGCACAAACTTGGCGGTGTCGAGCGGACCAGGATCAGGCTTGCCGAACAGTTTCGCGAAGAAGCGACGAATGCCTTCGAAGAGTGCGCCCGCAACGTGTCCGCCGTCAAGAGGCAGCAACGGCACCAGGTTGAACACGAAGAGTGCAACGTTGAGCGAGCCCACCAAGCTGATGAGGTAAGCAGCACGGTCGGTGACCGTCGCCGCTTCCAAACTCGTTGCTTCACCCGCGATGCGACCGACGCCAACAAGACCGATGGGGCCATTCGGGTCGCGCTCCTCGGGGCCGAACGCTGCATTGACCACGTCAATCATGCGCTGCGGGAGTGTCAGCACAACCTTGGCCACGGCAACCACGTTGTCTCCCACTGCGGGCAACACAGCGGTCACCGGCTGCTGAACCGTCTCTGCGGCCGGGCCAATTCCTAAGAAGCCGTACTCCTCGGTCTGCGCTTCGCCCTCATCGTTCTCTACGTTCTGCCCGCTGTCGTCATACACGTAACGTTCCGCGAGCAGAGGCTCAGCGGTGAGAGTGACTTCTTCTCCCGCACGCTCGACCACGATCGTGAGTTGATCCCCCGCTGCGGCGCGAATGTGCTCGGTAATCTGCTCCCAGGTCTCGATGGGCTCGCCATCCATCAACACAATGCGATCGTCAGGTTGGATGCCGGCAGCAAGAGCAGGGGCAGCTGGGTCGCTATCGGTACAGGCGTCGCGGTCGGCTGAGGCCGGGATCACACACTCCGAGACGCTACTGATGGTCGTCGAGGCCTGAGCTGTTCCAAAACCCATCAACAGAATCGCAAACATGACGATCGCGATGAGGAGGTTCATGAACGGACCACCGAGCATGATGATGATGCGCTTGAACACCGGGAGTTTGTAGAACGCCCGCGACTCATCGACATCGGTGAGCGTATCGGCGCTGGACTCCCGGGCATCCTGCACGAGAGTTTGGAAGACACTCGTCGTGGAACTGCGTGAATTGTCGTGTGATTTGCCGGGTGGGAACATGCCCGCCATCGAGATATATCCGCCGAGCGGAATGGCCTTGAGTCCGTACTCAGTCTCACCGCGCTTGCGGGAGAAAAGAGTCGGGCCGAACCCGATCATGTACTGACTCACGCGCACGCCGAAGAGCTTCGCCGGCACCAAATGACCAATTTCATGCAGGCCAATAGACACAGCAAGCCCGACAACAAGAATCAGGACACCAAGAATGTACAAGAGCACGTTTTCCACTCGCTAAGAATAGTCACGAGCACCGACGCCCGCCTGTACTCGTGCTGTGGAAGCCCCAGAACAACCCCGCTTGGGGGGCGAATACCGCGCTAGGAGCGGGTCGCTACGACCGCGTCCGCTGCCTGTCGTGCCCACGACTCGGCAGCCGCGAGCGCCTCGAGAGTGAGCTCGGTTGCATCGTGGCTCTGCACAACCTGCTCAACGACATCCAAAATATCGAGGTAGCTGATTGCGCCGGCGTGGAACGCGAGCACCGCTTGCTCGTTCGCGGCGTTGAACACAGCCGGGAACGTGAGGCCTGCGGCGCCAACGGCCTTTGCCATTTCAACAGCCGGGAACACCTCGTTGTCGAGTGGTTCGAAGTTCCACGTGCTCGTCGTCGTCCAGTCGAGTGGCGCTCCAACACCGGCAACTCGTTCCGGCCACGCCAAACCAAGAGAAATCGGCAACCGCATATCGGGAGGACTCGCCTGAGCGATCGTCGAGCCATCAACAAACTCAACCATCGAATGCACAATGGACTGCGGATGCACGGTGACCGCGATGCGGTCATAGGGCACGCCGAACAACAAGTGCGCCTCGATCACTTCGAGACCCTTGTTGACGAGCGTCGACGAGTTCGTCGTCACCACCAGACCCATATCCCACGTGGGGTGGGCGAGCGCTTCGCGCGGAGTCACGTTCTGGAGCGACTCCCGGGTACGACCACGGAAGGGACCGCCGGATGCCGTGAGCATCAGGCGCCGCACCTCTGAGTGTTCGCCCGAGCGCAACGCTTGAGCGATCGCCGAGTGCTCCGAGTCGACAGGAACAATTTGGCCGGGTTTCGCCCGGGACATGACGAGCTCACCGCCGACGATGAGGCTCTCTTTGTTGGCGAGGGCCAGCGTGGCACCGGATTCGAGCGCCGCGAGCGTTGGCCCGAGGCCCACAGAACCGGTGATGCCGTTCACGACGACATCGGCAGGGACATCCCGCACCAACTGCGCCGCCTGCTCAGCGCCGAACGCGATGTGCTTTACTCCGAAACGTGCCGCCTGCTCTTCGACGAGCGTGCGGTTAGTGCCTGCCGCCAGACCGACGACCTCAAATCGATCACGGTTTGCCTCAATAACTTCGAGGGTTTGCGTGCCGATCGAGCCCGTCGATCCGAGCAGAATTATCTTGCGCATCCCGCTACTTTAGTTTGCTCGCACAAATGTGCGCCAATACTGAAGCGGAATTAGCCGAGACCGAGGATGTCAACGACAAACACGATCGTGTCGGTGCCCGCAATACCTGCGCTCTCATTGCCTGCTTCGCCGTAGCCTTCGCTTGGCGGAAGAACAGCGATGATCTGCGATCCGACTTGCTGACCTTCGAGTGCAGTCTTGAACCCACTGACAACCTGGCCAGTGTTGAACGTGGAAGGTTCACCGCGAGCCCAGCTCTCATCAAAGATTTCGCCCGTAGTCCAGTTCATGCCCACATAGTGGACAACGACATCCGAGTTCTCTTCGACGGTCTCGCCAGCGCCCTGCTTGAGCACAGCAACCTCGAGCTCGGCGGGCGGGTCAGTGTCGGGGATGGTGATCGTCGGGCGACCGTCGTCATCGAGCTCGACAGCCGGGAATCCGTCTACGGCCGGCTGGTCTTCGCCATCGGCACGCGGAAGAGCAGGCTCAGCGGGCTCGTCGACGGAAATGACATCAACAACGAAAACGATGTCGTCATCTGCGCCGACTCCGAGCGATTCGCGGCTGGCGTCATCGGCAAAGGACTCCTCGGGAGGAATAACACCGACGAGGCGTGAGCCAGCGGTGGAACACTCAATGGTCTTGACGATTCCGACCAAGAACTGCTCGGCGTCCACGGGGAAGGGGGTGAGACCTGCCTCGTCGTACGTTGTGGCGGAGAGTTCTTCCCCGGTCGTGCCGCTGTACAGCGAGAACTGAACGTTCGCTGTCGATGCTTCAACCGCGAGCAGATCGCCGTCACCGGCAATAGCAACCGTGCGCTCAGTCTCTGAGACGTCGGTCGGGAAGTCGATCGTGACCTCAGGCTTTGCGCCAAAGTCGCCGCTGACCTCAACAGCATCCGAAGCGGAGCCGGATGACGTCGGAACGCAATCACCAGATCCCTCTGCCGTCGTGGAATCTGCGGGAGAACACGCCGCAAGCGACGCCACAACGCCGATGGTCAACAGAAATGGAATCGCTTTACGCACAAGAACCCTTCACAACACGAACACGGAGCACCAATCCTGCCCCACTGCGGCTGTACAAAGCGTGTGGAATCGCCGCCGAAACCTCGACAGTTCGCCCTGTAGTCGCTATGACAGACGCTGCGGCGCTCCTGAAACCGGCGCGCACCGCCGCTACTCCCCCGCTGGGGCCTCCACAATGATGCGGGGCTGGTGCAGCACGGGGAAGTTGACGGATGAGGCAATGAAGCACTTCTGGCTTGCTTCAGCGTGAGCATCCATGGCATCTTCCACACTGCCGGCCGCAATCGTGACAACGGGTCGCAGGGTGACCGACGTGAAATGCCCGCCACCGTTATCCGTCTGCTTCATCGTGCCTGAAACCTCGTCGTGATAGGCCGTGACGACGATGCCGCGACTCACGGCAACGTGCAGGTAGCTCAGCATGTGGCACTGGCTGAGCGCCGCAATGAGCAACTCCTCGGGATTCCAGCGATCGGCCGATCCGTGAAAGACGCGAGCGCTCGAGCCATCAATCGGATGCTTGCCCACTGCTGTGATCTCGTTGTGGCGAGAGTAACCACGGTAGCTCGTGGTGCCCTCACCCAAGTTTCCCGACCATTCCAAGCGCACTTCAAAATTGTGGTCGATGTTCATCAGAACCTCCTTGGCCAGCTTCAGCAGCCAGCATCGGCGAACGCGTTGGGCGATCGGGCAAAACTTCTCTCGCCATCACGCTAGCGGTCAACGCTGGGAGTGAGCGAAACCATTCCCCATCACGAAGGCTGCCGTGCCCACCCGCGCTCTCGCGGCGATAACGTAGGAGAGTGAACTCCCCCTCGACAACTGCCGCTGCCGCTCTCACCGTTAACGACACCGTTCAACTCGCCGTACTCGAACGCTCGGGCATGATCGAGTCACGCCACTTGGGTGCCGCTGTAGTGCTCTCCCCCGACGGCACTGAGCTACGACGCCTCGGCAACCCCGACGCTCTCATCTACCCGCGTTCGACTCTCAAGCCCATGCAGGCGATCACTGTGCTTCGTGCGGGAGTCACTCTCACCGACGAACAGCTCGTGCTAGCGAGCGCCAGCCACACCGGCAGCCAACGTCACCAAGATGTCGTGGCTTCGACTCTGGCCGCATACGGTCTTACCGAAGACGACCTGCGCTGCCCACCCGACTGGCCAGCCGACTCCGAAACCCGACGCGCCTCCGACGCTCCCCGTCGCCTCGCGATGAACTGTTCAGGCAAGCACGCGAGCTTCCTGGCGGCGTGCGTCGTGAATCAGTGGCCGCTGGAAAGTTACCTCGAGCACGAGCATCCGCTGCAGGAGCGCATTCGGCAGACGGTGATTGAGTTCACGGGTCAGCCGCTTGCCCATGAGGGAACGGATGGATGCGGGGCTCCCGTCTTTGCCATGAGCCTCGTCTCACTGGCCACCGCCATTCAGCGCGTGGTTGCCGCCACGTCAGATACCGATCCGAACGCCGCCGCCCTCGTGAGCGCCATTCGGGCCAACGCGTGGGGACTCGACATGCCCCAGGTTGCCGAGGCAATGGACACCCTCGGGATTATCGCGAAACGCGGGGCCGAGGGCGTGCTCATTGCCGCTGCCCCCGACGGCACCACGGTGACTCTCAAGATTCTTGACGGATCGATCCGACCGCTGCTTCCCGTCGGGCTTTCGCTGTTGGCCGAAGCTGGCGCGCTCGATGCGGATGCTGTGGCTGGTGTGCTGGCAGCCACGACCGAGCAGGTGCTCGGCCGTGGACTACCCGTTGGCGAACTCCGTTTCGAGCTCGCCTAGAACTCTCCGCGAACTCGCGCGCTAACCCTTGCCTGTTATGCGGCGGAATTCAGCGTTGAATGACTGATCGTCGGTAGTGCTGAGCGTGCGGAAAGTGCGCGCTCGCGACATTGCCGTCGCATTCGGGAAGGTGAATTGATTCGACGCCAGCGCCGGGAAGTTCTCGATGGCGTACTCAAGCGTTCCGTCGACGGGGCTCACACAGTGAATCCACTCCACGACTTCAGTGGCGACGGAAGGCTCGTAGTAGAAGTTCATGAGCTTTTCTGCACTCGCCTTGTGGACCGCACCTGCAGGGATCACGAGAGAGTCAGTGAAGAATGTTCCGCCTGAACCGGGAAGCAAGAACTTAAATTTCTCGTAACCCGCTTGCGCATTGAGAACGGCAACGTCTCCAGCGCGAGCGAACCCGGCGATAGCTTCGCCCGACTTGAGCTTCTCTAGGTATTCACTACCGTAAACACCAAGAATGTGCTTCGACGTCAAGTGCTCTTCGAGCACGGCGCTTGCCTTCTTGTATTCCTCGATACCCCAGTTTTCCTCGGCAATATCGATCCCCTGAGCAAGCAGCAGCATGCCCATGGTGTGGCGCATTTCGGCGAGGACGACAACTTTGCCCTTGAGGTCATCGTTCCAGAGTTGATCGACCGAGAGCACTCCACGGGGGTACTCTTCAGCGTTCCACGCGAGTCCGATAAAACCACTTTGCCAGGGAAGCGAGTAGCTGCGATCAGGGTCAAAGTCGGGACTCGCAAGCGACTCTGTGAGATTGACTTTGTTGGGGATGTTCGCGGCGTCCATCTCTTGGGCGTACCCGAACCGGATGAGCCGTGCTGCCATCCAGTCGCTGACGCAGATGATGTCTGTGCCTGTCGGCTCGCCCAACGAGAGTTGATCTTTCATCGTCAGGTAGAAACCAACGTTGTCTTCAACGACAGCCTTGTATTCGACCTCGACGCCGGTCTCCTCATAGAAAGCTTTAAGCGTGGGAGAGCGTCCGCTGAGGTCTTCATCGATGTACGACGGCCAGCTTGCCCAGACGAGCTTGTTGTCGCTGTCGGAAATATCATTCGCATCTGACCCATCCGGCGCAGCACATGCTGCGAGAGCGAGCGCGGACGCACCAAGCCCCGCTCCTTGCAGCAGTCGCCTGCGGCTGAGTTGAGATTGCTTCGCCTGCAGCATTAGCTGCTGGATCGCAGGATCCTGCGGAAGTGGTCTCGTCACTGTTTCTCCTTCGCCCCCACCAGTTACCCCGATGGTAGTGAGCGCGGTCTGCTTTGTTATAGCCCCAGTTAGGAGGGGCCTTGCGGGTTCGTTGCAATAATTCCATGTTTCCGAACTAAATTCGCCCAATAATTGTGCCCAATTCGGGTACCGCATGATTTTGGTCGTGGCTGCGGAGATCGCTGTTCCCACTGGGGCCACAAACACCGTGCTCACCAGCTAGCGGTGTGGGGCCAGCACCTCGCTGTGGCTGGTGTGAGGCAGCCGCACCCGGCGAACTGGTTCAGTTTCGCTAAGGCCCCAGTACTCGCGTGAGCCTGCCGTCAGCGGCGGCGGCAGCTCGCGAGTGCGGGCAAGTTGGCGGTAGTCGCTGAGGGTGCAGCCATCGAGCACGATGGTGGCGTGGGGACGTAACGCCGCCAGGGCACCCCACCGTGATTGCCATTCATCGACTGATCCGATGATCGCGATGGGAGAACTCGACTCATTCGGGCTAACCAAGAGCTCCCGTTCGGCTCCCGGTGTCCCTTCGACGTGCCTTGTTTCCCAGCCAGCAGCAGCACACGCTGCGGCGGTGACCGAGGGGCGACTGCTGACGACAACAATGTGCTCGGTGCCCGACAGCGTCGTTGTCGCACTTCGTTCTGCCACCGGCAGGTAGTGATCACTCTGCGCGATTTGCACTCTCTTGCCCTGCCAGAGGCCTCCTCCTGCTGGCACCGCGGGGATGTACTCATCCGTGGTCCCGCCGGAAAGAATGAATTCTTGCCTACTGCTGAAACGCAGGCGAAGAACGCTCGGCATCAGCTGTGAGAGTGACTGCAGCGGTGAGGTGATTCGTTGGGCGCTCGCAATAACCCACAGGTTATTAGCGGGGCCTTCCCTCAGCACGCGAGTGAGCCGTTCGACAACGACAGCCCGGTATTCATCGTCGAAACGAGCGAGCACGGCATCGATGTCGTCAATCACAATGTGGCTTGGTGGCCGCGGTATCGCTGCGTCATCGCTGTAGTCGAGTCGACCGTAGACGCCTGCGAGCGTGTCCCAGAAGGCGGCGGGCTCGGCACTCATGACGATCACCGTTGCCGTGCTGATGTGGGCAAGCGTGGTGAGAGCCGTTGTTTTTCCACTGCCAGATGACCCCACGATCAACAGGTGCCCGTCTGCGGCTGAGGACCAGCCAGCACGCCCGTGGCGTTGAAGTTCAGGCAGATCTGTCAACCCAAAATAGAGAGTGTCTGAGTTCACTGCATCCGAGGGTGCGCTGTCGTTGTCCTCCGCCGCCAGCACCGCGGCGAGCGCGACGTGCTCGCTGAGCGGTTCGCACCACGGCCGTCTCGGCGGAGCAGAGACGGGCCAACGCTCAGCAACGTGACGAATATCGTGAGGCGAGACGAGCGCGAACTGCACGAGCTCGGCCGAGGACGAGCCATGGGCAACCCACGCACGACCTTTGGCGTCCGCCGGTAGCTCGGCGGCGCGATCGCTGCCGATGACGGCCGAACTATCGGCACCGTTGTTGACGCGAAGGGAGATCCGCAGGTCCGCGTTAGCAAGAAGCGCGTCGCGCACAACTCCGGAAGGTCGTTGCGTACAGAGGATCAGGTGCACGCCCAACGAGCGGCCTCGCGCCGCGATATCGCTGAATAGAGCATGCAGCTGTGGGTAGTCCGCCATCATCGCCGCGAACTCATCAACCACGATCACGAGACGCGGCACACTCGCGAGCTCTGAGATATCTCGCACGCCGGCCTGAGCCAGCGCACGCTCGCGGTATCGGAGCTCGGCACGAAGACTCGCGAAGGCCCGCGCCGCAGCTGTCTCATCAAGATCGGTAATGATGCCCACGGTGTGCGGCAGTTGGGTGAGGGCCGCAAACGCGGAGCCCCCTTTGAAATCGACGAGCAAAAAGGTCACGTCGTCTGGCGACACTTCGGCCGCCATCGCGAGCACCCACGCAATGAGGAGTTCGCTCTTGCCACTACCAGTAGTGCCGCCCACGATGGCGTGGGGCCCGTTGACAACAAGATCAATACTGAGCTCTCCTGACACCGCGACGGCGGGGCGCGCGGCTAGCGATCGTCGAGATTCCACTCGAGAGGTGAGGAGCGAGACGGGGCGTTTCTCGAGTTCATCGAAGGCAAGTGAATCGGGAAGAACATCCTGACCCGAAGCAAGACCATCGCGGGCAGCGATATCGTGTGCCGCTCGTACCCAAACTAACGCTTGCTCTCTGCCGAGAAACGACGGCTCGAAGTCGCGGCGTTGATGACGGTCAGGATGTCTAACCACAGCCACGCTCGCGGCGTTCGTGCGGATCACAATGCGATGCCCGCTCGGCACTTGGTTTTCTTCCCCCACTATCGTGATGGAAACGCGCGGCTGGGAATCGCCAAGCGTTCCCCACTGCACGCTCGCGATCTCTCCGCCCGTTCCAGCAGCATCCGCACCCCGCTCTGTTGCTCCACTCGAACGCAACAGTCGGTGCGGGAGTCGTTCTCCCCAGGATTCTGTTGCAAACACTCCTGTGAGTCGCACCCAGCTTGAGGTGGGTGCGAGGGTGCGAGCGAGTTGGATCGCGAGTGATCGTGCCAGTGACAACGCCATCGGGCTGTTGCCACAGAGTGCGATACCTAGGCGCGCGTTTACAGCAATCGGTGCTCGACTCAGATGCTCTGCCTGCTCCGTCAGACTCCGATACGTGTCTTCGATGTCTGGAGACACAGCGTCATGCGCCGCAGTGCGATCAATGGCGATGCTGCTGCGTACACTGCCGTAGCCGAGGTGGACGGGAAGGACATCGTGGGGCTCACGCATCCACTTCGACGCATCAGTGAGTACGTCATTGACCAACATGATCGCCGCAGGGGTTTTTTCAGCCAGTTCGACGAGTTCGCGGCGATGGTAGGCGCGAATTTCTTTCGTCGTTGTGGCTGTGTCGGCACAGAAGCGTGCCCGTTCGACGCGCCTCGTTCTGCGCGCCGTCACTCGTGAATCGATGTAGCTACCGGTCGCTGCCAATGGCCCCAAAGCGGCGAAAATGAGGGCAAAGGTCGAGCCAGTGATCAGCCAGATCGCGACCGACGCCACCACCGGTACCGTGGCGGCCACTAGCGGGAATCGAAAGGGGGCAGGCGCCTGCGGCGGAGCAGGCAAGAAAACACGGGTGTCAGGGGTTCGAGATTCGGTCACGTCCCTACTTCACCGGGGCTGGCTAGCGCACAACAGAGCGCGCCCTCGTCAGTGGAGAGCCCCGCTTAATGCACGCTGTGCAGGGGTGGTTGCAGCGATCGATACGCTCATTGCGTTCAATGCCGGCAGCCCGTTAGCTGACGATGAAGAACTGTTCCCCGATTTCAACTCGCGTTCCGCGGACGACGCGGTAGCGCTTGCCTGGCTCACATCGCTTCGGCTCTCCGCCTGGCTCGCGAACGATCGTTCCGTTTCCGGAATACCGGTCGCTGATCCAGAACACTCCACTCATCTGCCCGAACTCCAAGTGAGTCTTAGACACCGACTTGCTGGGGTCAGTAATCGGCACGACGATGTCGAACTTTTCGGAAGGCTCTGGGATCGGATTACGACCGACAAGGCCGGTTCCTGTCACGATCACGCTATCCCCCGTGCTGAATTGGAGCACGAAACGAGTACCAGTGACGCTGCGAACAACGATCCGGGTGTCTTCAATATCCTCATCATCAGCGCCGACGGATGCGAGTGGCACCGGCGGCGAGATGGGGAGTTCTACGCGCTGGTGAGACTTCGGAGGCGGAGCGAGTACCGAGAATGGTTTCGAGCCCGTAGAGAGCGCATCAGCGGCATCCAGAGCATCATCAGGCTCGCCTTCGGGCTCAAGATCGGGTGCAACTGTCAGATCCGGTGCCGCCGAGGAATATGGCTCCGGCTCAAGCAATGGCTCCGGTTCAGTCACGGCCGCTGCGGGTTCGGGATCGGGTTCAGGTTCATCCACGGAGGCGAACTCATCACTCACTACTGACTTCTCGGCAATGGGAGCTGCGGCTTCGACTGGCTGCAGCGCTTCTGGGGCTGCTGCCTCAGCATCTGGCGCTGCGGCCGAGTCTGTAGCCACCGGCATCTCTGCATCCGGCTGCATGTCGTTCGCAAGCGGAGCGTGCGAGTCTTCGGCCACGGGGACGGGAGTTTCATCAGCCGTGACCTCGCTGTGGTCGATCGTCTCTACCTGGTCATGTGCACTTTCGTCGAAAGAAGCTGCTTCCTGCACGATGGTGTGTGGCGTGGATGCTGCGGCGCGAGCACCAGGGCCAACGCCGTGACGCACGAAACCGCAGGAGCCACAGAAGATGTCGGATTCAGCCAGAACGGTGCCACACTGCTGACACGTCTCAACGGATGAGCCAATCAGTGCGGCCGCTTCCTCGACTGCGGGCTCTGCTTGGACAGCTGCTACCGCCGCCGCGACTTCACCGCGCGGTTGGGTCCCGTGCTCTCCTGCTCCGTGGGGTGCCGGTCCGGTTGCAACAGCGGCCGACTCTTCGGGCCCCGCTACCGCAGAGGGAGCTGGCTGGCTATCGACACGTTCAGAGGCGACGGGCGCGAAGGCGGATGCACGCAAGCGGTCTGCAGTCGTGAAGAGCGGTTCCTCACCCAACGGACGTACTGGCTTCACGTGAAGGCGCACTGGCTCTTCTTCGACAGCCTCAGGACGACCCAACTTACTCAAGTCGGGCTCGAAAGCGGACCGAGAAAGCGGTGCTGGCTCTACAAGCGGCTCAGGTTCCACTAGCGGTTCTGGTTCTGGTTCGGGTTCGGGTTCGGGTTCTGGCTCGGGCTCAGGCTCTGGCTCTGGCGCGGAATCGAGTTCCGGTTCGAGCACTACTTCAGCGTCGGCGCCGGACTCAAGCTTCGTGTCGAGCGACGCCTCGGACTCGGGCGATCCGGCCAGTTCAGGCTCAACAAGCGCTTCAAGGCGCGCCTCGGGCTCACCAACCGCAGCATCAGCATCGTTCGCTACGAACTCTGCGACAGGCTCCGGTTCATTAGGTTCGTGTGCTTCGACGTCGATCTCTGCCGTCGTCCCATCGGCTTCCGTGTCAGCCTGAGATTCCGAGTGAGTTTCGGGCTCTTCCGCAGATTCGGCTGCGACTTCTTCGGCACGCACGAACTCGGAAACCTCCGATTCAGCGGCCGCGGGCTCGGGCTCCCGTTCAATTTCGGCGACGGGCTCGGCATCAGCCTGGGGCTCGGCATCAGCCTCGGGCTCGGGCTCGGGCTCGGGCTCGGGCTCGGGCTCGACAGTAGCCACGGGCTCAACTACCGCACGCTCGGGAGCCTCGTCGGTCGCCGGTTCGGGCGCAGCGTCAGTGTCCTGTTTTTCGTCAGCGACCGCGACATAATCCGCATCTACCGCGAGCGGAGTCGATTCCTCGAGGATCGGCGCCGGCATACCTCGCCAGCTTTCGTTCGTGTCAGATTGTGGCTGTTCGCGCACAAAGACATCGTCGACTACGCCGCCAGAGGAAGGTTCGGCTGCAAGCGCAGCAGCCGCTTCAGCAACTGTCGTGAAGTACGGTTCAGCATCCGGCGCGGCAGACGATGCGACGGGGAGGTTCTGGTCGAAGGTGAGAAGCGCAGGGTTTGCGACCTCGTCGTAGGGGCCGTCCTCATCGAACGGAAGCACCTCGTCATAGGGGCCATCTTCATCGAACGGAATAGGGTGTTCCGACTCGTCCGCAGCAGCTGGCGCTGCATCGCTCGGGATCTCAACGTCGGCGGAGTCAGACACGACCGCCTCCGCTGATTGCGCTGCACGCGAAGCATCAGCCTCGGAACGAACTACGTCAGCGGCAGCCGAGAGCACAAGCGGGTCACCCAGCCGCAGCGTGCGGGCGCCATCCGCCAGCACGTCAGGCGCTGACACCAAGGCATCGCGAAGTGCTGCAGGCAGCTCTGTGCCGTTGTCCGAGTCGACATCGTCTATGGCCACAGCGTCGGCTGACGCGTTCTCGGCAACGTCCACCGGCTTCTCTACGCTGACAGGCGCCAGCTCGGCGAGCACGGGGGCAGAAGCATCCACACCATCGGATGCCGTAGCCGGATTGTGCCCAGCCGGTGCCTCTTCAGCGTGTTCGGGAGCGTCGCTCGTCGCAGCCGCAGCCGCAGCGGAATCAGCCGCAGCGGACCCACGATTCCGACGGCGACGCAGGTTCGTTGGTGTTTCACCGGCGGCGACTTCCGCGCGCTCAGAACGCGCAGGAGCGACAGCAGCAGGCGGGGTCACGTCGCCTCCGACAGCACCCCGGCGGGCGCGACGAGACATCGCAGGCCGCCCACACTCCGCACAATAGACGGCATCGGCGGGTAGTTGCGTCGCGCAGAAAGAGCAATTCACGGGTGGTCCTCTATCGCTTAAACAGACTTGTGACACTATAACCACCGAGCGATCGCAGTGATATTTTGGTCCTGAACCGCGCCCAGCGCGACAGTCCAGTATTGAGTTGAGTTTCCAGTTCCGTCACGTTCGTCCAGAACGCGTCGGCTTCAACAGTTTCCGGTTCAGCTCCGGAGAAAATCGCACGGTCAGCGTGCTCGGCGAGTCCGCGAGCATCCGGAGTGGCCATCACAGCAGCGACTTCCGTTCGTGTTCCCGATATGGGGGGCGAATAGCCGTGGTCGATGAGGGAATCCTCGAATTCTTGCCATCCACCGCTGATCTGTTCGACCGTCGAATCGGCACGCTTACGAAGCTGACGGCGTCGCACCTTCGCGGCAATAATCAGCAGGAAAGGTGCCGCAATGACCAAGATCACCAACAGCGTCCAGCCCGCAACTCGCAATACGGCGAGCACGGCTTGGAGCACAGGGTCGAGGTCAGGTTGCAGCGCCTGTTCGCTGTCAGGATTCGACTGGCGGTTGGTCGTGTCCGATTCGATTTCGGGCGGCTGAACCACAGTTTGGGGCCGCGCAACCTGCGCAATGTCGTCAGGATTCTCTTCCGGAATCTCGCGCAGCGGCGGGTTGGGATCGATCGTGACCCAGCCGTACTCGGCTGTGTTCACTTCGATCCACGCAGAAACGTCGTCGCCTCGAATTTGAGGGTCTGAGGTAATAAACCCGAGAACAACGCGGGTGGGGAATCCCAGTTCATTCGCCATCACGGATGCGGCCACCGCATATTGTTCGCCATCACCAATCATGCGTGGGGCAGTAAACAGCTCCGCAATACGATCGACAGAATGCCCCGACCTGCTGGCGGGTTCATCAATACCGACCCCGTGGCTGATGTAGCCATCGGCCGCGAGGCCGTCGAGCATGGCGGTGAGGCGCTCCCCCGGCGTCGTTACCGCGCGAACGTATTGGTCCAGCCGCTCGGTGAGTTCCTCCGGCGAATCTTGGACCGGGGGCACTTCTGCCAGCCCAGGCGTTACCGTGCTGAGTTCTTCGGCGCTCGGTTGCACCGGGACAACGCCCTCAAACGTGTAGGTATCTCCGCTCTCCACACCGCCAACAACCGCGGCCGTTCCGGAAACTTTGTTGTAGTAGAAGGAATCACGAAGGTCCGGTGCGCGCTCACCGGAGAAATCGACCTGCTCGAATAGGCCGACAGTGGGCAGCCAGACGCCCTCATAGCCTGCGATCGTGATCGTCAAATCGACCTGATCACCGTCAACGTCGGATTGATCGAAACGAGACGGTACTCGCGAGAACGAACCCGACTCACTCGAGACTCGTCCGCTACCCACCGCATACACGACACCGTTGTAGCTATCGAGTGTCGCTAGTCTCACGCGGGTACCCAGCGGAACTCCCGACACCTCAAACAACACAGAGTTCGCGGTGCTGGGCTGCCAATAGCGACGGAAGCCCGAAAGCGGGCTCACATAATCGCGAGGATCGAATGGCTCCACAATCGCCGTCCTGAGCACGGCACGATTGTTTGTAGGCGGTGCCACATTCGCCGCCACCAACGCCACTCCCGAGGCAATAGCCAAGATGACGACAGCGCTGACCATGGTGCGTACACCGGCGAATCCGAACTCGCGTTTGCGTCGAGCGACTCCGGGCGCATCCATCGCTGCTTCAAGGGCATTGACGGTGTCGCGACGACGACGCCAGCGGAACCACACCATCGCGAGCGCAATCACAATCAGGAGCGCCAGCGCGAGAGGTACAGGCTGGTCGGGGTAGGTCGGGCCCAGTGCGATTGCCATGACAAAAATGACGATTGATGGCACGACAGACAATTCCGCGAGAGCCGTGCGATATGCGACGCTCAAAGAAATAACGGTGCCGAAAAAGACCAGAACAAGGGCGGGCACGAGAAGAGCTTGATAGTTTCCGACCGGCAGCGAAATGGTCAGCAACTGTTTCCACCCGAGCGCCACACCCAACACAAGGTCGCTCAGGCCCTCGGGTGTCGGCACGACTCCCCATTGCGTCTCTGACGGGACCGCCACGGGAACACCGATGACTACGAACACGATCACGGCGACCACCGACGTCGTCAGGAATGACCAGCGACGCCAGAGCGAGACAATGGCCACCGCAGAGCCCGCAAGCACGCCGACAGCGATCAATACAGTGAGATCTGTCGTGCGATAAATCGGCCACAGCGCTGCAGATGCGAGCGCGACAGTGACCCAGAGCAGAGCTCCGGAGACAACAACGAAGGATCGAGAGACTGGTGCGGTCATGCACCCGCCGATCGTGCGAGGGCTCTCTTGAGTTCTTCGAGATACCCGATGGTGAGCACACTGAGTCCTGAAACTCGTCGTAGCCCCGGAACCGCTTCCGGGTCACACACAATCGCTACCACTTCGACATTCGTCGCGAATTTGGTCGACGCTGCACGCAACTGCTGCGAAGTCACCGTCGATCCACAGATCAAGAACGCAACAGAAACTCCACTGGTCTGCTCTGACGTTACGCGCGCGACGTCGATGAGGCGCAGCGCTGTATCGGCACGTTGAACGCGGGTGAGGTCATCCAGAAGGCGGGTACCAGTGAGGGTAGAAAGCGCCCTTACCGCGAAGATCTTTCTCTTGGCAAACTGCGGCGTTTGCTCACTCGCGACGACTGTCACCGTGCGGGCATCCCGGATCGCCTGAGCGCCAAGCGAACCAGCGACGCTCACTGCCATTTCGAACTCGTAGTCGTTCGAGTAGTCGGTCGTCGCCAAGCTCAAGGCGATGACCAGGTGGCTGCGTCGGGTTTCCTCAAACTGGCGCACCATGTAGCGGCCTGTACGAGCTGTTGTTTTCCAGTGGATGTTGCGTCGCTCGTCACCGCGCACGTACTCCCGCAGCGCGTGAAACGAGATGTCGTTGTTGGCGAGGTCCTTGGTGGGGTTACCTTCCAAGTCGCGGATTAGTCCCGTGCTCACACTCGGGATGCTGATGGTGCGGGGGTGCACAAAAACTTCTGCGGACTCGGTCCAGACCAGCTCGCGGCGCACGAGTCCCACCGGGTCGGCACGCACCGTGCGCACGGGGCCGACCGTAATGACACCGCGTCGATGAGTAGGGATCGGAAACTCGTGAGTCGCCGAACTGCCCGGGCGCAAACTCGGTAACACGGCTTCGGCATAGGTGGCCGCAACGGGGATCTCCGCGATAACGCCGAGGCTGCGACGCTTGCCTTCGTTTTCTCCCCGTACCTCGCCGCTCGCGAGCTCACCGACGACGACACGATGGTGTCCCACGTGAAGGCTGATCGTTAATTGACTGCGCCCAAAGAGATAAATCGCGGCCATGAGCGCGATTGCAGCGAGCGCAAACCCTGCGACGACAAGTTCTTGCCAGGCGATCGTGTACCCCACGATGAGCGTGACCGGCACGAGCACAAGCACGACCCAGCCGACAGGGGTGACGACTGCCGTAATGCGTTTGGCGTACCGGGAAAAGGTCGCGCGTGCCAGCACCGCGAAACGGACAAGCGCGACAATCAGGTCAGCAAGAAACCCCGTGCGGTAACCGACGAGCCGCGTTCGCGCATTGTCGAGGCCACGAATAGCGGTGGGAAAGTCTGCATCCGAGCGTGACTTATCGCCGCTCGGACCTGATTGTTCCGGCGCGGTGTACTGGGGCTGCCCTTTCGCCGAGCGGTTGAGGAGTGAACTCACACGGCTTGCCGCTCTGTGGGCGGTGGGTTCTCGATCAGAATCTGAGCGATCACGCTTGAGGCAGTAACGCCCTCGAACTCGGCTTCAGCATCAATGACGAGACGATGAGCCAAAACCGATTCGGCAAGAGCCTTGACGTCATCCGGCACAACGTAGTGACGGCCATTAGATGCTGCGAGAGTCTTTGCTGCTCGGATCAATGCCAGCGCACCGCGAACACTCACACCGAGACGCACTTCGGCAGCGCTTCGCGTCGCTTCGACTAGGCGACTCACGTAGTCGTTGATTGTGGGATCGACGTGCACTGTGCGTGCGAGCTGCGCCATTTCGACGACGAGTTCTGCGCTCACGACAGGCTCGATGGCGGTCGAGTGTGCGGCGACGCCGGCACCGTCGAGGATGCGCAGCGTGGACGCACGGTCGGGGTATCCGATGGAGGCCTTCATCAAGAAGCGGTCAAGTTGTGCTTCGGGCAGGCGATACGTTCCGGCTTGCTCGATAGGGTTTTGGGTTGCGATGACCATGAACGGCGAGCCAACGGGGTGCGTGACTCCGTCGACAGTCACTTGCCCCTCTTCCATCACTTCAAGAAGAGCGGCCTGGGTCTTGGGGCTTGCGCGGTTGATTTCGTCGGCGAGAACGATGTTGGAGAAAATCGGTCCGGCGTGAAATTCGAACTTGTTATCGCGCTGATCAAAGATGCTGACACCGGTGATGTCACCCGGCAAAAGGTCGGGAGTGAACTGGATGCGGTTGGTCGTTCCCGAGACGCTCTGCGCAATGGCGCGAGCAAACGAGGTCTTTCCCGTTCCGGGGTAGTCCTCGAGAAGTAGGTGCCCTTCGCTCAGTAGTGCCGTGAAGCCAAGGCGCACGACGAACGTTTTTCCGAGCAGAACTTGCTCGACGTTTGTCACGAGTCGATTAAAGCTTTCCGCGAACCATGCGGCTTCGTCGGGAGTCATGGTCATAGCGCACCTCTAGTCATAGTCATATCCGTTATAAGTTCTGTCGTAGATCTGACCGCCATTGGCGATCACGCGAATAACGAGCGTGGGGTTCGCCACGAGGAGCGCCACATCGGCGTGACAACTTCCGCCAGGCACGGTGGTGTCTGCCGTCTGCCACGGACCTAAGGTGAGTCCGCCGCAACGGTAGCGCACACTCTCGTACGTTCCGCTTGGCCAATCGAGCCATTCGAAGGTGCCACTTTCGTTCAGCACATCATTATCCGAAGTGAACGTCAGCCCCGCTACGGAAGGATTCACGGGAATGCCGAGCGCAAAGGGTGCTGACCATTCGGGCTGACAGATTGGTCCTGATCCGTAGCTGCGGCAGGCACGAACTTCCACGGAGATGTTTTGACCGTACTGCTGGCCGCCATCAGCGGTGAGGAAGGAGCCGAGAGCTACTGGCCCGTAGATGGTTCCCGGAACGCTGCCACCGCTGAGCCTGTAGTACAGGGTGTAGTCGCTGTTGAGCGTGTCAGAGCCCATCGCTCCCCCGTTCACGGTGAAGTCAAAGCGGTTTCCGTTCGCCACCGGGCCTGCGGTCGTGAGCGCCGTCACAACGGCTGGCGGGGTATGGGCGACAACCGTCGGCGACGCCGTGCAGCCTTGGCCGTTGTAGGCGAATACCACCATCGTGTAGGTGCGGTTAGGTGAGAGTCCGCTGAAGGTCGCTGATGTGCCCGAGCTAACCGATGCTAGCTTCGCGCCCCTGGCGGTGATCGAGCCGTTCGCCGAACAGGTTGGCTCGGCGCCGGTATAGGCCGCTGCTGTGTAGGCGGTTACCGGGCGACCGTTTTCGTTGAACGCAGCGGGCCAGGTCAATTCAGCGGTGGTGTCGTTGACGACGGTAGCCACCGGCGCAGTGAGAGCGATGGGCGGACCGGCTGGGATCGCACTGCGCGGTTCACTCGTGTTCCAGACGGAGAGCGCGGTGTAGGCAGCATTTCGTGGGCTCACGGTGTATGTCACGGCTACGCCGTTGTCGAGTACCCACGTTGACGGAGTCTCCCACGTGCAGGTAGTGCCATCACACTGAGCAAGGCCGAGCGTCGTTTCGAAGCCACCGACGACAACACGGTAGCGGTCAACAGCGGAACCGCCTGCCGGTGTCGGCACCGCATTCCACGTCAGGCGAAGTCCATGATCAAGGGGTGATGCGCTGAGCGTCGTCGGCGCTACGGGGATGATGTCTGACCACACAGAGTCGGCAAGCGTAACGGGGTCCGATTCTCCAATGGCGTTGATCGCTACGACAGTGACCTTGACGGAGTTGGTTGGTCCGTTTCCGGTGGTCGGAATCGCGCACGTCGTTCCAGCACACTCGACCGTGTTGACGAGTACACCAGCGGCTTTCGTCGTCACCCGGTACGAAGTGATTGCCGAGTTGTTGGCCGGCCCAGCGTTCCAGCGCATCATGATCGTCTTGTCGCCAAAACCGCTCGGTCCGAGGTTCGAAACCGGGTCTGGTTTGTCTTGGACCGACACGACAACCGTGCCCCAGACATACCGCGTCACGTCATTGGTGGCATCCGCGACGCGATATTGCAGGTTTACGTCACCGGGAACCGCTTCGCTAGAGACTGTGACGGTCAGTGTGCTGTTGTCACTGCTCGGGACGATCGAGAGTCCCGCGGGAATAGATCCGCCACCGAGTCCACGGATATCGACCACTCGCAGTGGCGCTCCGGGGAAGGGGTTGGTGGAGGCATCATTGGCAAGCACATCAACGACAGTTGTCTCGCCGCGTTTCGCAATAGCGAGGTCGGCGGCTGGGCTCGCGAGGGGGCGCGTTGACGGCACCACGTTCAACTCGATGCGACCAGATTTGCCCTCGGAGAGATCATCGCGAACACCGAGCGAAATCGAGGTGCGCGTTCCCTTGAACGCGCTGTTATTCGCCCGAAGCGTCAACATCGTGCCCTCGAGCGCGTAGCTGAAGCCTTCCGGCAGCGGGCTCAGGACCGAATAAGCGAGCTCGTCGAGGTCGTCAGGGTACGGGTAGTTCGTCAGCTTGAGGAGATCGATCTCCTTTTCCTGAC
This sequence comes from Salinibacterium sp. NSLL17, assembly GCF_015864935.1. Taxonomy (NCBI): domain Bacteria; kingdom Bacillati; phylum Actinomycetota; class Actinomycetes; order Micrococcales; family Microbacteriaceae; genus Salinibacterium; species Salinibacterium sp. NSLL17. The sequence continues at coordinate 149,971 of NZ_JADYWH010000003.1, forward strand.
CCGGTTCAAAGTCGATGACAGCGCCGCCGAAAACGGGGGCTTGATTGTCGCGGGGAAGCACGTCGATGGGCAGCACCAAAATGGCTGTACGCCCCTCAGGATCTGTCGCGGAAGTGCCATCGGTCACTTCGAACGAAATGGATGCCGGCCCAAAGTACTTTTCCGCCGAAGTGAAGACGAGAGTGTCCTCGTCGCGCACGAGGTCAGCGCCATCGCTGTGGGTGGCGAGCACTGTGCTGGAGTCGGTGAGGCGCACGGGCTTGTCGCCGACCGCGATGATGTAGTCGTTGAGGTCGATTACGAGCGTGCTCTCGCTATTGATGCTGAGTTTCTGAGCTCGGCGATCAATTTGCGGCAAAGCGTCGTTATATCCCGGCACCTTAATGAACGCGTAGCTGAAGACGGTGGGGTCGGCGGGGTTCGTCACACGGAAGGGAATGATTTGCCCGACATCGCCCACAGAGACTTCGATCTGCTTGTCTGATGTCACGCGGGCTGCATCGCCGTAGCCCGGGTAGATCCCAAGCGTGAGGGTTCCGGGGTCGCCGTCGGCGAAGAACACTCCCGAGAGAACATCGACAGTGACGCGGTTGCGATCCAGCACATCTGAGAGGGTCAAGACGCTATCGGTGGCGATGGGATACGCCGGTTTGGCCTCGGGGTCGACCGTAACGCGGATGAAGTTTTGGCTCGAGCCGCCCGTCTCGTTTTCGATGACGTAAATGATGCCGTAGTCGCCAGGTTCTTCGGGCGGCGTGACCTTCACCACATCCCCATCGATCTCTGCGACGGTGGTGGAATCGTTGGGCTCTACCGACACCACCGACAGCTGGCTGCCGTCGGGGTCGGAGTCATTCGCGAGCACCTGCACCGACACAGTGATGCCCGGCTTGACCGTCACTTCATCGATGATCGCTACCGGGTTGCGGGCACCATCAAGGCGCGGACTAATCCCGATGTTGATTTCGCCGTTTGCGCGCGCGCCGAGGGAGTCAATGAGGGTGTAGCTAAAGGTGTCGGTTCCGGCCGAGTACTCACCAGCCTGATAAACGAAGGTATTGGACTCAACATCGATGACGGCACCCTTGCTCGGGTTCGTCGCTTGGCCAAGCAACTGCACCGAGTCGCCGTCGGGGTCTGCCGATGTCAGCGGAATCTGCACGCGCACGGTGTCGCCTGCCAGCACGCGGGCTGTCACTGTTGGGGGCACAGGAGGGTTATTGCTTGAGGCGTCGAGCTCGCGCACCGCGATTCGCACGATCGCGGTTGCCGACTGTCCATCGGGGCCAGCAACTTGGTACGCGGCCGTGAAGTTTCCCGTGCGATCAGGGGCAAGGTAGCGCAGCACTTCGCCAGAGGCAAAGAGCAGTCCCGAGTCTTCAGGGAGGTCTTGCGCAAGCTTCGGCACCAGAGTCAGTTCGAGCCCATCGGGGTGTTCGTCATTGTCGAGCACCCGGATGTCGACGGCTTGTCCCACGCGAACGGTGACGGAGTCGTCGTTCGCGATCGGCGCTTGAAGCCGGGACGGTGCCGCAATTTCGACAACCGTGATGACACCAACGGCATCCGCTAACCCGTTGCTGATGCGGTAGTTGAAGCTGACCGGCCCGTCATCGAGTGGGGCCTCCAAGCTCACACGAACGAGTCGTTGTTCCAAGATTTCCGCACGAACGCCCGAGCTCACGGGAAGGTTCATGATCTCGGTGACGAGCAGCACTCCACCGGCCGGGTCTACGTCGGTACCAGCGACATCGATTCGCTCGTTCTGAAGAGTTTGCACGAAGACAGTTTTCGGAACGGTAATGGGCGAGGTGTTGGCGTCTGGCGGAGCAACCACATCGATTCGCACAATTGCGGTGAACGTGAGGTTGCCATCGGTGACGACATATTCGAGGTTGTGGCTTCGAATTTCGTCGCTCTGGAATCGGAAGGTACCGGTCTCGTAGCTCGGCAAGACTTGAGCGCCCGTCTTCGCGGGAACGCTATTGAGGCGGATGTTGCCGTTGCCTCCGCGCACGTGGCTCAGCGGCGAGACGGTGACTTCCTTGCCCGCATAGGCGAGCACAACGAACGGGTCTGCCTCGATGGGCACTTCGCCCGCGGGTTTGACCGAAACGGATACACCGCCCGAGCTTTCGCTCGTGCCATCCGATACGACGAGGGTGACGACCTTGAGTTCTCCACCAGCACCAGAGTCCGAGAAGACGAGGTCTCCCCCCGGCTTGTAGCTGACAGCATCAGGTGCCGAAACGGAGGCGCTCGTCAAGTAAAAAGGGTCGCCATCAGGGTCGACCCAGTCGCCCAAGATTTGGTTGGATACACGGCCGCCAGACTGCACCGTAAATTTCGTCGCTCGCACCTGTTCTGGCGGTGAGTTCTCGGAGTCGGCTCGGATTTCAATCGTTGCGGTCGCGCTGGCGGTACCCCCGCGACCATCGCTGACGGTGTAGTCGAAACTGACTTGACCACTCGCACCGGGTTCGAGCGTGATCTGAATCTGCTGGCGCTCGTTGATGCGGTCGATTCGTCCGATGCTGGGGTTGATCGTCGGAAGACTCTCCACCACCAGCACATCGCCATTGGCGTCGTAGTCGTTGAGCAAAACGGGCAAGACGGTGGCACGCCCGGGGCGAGCTCCAAAGTTGTCGTCTACCGCGACCGGGGGTTGCTGAACAGTGTCAACCTCTGGTTCGACGTCGAGAAGGTTCTGTTCAACTTCAGGCTCTTCATCTTCAGCCGTGATGAGTTGGTTCCAGTTGTCGATCAACTCACCGGAGCTTTGTACCGCCCACGTCCGGCCGGAGAGACGGTCGTTGAGCACGGCGCGCGAACCATTGACCGAATAGGAGAGCTGAGCGTTAGCTTCCATTCCGCTCAGTTGCAGCATGACACCCTCACCGGCATCGCTGGGGCAGCGGCGCCAGTTCTCGCCACTCGTCCAGGCGGCGAACTCGCAATCGCCCAAGCGGAGCGGAGGTGCCGCGACCCCGGATTGACCCGTAGCGAGCCCTACCGCTGCGGCGCCGCTGAGCGGAACGCTAATGACTCCCTGGCTGTATCCGATAAGCACGCGCTCACCGTTTATCGAGGGAATCTGCACAACCGTGCCGTTGCCGCCGTCCACGAGGCCGGTGAGGTCGACAGTGCGACCGTCCATGTACAGCAGTTCGGCATCCGAATCGAGAACGGCCCATTGACCAGCAACCGAAGTAATGCTGAGTTCCGCATTGGGGTCGAGTTCTAGACTCACGCTTGATTCAGCGGTGTCAGAAATCGCCGCGTTTACGCGGAAGAGTTGGCTTGTCGACGGAGAGAACGCGAAGAGTAAGCCGTCGTCGTCAACGCTGACGATCGCATCAGCGCCCAGGCTCAAGGATGCCGGTGATTCCGCATCGAAATTGAGGAAGTCCTCGTAGGACCTAATCCAGAGGTCGCCCGTGCCATGTTCGAGAACAACAACGTTGTCTCCCGCGAAATAGACCTCGGGCTGATTGGGCGGAAGAGCGACGCTCTCCTCGATCTCTGACACGGCGGGATCGACAACATCGATCGCACTTTCCGATCGGTCGAATAGCAAAACACTCTCGCCGTGCTGAATAACTTCGAGGTCAGCACTCCGCGCATTCACGACAGAGTTGATCTCAAGAACTTCCGTGCTCGCGCGCCCGATCGCTTGCTCTTGATTGTTCGCCACCCAGACAGCACCGTCTGCCAAGTCGACCTGCTGTGCGGTGTAACCGGTCGACACAATTGCGACCGTGGCTACCAACGCCACGATCGCAGAGACACTCACCACGCCGATCACTGTTGAGCGACGCGCTTTACCCCAGCGCTTAATCACAGCCACCCATCATCACGGCAACACCGCGCATTTCTGCGCGCTCGCTGCGCCCGATTTGCCGTCGCGGGTCACTGTCACAGAGATGCAGACGTTTTCGCCAGACTCAGCGTCAACCACAAAGCTGGGTTCTCGCTGTTGCAGCGGTGGTTGGTTGTCTGTTGTTGTGATTTGGTATGAGTCACCTGGTTCGAGTCCAGGATCGAACCACGAGAACTCAACGACATCGGTCGAGACCGTAGCGCTAATGTCGCTTACAGTCGGGATGTCGGTGGAACCAGTCTGCAATTGCACGAGCGTGACAGTGGCGCCGAGCACAACCACGAGCGCGGCGACCGCAACACCAATCCACGCAATAGTTTGCATGCCGCGAGTACGCGGAATCGGACTCATTCCTGTCTTGCGGCGAGACATCTTGCCCTCTGCCGCTTCACTCTCGAATGAACCAAAGCTGTCGTCGACCGCGGCAGGGCGCCGGCGTTTGCGACGCTGTGACGACGTCATCGGTGCAGCTTGACCCGGACGAACCCGAGTGCGGTCTTCAAGCTCAGCCACGGTTGCGAGCGCCCAGTCATCCATAGCAACTTCTATGGCGGTCTGGGAGAGGCCGAGCTCAGATTCCACGGCCTGCAGCTCGTGCACGAGTTCTAGCACGCTGCCCTGGCGCGCTTCAGGTTTGCGTGACATCGCCCGGTTGAGCGCACGTTCAAGACTCTCGGGCACATCGCTGCGACCAGTCGTACGGGGCTTCGCGCGGTTGATTCGAGAAATAAGGTCTGTCGACTTGTTCGACTCCCCCGGCACCTCGAAGGGGGAACGCCCCGCTAGGAGCGAGTACACCGTCGCGGCATAGGACCACAGCTCGGATTCAATAGTGCCGGCCGTCTCATCCATCAACACTTCTGGAGCAGACCACGGGATCGACATTCCCACGGCTTCAAGATTCTCGGACTCACTCAGCGTTGCCGCGATACCGAAGTCTGAGAGCACAGGATGGCCGTATGCGGTCGTCAGAATATTGGAAGGCTTGATGTCGCGGTGCAAGACACCGGCGCGGTGGGCAGTCTCGATCGCGCTACCGATCTTGATGGCGATCCGCAGCACCTCGGGCACGGGAAGTCGCTCCAGGCGGTAGCGGTGGCTGAGCGTGGAGGAACACAATTCCATCACCAAGTAGGGGCGACCGTCAGACGAGACGCTCGCCTGGTACACGGTGAGGATTGAAGGATGCGAACTGAGCTGCGCCATAAGGTTCGCTTCAGCCTGAAACATGAGGCGAACCTGGTCGTTGACGACCTCGCTGAGCATCACCTTGACGGCGACTTGGCGACGCGGCATATTCTGCTCATACAAGAACACGTCGGCGAATCCACCGGAGCCCAAAACGTGCACATGTGAGAACCCGGGCAGGGCAGGCGGATCTGAGGGCAGTCTTCGAGCCACAGAAACACCCCTAACATGTCGTCGAGTTCGATCATTCTAAGTGAGGAAAGCACTCACAAATCGGATTCTGCCCCTTGTTTGGGGTCAGATGGTCTGTCCCCAGTATGGAGGACTAGACGACTATGTCGCTGTAGGCACTTCTAACACGTCAATGACAATTGCCGTGATGTTGTCGCGGCCGCCGCTGTCGAGTGCAGAATCAATGAGTTCCGAGACTGTTTCCTCTGCCGAATTATGCTTCGCGAAAATCTGCGAAATCTCGACGTCGGAGACCTCGCGGGTAAGGCCATCCGAGCAAATCAAGAGCCGTTGACCGCGCTGAATCGGAAGCATCCAGAAGTCGGGCGATGGGGTCGCGTTGAAGCCCACCGCGCGAGTGATGATGTTGGCATCAGGATGATCCTCCGCTTCTTCACGCGAAATCACCCCGGCGTCCACAAGATCTTGAACAACCGAGTGGTCTCGCGTGACCTGTACCAATCGATCGTTCTCGTAGTCGTAAACGCGGCTGTCACCGACATTAAAGACAGCGAAGCTTGCCGATTCGTGGTGCTCCGTGACGACGACACCCGTTACCGTCGTACCGACCCCCAACTCGCTATCTTGAGCGATAAGTCCGATGTAGTCCGTTGCTCGTTCGAGAGCTCGTTCAACGGCCCGGGCTGGCAAGAAGTCTCCCGTGATCGCGTCATCCAGTCGCTCGACAACGGCAGCGCTCGCCAAATCGCCGGCAGAGTGGCCGCCCATGCCATCTGCGACAGCAAACATCGGAGAACGCGCGACGTAGCTGTCCTCGTTTGCGGCGCGCCGATGGCCCGTATGAGTTCCCGCAGCCCACGCAAACGTAAACGTTTGCTGTTCTCGCCCTGGTAGAGCGATGGTGTGCTTCGGGTTGTTGCCGCCGATTTCGGTCACGGCTACCTTCCTGCCCGTTTTACTCCAGACGCCGCCGAGGCAGAATCCGAATGATGTTTCCGTCACCAATATCCACTAGCGTGCCGGTCGAAACGACCACCGACTCACCCTGACGGAGTTTTCGTGCAGCATTGCCTGGCACTTGAACGATGGACCCGTTCGTCGATCGAAGATCAGTCACGATCACCGAAGCTCCCAATTGTCGCACTTCGACGTGCGTCTCAGAGACTTCCCGCAGCGGCGATTGCACCGCAACCAAACGTGGTCCAACACCTTTAACGATGCGCGGTGGTCGCGGATCACGACCGAATACGCACGCATGCTCAAGCGAGTGAGCCTGCCCCGATCCGTCGAGTTGCACTCGGTAGTACAACGCAGACGACGCAGATGCTGGCGGTGCCGACGACTGCTGAGGAGGCTTCACTTGCGCTGCAGCGCGCGCTCGCAATCGTGCCGCCTCTTGAGCGGTCGTGGCTGACGCTTGCTTCGCCTGAGCATCTACCGGGCGTTCGTACGGCTGCACGGTGGGGGGTCGACGCCGAGAACTGAGGATGATCGTGTCCTCGAGGTCGGGAACGTTCGACCACACCGTGGGCCGCTGGCCCGCCGTTATCGTGTCGTCAAAGTCATGCCTCACGCCGCAATCTTAGACACGCTTGACGATTTCTCGTGGGAGCCGGTCACGCTTGTCCGATAAAACTCATCACGTGCTTGATGCGGGTGTAGTCCTCGAAGCCATAGCTCGACAGGTCTTTGCCGTATCCGGAGTGCTTGAAACCACCGTGGGGCATCTCGGCGACAATCGGAATGTGGGTGTTGATCCACACGCAACCGAAGTCGAGGTGTTTCGCGAATCGCATTGCACGACCGTGATCGCGAGTCCACACACTCGAAGCCAAACCGTAGTTGACGTCGTTGGCCCACTCAAGGGCTTGGTTCTCATCCGTGAATTTTTGAACGGTGATGACCGGGCCAAAGATCTCGTTCTGTACGGCAGAATCGTGTTGCAGCAACCCGGAGACAATCGTGGCTTCGTAGAAGTAGCCCTGGCTTCCTTGGCGCGCTCCCCCGAGTTCGACGTGAGCGTGCGACGGCAGCTCTTCAATCACGCGTGAGACTTGAGCGAGCTGGTTTGCGTTGTTCACGGCCCCGAAGTAAACGTCTTCATGGGGTGCACCCGTTGTCGCGTTATCGCGCGTCCAGGCCACGAGGGCTGCCACGAATTCGTCATGAACCCGCTCGTGTACGATCACCCGCGTCGCTGCAGTGCAGTCCTGTCCCGCGTTGAAGTAGCCGGCGGCTCCGATGCCTGCAACAGCAGACTCGATGTCGGCATCGTCAAAAACAATGACCGGAGCCTTGCCGCCTAGCTCCAAGTGCACACGCTTGAGATCAACGGATGCCGCCTTAGCAACTTCCATTCCGGCCCGCACTGAGCCCGTAATCGACACCATTTGCGGCGTCTTGTGGTCGATCATGAGACCGCCGGTGGTGCGGTCTCCGGTGAGAACGTTGAAGACGCCCGCTGGCAGAAACTCGGATGCGACCTCTGCGAACAGCAGGGTGGCCGACGGTGTCGTGTCGCTGGGCTTCAGCACCGTCGTGTTGCCGGCCGCGATGGCGGGGGCGACTTTCCAGACGGCCATGTTGAGCGGATAGTTCCACGGCGCCACTTGACCGATAACGCCGATGGGCTCACGGCGAATCGATGACGTGTGGTCCTTCATATATTCAGCGGAAGCCATTCCGGAGAGGTGTCTGGCTTCTCCCGCGAAGAATCGGATTTGGTCAACCGAGAGCATGATCTCGTCAGCGACGAGGCTGGCGCGGGGCTTTCCGGTGTCTTTCGATTCAAGGTCAGCGAACTCGTCGGCGCGCGCTTCCATCGCGTCGGCAATGCGGAAGAGGGCGAGCTGACGTTCCGAGGGAGTCGTCTCGCCCCAGGTTTCGAAGGCGGTCGACGCTGCGGCGTAGGCGGCATCCACGTCAGCGGCTGACGAGACAGGCGACTCGGCGTAGCTGTGCTCGGTCGCGGGGTCGATCACGTCGAAACTTGACTCGGTGCGCGCGGCTACGTACTCGCCGTTGATGAAGTTCTTGATTTCTGAAGCGCTCATGCGTCAACGATAGCGAGGGTGTCATCCGGAATCTACCCTCAGACTGACGGTTTCCGCAGCAAAATCACTATTTTGATTCGGAATCGCTTGCAGAAGCGGGTTTCAACTGACAAAATCGAGGCATGACCACCCCGTCGCGTAGTTCCGCAAGCAAGCCTGTGCATCTCGACGATGTTTCGAAAGCCATCATTGAGCAACTTCAGAACGATGGCCGACGCTCCTACGCCGAGATCGGTAAGGCAGTTGGCCTCAGTGAAGCCGCCGTTCGTCAGCGCGTGCAGAAGCTGACAGACTCCGGCGTCATGCAGGTCGTCGCGGTTACCGACCCCATGCAGCTTGGCTTTTTTCGCCAAGCCATGATCGGCATCCAAGTCTCGGGTGACACCACAGTCGTTGCCGAAACGATTGGAAAACTGCCCGCTGTCGACTACGTCGTTCTTACTGCCGGCAGCTTCGACATCCTCGCCGAAGTGGTCTGTGAAAACGACGACGACTTGATCGACCTTCTCAACCGCGACATTCGCGGGATCGACGGCGTGCGTTCGACGGAAACCTTCGTCTACTTGCGCCTCCACAAGCAGTTCTACAACTGGGGAACGCGCTAAGCGTTCCTCACAACCCTCAAGAAAGTGTCAGCCATGTCAGAGTACGACGAAGCCGATCTTCAACAAAAAGCCAAAGACCACCTGTGGATGCACTTCTCTCGCCAATCGGTGATGGAAGACGGTGCCGGGGTTCCCATCATTGTGCGCGGCGAAGGCCACCACATTTATGACAGCAAAGGCAACAAGTACTTCGACGGCTTGAGCGGACTTTTTGTGGTCAATGCTGGCCACGGCCGCAAGCGCCTCGCTGAGGTTGCTGCCAAGCAGGCCGAAGAGCTCGCGTTCTTCCCGCTTTGGTCCTACGCGCATCCCAGCGCCATCGAGCTGGCTGATCGCCTGGCTGGCTACGCGCCCGGCGACCTCAACCGTGTGTTCTTCTCCACCGGCGGCGGCGAAGCCGTTGAGACTGCATTCAAGCTAGCCAAGCAGTACTGGAAGCTGCAGGGCCGTCACACCAAGCACAAGGTGATTTCCCGCGCGGTTGCTTACCACGGCACCCCGCAGGGCGCACTGGCCATCACCGGCATCCCCGGAATGAAGGAGATGTTTGAGCCTCTCGTTCCTGGTGGATTCCGCGTGCCGAACACCAACTATTACCGCGCAGAAGAAATGGGCTTCCACGGCACCGAAGAAGAATTCGGCCTGTGGGCGGCTAACCGCATCGAAGAAATGATCCTCTTCGAAGGCCCCGAGACTGTCGCAGCCGTGTTCCTTGAGCCCGTGCAGAATTCGGGTGGATGCTTCCCGCCTCCCCCCGGCTACTTCCAACGTGTTCGCGAGATCTGTGACGAATACGACGTACTGCTGGTCAGCGACGAAGTCATTTGTGCCTTCGGTCGCCTTGGCCACATGTTCGCGTGCGACGCCTACGACTACATTCCCGACATGATCACGTGCGCCAAGGGCATGACGAGTGGATATTCGCCCATCGGCGCCACGATCGTGTCTGACCGCGTCTACGAGCCCTTCAAGCACGGCGCGACGACGTTCTACCACGGGTACACCTTCGGTGGACATCCGGTGTCTGCCGCGGTTGCCCTTGCAAACCTCGACATTTTCGAGGAAGAGAAGATCAACGAGCACGTTCGCGAGAACTCACCGAAGTTCCGCGCTGCTCTTGAGCGCCTGCTCGATCTGCCCATCGTCGGCGATGTGCGCGGCGACGGCTACTTCTTTGGCATCGAACTCGTGAAAGACAAAGCGACGAAGGAAACCTTCAACGACGACGAATCGGAGCGCCTGTTGCGCGGCTTCCTGTCGAAGGCACTCTTCGACGCCGGGCTGTACTGCCGCGCGGATGACCGTGGAGATCCTGTGATTCAGCTGGCACCGCCCCTCACGATCGGTCCTGCTGAATTTGACGAGATAGAATCGATGCTGCGCTCGGTCTTGACCGAAGCATGGAGCCGTCTCTAGAACTCACCACGTTCGCCCTCCCTCTGACCCCACGGCTCAGATAGAGTTCTTTTCGTGAGCATTGAGGATAAATCGCTAACGCAGCGTCCCCACGAGAGCGATACGCGCATTACTGTTGCGCGCGTTATCGCGATCGTGCTCGCTGTCGCGCTCAATCTTGCGGTTATCGCGACTGGCGTCTGGGCGCTCACTAATCAGCAGCGCATTTCGGATCAGTTTGCGGTGTGGGATTTTGAACCGTCAGCGACTGTTCAGGCCTATGTGACCACGGCGGCGATGTCTGACGAGGGCCAGTTCCTTTTCTATGCCAGTCACCCCGAGATTCAGACGAACCCGATTTTCAACACCACGTGCTCCAACGTCGAGGAGAACTTTGGCGTGCTCGGATGCTACTTTCCGAGCAGCAAGTCAATCTTCCTTTACGACGTCACGGATGAGCGTCTCGACGGCATCGAAGAAGTCGTCGCTGCCCACGAGATGTTGCACGCCGCGTGGGACCGCCTCTCAACTGCCGAGCAGGATCGCTTGACGACTCTGCTCGAAGCAGCAGCCGAGAGCATGAAAGACGATCCCGAATTCGCGACCACCCTTGAGTTCTATGCGAAGACTGAGCCGGGGGAACGGTCGAACGAGCTGCACTCAATCATCGGCACCGAATTCGCTGATGTCGGCCCTGAGCTTGAGGCTCACTACGCGGAGTACTTCACTGACCGCGCCACGGTGGTGGCGCTCCACGAGAAGTCGAACGCGGTGTTTACCGAGCAGCTCGAGGCCAGTGCAAAACTCGTCGACCAACTCGATGCGCTTCGCGCGAGTATCGACGACGACTACGCGACCTACAACTCCGGCTATGACGAGCTCAACAACGACATCGACAGTTTCAATTCACGCGCCGATGAGGGCGATTTCAACACCCTCGATCAGTTCAACAGTGAACGCAACGATCTGATTAGTCGTCAGGATTACCTCAACACTCTCTACGACTCCATCGAAGCGGATGTCGACACCTACGACGACCTCGTGAAGCAGCTCGAGGCGCTCAACACCACAATCAGCGAGCTCAACCAGAGCATCAACATTGAACCTCGCAACGAAGACGGCATCTAGCACCTCTCCTCACCAGCGCAGCGAATCCTCTCGGAATTGCAATGTCCGAAAATAGCCAGCAGGTCGCGAACTGCGCAGCGTACGCTCGACACATGCACACGATCACATCCCCCTCCACCGAGGTCGCGTACCTGCTTAGAGTGCCGTCACCCATCGGCCGCATTGAGCTCACGAGCGACGGCGAACACGTCACGGGTCTCGCCATCGAGAACGCTGGCGCGCTCCCCCACGATCACCAGGCTGAGGCCTCGTGCGACGTACTCACGCACGCCGCTCAGCAGCTCAGCGAATATTTCGAAGGCAAGCGTCGCTCCTTTGATCTCCCACTTTCCACCACGGGCACTGAGTTTCAGCGATCGGTCTGGCTCCAACTCGGCCAGCTCCCTTTCGGTGCCGCTGTGTCGTATGCCGACATCGGCCGCGCCACCGGGCGACCAAGTGCGGGCAGGGCCGTTGGCGGCGCTGTCGGCGCCAATCCCATCCCGATCATCGTCCCCTGCCACCGGGTACTCGCTTCCAACCAGCGCATCACCGGCTATAGCGGTGGCGAAGGCGTTCCGACCAAGCAGTGGCTGCTCAAGCATGAAGGGATCGCTCACAAGTGAGCGAACGTGAAGCACTGATTGTTGGCCCCGACGGGCGCTCTCGGTGCAGCTGGGTTGGGGACGACGAGCTCTATCGCAACTACCACGACGAGGAGTGGGGCAATTCGCTCCGCGGCGACCACCGTCTGTTCGAGAAGATCATGCTCGAAGCATTCCAAGCCGGGTTGTCGTGGATCACGATCCTGCGCCGGCGCGAGGGCATCCGCGAGGCGTTCGATCAGTTCGATGCGGCAACGATCGCGCACTACGGCGACGACGACGTGGCCCGCCTCCTCGACGATCCGCGTATCATTCGTAATCGGCTGAAAGTCTCCGCTGCCATCACCAACGCGAAGGCAACTCTGGCGCTAACGGAGAACGCCCCGGGTGCGCTCGACACTCTTCTGTGGAGCTTCGCTCCTCCCGCTCGCCCTGAACGGCTGCGCACTTTTGACGAAGTACCGGCCATCACCCCAGAGTCCACCGCGATGAGCAAAGCGCTCAAGGCACACGGGTTTCGCTTTGTCGGACCGACGACAATGTACGCCCTCATGCAATCCGCCGGCATGGTTGACGACCACCTCGAGGGCTGCTGGCGCGTGGCGTAATCGTAACGCGGCGTGAGCTACGCGTTCTCTACGACGAGGTCCAGTTCGCCAGGGGCGCCAGGTTCAAGACGGAAGCCCGCGCCGTTTGCCCAGGTCAGTAGCGAATCGATCGATTCATGGTCGATCCCCGCTCTGATGAGAGCGCGCGCAAAGAGACCCTTTGACTTTTTGTTGAAATGGCTGAGCGCAACCCGTTTGCCGTCCGCGCCTTCAGTCACCACCCGGAGGTAGACGCTACGGAGAGAGGTCGCTCCAAGTTGGGCGTACGCCTCCGACCGAAAATCTAGTTGGAGCCCCTCTACCGCAGCCAAGGCAGCCGTGACGGATGCTCTCCAGTGACGCTTCAAGGGAACGCCGGGCACCTTTGAGTTATGCGAGAGTCGGTATGCGGGAATGGGATCTCCCGCACCGATGGGGCCGAATAGCGCTGAGTGCACGACTACACACTTCTCGGCGAAGGCCCATTCTTCCGGCGTCAACGAGGCGGCATCGAGTCCGTCAAACAGCACTCCCGTGTAGCGCTTGAGCGCCGGCATTACCGGAGCGACAGCGAGTGTGCGGTTGCGTTCAACCTCAAAAAGTTGTTTCGTGCTGATGCCAAGAGCGCTCTGTGCAGCGTCGGGATCGCCGGAAAGCTCGATGAGCGCGTTCGAGACAGCTTGTCGTTCCTCAGTCAGTTCTGGGAACGAAAGCTGCCCATAGTCGAGGGCAGCGTTGTCGTCTCCCCCGTCACGTTTTGTTTCCGAGGGTGGAAGAAGAATGATCACGCGTCAAGAAATGCGGATGCCCGTTCGACGTTCACGCCGATGGGGCCCGCCGAGTCGAGAGTGATGCGCGCGACAGCGCCGCTCACTCCGCCCCACGGGGAATACTCTTCAACACTCTGCTCTACGGCGTCACGGTCGGGCGCGCCTGCAAGCGCACGCTTCGCAGCGCGTTCCACGAGTCGTTGTTCATGCACGGCTTCGTCTGAGCACACCACTTCAATGAAGCGGATGCCGGAGCCAGTGCGCTCCGCGAGACTGACCCATTGTTCACGGGCCGGATCCACCGCGTTGACAGCATCGATGATGATGTCGTCGTCGTTCAGCAAGACTGATTCTGCTAGCGCCTCAGCCACCAGATAGGCAGCAAGTCCGATGGGTTGTCCGGCACTGATGCCGGCCTTCAGAATTGCTGTCTCGATCTGGTCGACGGAGAGCACGGTGGTCTTGCGCCGGGCGCCCACGACCTCTGCGATCGTGGTTTTTCCTGCACCCGGCAACCCGGCCATCGCTATAAGCATGTTAGAAAACTAGACGAGTTCAGCGGTGCTTGCCACCACTGTTACGGTGTTGTGCTCAACCGAGAGGAAGCCGTTATCCGCGGTAGCGGTCACGTTCTTGCCGTCTGTGGTGGTCACACGAACCTCTCCCTGAGCCAGAATCGCGAGTAGCGGTTCGTGGCCGGGAAGAATACCGATCTCACCTTCAGTGGTGCGAGCGATGAGCTGGCTCGCCTCCCCCGACCAGATTTCCTGGTCGGCGGAGACGACGCTCACTGTCAGAACTGCCATTGTTAGGAGTTCTCTTTCTGAATCTTGGCCCACTGCTCTTCGACATCGTTGATGCCACCGACGTTGAAGAACGCCTGCTCAGCAACGTGGTCGAACTCGCCCTTGACGATCGCGTCGAACGACTCGATGGTCTCCTTGAGCGGAACAGTCGATCCCTCAACACCGGTGAACTTCTTCGCCATGTAGGTGTTCTGCGAGAGGAACTGCTGGATGCGACGTGCGCGCGATACGGTGATCTTGTCTTCTTCAGAGAGCTCGTCAACACCGAGGATCGCGATGATCTCCTGGAGTTCCTTGTTCTTCTGCAGAATCTGCTTCACGTTGGTCGCGACACGGTAGTGGTCGGCACCTAGGTAACGGGGGTCGAGGATACGACTCGTCGAGGTGAGCGGGTCAACGGCGGGGTACAGACCCTTCGATGCGATTTCACGGCTGAGCTCAGTCGTGGCGTCGAGGTGGGCGAAGGTGGTTGCCGGAGCCGGGTCGGTGTAGTCATCGGCAGGCACGTAAATTGCCTGCAGCGACGTAATCGAGTGACCACGCGTCGAGGTGATGCGCTCCTGAAGGATACCCATCTCGTCGGCGAGGTTCGGCTGGTAACCAACGGCAGAAGGCATGCGGCCGAGAAGCGTCGAAACTTCACCACCGGCCTGCGTGAAGCGGAAGATGTTGTCGATGAAGAGCAACACGTCTTGCTTCTGAACGTCACGGAAGTACTCAGCCATAGTGAGAGCCGAGAGCGCAACGCGAAGACGCGTTCCTGGCGGCTCGTCCATCTGGCCGAAGACTAGAGCAGTCTTGTCGAAGACTCCCGCTTCTTCCATCTCGACGATGAGGTCGTTACCTTCACGGGTACGCTCACCAACACCGGCGAATACCGAAACACCACCGTGGTCGGAGGCAACGCGCTGGATCATTTCCTGGATCAGAACGGTCTTACCGACACCGGCACCACCGAAGAGACCAATCTTTCCACCGAGCACGTAGGGCGTGAGAAGGTCGATGACCTTGATACCGGTTTCGAAGAGTTCCGTCTTCGACTCAAGCTGGTCGAATGCCGGGGGCTTGCGGTGGATGGGCCAGCGCTCGGTAATTTCAACGGTCTCGCCGTTGACCTTGCCGTCTTCATCTGCGTTGAGGATGTCACCCGTGACGTTGAAGACCTTGCCCTTGGTGACATCACCAACAGGAACAGTGATCTGCTCGCCAGAGTCACGAACCTCTT
Organism: Salinibacterium sp. NSLL17; assembly: GCF_015864935.1. Taxonomy (NCBI): domain Bacteria; kingdom Bacillati; phylum Actinomycetota; class Actinomycetes; order Micrococcales; family Microbacteriaceae; genus Salinibacterium; species Salinibacterium sp. NSLL17. The sequence goes on from NZ_JADYWH010000003.1 coordinate 165,384, forward strand.
GTCCACGGACAAGTCCGTCAGTGGGCTTGAGCGCGATGGCGCGAACTACGTCGTCACCGAGGTGCTGAGCTACTTCGAGAGTGATCTCGGTTGTCTCGCCGCCGATGGTGACGTTGGTCTTGAGCGCGTTGTAGATTCCGGGGATCGAATCATGCGGGAACTCGACGTCTACAACTGGGCCGATTACGCGCGAGATGCGACCGATACCGGCAACATTCGCAGCAGGAACCGTCTTGGCAGCTGCCTTCTTTGCAGGCGTCTTCTTGGCGGGGGCCTTTACGGCTGCCGCCTTCGTCGCTGCTGCTTTTGTGGTTGCTGCCTTTGCAGCGGGGGCCTTCTTGGCCGGGGCTTTTTCAGTCATGGCTTCCCTATCTATGGTTCTTACTTAGCCGAGCTGAGGGCGTCCGCGCCGCCCACGATCTCGGAAATCTGCTGGGTGATCTCCGACTGACGCGCGTTGTTGGCCAAGCGCGTGTAGTCGTTGATGAGCTTGTCTGCGTTGTCGCTTGCAGACTTCATTGCCTTCTGCGTTGCTGCATGCTTTGCAGCGGCAGACTGGAGCATGGCGTTGAAGATACGGCTCTCGATATACACAGGAAGCAAGGCGTCGAGCACCTTGTCTACCTCTGGTTCGAACTCATAAAGCGGAAGGATCTCCGACTCTTCGGGTGCCTCAACACCTTCAACGATCTCCAGTGGGAGAAGACGAACAACCTCAGGAACCTGCAGAAGCATGCTCACTAGGCGGTTGTACACGATGTGGATTTCGTCCACTCCGCCTTCGCTTGCCGGCTGCAAGAATTTGCTGACGACGGCGTCACCGATTTCTTTGGCGACCTCGAACTCTGGTGAGTCCGTGCCGCCAGTCCAAATCTGCTCTGCATCGCGCTTGCGGAAGGCAAAGTACGCGGCGGACTTACGTCCAACCAGGTAATAAACGACCTCTTTGCCCTCGGCTTCGAGTCGAGCTGCGAGTTCGCCAGCTTCGCGGAGAACGTTCGTGTTGAACGCTCCCGCAAGTCCGCGGTCGCTCGAGAAGATAACAACCGCAGCGCGGTCAATCGTCTCGGGCTCAGTTGTCAGCACGTGATCGACGTTCGAGAAAGTCGCCACCGCCGAGACGGCACGCGTGACCGCACGTGAGTACGGACCCGATGCAGCTACTCTCTGCTTCGCCTTTTGAATGCGCGACGCGGAGATCAGCTCCATCGCGCGTGTGATCTTCTTGGTCGTCTTGGCAGAACTAATTTTCTGCCGGTAGACCCGAAGTTGCGCTCCCATGGCTTTCTAACTTTCTATGTCGTGTTGGTCGATGATCACTGGTGCGAAGCTCAGCGCTTCTGCTTGACGATCTTCTCTTGAGCGATGTCTTCTTCAGCGATCTCTTCGAACTGCTCAGAACCAACGGAGTTGAGGGACTTGCCCTCACCCGTCTGGAAGCCAAGCTTGAAGGCTTCAACTCCGGCATCCATGTCAGCGATCAGCTGGTCATCGAGTGCGTTCTTCTCGCGAAGGGTGTCGAGAACCTTGGTGTTGCGGGCGAGGTAATCGTGCAGCTCGCTCTCAAAACGCAGGATGTCTTCGACAGGAACCTCATCGAGCTTGCCGTTGGTGCCGGCCCAGATCGATACAACCTGCTTCTCGACGGGGAACGGCGAGTACTGCGGCTGGCGAAGCAGCTCGGTGAGGCGAGCGCCTCGAGCGAGCTGGCGACGGCTGGTGGGGTCGAGGTCGGATGCGAACATCGCGAATGCTTCGAGCGAGCGGTACTGAGCGAGCTCGAGCTTCAGCGTTCCCGAAACCTTCTTGATCGACTTGACCTGAGCGTCTCCACCCACACGCGAAACCGAGATTCCTACGTCGACTGCTGGACGCTGGTTGGCGTTGAACAGGTCGGACTGGAGGAAGATCTGGCCGTCGGTGATCGAGATCACGTTGGTCGGGATGTAGGCCGCGACGTCGTTTGCCTTGGTCTCGATGATGGGCAGACCCGTCATCGATCCGGCACCGAGCTCGTCGGAGAGCTTGGCACAACGCTCGAGCAGACGGGAGTGCAGGTAGAACACGTCACCGGGGTAAGCCTCACGCCCTGGCGGACGACGCAGGAGCAGCGATACTGCACGGTAAGCCTCAGCCTGCTTGGAGAGGTCATCGAAGATGATCAGTACGTGCTTGCCGCCGTACATCCAGTGCTGGCCGATGGCCGAACCGGTGTAAGGAGCGAGGTACTTGAATCCTGCGGGGTCGGATGCGGGAGCGGCCACGATGGTGGTGTACTCCATGGCGCCGGCTTCTTCGAGTGCGCCCTTGACGGCAGCAATCGTCGAACCCTTTTGACCGATAGCAACGTAGATGCAGCGAACCTGCTTGTTCTCGTCGCCGGACTCCCAGTTTTGCTTCTGGTTGATGATGGTGTCGATCGCAATGGCCGTCTTACCGGTCTGGCGGTCACCAATGATGAGCTGGCGCTGGCCACGGCCGATCGGGATCATGGCGTCAATTGCCTTGATTCCGGTCTGCATGGGCTCGTGGACGCTCTTGCGGTCCATGACGCCGGGAGCCTGAAGCTCGAGTGCACGACGGCCCTCAGCCTTGATCTCGCCGAGACCATCGATCGGGGCGCCCAGGGGGTCAACCACACGACCGAGGAACGCGTCGCCGACGGGAGCGGAAAGTACTTCGCCGGTGCGAGTAACTTCCATGCCTTCGACGATGCCGGTGAACTCACCGAGGATGACGACACCGATCTCGTCTTCGTCGAGGTTCTGAGCGAGGCCCAGGGTGCCATCGGCAAAGCGAATGAGTTCGTTGGCCATGACGCCGGGGAGGCCGTCAACGTGTGCGATACCGTCGGCAGCGTCTACGACGGTGCCCGTCTCGGTCGTCGCAGCCTTGCCAGGCTCGTAAGCCTTGACGAAGTCCTTGAGCGCGTCGCGGATGTCGTCCGGACTAATGCTGAGTTCTGCCATTGTGTTTTCCTATTCCGTGGAAAGGTCTGCTAACTCGCTAGCCCGCGAGTTGGATCCTGAGGTCATTGAGCTTGGTGGAAACGCTGCCGTCGATGACTTCGTCACCGATCTGAACGCGTACCCCACCGATGAGCGAGGGGTCGATACGAACGTTGAGTTTGAGCTCGCGTCCGTAGTTCTTGGTGAGGCCGGCGCGCAGACGTTCGAGCTGTGCGGCCTTCAACGGGGCGGCAGTCGTAATTGTTGCGACTGACTCGCCCGCTTGGTCGGCCACGATGTCGGCGGCCGTGGCGACGAGTTCACCGATACGGCGGCCACGCGGCTGCTGCACGAGCTGGTCGATGATGGCGATTGACTGATCGGAGGCTTTGCCTGCGAGCAGTTCGCGAACCAATGACGACTTCGATGCAGCGGAACCAAGTTTGCTTCCGACAGCGAGTTCTAGCTCAGCATCAGATGACACGGTGTCGCCGAAGGCGAACAGTTCGTCATCAATGGAGAGCTTCGCCGGAGCGGACTTCGCAATTGCGCGAATGCCGATCTCTTCAATTCCTGCGAGCAGGTCATCGGCATCCGACCAACGAACACTCACGATGGCTGAAAGTACGGTGCGCGCTGACGCGCTCAGCGACGAGAAAACCGAACCGACAATGGCGGCCTTGTCTTTCGCAGCGGCGGCAGGATCGGCCAAAGCGGAGCGCAGTTGAGCGGAATCGCCCACGACACGCCCTGCTTCAAACAGCTCTGCGCCAGTGGCCAGAGAGTTCTTGACAGTGACGGATGACAGAGCATCCTTCGCTGCTACAAGCGCTTCTCTCGTAGCTGATCCCATTACTTCTTCGCCTTCGCCTTCTCTGAAGCCTCAAGGTCAGCCAGGAACTGGTCGACGAGTGCGGAGGACTTCTTGTCGTCCGTCAAGCTCTGCCCGATAACGCCCGATGCGAGGTCGATGGCCATTGAGCCAACTTCGCTGCGGAGCGAGACGAGAGCTGCTTGGCGCTCTGCTTCGATCGTGGCTTGGGCGTTCGCAGTGATGCGAGCAGCCTCAACCGTTGCCTGCTCTTTGAGCTCGTTGACGATCTCGGTGCCCTCAAGTCGTGCCTGTTCGCGAATCTTCGCGGCCTCGGCACGCCCCTCGGCGAGTTGCGTCTTGTACTGCTCAAGTGCTTCAGCGGCTTCAGCCTGAGCGATCTCAGCCTTCTTGATGCCACCTTCGATGGCCTCAGCGCGAGCATCAAGCGTCTTCGTCAGTGCAGGAAGGAACTTCTTCCAGAAGAAGAACAAGATGATAGCGAAGCAAACCGCTGACCAAATAATGTCGTAGTCCGCAGGAAGAAGCGGGTTGATTACATCACCCTCAGTTTCTTCTGCAGCAGCCAGTAGTGCGCTAAGCATCCCAGCCTCCTCAATCAGTTGTTAGAAATTAAAGTGAACCGGGGAAAGGGATGAATGCAACTGCGATCGCGATGAACGCGAGCGCCTCGGTGAATGCAATACCGAGGAACATAAGGCCCGTGAGGCGACCCTGAAGTTCTGGTTGGCGTGCAACGGACTCAACGGTCTTGCCCACAACGATGCCTACACCGATTGCGGGTCCGATGGTTGCAACACCGAATGCGAGGGGTGCAATGTTTCCAGTCAGCTCTGCGACGTTCATTTGTGTTTCCTTCCGTGATTTTCTAATCCAGGCGAGTGCCAGGATCGGTCTAGTGCTCTTCGACCAGCGCGAGCTGGATGTAAACGGCGGTCAGGAATGTAAAGACATAAGCCTGAAGTACCGCAACAAGGAGTTCGAAGATTGTGAAGATGAAGCCAAAGGCGAGGGTTCCAATGCTGAAGAGGCCGAAGAGGCCACCAGCAGTGAACAAGAAGAAGTGCGTTGCCGAGAAGCACAGCACGAGAAGCATGTGACCCGCGATCATGTTCATCAGGAGTCGCAGTGCGAGAGTTACCGGACGAAGGATGAACGTAGAAACGAACTCAATCGGAGTAACGATGAAGTAGAGCGGCCACGGCACACCGGCGGGGAAGAGCGACGCCTTGAAGAAGGTGATGCCCTGCTTCTTGATGCCGGCGTAAATGAAAACGACGTAGGCAACAAGAGCGAGAACGAGTGGGACACCGATTACGGCTGTGCCGGCGACGTTGAGCCCAGGGACAATACCCGTGAGGTTCATCGCTAGCACCATGAAGAACATCGTGGCGAGCAACGGCATGAACCGCTTGCCGTCTTCCTTGCCCAGCGCGCCATCCGCGATGTTGGACTGAACGAAACCAACAGCCATCTCGAGCATGCTTTGGCCGCGACCCGGAATCATCCGCATGCGACGGGTGCCGACCCAGAACAACAGAATCAGCACGGCGACCGCGATGAAGCGGACCAACATGAGTCTGTTGATTTCGAAGGGGGTGTCTACGAATAGAAACCCGGGCGGGACAAATTCAATGAGCGACGGGCCATGAAAGCCCCCATCGCCTGATCCGTCATCGGTGGCAAAGGGCGCTAAGAGCGCGAGAGCGTTATATAACAGCGCTGTCTCCAGAATCGGGGCGTGTAACTACGCGGCGATGAAAATTGGGGGGTTGTAACAAGAACTAACTCTATCAAGAGAATTACGCTCACGACGAATCTGCGGGCGAATCCGCCAGATTAGTTTGACGTCGAGGTATCTTCACCTGGCAACTGCACTCCGGGCACGTAACTTTCGCGCGCCCGAACGAACGCCAGCACGTCGACGATGAGGCTACCGAGCACCGCCGCGAGGATCGAGAAGAAGAATACGACAGGCTCCAAGAACGGCTGGCCGCGCAGCGCAACCAAGATGGCGATGAACAGGACAAACTTGATCAGCCACGCGCCCAGAACGATGGCGAAGAAAATGGTGCTCGATGAATCGCCCCCGGTTGCCCGCGACGCGATCACAATGGTGCCGGCAGTAAGCGCCATAAAGAGGGCGGTGAGCCCAGCGCCGATCAAAGCACTGATCAGCCCGGAGGTGTCTGCGACGAGGTACCCCACGATGGAGCCGACCACAGCGATGCTGACGGTCAAGATTGCCCCGTAGGCGATCGCGCGGCCGAGAATTGCGGAGGACTTCATTCGGTGGGTTCCTTTGTCTTGTGCTGGGTCGAACTGTCGTTGGAGGCGGCATCCAGACCGTCATATCGTGCATCGTCGAGAGATTCTTGCTCGGCCGCGAGGCGCTGGGCAGCAGCCTCACGCGACTTGCGTCGGCTGAGAGGCGCCAGCGTGAGAGCCGCACAGCCAGCGAGGCCGACGACGAACATGAGCGCCGCCCACCGCCACGGCACGAACGTGAAGGCGAGAACGCCGACCGAGGCCACAAACGTCCAGCTGTAGAGGATGAGAACAGCGTGCAGGTGGGAGTGGCCCATGTCCAGCAGACGGTGGTGCAGATGTTTGCGGTCCGCCGTGAAGGGAGACTTGCCAGCGCGAAGACGACGGGTGACCGCCATCCCGAAGTCAAGCAACGGGATGATGAGCACTGCGATGGGCAACAGGATGGGGATGAAGGCCGGCAAGAAATCAAGGGTGAACTTGTCTGGCTGAGCCAGATAGCCAGCATCCACTTGACCGGTGACCGAAATGGCGGATGCCGCCATGAGAAGGCCAACCAGCAGCGCCCCAGCATCGCCCATGAACATCTTCGCGGGATGGAAGTTGATGGGCAGGAACCCGACGCACGCACCGATCAAGATCGCGGTTGTGAGGGACGCCAAGTTGAAGTATTCCGTCTGCGCTTGGCCCTGCAAGAGGTACGCGTAGATGAAGAAGACGCTGTTGGCGATGACCGCCACCCCGGCGACGAGACCATCAAGACCATCAATGAAGTTGACGGCGTTCATCACGAGCACGACGGCGAAGATGGTGAGGATCAACGACACATAGGGCGAGACGATGGTTTGCCCACCGATCGGCAGCGTCGAGAGCTGGACTCCCTGCCACGCGAGAACACCGGCCGCGATGATCTGCCCGGCCAGTTTGGTCAACCAGTCAAGGTCCCACACATCATCGGCGACACCAATAACGACGATGATGAGCGCTGCGCCGAGGAGACCGAAAACCTTGCCCGGCTCGTTGAAGATCAGCGAGAAATTGCCCAGCGAGGACGCAACAGCAAATGCCACAACGATGCCAATGAACATCGCAACTCCGCCCAAGCGCGGTGTGGGCGTCGTGTGGACGTCACGCTGGCGAACCTGCGGATACAACTTGTACTTGAGGCTCAGCTTGAGCACCAACAGCGCGAGGCCGTAGGTGACCATTGCGGCGATACCCGCAATGAGGAAGTAAAAAACTATTCGCACCGATCGGCCCCGATCAGCTCGCGTATGGCGTCGGCCGAAATGACGCCTTCACGCACGATGCGCAGCTTGCCGCCGTCGACAAGCAAACCCGTGGCATCCACAATCGTCGAAGCGAGTTCGCCACCCTCGCCATCGTCGAGGTACACCGAAACCGACTCCCCCAGCATCTCTTTTGCCGCCGCCGCCGAGCGTGCCGCCGGCAGACCCGTGCTGTTGGCGCTCGAGACCGCAAGCGGGCCCGTCTCCGACAGCAGTTCGAGAGCAATCCGGCTGGATGGCATGCGCAAAGCAACCGTGCCCTGGGTCTCGCCCAGATCCCAGATCAGCGAAGGCTGCGCCGGAAGAATGATCGTGAGGCCACCGGGCCAAAACTCGGCTACCAGAGTGCGCACTTCGTCAGGAACCTGAGCGGCAAGCGCATCAAGGGTCGGGATGCCCGGGATCAGCACCGGTGGAGGCGACTGCCTCGTGCGCCCCTTGGCATCAATCAGCTTCTGCACCGCCTCGGGCTGGAATGCATCAGCAGCCACCCCGTAAACAGTGTCAGTGGGGATCACGACGAGATCGCCGCGGCCAATAGCCACGCGAGCGAGTCGCATGCCGGTCAGGAGCTGTGCTTCGTCGGCACAATCAAAAAGGTCATCCATGTCCCCAACATGGTACCGGGCGAAACAGTGAAAGACTGATCACGACTAACAGATAGCGATGGCCAACAATGACGCTGCTTTTCATCTTTGACATGGATGACGTGCTCTATGAGTACGACTGGCGTGCACGAATGGCTGCTCTCAGCGAACTGACCGGCCGCAGTTTTCTCGAATTGCGACGCCTCTGGTGGCACGACGATGGCGAATTTGGTGCCGAAGCAGGCCTGTATCCGACCGGCGAAGAATACCTCGCGGCCTTTGAAGAAGCGATCGGCCGGAGCGTGGATGTCGAGCGCTGGCTAGAGATTCGGTCCACTGCGATGACGGCCTGGCCTGATTCGCTCGCGGCCGCCCGACGCGCGTCAGAACTGGGTCAGGCGACCCTGCTCACCAACAACGGGTCACTGCTCGGAGACAACCTGCCCGTGGTCGCCCCCGAGCTCGTGGATATTTTCGGCACCCACTTGCGCACGTCGAGCTTCTACGGTGCTCGCAAGCCGGATCCGGTCGTGTTCGAGCGAACCCTGAAGGCCTATGGCGTGGATGCCCACAACGCGTTCTTCGCTGACGACATGGCCGAGAATATTGCGGGCGCCGAATCTCTCGGCATCACCGGCCACCATTTTCGCAGCGGAGCAGAACTGCACCAGGCGATTGAAGAGTTTGCGGCCGCTCGGGCCTAGAGCGCCTTTGCACTCGCGCTGCGGGCACTAGACCCGGCGAAACCCCGTCGTTACAGCAGCGCTGTAGTGGCGCGGTCGCGGCCGAGGAGGTCTTTGTGGTGAGCTACGGCGTTCCAGCCGTCCGCCGTGAGCAGCGCGGCCAATGCCGGAGCTTGCTCTTCGCCGTGCTCGAGCACGAGAGTGCCGCCCTGGTGCAACAGACGGCGAGCCGTCGTTGAGACGCGGCGTACGACATCCATGCCGTCTTCTCCGCCGTAGAGCGCCAGAGCAGGGTCGTGAAGTTGCACTTCGATATCGCGCGGGATTGCGGCCGCGGGAATGTAAGGCGGGTTCGAAATGACCACGTCAACGGTGCCGTCGAGTTCAGGGAAAGCGTCCCCCAAGTCGGCGTTGATGAGTGTCGCATTGTCTGTGCCATAGCGACGAAAATTCTCGCTTGTGTACGGTATCGCGTCCGGTGACAGCTCGACCGCATAAATACGAGCGCGCGGCACCTCGGTGGCCATCGAGAGCGCAATCGCGCCGCTGCCGGTGCCGAGATCGACACCGATCGGCTCGGGAGTTGCGCTCGCGTTGAGGGCATCGATCGCGAACTGCACGACAGTTTCCGTTTCGGGCCGCGGCACAAAGACGCCGGGACCAACGCGCAATTCGAGATTGCGGAAGGGCGCGATGCCCGTGATGTGCTGCAACGGCTCGCGCGCAGCACGGCGGACAAAGAGTTCGCGAACGGTAGCTTCTGCCGCAGCCGACACCAGCGCACCGGTGACCAGGCGAACCCGCAACTCGCCACGGCTCAACTCGAGCACATGCGCAACCAGCAGCTCAGCATCAACGCCAGGAGAAGGAACTCCCGCAGCACTCAACGACTCAGTGCCGCTGCCTACAAGGTCAGCGACACTGATGTTGTGCTCGGCAGTCACTGCCTCGCTCAGGAGTCGTTTCCTACAGCAGCCAATCGTGCCTCTTCATCAGCCATGATGCACGACTGGATCACAGGCTCGAGTGCGCCATTGATCGCCTGATCAAGGTTGTAGGCCTTATATCCGGTGCGGTGATCCGCAATCCGGTTCTCAGGGAAGTTATACGTGCGAATGCGCTCGGAGCGATCCATCGTGCGGATCTGGCTCTTGCGGTACTCGCTCGCCTCGGCATCCGCTTCTTCTTGATAACGAGCCAAGATGCGCGCGCGCAGCACTCGCATACCGGCTTCGCGGTTTTGCAGTTGCGATTTCTCGTTCTGCATAGCCACGACGATACCGGTCGGAAGGTGAGTAATACGAACAGCGGAGTCAGTGGTGTTCACCGACTGGCCACCGGGACCCGAGGAACGGTAAACATCGATCTTGAGATCGTTCTGGCTGATCTCCACCTCTTCAGGCTCGTCAACCTCAGGGAACACGAGCACACCAGCAGCGGAGGTGTGGATGCGGCCTTGAGACTCGGTGGCGGGCACACGCTGAACGCGGTGCACTCCCCCCTCGTACTTCAAGTGCGCCCAGACTCCCTCAGCGGGATCGCTCGAGTTGCCCTTGACAGCCAACTGAACATCTTTGATGCCGCCGAGGTCGCTCGAGGTCTGCTCGATGATCTCTGTCTTCCACTTCTTTGACTCTGCATAGTGCAAGTACATGCGCAGCAGGTCGCCAGCGAAGAGCGCCGATTCGGCGCCGCCCTCCCCCATCTTGATTTCCATAATCACGTCACGGGAATCGTTGGGGTCACGCGGAATCAGAATGCGACGAAGCTTCTCTTGAGCAGCCTCGAGAGTCTCGGTGAGCCCGGGGATCTCTGCAGCGAACGACTCATCTTCGTCAGCCATTTCGGTGGCTGCCGCAAGGTCATCCGTCAACTGACGCCAGTTATGGTACGCCGCAACAATGCGCGACAACTCGGCGTAACGTCGGTTGACTTTCTTCGAGCGGACCGGGTCTGAGTGGAGCTCGGGGTCAGCTAGCTGACCTTCGAGCTCCCCATGCTCGGTCAGCAGCGACTGTACTGACTCGAACATAGTTAGTCCTCTTTTGTGCCGTTAGTGGAAGGAAGTGACTTCTGGATCTGCATGAGGAACTCAACGTTCGACTGCGTCTCCTTCAGCTTATTCAACACGATCTCGAGCGCAGCCTGCTGGTCGAGACCAGCAAGGGCGCGACGCAAGTTCCAAGTGACCTTGACTTCGTCGGCACCGAGAAGCATCTCTTCGCGACGTGTTCCGGATGCATTGAAGTCGACCGCGGGGAAGATGCGCTTGTCAGCCAGCTGGCGCGACAGACGCAGTTCCATGTTGCCGGTGCCCTTGAACTCTTCGAAGATAACCTCGTCCATCTTCGAACCGGTCTCGACGAGCGCGGTAGCGATGATGGTGAGCGAGCCGCCCTCTTCAACGTTGCGAGCCGCGCCGAAGAAACGCTTCGGCGGGTACAGCGCTGCAGAGTCGACGCCACCGGAAAGAACGCGGCCTGAGGCCGGTGCAGTCAGGTTGTAGGCACGACCGAGGCGCGTGATCGAGTCGAGCAGTACGACTACGTCGTGACCGAGCTCGACGAGACGCTTAGCGCGCTCGATAGCCAATTCGGCAACCGTGGTGTGGTCTTCAGCGGGACGGTCGAAGGTCGAAGCAATAACTTCGCCCTTGACGGTGCGCTGCATGTCCGTAACTTCTTCTGGGCGCTCGTCAACGAGAACGACCATGAGGTGAACCTCGGGGTTGTTCTTGGAGATCGCGTTTGCGATGGCCTGAAGAATCTGCGTCTTGCCTGCCTTAGGCGGCGAGACGATCAGTCCGCGCTGGCCCTTGCCGATCGGAGCAGCAAGGTCGATCATGCGCGTCGACAGCATCGACGGCTCAGTCTCGAGACGCAGACGATCCTGCGGGTAGAGCGGGGTGAGCTTGCCGAATTCAACACGGTTCGCCGCCTCTTCAACGGGAAGACCGTTGATCGAGTCGATGCGCACGATCGCGTTGTACTTCTGGCGGCCCTGGCTGTTGTCGCCCTCACGCGGCTGGCGAATAGCGCCAACAACGGCGTCACCCTTGCGGAGGTTGTACTTCTTGACCTGGCCAAGCGACACGTACACGTCACTGTTACCGGGAAGGTAACCAGTGGTGCGCACGAAAGCGTAGTTGTCGAGCACGTCGAGGATGCCGGCAACCGGAATCAGTACGTCATCGTCGGTGATCTCGGGCTCGAAGTCGTCGCCCATGTTTCCACGGCCACGCTTGCGGTCACGGTAGCGACCGCGTCCACCGCGCTCGGAGTCAACGTCACCGCCGCGCGAGTCATCGTTGTTGCGGCTGTTTCCGCCGTTGTTGCCATTGCGGTTTCCGCCGTTGTTGCCCTCAGCGTTGTTGCCGTCGCCGTTGTTGTTCTGGCGGCGGTTGTTGTTCTGACGGCCCGAACCTTCGCCGTTTTGGCTGCTGCCATTGCGGCTGCGGTTGCGGTTGCGGTTACGGCCCGAACCCGATTCATTGTCGGAGTCGTTGTCGTCGTTGCTGTCAGAACCGTTGTTCTTGTCAGCGTTGTTGTTCTTGTCAGCGTTGCTGTTCTTATCAGCGTTGCTGTTCTTGTCGTCGGAGTTCTTGTCAGAGTTGTCGGCGTTGTTGCTGCCCTTGTCACCCTTGTTGTCGCTCTTACGGTTGTCGTTCTTGTTGCCGCCCTTGGCAGCCTTGGTGTCGTTGTCGGTCGACGTTGCGTCGGCCGAAGCTGCGCTGTCGTCGCTCGAAGCGTCCGCTGCTGCAGCGCTACGGCTGGAGCTGCGACGGTTGCGCTTAGGAGCTGCATCGGCTGCGGGAGCATCGGTGGATGCTGCTGCGCTGGTAGATGCGGTGGTGCTGGCTGCGGCATCCGATTCAGGAGCAACTGCAGCGTCAGTCTTCTTCTTGCGAGGAGCCGTCTTCGGCTTGTCTGCTGCACTGTCGGCGGCAGGTGCCTGAGCAGCTGAATCCTTCGACGATGAAGCGTTCTTGTCTACCTGAGGAGCGCCAGCGGGGCTTTCGGTACCAGCGATGGCGGCACCGTCAGTGCTCGTGACACGGCGCGAAGCGCGCTTGCGGACCGGAGCTGCTGCAGCCTCTGCGGGTGGGGTTGATGCGGTGTTGCTGTTGTTCTTCTCGTTAATTGCGTCCACGAGATCTCCTTTGCGAAGTTTGGAAGTACCGGTGATGCCGCGTTCGGCTGCCATAGCTTGAAGCTCGGGCAGTCGCAACGCGCTCAGCGCGGCACGGGAATCCACGCTTGATGCGTGGTTGTTGACGTCAGTCACTACTTGGGGTTCCTTTCCCCAGCCAAGATTGATTTCCTTGGTGGAGAGCTAGTCGCTCACCGATGTCTGCGCGGATGCGCAGGAATCTAAATTCGGGGATACGACGGGTGAAGTGCGACCGGGAGGCTACGACTACGCCGAAGCTTCTACCTGGTGCTCATTCACTGTAGCACCTTTGAAGTCCACGGCTAAGAGGAGGCTTTCCCACGGCGTTGCGGCGTGCTCCTGCACGAGAGCCGCGGTCTCGAGACGCCTCGCGGGGTCATCAGCCAGCACCAGAACCGAGGGCCCGGCACCGGAAACAACCGCAGCATGGCCGTGCGAGCGCAGCATCCGGATCAGCTCTGTGGTCTGCGGCATCGCTGCAGCGCGGTAGTCCTGATGCAGGCGATCGCCGGTGGCTTCGAGCAACACTTCAGGGCTCTGCGTGAGTGCCGCAATGAGGAGCGCAGCCCGCGAGACGTTGTAGACAGCGTCGGCGTAGGGCACGGCATCCGGTTGCAAACTGCGCGCATGCGCCGTCGAGACCCGGAAGTCGGGCACGAGAACAAGAGGTGACACTCCACGGTGCACCATCAGCTTCTTGGCCTGCGGCCCCGAGTCGGTGGTCCACGCGATCGTGAGCCCACCCAAGAGGGCAGGCGCGACGTTATCGGGGTGCCCCTCAAGTTCTGTGGCGAGCACGAGGAGGATTGCGGCATCCATCTCGACGATGCCCTCAAGCAGCCCCTTGGCCGCCATGACGCCCGAAACGATTGCCGCAGCAGACGAACCAAGTCCCCCACCGTGCGGGATGACATTGGTCGCCGACACGTGCAGTGCCGGCATGGTCTGCCCGAAGTGCGTAAAACAGTGCTGGATCGCCTGAATGACGAGGTTTGACTCATCTGTTGCGACAATTCCGGCACCAACACCCGTGACATCAATCGTGACGCCCGCGCCCTCGACCGCAGTGACGATCAGCTCGTCATAATGCGACAGCGCAAGCCCAAGCGTGTCGAACCCCGGGCCAAGGTTGGCCGAAGTCGCCGGCACACGCACGACGACACTGCGACCGACCAGCGAGGTCATGCCTTCGCCAGCCCCAGAAAACGGGCACTGACGTCGCTGAGCTGTGCCTTCGAGGCCGCCGTTGTCACACCGAAACGGTCGGCGTGCTCGTGAAGAAGACTTTCCCGCTGCTGGTTCTTGAATTCACTGCCCATTGGCTACAGTCCTTCGACTCTCAACACAGACACAACATCGCGCACAACCGAGTTCTCGGTCAGTGCTGCCACCGTGGCGGCTAGCGATTCATCGGTCGCTTCGTGCGTAACCGTAATAAGGGTAGCGCTCGGCACTCCCTCAGTTACCGCGCCGACAGTCTGATTAACCGCCTCGACAGAGACACCGTTGTCGCTAAAGACAGCAGCAATTGTGGCGAGCACACCGGGCTCATCAACCACCGTCAAGGTGATCTGGTAGCGCGTCGTGACGCGAGAGATCGGCAAAATGGGGAGATTAGCGTGCGTCGACTCGGCAACGCCTGGGCCACCAATGACGTGGCGGCGAGCAGCAGATACGACGTCACCGAGCACAGCGGATGCGGTTTCGATTCCGCCAGCACCAGCGCCATAGAACATGAGGCTGCCCGCAGCTTCGGCCTCAACAAACACAGCGTTGTTCGCGCCATGCACCGCAGCGAGCGGGTGAGTCAGCGGAACAAGTGCGGGATGCACGCGAGAGCTGACACCAGCGGTGGTGCCGTCAGCGTTGAGGATGCGTTCGCAAATGGCCAGCAGTTTGACGACATAGCCAGCCTTGCGGGCCGCAACGACCTGCTCGGCGGTGACGCCCGTGATTCCCTCACGGTAAACCGATTCCAGCGGAACGCGAGTGTGGAACGCGAGGCTCGAGAGCAGGGATGCTTTCTGGGCGGCGTCATAGCCTTCGATATCTGCCGTGGGGTCGGCTTCGGCATACCCCAGTCGAGTCGCCTCGGCGAGGGCGTCGTCGAAGCTGTCGCCCGTGGCATCCATGCGGTCAAGAATGTAGTTCGTGGTGCCGTTGACGATGCCGAGGATGCGCTTGACGCGGTCGCCAGCGAGGCTGTCGCGCAGCGGACGAATGATGGGGATCGCGCCAGCAACGGCAGCTTCGTAGTAAAGCTGCGCGCCGACCTGGGCGGCCTCTTCGAAGAGTTCAGCGCCGTGGTGAGCAAGAAGCGCCTTGTTGGCGGTGATGACGTCGGCACCCGAGTGCAGAGCCTTGAGGATCCAGGTGCGCGCGGGCTCGAGGCCGCCAATCAGCTCAATCACGATGTCCGCTCCGACGATGAGCGACTCTGCATCGGTCGTCAGAAGTTCTTTCGGGATGCTGGTGTCGCGGGGAGCATCGAGGTCACGAACGGCGACGCCGACGACTTCGAGTCCGGCTCCGGCACGGGCAGCGAGTTCATCAGCGTGTTCAAGCAACAGTGCGGTGACCTGCGATCCGACACTCCCTCCGCCCAAAACTGCGACGCGAAGGTTGCGGTATTCGATCATTCAGAGTCTCCCGATGGTTTAATTCCCGCGTCGCGGCTGAGTAGGTCGTCTTCGGTTTCGCCGCGCACAATGATGCGGGCGTGGCCATCGCGCACCGCAACGACGGGCGGGCGCGCAAGATAGTTGTAGTTGTTGGACATCGCCCAACCGTAGGCACCGGTCGCAGGCACGGCAATCACATCATCGATCGCAACGTCACCGGGCACATATTCGGCGCGCACCACAATGTCGCCGGCCTCACAGTGCTTGCCCACAATGCGTGCAAGCTCAGGGGCAGCATCCGAAACCCGATTGGCGATGCGAGCCGAATAGTCGGCCTCATAAAGAGCGGGGCGAATGTTGTCGCTCATGCCGCCATCAACGCTGACGTACTTGCGCACGGCGACGCCATCAACGAGCACATCCTTAATCGTGCCCACTGTGTACAGCGTGGTTGTCGACGGGCCAATGATCGACCGGCCGGGCTCAATCGCAATGATCGGCACCGGGATCTCGAGCCGAGCGCACTCAGCCTCAACAATCGTAGCCAGCGACGCAGCAAGCTCAGCCACCGGCAAAGCCTGATCAACCGAGGTATACGCGATGCCAAAACCGCCACCCAAATTGAGCTCGGGCACCGGAGCAACCACCGACAAACGCGCATGCAACTCAAGCAAACGACGTGCCGCCTCAGCAAAGCCCGCCGTATCAAAAATTTGCGAACCAATATGCGAATGGATTCCCACAAAATCCAACGAAGGATGCGAGCGGATCTGCTCCACAAGCGCTTCAGCCTCAGCGAGCGGGACACCAAACTTCTGGTCCTCCCGCGCCGTCGCCAAGTACTCGTGGGTCGATGCGTGAACCCCGCTGTTGATGCGCAAACGCACCCGCTGGGTTCGACCGTGCCGTGTGGCGGCTTCAGCAACCCGACCGATTTCGACGACGCTGTCGATAACGATGGGGCCGATGCCCGCGCGCACGGCACGGTCGATCTCGGAAAGACTTTTGTTGTTGCCGTGGAATCCCAAACGCGACGCATCGACGCCGGCCGCGAGTGCAACCGCCATCTCACCAGCGCTGGCGACATCGATGTTGAGGCCGGCGGCCGTCATCCAGCGAACCACCTCTGTGCACAGGAACGCCTTGCCCGCGTAATACACCTTGGCTGCGGAGCCAATGCGAGCGAACTCGGTATCGAAGGCGGCCTTGATCTCGGTCGCGCGAGCAATGGCATCCGCTTCGTCGACGACGTACACGGGGGTGCCGAAGCGGGAGACGAGATCGCCAGCGGTAACGCCAGCAATCGTCAATTCACCGTTTGCAGCGCGCGCTGCAGTGCGTGACCAGACGGTCGACGGCAAAGAATTTGCTTCGGCAGGAGCTTCGAGCCACTCGGGCGCCAGCGGGTTCGCGAACACAGTCGCACCTCACAGAGATGTAGACGGAAAACGGCGGATTGTGTCCGCACGGGCGTTGGGGATGCTGACCACTCTAACGGCTGGCGCCGCTAGCGTTGAATCGGGTTACGGCGCTGGACACGTGCCGTATTGCTTCCACGCGGCATCATCGAGCGCGATGCCATCGGCATTGAGTTGGATGACCAGGTTGTCGTTGGCTACCGCAACCGAATCGATCGTTAGCGCCGTCGGCAACGAGGACGCAACGCAGAACTCTTGAGAGCTGAGCAGGCTGCCCGCCAGACCCGAAACGAGCGGATTCTGTCGCAAATCGGCAACCGAAATCTGCTCGTCGCCCAAGATGACCGATTCTGGTTCGAAGGCGATCGAGTCCCCCGCGGCAACCGGCACCAGATCGAGGGCAACGGGGATCTCAAAGAACAGGAGCTTAAAGACCGTCGATACCCGGATGGCGCTGCCTTCGAGTTCAATCGAGTCGAGCCCGGTACCGCTCAGCGTTGCCGCAAGCTTCGATACCTCTGCGCCGGTGATCGCGACATCCATCGAGACTGTGTCGATCGGCTGCGACGACACCACGGGAACCCCGGTAGCAACGACCCGCACAGATGACTCGAGGCCGTTTACCTCAAACCGATCGATGTCGATCGTCACCACATCGAGACCGCCCGTGAGCGCCTGGAGGATCAGCGAGCCCGAGCCTAAATCGACAGCAACGCCCTCACTGGATTCCAAGCCGAGCGACGAGGCAATCTCGTCTTGGGCGATGCGGACCGCTGCGGTGCGCCCGACAGTCTCTACGAGGACAACACCGACGATCAGGATGAGGAGAATGACCCCGGCGACAACCCAACCAATCCAGCTGCGTCGCTTGCGCTTCGCAACGGCGTAGCCGGTGGCTGCCTCAGGGGCAGAATCCGCGGCGCCATCGAGGCGCAACTCAATGGTGGGCTGATCGTCGGAAGCCACGGACGCTACATCCGCTCCGGGGCGCTGACTCCGAGCATCCAGAGACTGTTGCGCAGCACTTGACCGACAGCATCGTTGACCCAGAGGCGCGTGCGGTGAACGTCGGTGACTTCTTCATCGTTCATCGGCGTGACGCGGCACTGGTCGTACCAGCGGTGGTAGCTGCCGGCGAGTTCTTCCGCGAAGCGCGCGATGCGGTGCGGTTCACGCAACTCTGCGGCCTGAGCCACAATGCGCGGGAACTCAGCAAGAACGCCGAGAAGGATGCTCTCGGTTTCGTTCGTGAGCAACGAAGCATCGAAGACGCTGCGATCCACTCCCGACTCCCCCGCATTGCGCGCGACGCTGTGAGTGCGCGCGTGAGCGTACTGAACGTAGAAGACGGGGTTGTCGTTCGTGCGCTTTTGCAGAATCTCGGGGTCAAGGGTGAGCGGCGAATCAGCGGGGTAGCGCGCGAGCGAGTAGCGCAGGGCATCCGTTCCGAGCCATTCGCGAAGATCGTCGAGCTCGATAATGTTGCCGGCACGCTTCGAGAGGCGAGCACCGTTGATGCTGACGAGTTGCCCGATGAGCACCTCGATGTCTTTGTTGGGGTCGTCACCGGCAGCGCCCGCGAGCGCCTTGAGACGGTGAACGTAACCGTGGTGGTCGGCACCGAGCAGGTAGATCTTGTGGGCGTAGCCACGGTCGCCCTTGCTGAGGTAGTAGGCCGCATCGGCGGCGAAGTAGGTGTAAATGCCGTTGCCGCGCTTGATCACGCGATCTTTGTCGTCGCCAAAGTCGGTGGTCTTGACCCACACCGCGTCGTCGCTGTCGGCGACATGGCCCTGAGCCCGCAAGCGCTCAACAGCAGTATCGATAGCGCTCTTGCCGTCGTCCTTCACCGCGTGAAGGTCACGCTCGCTGAACCAGACATCGAAGTGCACGTTGAACGCCGCGAGCGACTTCTTGATTTCGCCGAGCTGAAGCTCATAGCCACGCTCGCGCGCAACAGCGATGGCTTCATCGTGGTCGAGTTCAAGAATTTCGGGGTTCGAGGCGAGCACTCGCTGAGCGAGCTCGGCAACATAAGCACCCGGGTAGCCGTTCTCCGGAGTGGGCTCACCCTTCGCCGACGCCAGAATCGATGCCCCAAAGTTGTCCATCTGGTTGCCGGCATCGTTGATGTAGAACTCGCTCACCAGTTCAGCACCAGCGGACTTGAGCACGCGCGCAAGCGAATCGCCCAGAGCAGCCCACCGAGTGTGACCAATGTGCAACGGGCCGGTGGGGTTGGCCGAAACAAACTCCAAGTTAATGGTCTGACCCGCGAGGGAATCATTGCGACCGTAGGCCTCGCCCTGCTCAACGATGGTCTTCGCGAGCGCACCCGCGGCAGCGGCATCCAGGGTGATGTTAATGAAGCCGGGGCCCGCAACATCTACCGAGGCGATGCCGTCGATCGCACGCGCCTGCTCGGCGATTTCAATCGCGAGCTCACGGGGGTTGGCGCCCAGCGGCTTCGCCAACTTCATAGCGATATTGGATGCCCAATCACCGTGATCGCGATTGCGCGGTCGCTCTAACACCAGGTCACTCACGGTCAGGCCCAAATCGGGCGTGCCGCGGTCAGCCGCAATGCGGGAGACGACAGAGAGCAAGGTGGCAGAAAGATCAGCAGGATTCACCCCTTAAGAGTACTGGGTGGCGACTGAGCTTCTGGCGCAGTTCGCGACAATGCCGGGTCACTGCACTTCGTTGGTGTCAGAGGTCACCAGAATGGAACCATGGCTTCTCGACTTCGCGTTATTCCTGCAGTGATCGCACTGAGTGCATCGGCTCTCCTCTTGAGCGCGTGCGTTCCCACCGAGCCAGACCCGGTCGGGCCGAACCCCACTCGCACGATCGACCCCGACAGCACCGCAACGCCCGAGGCCGAACCGACCGCGACAACCTCCCCCGATCCGGAGGCAACGCCCGTTGACATTGCGTGTACAGAGCTCATCTCGCCGCAAGCTATGTATGACTTCAACTCGAACTTCTTGCTGCTGAACAGCTTTACTCCGCCCGCAGGCTCCACGGCGGAAACAGCCTTTGAATCCCGGGGCACCATCTGCCGATGGGAAAACTCCACCAGCGGAGTCACCATTGACGTGTCGGTTGCGCAACCGACTCCTGCAAAGTACGACTCGCTCAAGTCGAACTCTGGCGCGTCCACAAGCAGCTTCGATGGCTACTTCGCTGTCTCGGGAGGCGTCGGCACAGCCCAAGTATTCGCCGGAGCCTACTGGGCAACTCTCAGTTCGCCAGCGTTCTTCGAAGCTGCGGATGCCGCTGACCTCGTCGCTGACGTGGAAGCTGCGCTGAACTAGCTACCGCCGTGGTGGCTGTGCGGCTTTACGGAAGCTGAACCGGCGAGCGGTGATCGTCTACCGGCAGCGTGTCTGCCGTCACGGTGATCGAAAGCTTCTGCAAGAACAGGTCAGCCCAGTGATTGGTGAGGAAGGCCGTATCGGCTGCATCCCTGCCCGTAGCAATGCGCACGAGTGACTGACGCGGAGCAAGCCCGGTGGAATCCACAACCCACCAAGCACCGTCTACATACGCCTCGGCGACGGCATGGAAATCCATGGGGCTCAGCCCGGGCGCATACACCGAGGTATACCGCGCCGGCACATCTTTGGCGCGCAGCATCGAAATAGTGAGGTGCGCGTAGTCGCGGCATACGCCCTGGCGCGCCAACATCGAATGGGCTGCACCATCGGTCGCCAAGGAGATGCCTGGCGTGTACCGCATGTTTGCCCCGACCCAATCCCGCACAGCCAGGAGCAACTCGTGACCCGTCTGGCTCGGGAACAACGAACGAGCACTCGGAAGCAGAACATCGGATTCGCAATACCGACTCGGCCGCAAATACTCGATCAGGTCGATCTCGTTGACCGGCGCAGGTTCGGGGGTTTCCTCAACGGTGGCGGCGTAGTCCACGACAAGACGCCCTGGGCCAGCAATCAGCGAGTGCAGGCGGGTTCCGCGCGCATCGACCAACTCTGTTGGCTGCTGGGGCTCACCATCCAACACAAAATCAACGGACTCGGATGCCGTAGTCCAGCGAGCAGACACCGCAATGCTAAAGACCATTTCGGTGCGACCACGAAGGTCAAGTTCTTGGTGGGATGACACGGTACGCAGCATCCCCCGATAATGTCACGAGAAGCTGAACCGGGCATCACCACAGCGTGCTAAATGTGGGAACGATTGCTTGCTAAGATGGAGCCCTTGCCTTCGTAGCTCAGGGGATAGAGCGCCGGTTTCCGGTACCGTAGGTCGGGGGTTCGATTCCCTCCGGGGGCACTGTTATTTTCACCGCACGTTCGCTGCGTGCTGTTCTGGCCACACGATGGCTGATTGCTTTTGGCTGCTAGTTAACGACGCAGCAGGCCTCAGCGCCGGCATCCGTGCTTGTCGCAACAGACGCGAGCATCTTGACGGGCTCCGCAAAGGCTTCGCAGCAGAGTTCATAGACGTTGGAACGACCGCGGGGTGTGACCGTGACGAGGCCGTTGTCGCGCAGGGGCGCCAAGTGGTGACTCACGAGCGTTTGACTGAGGCCGGTGGCATCCGTGAGTTCACGCACGGTATGCGCGCGTTCAGTAAGCAGAAGCACGAGCTGCAGCCGGTTGGGATCGCCGAGGGCACGCAGGAGTGGCGCCAAACTTTGGGCGCGCTCGGCTGTGGCTGACCAAGTGGGCTTCTGAATTGTCAGAAGTTCGACGCGTTCGCTCATAACAGCGATCCTACATCGTTTCTTTGTTATCAACAGTAGTTGCTGTTATCGTGAGCGAACGCTAGTAGTGCTGCTGGCGAACAACATGAGGAGAGCAATGACCGCCGCACCTTCCCCCGCACGCCTGCTACCCGTCGTCGTTATCGGAGCCGGCCCCATCGGGCTCGCCGCCGCCGCCAACCTCAACAAACGCGGCATCGACACCATCGTGCTCGAAGCTGGAGAACACGCCGGGGACGCGATCAGCCAGTGGGGTCACGTCTCACTTTTCTCCCCCTGGCGCTACAGCATCGACCCGGTTGGCCGTGAATTGCTCGAAAAAACGGACTGGGTCTCCCCCGACCCCGAAGCCCTACCCACCGGCTCCGAACTCGTTCACGACTATCTCCTGCCGCTCGCCGCAGCCTCCGAACTTGCCCCGCTCATCCGCTACAACAGCCGCGTGATTGGCACGTCGCGCCAGGGCATCGATTCCACCAGAACTATTGGCCGCGAGCGCCACCCGCTGCTGGTTCGCGTTGACTCCGCTGATGGCGTGTACGACATCCTCGCGTCGGCGATTATCGACGCCTCCGGCACGTGGGGTCACGACAATCCCATTGGTGCTTCTGGGCTCCCCGCGACCGGCGAAACCGACAGCGCTGCGTGGCTCGCGGGCCCGCTGCCCGACGTACTCGGCACCGATCGTGCGCGTTTCGCCGGCAAGCACACCCTCGTGATTGGCATGGGTCACTCGGCCGCCAACGCCCTGATTGCGCTTGCCGAGTTACGTGAGAGCGCACCCGGCACAGAAATCACGTGGGCCATTCGTGGGCGCTCCGCTCGCCGCCTCTACGGCGGTGGCACTGCCGATGAGTTGCCGGGCCGTGGCGCACTCGGGACCCGACTGAAGGGTGCCGTGGAATCCGGCGCCATTACGCTGCTCACTGACTTCACCATCACCGAGCTTGCACCTCAGCCCGATGGTCGACTGCGCGTAATCAGCAGTAACCCCGATGGCGAACAATCCGTGACCGTGGATGCTCTCGCCGCCGCCACCGGCTTTCGCCCTGACCTCAGCATCCTGCGTGAACTGCACCTCAGCTTCGACCCCGTGCTTGAGGCTCCCGTCGCGCTTGCACCTCTCATCGACCCGAACGTGCACAGCTGTGGCACCGTCGAGCCACACGGCGCTAGCGTGCTCGCCCATCCCGAGAAGAATGTCTACGTGGTCGGCATGAAGAGCTATGGCCGGGCGCCAACATTCCTCATGGCTACCGGGTACGAACAAGTGCGCTCCGTGGTCGCTGCGATCGCGGGCGATACGGCGAGCGCTGGTCGCGTCAACCTGATGCTGCCTGAAACGGGCGTGTGCTGCAGCTCCAGCGGCGGAGGCTGCTGAGCCGGCTCCACGACTCGTCAGGGGCGTTCGTTGCGGCCTCCCGCCGGGCGCCCCTATTCTTCGAGCACGATACCCAAGTGGGCAGCAAGCATCGGGGCGAACTCAGCCAGTTGGTAAGAGTTGATGGTGGCGCCCTTGAGATGCTCGACTCCAGTGACGTGGCGCAACTCGAGGGCACGCAGGTCGAAATTCGTCAGCGTTGCGCGGGTGAGATCGAGGGTATTTACCTGGGTATGGGCGAATGAAACTCGGTTGGCTGTTGCCGCACCAAGATCGAGTTCATCGATCAGGCAGTCGTCAAACAGCACATCCTGAAGGTGGGCACCGCGCAGATTTAGGTAGCCAATGCGGCAGTGCGTAAAACGAACCGACTTCCACGTGGACTCATAAAACTCAGCGGAGCCCAGGCGGGACCCTTCGATGCTCACATCGCGAAGATTCGAGCGCGGTGCCGTGAAGATGGGAGCGTTGAGCTTCTCGAACCGGCTCTCTACAAAAGTCGCCGCCCGAAGGTCAACGCCGTTAGCCTCCAGCTCAGAAAATTCACACTCCGAAAAAGAAGAACCCGCTAGGTCGTATTCGCTCAGATCGGATGCCGCAAATCGCTGGCCGTCATAGCTTTCGTGTGCGCGCAGCAGCGTGGCCTCGCCCTCAGCGAGGTTCTCAAGCCGCAGAGCATCGATGAGCGGTGCCGCGGTTGCCGTTTTCTTAGCCATGCAATCAATTGCTCCCTCAAATAGCTGGTGTCGTGCCGAACCGAAGTTACCCCACGCGACCGACGCCGCCCACTAATCTGTTGCCATGACGCCTCCCGCAACTGCCGCTGACCGAGTCGCCCACTTTTCACGCAAGCTCGACTTCGAAACTGATCCCTCGGATGTCGGAGCTGCCCTCGAGACACAGGAACGTTTCGTATTGATCGATTCCCGAGGCGATGCCGCCTGGAACCAGGGCCACGCCGCCGGAGCCGTGCACATGCCAACTGCGGACATCAGCACGCGGGCCGGCAACGAGATCGCCCTCGATATGCCCGTTGTCGTGTATTGCTGGGGCCCGGGCTGCAATGGCGGCACGAAAGCCGCCCTCGAGTTCGCACGACTCGGCTACGAAGTGCGCGAAATGATCGGCGGCTTCGAATACTGGGCGCGCGAAGGCTACCCCGTCGCTGACAGCAGCGGACCAGTCATCCGCGAAAAGGATCCGCTCACCGCGCCGGTTTCAGCAATCTCCTTCGACTGCTAACCGCGAGGGGCCTAGCCTCGCGATGCGCCGCTAGTGCGCGTCACTCGCGTGCGACTCCAAGAATTCGTAGAGCTCGCGATCATCCACTCCTGGGAAGGTTCCCGAGGGCAGCGGCGAGAGAATGTGGGCGTGAAGTTTGGCGCTCGACCAGGCGTTGCCTGACCAGCGATCGCGCAACTCGTCTTCGGGTTTGCGGCAGCAGCTCTCATCAGGGCAGGTTGACGACTGGCGCACGTCCGTAGCCCGGCCGCGGAACCATTTGGAGTGCGCGAAGGGCACCCCGATGGTGATGGAAAATTCTTCCGCATCCGTGGTTCCCGTTTGGGCTGACTCGAAGAAGCTGCCTTCTGGGGTGTCGGTGTATTGGTAGAACTCTGTCGTGCGGTTGGTGCGCGTGAACGCGGTTCGCGCGCTCCAATTGCGGCACACGAACTGGCCCTCCGCTGAACCGGTGACGTCAACGGGCAGCCGCAGACCATCATTTTCGTAGGCCTTGTAGACAGCCCCATCGTCACCGACGCGCAAGAAGTGCGTTTCGAGATCGAGGTGCGAGGTTGCCAAGTTGGTGAAGCGCAGCGCAGCCGCTTCGTGGGTGACGCCAAAGGCATCCCGAAAATCTTCAACAGCGATATTGCGATTCGTCTTGGCTTCGCTCAAGAATGCAACGGACTGCTTGAGGGGCATGAGCACTGCCGCCGCAAAGTAGTTAATTTCGAGACGCTGGTGCAAGAACTCGGCATAGCTGGTGGGTTCGGTGTGCCCAAGAACGCGGTGCGCCATCGCTTGAAGCGCCATGGAGCGCAAGCCGTGACCGCCAGGAATGGATGCCGGTGGCAAGTAGATGCGCCCATGTTTGAGGTCCGTTACCGAGCGTGCTGAATGCGGCAGGTCGTGCACATGCACGAGCTCAAAGCCGAGCGATTCTGCCATCAGGCTCACGGCCCGGTGAGTCAGGGCACCCGAGGTGTGATTTCCGGCAATCGTCAACTTTTCGGCTTCTTTTTCAAGCTCAGGCAAGTAGTTGTCGAGGGCACGCATGCGGATCCGCAACTCGGTGTTGGCACGACGGGCCTCTTCTGGCGTGGCAATTGCTTTGCGTGATCGCGTCGAAAGTTCATGGTGAAGACCCACGATTGCCTCAAGCGTCTCATCGGGAATGCCCTTTGATGGGCGAATCTTGGGCAACCCCAGCGAGGCGTAGATAGTGCTGCGTTGCAAGCGATCCAGCTCAATTTCGAGGGCTGCGCGCTTGGTAGGCGGCGACTCCTCCAAGAGATCAGCAAGTTGGATGTCCGTGGCTGCGGCAATCGCCGACAGAAGAGTGAGTCGGGGTTCTCGTCGCCCGTTCTCCATCAGCGAGAGCTGACTACCGGCCACACCGACCTTGTCTCCCAACTGATCGAGGGTCATGCCGGAGGTTGTGCGGAAATGTCGGATGCGTTGCCCGAGAGTCACAAGATCATTCACACGTTCACTATAACTAAAGAATAGTGATTCTTTCCACTCGATTCGCCAACATCACCAGCAAAACTGGGTCATCATCGAATAACAACAGTTTTTTCAGCACTACAACTCTTCAGCGGAAGGTAGAAATGAGCATCGCCGAGATGACAAGGACGCACTTCTCCGCACCCGACGGAACAAACCAAAGCGTTATTACATGGGTGGAACAGATCGCCACCCTCACGCAACCCGACGACATTGTCTGGTGCGACGGAAGCCCCGAAGAAGCAGACGAACTCGCAGCCGAGATGGTCGCTGCCGGAACGCTCACCCGCCTGAATGACGAGTACCGCCCCCACAGCTACCTCGCCCGCAGCGACCCGAGTGATGTCGCTCGTGTCGAAGCGCGAACCTTCATTTGCTCCGCCGACGAAGCAGACGCTGGCCCCTCCAACAACTGGGCCGAGCCTGCAGATATGCGCAACACGCTTGACGGCCTCTTTGCCGGCAGCATGCGCGGTCGCCGGATGTACGTCGTTCCCTTCTCCATGGGCCCGCTCGGTTCCCCGCTCGCCAAGATCGGCGTGCAGGTAACGGACTCCCCCTACGTCGTCATGAGCATGGGCATCATGACGCGAATGGGAACCGCCGTGCTCAATGCCATCGATGACTCCACTGAATGGGTGCGCGCCATCCACTCGGTCGGTGCACCGCTGGATGCCGGCCAGGCTGACGTGCCGTGGCCCTGCAACCAGACCAAATACATCAGCCACTTCCCCGAGACTCGCGAAATCTGGTCATTCGGTTCCGCGTACGGCGGCAACGCGATTCTCGCGAAGAAGTCATTCGCACTGCGCATCGCTTCGGTGATCGCTCGCGAAGAGGGCTGGCTTGCTGAGCACATGTTGCTCCTCAAGCTCACCAACCCCCGCGGTCGCGTGTTCCACATCGCTGCAGCATTCCCCAGCGCCTGCGGCAAAACCAACTTGGCCATGCTCAAGCCGACCATCCCCGGCTGGAAGGCCGAGACGATTGGCGACGACATCGCGTGGCTCGGCAAGGGAGCTGATGGCCGCCTACGCGCCATCAACCCTGAAGCTGGCTTCTTTGGAGTGGCACCGGGCACCGGCTACGCCACCAACGAAACCGCGATGGACACCATCTGGGGTAACACCGTTTTCACCAACGTCGGCCTGAAAGATAACGGCGACGTGTGGTGGGAAGGCATGAGCGATGAGGTGCCTGAGCACCTTATCGATTGGCAGGGTAACGACTGGACGCCAGAATCTGGCACCCCGTCGGCTCACCCGAACTCACGTTTTACTGTGGCAGCAGCACAATGTCCCAGCATCGCAGATGACTGGGAATCGCCACAGGGCGTCGTTATCGACGCCATAATCTTCGGCGGTCGCCGCGCGACCAACGTGCCGCTAGTGGTGGAGGCACGAGATTGGGAGCATGGCGTCTACCTGGGCGCCACTATCTCATCTGAGCGGACGGCGGCTGCCGAAGGCACCATTGGTGAACTACGGAGAGATCCGTTCGCCATGATGCCCTTCTGTGGATACAACATGGCAGACCATTGGGCCCACTGGCTCTCGGTCGGCCAGGATCTCCGCGGATCCGGCACAGTGCCACGCATTTTCCAAGTCAACTGGTTCCGCAAGGGTGCCGATGGTTCCTTCCTGTGGCCAGGATTTGGTGAAAACTCACGCGTGCTCGAGTGGATTCTCAACCGCGTTGACGGAACGGTTGCCGCCCGCGAAAGTGCTCTGGGGTTGATGCCGCGTGAAGGCGACCTCAACATCGACGGCCTCGAACTCGGCGATGACACCATGGAACAGCTTTTCGCGATCGATAATGACTCGTGGATCGCCGAAGCCGAGGCCACCGAAGAATTCTTCGCCACATTCGGAGACCGTGTTCCTGCCGCAGTTTCTCGCCAACTTGAGCAGCTGAAAACGCGTCTCCAGAGCTAACCAACGAAACCGCCTCGCCGTTCGTCTTTATTAGTGTGACCACAATTGCGCTAACTATTGGCCATTCCTCGGCCACAATAGAGACGACGGCGAGGAGGGGCTCAGTGACTGAGACCGAGAACACCCCTGCCCGCTGGGAAGACGTAGTTACTCAACTCGTCGAAGAGCGCGGCGAAGCACTGACGCGCTATGCGTACCTCATTTCGGGGAACCGAGACGATGCCTCCGACCTTGTGCACGATGCCCTCGTGAAAACATTCGGTCGCCTGCGCAACGGTTTTGGCATCGCCAGCGCCGAAGCCTATGTGCGTCGAGCGATTCTGAACACCTACCTTGACCGCGGTCGAAAGATCAGCCGCTGGCGCAAGATTGCCCACCTCACGGTAGAGCCCGACATCCACGAATCTGCGGATGCTGACACCGAGGCTCGCTTGGATTTGCAGTCTCAACTAATGAAGTTGCGACCCCGCGAGCGCGCCTGTGTTGTGCTTCGTTACTACGAAGACCTCAAGGTGGACGACATCGCTGCGACGCTAGATATCAGCTCAGGGGCTGTAAAACGTTATTTGAGCGACGCACTCGGCCGCATGGCTGTGAGCCTTGATCGCGATGCTGCCGACACCGTAGGAGGCCACCGTGGTTGATGAAAACGAGCTTCGCGCACACCTGACGTCGGGCGAACCGTCCGCCATAGCTATTGATACTGCGGCTGTAATTTCACGAAGCAAGTCACGTCGTCGACCGCGCCAGTGGGCTGTGGGCGTGGTGGGGGCTCTCGCAGTGAGTTCGCTGATCTTTACAGGAGCCAACGTTATTCCTCTGTTCTCGAGCAGCGATACCGCGGTGAGCATGTTGGCGGACGACTCTGCGCCGGAGTCTGCAGCAGATTCGGCTGACACGGGAGCAGCGCAGGCTGCGCCCGATGATTCTCGCGTTGTGGGTCTGTGCGGCGCAACAATTCCGGTGGAGTCCGCGTCGCCCTTCGGCTTGACGCTCGAACTCGAACTACCGGCAGAAGTCGTGGCGTCGGGCAGCGCCTTCGGAACGGTACGACTGACCAATGACTCGGATGCCCCCGTGCAGGGAACAACCGCGTCGGTGCCTGACGTGAATCTCCTCGACGATTCCATCGTGATTTCCCACAGCCCCGATGCGCAGATTCTCTCGGTCATGCCGGTGAATTTGCAGCCTGGCCAAAGCATCGAGTTCTCTGTGGCAATCGCCATCTACGACTGCACGACGATCGACACGGGCGGAATGGTTGACCCCGGCACGTATGCGGTCAGCAGCACACTCGCGTTCGTTCCCACCGACCCTGCCGACGGCGCCGCCGCTGAGGTGCGCAGCGAACAGATGCCGATCGTTCTGCAATAACCCAAGGTTCCTGTCGTTAGACTCGCCGTGTCACTTTTGTCGACGAAGGAGCACCCTGTGAAGGCACGATTGGGCACCGTTTTCGCCCTCGCTGCGGCATTAGCTTTACTCGCTGCAACCCCTGCCCTGGCCGATGACCCGGTGAGCCTCGATGGCGCGTATGTCGTCGATTCCGCGGGAGTACTTGCGGGCGATAGCGGCGACGTCACCGACGCGCTTGATTCGTTGTATGACCGGGCCGGCATCCAACTCTTTGTTGTCTATGTCGACGAGTTCACCAACCCGGCTTCTCCCATTGATTGGGCGGATGCGACAGCCGAAGCTAACGGGCTCGGTGATGACGATTTGCTGCTCGCGGTTGCCGTCTCGCAGCGCCAGTACGCGCTGTCCGTTGCCGCCGATGCTCCCCTGACCGATGCCGAGTTGGATGCAGCGGAAGCCGCCATTGAGTCGCAACTGCGCGACGATAACTGGGGTCAGGCTGCGATCGCGGGCGCTGACTCACTCGCCGGCGATTCTGCTGCGGGCTCCGGCACAGGCAGCGACTCCGGCACAGGCACGGAATCCGGCACGACCGAGTCGTCGAGTGGCGGCATTTCGGTGTTGCCGATCGTGGGCGGGGTGGCCGTGATCGGTGTCGGCGCTTACGTGTTTTACCGCGTTCGCCGCCGCGGCAACACAGGTGCCGCTGCTGGCGCCCCTGTCGAGAGCGTGTCGCAAGAGGAACTCGACCGCCGGGCCGGCAGTGCGCTGGTCGAGCTGGATGACGCTCTCAAGACAAGCGAGCAAGAGCTCGGTTTTGCTGAGGCTCAGTTTGGCGCGGCGGCCACGACTAACTTCGCAGCATCGCTGAAAGAGGCGAGCGCTGCGGTGGCGCAGGCGTTCCGCATCCGTCAGAAGCTCGATGACAGTGAGCCCGAGACTGCTGAGCAGAAGCGGGCGATGACGATCGAGATTATCGAGCTGTGTGAGCGCGCAGACGATTTGCTTGATGCTCAAGCGGCCGCGTTCGACGAGCTGCGCAAGCTCGAAACGAATGCTCCCGCAGCCCTCGCCGAAACGTCCGCGCTGATCGCGAAGGCGTCGGAGCGATTGCCCGCAACCGAGAGCGCCCTCGAAGCGCTCCGAGGTCGCTATGCGCCGGTTGCTATCGAAGCCGTGACTGACAATGGTGAACGCGCTCGCGCCTTGCTCGCCTCGGCCGTTGCCGATTCCACCGCCGCCAGCGCTGCCATCGAGGCCCAGAAGCCGAGCGAGGCCGCCGTCGGTGTTCGCACCGCTCAGGCAGAACTTGGCCAGGCCATCCAACTCATGGATGCCGTTGATTCCTTGGTGACAGAGCTGGAGTCTGCCGAGACCCAGCTTGCGGCCACGATCACTGACACCACGGGCGATATTGCTGCTGCTCGCGCGCTGCCCAGCGATGCCACTGCCGGAGCGTTGCAGCCGGCGATCGCGGCTGCCGAAGCGGCTCTCGCGACGGCGCAGTCCGCGACGAACAACCCCGTAGCGAGCCTCAGCATCTTGGGTGATGCCAATGCGGCGCTCGAGACAGTTTTTGTCGGCGTGCGCGATCAGCAAGCTGCCTTCGCCCACGCCGCTACGCAGCTGTCGGCGGCTTTGGCCGCAGCGCAGTCCCGCATTACGACCACGGCGCAGTTCATCACCACCCGCCGCGGCGGTGTGGGGGCGACGGCGCGAACGAGAATCAGCGAAGCAGACCGTCAGTTCAAGCAGGCGTTGGCGTTGCAGACTTCCGATCCCGTGACGGCGTTGACGCATGCGCGTCAGGCTGATCAGTTGGCAGCAAGCGCCTATGACCTCGCTCAGCGTGAGGTGTCGCAATTCTCGACGGGCAGCAGTTCCGGTTCGGGAATGCTTGGCGGCCTGGGTGGCGCGGTTGGCGGCAGCGGTGGTGGCGACCTCTTGGGCGGCATCATCGGCGGTTTGATCGGTGGCAGCCTCGGGTCGCGGTCGTCACGACCGTCCAGTGGCGGTTCGTGGGGCGGGGGCTCCCGCTCGGGCGGATTCTCGGGTGGCGGCGGTAGACGTTCCGGTGGAAGTTCTGGACGCAGTGGTGGCGGTCGCAGTCGCGGCGGTAGATTCTAAGTACGGTTTCTTCGAAAACTCACGAAAGGCACTTCGCATGGCAAAGCAGTCGATTCTCGGTCGTATTTCACAAATGGTGAAGGCGAACATCAATTCAATCCTCGATCAGGCTGAGGACCCGCAGCTCATGCTCGACCAGCTGGTTCGTGATTACACCAACTCCATTGCGGATGCGGAGAGCGCCGTCGCTCAGACCATCGGCAACTTGCGCCTCATGGAGCAGGACCACGTTGAAGACCGCAACGCTGCTTCGGACTGGGGCCGCAAGGCTCTTGCCGCCAGCGTCAAGGGAGACGAACTTCGCGCCGCCGGCAATGCCGCTGACGCCGACAAGTTCGACAACCTTGCCAAGATCGCCATCGGACGTCAGGTTTCTGCCGAGAACGAAGCTCGCGCCGCTGCCCCCACGATCGCTGCCCAGACGCAGGTCGTCGACCAGCTCAAGAGCGGCCTCGACGGAATGCGCGCCAAGCTGAGCGAGCTCACCGCAAAGCGCGACGAGCTCGTCGCCCGTTCCAAGACTGTCGAAGCTCAGTCGCAGGTTCACGATGCCCTCAAGTCGATCGACCTCCTCGACCCGACGAGCGACCTCGGTCGTTTCGAGGACAAGATCCGTCGCGAAGAAGCCAAGGTTCTCGGTCAGCAGGAGCTTGCAGCATCCAGCCTCGATGCTCAGTTCGAAGGTCTCGAAGACCTCGGCAAGGTCACCGAAGTCGAAGCACGACTCGCTGCCCTGAAGGCTGGCGGCGCCCAGGCACTCACCGCCGGCGAATAGTTCGCCCGCACGAAAGTTCACACCATGGCACTCACTTATGTTGTCGTGCCCCAGTGGCAGGGTTCGGGTTCTTCTCGAGCCATGCAGCTGGTCGACGGAGCCGAGTCGATTCGGGGAGATCTTCCCTCCGCAGCGACTCGCTCCGTCGATGTCCCGCTTGAGGCGGGCGACCACCAGGGCACGGGCATCCACCGCTACAGTTCGCTGCTGCTCGTGCGTGATCGCACCCGCAACGCTCTCGCTGCCGATGACACACCTCACCTCACGATTGGTGGCGACTGTGGCGTTGAACTCGCCGCAATCGAGCATGTGAGTGCTCAGCAACCGGCCGTGGTGTGGTTTGACGCGCATCCCGACCTGCACACCGCGGCTTCCAGCCCGTCTGGCGCGTTCACTGGCATGGTGTTGCGCACCCTGCTGGGTGATGGGCCGGCAGAACTTGTTCCCGAGCATCCGGTGCGCGCTGATCGGGTCATTCTGGCCGGAGTGCGCTCGATCGACACTGCTGAAGATGAATACATCACGCAGTCCGACATCCGGATGCTGGGCCCTGCCACCTTCTCAACGGAAGCGTTGCTCGAGGCCATCACCGCCACCGGTGCCGACAGCGTCTACTTGCACATCGACCTCGACGTGCTCGATCCTGCCGCACTAGCCGGGCTCGGCTCCCCCGTGCCGTTCGGGCTCGAAGCGTCCGCGCTCACCGAAGCCATTCGCGCGGTGCTCGCGAAGTTCCCGCTTGCGGGAGCGGGCATTACCGAGTTTGCTCCGTCATCCGCAGCCCATGCCGTGGATGATCTGCCGACCATTTTGCGATTGATTGGCGCCCTGAGCAGCGCCAACACTCATTCGCGTGGTTCTTCAGAAACCTCGACAGAAACCGAGTAGTTCGCGCCGTCGACATCACTGAGGGTGACACGGCTGTCGAAGTCTTCACCGAGCGTGGTGTCGGTGAGAACGCAATCGAGCTTGGTGCCGTTCTTGAGCGGGATGCTGTCGTCACCGCAGTCCATTTCGGGCAGTTCTCCCGTGGATTGTTCGAGCGCGCCTGCTGCCGTGGCGGCGATCTCACTCGCGGGGACTTCTACCGGAGGCTCACTCGAGCAGCCGGCGATGAGCGCCGTCGACGCGAGCGTAAGTACGAGGATTGCGGAACGCAACACAGGAGCCTCCGAAAAGTTGGTGTGGGTATGAGCTTATCGCCAGCATCCGGCGACAGAACAGTCGGTGAGTCGTAGTCTGAAGACATGACTGACGCCAACACCAGCACGCCGAAAATCACTGTGGAGCGAGACGGTCACGTCTTGCTCATCGGACTCAATCGCACCGACAAGCGCAATGCCGCCGACATGGAGATGTTGCAGCAACTGGCGCTGGCCTATGGCGAGCTTGAGCGCGATCCCGAGCTGCGGGCAGGTTTCGTTTTTGCTCACGGCGACCACTTCACTGGCGGCCTCGACCTTGCCGACATCGGCCCCCGCATCGGAGCGGATGGGCTCGATATGGTTCCCGAGGGCGGCATCAACCCGTGGCAGGTGTCGGGCGAAAAGCTCTCGAAGCCCGTCGTGATTTCGGTGCAGGGCACGTGCCTCACGCTCGGTATCGAGCTGCTGCTCGCGAGCGACATTGCCGTCGCCGCTGATTCGACCGTCTTCGGTCAGGTCGAAGTATCGCGTGGCATCCTGCCCTTTGGTGGAGCCACCATCCGCTTCCCCCGCCAGGTCGGCTGGTCAAATGCGATGCGCTGGATTCTCACCGGCGACAGCTTCGATGCTGCCGAGGCGTACCGAATCGGGATGGTGCAAGAGGTTGTTCCGCACGGTGAGCAGTATGCGCGCGGCCTCGAACTGGCGCACCGCGTCGCAGCCCAGGCCCCGCTCGCGGTGCAAGCCGCGCTGGCTAATGCGAACCTAGCGATCCGCGAGGGCGATGCAGCCGCTGAGGCTGGCCTTCAGCCCGCACTCGTAGCCGTTGCCCAGAGTAAAGATGCCAGAATTGGCATGGAAGCCTTTATGACCCGCACAACCGCCGAGTTCATCGGCAAGTAGGATCGCCGGCGCAACCAACCCCGGCAACACGCGCACCACCAACGCGAAGGAGTTCGAAATGACCGAGAACAACTGGGATGTCATTGTCATTGGAGCCGGAGCGGTTGGTGAAAACATTGCAGATCGCGCCGTTCAGGGCGGGCTCAGCGTCGTACTGATCGAGAGCGAACTCGTGGGCGGTGAGTGCTCGTACTGGGCCTGCATGCCATCGAAGGCCCTCATCCGCAGCGGTCTCGCACTTCGTGCTGTCGAGAAGCTACCGGGCGCCGCCGAAGCCGTCACCGGTGGCATCAACGTCGAGGCTCTCCTCGCGCGTCGCAACAGCTTCACCAGCAATTGGGATGACGCAGGTCAAGTGAAGTGGGTGAAGAAAGCGGGAATCGGGCTCGAGCGTGGTCACGCTCGCCTCGACGGAGAGAAGAAGGTCACCGTCACTGCTGACGACGGAACCGTCACGACCCTCACCGCGAATCATGCCGTCGTCGTCGCGACCGGCTCTGACCCGAAGCTTCCCAACATTCCCGGGTTGATCGATGCAAAGCCGTGGACCCCGCGTGAAGCGACCTCGGTGAAAGTTGTTCCCGAATCATTCGCCATCATCGGCGGCGGCGTTGTAGGCGTCGAGATGGCTACTGCCTACCTCGACCTCGGTGCCGAGGTCACTCTGTTTGCCCGCAGCGGACTCCTCAACGGTCAGGAAGACTTCGCCGGCGAGATGGTGGAGAAGGCGCTCAAAGAGCGCGGCGTCACGATCGTTGCGGCCTCCCCCACGAGCGTGGAACGCACCGCTGACGGCGTCGTGATCACTACTGACGATGCCACTTTTACGGCATCCGAAGTTCTCATTGCTACTGGTCGCGCCGCGCGCACGAACGACATCGGTGTCGAGACAGTCGGCCTCACCCCAGGCGACTGGCTCTCGGTCGACGACACGATGCTCGTGCACGACACCGACTGGCTGTACGCCGTGGGTGACGTCAACCACCGCGCGCTGCTCACCCATCAGGGCAAGTACCAAGCGCGTGCTGCCGGTGACGTGATTGCTGCCCGCGCTAAGGGCGAAACCGTGGATGACGCCCCCTGGGGTGCGCATGTTGCGACCGCCGACCACGGCGCTGTGCCGCAAGTCACGTTTAGCGATCCCGAAGTCGCCTCGGTGGGCGTCATGTCTCACGACGCCGAGAAGCAGGGCATTGACGCTCAGGTCGTCGACTACAACATTGGTTGGGTTGCCGGCGCGAGCCTGCAGGCTGACGGCTACGAAGGCCACGCACGACTTGTGATTGATCGCGAACGTCAGGTCATTATCGGCGCGACTTTTGTGGGTCAGGATGTCGCGGAGTTGCTGCACTCGGCCACCATCGCCATCGTCGGCGAGGTTCCCATCGCGCGCCTGTGGCACGCGGTTCCCTCGTACCCCACGATCAGTGAGGTGTGGCTGCGACTGCTCGAAACCATCGGGCGCCCGTGAGCCGAGCGCTAACGCTGGGCACGCGACTCGGGCGCGCTTTGGCGCGCGCCGAACACAGTCCGCGCGCTCAGCGAGTGCTGCTGCACCCCGTTGTTACGCGACCCGGTTACTGGTTTGCTACGGCATCCGGGCTGCTGTGGGGTGGCGTGTTGAGCGGACTGCGGGTGCGTTCTCAAGGCGGCGTTATCGTTGCCGAGCACGTGCCTCGCTGGGCCTTTGGTCGCGGCGGCACCACGATTGGCGCCGTGTATCTGACCTGCGACAACGCGAGCGATAACGTGCTCGCGCATGAGGCTGTGCACCGCGAGCAGTGGCGCACGTACGGGTTGTGGTTTATTCCGCTGTATCTGCTGGCGGGGCAGAACCCGCTGACGAACCGCTTTGAGGTGGAGGCGGGGCTGGAGTTGGGTGGCTATGTGCGCGCGAAATCATCGCGTGCGCCGAAAGGCATCACGAAAAACTAGCGGACATTCAGGCGTACGCCGAACGAATCAGTCGTTACTGTCATCGATTGAATCGTCCAGCAGCTCGTGCGTACTGCTTCGAGCGTCGACCGATCCGGTCAGGTTCATTACATGCGCATGAAGGTACTCGCTGCGGATCGTGAGGAAGCCTTCGTAGTCATCTCGAAGTGCCATATCTAGAGCATCCTCCGGGACAAGGTTCGATTGAAGCCGATCTACAAGAGCTTCACGGCCCGAGGCAGCAATAATTTCAGCGAGATACTCGCTAGGAGCCTTGTCCTTGATCTTTATATTGCTAATCGACGTGAGTAGAACAATATTCCCAACGACGTTTGACTGGCTTGCTTTGATGCCCTTGCGCGCTAAGAAGGCTTGTGGGAAAAAATGGTGATATTCCTTGTCATTTGACCATGCAAGCGACTTATCAACATCGATTCGCTGGCCGTTTACAAGATCAAGCGGCATGCCTTCCGCCAACATCAACGCGAGCATCTTCGACGCCGCACTGTTAGTGCGAAACGGTTTCATTTTCCACAATGAGTTACTGGGCATGATTCCTCCATCCCCGAGCGAGTCTGATCTGCCCGCTGCGAATTCTCTCACCGTTCGTGTGTCTTGGGTCATCTGCCCGCTGTCCCAGCCGCTGAAGTAGCTAGACAAAGTCGTCTTCCAAAACCAGCGCTTTACTTCAGCGAGCTGAGAAGTACTCGGAGTAGGAACTAGCCGAAAAACCTCGCTCAGCACAGCGAACTGATTGGAATACGGAATTGCCTCTGCACGCGGCGCGGTGATCTCTGTTGCAAGAAAATCAGCTGCCCTGAGCGTACCCGCCTTCATAGCCTCAGCTGCCGCGGTTAGCTTTTCGAGAGGAAGATCTCGAAGAGCATCGATACTTTGAGCAGAGAAATCCCCACCCGCGGCCGCGCCAAGAGTGCGCAAGAAAGTCTTATCGTCCAGTGAGTGGTATTTTTTCGCCTGGAGAACGCTCTTAATACCCTCGACCGTTGCCCCGAGGTCGAATTCCGGACTCCAGGTCGCCGCGCGCATCAAGTCGTATATGGTCAGTCGGGTACCAGTCGAGTTGATCCGCTCGAAGACTGGAGCTACATCCTCAATCGACATATCCCCAAGAGTGACCAAGGGAACTTGATACTCCAAGAAGCGCGTGAAAAGTAGATCCGCACGCGCACGCATCGCTTCATCGTCAATCGGAGTCAGTCGGCGGTAGAAATCCGGAGCGTTCGCCATTCTCCTCAAGGGGATCTGATGCACCGGCAGGTCATCGACGCGATCGGTGTGTTGAAATTTATTCGTTTTCAAGTCAAAATAAACGTTCCACACACTTCGCGGATCTCCGGGCACCCAATGGATCACCCCACAGATCGCGGAGAGGCGCTGTTGCCCATCAAGCAAGTAGTTAACCGGATAGCCTTCGCTTCGGTCTGCAACCTGCAAGTCCGCGATCGACCTCTTGCTCGCCAGATCCTGCTTCGATTCCCACACCAGAAGGCTCCCGATCGGGTAGTTCTTATAGATCGAGTCCATCAGTTCGAGAATCTGTTTCCGCTTCCAGACGAAAGGGCGCTGGAACTCAGGCAGGATGATGTCCCCCGTGAGCACCCGATTAGCAAGCTGAAGAATCCGCTCGGGAGTTGGCTTGGGATCACGCGCTGTCGGGGCCGGAATCATCGTCATGCCCAGAGACTACTGCGGCTGGGAATGGTTGCACCCGGAAACACGCACAATTGAGATATTCTCCACCTTCAGCTGTTTTGCTTCAGCGGCAAATTTTGGGTTCGAGCTAGTTGGAGCTGAGCAGGCGTGCGGGGCCCTGATGGGCAACCCACGCGTAGACGGTGCTCTCACCGAATGCGCTCACCGGCAGCATTTCGCTGAGCCACGCGTCGACCGAACGGGCTACGCTTTGGCCGCGTTCGCGCAGAAGCCAGCACACGCTGAATCGACCCGGAGCCGTTAGCGGCTGGATGTCGTCAGCCGAGTCAACCTCGATGAACACTTGGCCGCGTGAACGGGCCGGCAATGTCGCAAGGATCATCGAAATTGCGTCAATCGAGGTCTCGTCTCCCGCGAGCAGCACGCGGTCAGCCGACTGGGGACTCCAGGCGATCTGCGGTGTGAAGAGTTCGGGAAACATTGATCCCAGTATAGGCATGCCTTACCTAAATCGCGAAGCCCTCTCGGCGGACTCCAAGCCGCGACTTTTAACGGTCCATCTGAACGTCCTCGGTCGGTGAAAGCTGCATGCTACGGCTTCAGTTTCCCTCGCGCCACCATACGTGATTATGAGAATTCATCTTGTTCAAAAGGGGTTCGGAACCTACGCTGGTTCCATGAAGCGAGCAATAATCGCCGCATTTTGGAGCTTGGGGATCAACCTTGCGTTCTATCTCGGCATCCTCGGATTCACTTCGGTTGCGCGCGCAAGGACTCGACTGGAGCCATCCCGCAACTGAATGGATATCGACAGTCTGGGATTGGTCGATCTGGCTCATGGCCGCCAGCGCACTTCTGATCGTGGTTTTGATCGCTGCGCAGATTGTCTGGGCATACCTGCCACGATCGTGGCCGCGCAGCTGAAGTGCACTCTTCGCCAATCCGCGCACATGATGCTGTTCGACTGATCGCTATCAGACGCCGACCGTGAGATATAGACAGCTCTTTAGTTCCGCGATAGCCCCAACCTGACTAGCAGCCGCAACACCGCGCCCGATCAACCGTCAAGGTTTCTGCGGTCAGTGGCGGTTTTAGGGGCAGCGCAGAGAGTTCTGGGGCTCGGCGCGCCAGCCACTTTCTTGGCCGCGGCAGCGGTGCGGACGCCTAGCCGACACCAAATTCTTGGCTCGCGTATCTCGAGCGTTGGAGCTCGGCGCCTGCTAAGCCCGGCTCCGCGTGCTCAATGCAAAGGCAGCCCGCTGAGGTGCCGGATCGAGTCGGTGCCACAGCTCTTCATAATGCGCCCCTCACCTCCAGCGGGCGTGGCTTTATTGCCTCGAATGCTTATCGCACTTCATGGCCAAAGAGGGCCGACTGGAATATTTGCGTGTCCGAAATCTGTGATTTGGAAGCGCCCGCAGTCAATGTTCGATGAAGGCAAGTTCTCGTAACCCGCCGGCAGCGCAAACGGGGAACTTTGTGCGTCAGTTATGAGAAAGGAGACAGTGCGCTGCGAGAAATCTCTTCGATCCACCAACCAGCTGTACCCATTTAGCCGGTCGTCAGTTTGGAGCAGTTGACTCGGATCATCGGCATAGGTCTTGATCGCTCGGACACTCCAGAATTGCCCCGCCCCCGACCGCTCGGTATTATTCACCCAATTCACCGCGCAAGCAAGCGATCTATCGGAGGTCGTGAAGGCCGTCACAGCCGAGGGAAGAGCGATTCCGGCAAAGGAAACAGCAATGATTCCTATGGCTGCTGCCGGAATGAGCGCGAGTTTGCGTGCGGCATTCCTGAGGCTATGAGGCAGGACTTCGCTCACTAAAACGATCAGTGAAAGCGCCGGCGCGAAGGCCCACATTTGAAGGTATCGAGCTGCTTCTGTCCCCAAGAGCACGAACCCGATTGTCGTAGAAATCGGGGCGAGCCATGAGTAAGTGGCTACGATCGCTGGCCCGACCGCGTGTTTACGCACGAATTTCACAGACAAGACCGCCCCGAGAATCATCAGAGCCAAGGTCAGCGTGATGGCCGCCACACCTCCCTCAGATACCGCACGATCCATTAGTAGATTCCAGTAATAGGAGACAGACTCCTGAGCCCGAGACGGGCGGAAGTAGTTTTCACTATCGGCAACGACCCAGGGCGCGAGAGGCAGCCTTAGCGCATACCCGACTATTGATCCACCAAGCAGAATCACGATGACTCGCCGGCTTGACGCCTGCCATGACATCAGGATGTTCAGGTACACCATTAGGAAGACGAGCGGAAAGATCGCCCACGCGATAAAAATCGGATTAGAAAACGCAGAGATGATGACCAGCAGCAGTAAGGCTACTTCTAAAACAGAGCGCCTCTGAACGCTACTGACAATTTTCTGAACCAGCCCAACAGCAAGGACTGAACCCAGAACAGTTGCTGCGTAGTACGTAGTCATCGCAAGCAGCGAAGCGAGTTCGAAGCTATTCCGATCACCTCCCCCCTCCAGTAGCGCGAGAACGCAGACCGCCAGATAACCTGCCATTGCTGCGCCGGACTGACGCCAAAAATTCGGAGACAGCCATGACGAACAAGTTCGAAAAACTACATAGAGACCGATGAAATTTAGAAAAGCAGAGAGAAACTGAACGACATGGATCTCTAAACCCGTTGCAAGCAGAGCTGTGAACGCAACCAGTTCGGGCACGAAAAAAACAGCCGACATCGCCCAGTCACTTGCGGTTCCCTCGAGCAGTGAGCGGGAGAAAAGCGGGACGATCATAGAATCCCCGTCAAGAAACATCATCTCCCCCCGCCCCGGCGATAGGGCTATATGTGCCGAAACCAATATCGCCATCCCCGAAGCGCCGAGTAACCAGCTGATTTCGGCTGCTATTCGGTTGAAGCCCCAAGTGGGCGAATTCCGCTTAGTGGATCGAGAAGTCATCTGTCTCCGAATCAAAAATGAAAAATACTTGCAGAATGAAGTGCTACAGGACACTCTAGATCTAACCTCGAAAGAAAGAAGCACGTGAGTAGGGAAGTATTAATCAAGTCGTGCTTGCTCGTTCGCCAACGAGCCACCGTCTCTATATTTGTCCTGATCATGAGCACCGTGACCGGATGCGCCTCTGTTCCGCAGAACTACTCATCCAGCCCGGTTGTAGCCCATCCGAGCGACATAGCGCGCCCAATCGATGGGTACATGCTCACTGTGGATGAAATTCTCACTGATATCGAGAAGGCTGAGGGGACGGTAAACGACTGCCTCGCATCGACCGGCGTCGACCATCAGTTCACCTTCGGCGACCCGGATGATCTGCGCGCCTTCATCAAGAGTGGTGTAGAGGATCGTAAGTTACGAGGAGATATATGGGGCTTTTTCGATCCTGCCTCGGCTGAAGAGTTCGGCTACCAACGGCCGCAGCCGACTCCTGTGATCTACGTGGCCGATCTCCCGGAGGTCTCCGCCAAGAAGTGCGGCCATCTAATCCAGGGGGACAACGACCCGTTGCTCAGCTTTAGCTATGCCTCACTGCCCGACGGAGGCCCGAAGCCCGTCTTCGACAATGAGAACGTAGTTCAAGCGATCGCTGGCTGGAGTGCGTGTATGACTAACGAAGGGTATACGTTCGCCACACCTCTCGACCCTCTGTTCTCCTACGTACAGGAAACTAAGCCTTCTCCTCGGCAGATCGCGGTGGCAATGGCCGACCTGCGATGCAAACGCGTAACGAACCTTATAGCTGCCGTGCTAGATGCTCAGGTCATCGAAGACGAAACCTACATCCTCGGCCATGAACCCGAACTCCGAACATGGCGCGATAGCATCTCGGACCCGTCGATCGACACAGAATGACGTTCGGTCGAGCGCTTCCGTTCGTGATGGGCAAATCTGAGATCTTGTCAACGTCGTTTCTGTGAGATAGATTCAGGTCTAGATGTCATGTGGCTCTCTCATGACAAGACCAATTACGGGGTAAAAATGAATAAGACTGCGAGAAAAATTCCTGCAATGCTTGCCACCGTCGGCATAACAGCTGCGCTCTTAGTTGGAGGTAGCACATCCGCTAATGCAATTAACCGATGGAGTTGCGGATCTCAATACCTCAATCTTGTATCGACCAGCACCACCTGCTGGGCAAATGCCGGATACGCATCAGTCACGCTATACGGGGTTTACTCCATCAGCTCCGGAAACAATGCCGGATACGTACAAGGCTCAAATGGAACTACCTACTTCAGCAAATGGCAGGCCAAGTCCATCCCCACCCAGACCATTAGTGGCATACGGATCTATTGACCTGGAATAGTTCTCCTGTGGCTGCGCTGCTGAACGCGCGGCCACAGGCTACCCGCCCGAATCACCTATCGTTCGAGCACACTGGCCAAAAGTCGCAATTCGCAGGGTCGCCCGTTCTCGCGGCGCTCAATCAACTATCCCGCCAGCTCTCGGCACAGAATTCGTTCTCTTAGAAGGTCTCGAGGCGATGGTCTGAAGTGCGCGGCGCACGCCGACGCAGCAGTGAAGCTCGGTGGCACCCTGCGATCTCGCGGAAGTCAAATTTGGCCACTCGACTAAGCCCCAAATGCCGCCGGATGCCGCGAGCCCCACTGGAAGCGGCGCTCGAGCTGCGCACCAATCGCGAGCAACACGTCTTCGCGACCGGGGCGGCCAATGAGTTGCACGCCCATCGGCAGCCCTTCCGCGGTTTCGTGCACGGGGAGGCTGATTGCGGGCAGGCCTGAGACGTTGACGAAGCTTGTCCAGGGCGTGTACTGTACTTGCTTCGCAAAGTTCTCGAAGGCATCCTCGGCATAAAACCAGCCGAGCGGGCGCGGCGTCATGGCCATCGCC
This sequence comes from Salinibacterium sp. NSLL17, assembly GCF_015864935.1. Taxonomy (NCBI): domain Bacteria; kingdom Bacillati; phylum Actinomycetota; class Actinomycetes; order Micrococcales; family Microbacteriaceae; genus Salinibacterium; species Salinibacterium sp. NSLL17. The sequence goes on from NZ_JADYWH010000003.1 coordinate 207,729, forward strand.
GGGGTCAGCACGGCATCGTAGGTCGAGAACTGGCGGATGACGCTGCGCTCGAACCGAGACAGCGTCGCGATGGCGACGCCCACGTCGCGCGCGCTCATCCGACGTCCGCTTTCGATGAGCCATTTCGTGAGGGGTTCCACGAGCTCGAGTTGCTCGCCATCGAGCGGGATTCCGGCGGCTCCTGCTTGCCACAGCACCGTGAAGGCTTCGGCGAATTCGGGTGAGGGGTCGAGCGCGAAGTCTTCACTGCCGTGGCCGAGCTGGTCGAGTGCGGTGCGAGCGAGGGCGAGGGCATCCTGAGCTTCGGACGAGACGCTGATCTCGTAGGTGTCATCCCACGGCGAGGTTGTCATGACGCCGATGTTGAAGGTGCCCTCGCCGCGGATCGCGGCGTTGAGGAACGCGCCGCCGTCCCACGTTGGCGGACCAACCGAGAAGGGCGAGGGGCCAGCGATGCCATCGAGGAGCAACGCAGCATCCGCCACCGTGCGAGCCAGCGGCCCGGTCACCGGAAGCTGGCCGAGACTGCCGAAACCGCTGCCCGCGGGCACACGACCACGCGAAGGCTTGAGTCCGACAAGTCCGGTCGCGGCGGCGGGGATGCGAATCGAGCCACCGCCGTCCGAGCCCGGCGCGAAAGGCAAGAGCCCCGCCGAAACGGCGACGGCCGCTCCCCCGCTGCTGCCGCCGGAGCCCAGCGAGGTGTCCCAGGGGTTCACGGCCGGAGCATCCGAGAGCGGCTCAGTGTAGGCGGGAAGGCCGAATTCGGGGGTCGCGGTCTTGCCGAGACTGATCGCGCCGGCGGCATCGAGAACGTCGGCGATCTCGTCCGACACCTCGGGGACGAAGTCAGCGAAGGCGCGCGATCCATAGGCGGTGCGCACTCCGGCGCGGGCCCACAAGTCTTTTTCGCCCGAGGGCAGACCCCAGAGGGCGGAGGCACGGGAGCCAGAGGCCTCAAGCTCCGCAGCACGCTGGCGCGCAGCATCCGGAGTCACGACCGTAAAGGCGCCCAACTCAGGGTTGAGGCGTTCGATGCGATCGAGGTAGCACTCCACGAGTTCGCTGGGCTTCAGCTCGCCCGATCGCACGAGATGGAGCTGCTCAAGGGCGGTGAGGCGATGAAGTTCTGACACGGATTCAGCCTAAGGGGGTTGACAACAACCCGCGATGCTGGTTGGTTAGTTACATCACCAACTAACCAACTAGCCACCGCGCTGTGACCGCAAGACCGCGGCACCGCTAGATCACCGCCCGCACTCAGAAAGGAGGCTCAGATGGATGACTCTCGCCCCCTCTTCGCGCAGGTCGCCGAGAACATTGAGAACGACATCATCTCCGGCGCACTGCCCGAAGAAGGCCAGGCTCCCTCGATCAACGAGTTCGCAGCCTTCTATCGCATCAACCCCGCGACCGCCCTCAAAGGCGTGAACGTGCTCGTCGATGCAGGAATTCTCTATAAGAAACGAGGAATCGGAATGTTCGTCGCCGCCGGCGCTCAAGAACAACTCAAAGGTGCCCGCCGCGACAGCTTCAGCAGCGAGTACGTTCGCCCCCTCTTGGCCGAAGCAGAAAAGCTCGGCATCGACTCCGCCCAACTCACCCAGATGATCGCCAAGGAGGCGAACAACTCATGACCTTCACCATCGAGGTAACTAACCTCAGCAAGCACTTCGGCAGAGTAAATGCCGTCAACGACGTGAGCTTCACCGTCGAAGAGAACAAGATCTACGGCCTCCTCGGTCGCAACGGTGCCGGCAAGACCACGCTCATGCAGCTGCTCACCGGCCAAGAGTTCGCCTCCAGCGGCACCATCTCACTGTTCGGCCAACCCCCGGTCGAGAACGCCAAGGTTCTGCAGAACACCTGCTTCATCAAAGAGAGCCAGCGCTACCCCGAAGACTTCCGCCCCAAAGACGTCTTCAAAACTGCCCCCTGGTTCTTCGCCAATTGGGACCAAGACTTTGCCGATCGCCTCATCGCCGACTTCCGCCTCCCCCTCGACCGCCGCATCAAGAAACTCTCGCGCGGCCAGCTCTCCTCCATCGGCGTCATCGTCGGCCTCGCCTCACGCGCACCGCTCACCTTCTTCGATGAGCCCTACCTGGGGTTGGATGCCGTGGCTCGCCAAATCTTCTACGACCGCCTTCTTGAGGACTACGCCACCCACCCCCGCACCGTGATCCTCTCCACTCACCTCATTGACGAAGTCAGCAACCTGCTCGAACACGTTCTCGTGATCGACGAAGGCAAACTCCTCATCAACGAGGATGCCGAAACTCTCCGCAATCGCGCCACCAACGTTGTCGGCATGAAGACCGCCGTCGAGACTTTTATCGGCAACCGCGAAGTACTGCACCGCGACGGCATCGGCGGGCTCAGCTCCGTGACCGTTGCCGGACTCAGCGAAAGCGAGCGCCGCGACGCGCACGCTGCCGGGCTGGAACTGTCACCGGTGTCGCTGCAGCAGCTCATCATCCAACTCACCCGCACCGAAACCAAGGAATTCGAGGCCAGCGCATGACGACCACAACAACGGCTCTCGCCCAGCCGGCAAGCCCCCTGAAGCGCATCACGCGCGTGGCCAAGCTGCACTTCGCTAACCCGTGGACGACCCTCGGCTTGCCGTGGATCATTCTCGGCGTGATCTTTGTGGGGTCGCTCACGATTTGGTGGCTGATTTACTCGGCTCTCTCCCCCGAGCAAAGAGTAGGCGCACTGCAGGGAACAGAATTCGGTGGATCCACTTTCTTCATCTTCATTTACATGATGGTGGTGGCGATTCAAGCGATCAGCATCACGTTCCCGTTTGCACTCGGCTATGGCGTCACTCGTCGTGACTACTACCTCGGCAGCGCTCTCGCCTTTGTGATTCTCGCCGTGATTTACACGACGGGCCTCGCCATTCTCGGTGTGATCGAAAACGCAACAAACGGCTGGGGCATGGGCGGCACGATGTTCGCCCCCGTCTACTTCGGCGACAACCTGCCCGAACGCATCTTCGTCACGTTCGTCCTGTTCCTGTTCTTCCTCTTCTTCGGGTCAGCGATTGCTGCTGTCTGGGTGCGGTGGAAGGCAACAGGCGTCACCGTGTTTTTCATCATCGTCGGGGCGCTCCTCGTCGGCTTGGCTGCGTTGGTGACCTTCACCGACTCGTGGTTTGCTGTCGGCGACACGTTCGTTGACCTCGGCGTACTCGGCGTCGCCGCCTGGAGCCTCGTACTCACCGCGATCAGCGGCGTGGCTGGGTTCGTGCTGCTACGGCGGGCAACTCCGCGCAACGCGGCGTAGCTCTAAGGCTGCGGTCGCTAAAACAACTCAGAGACACGGATGCCCGGCTCTCCCTTCGCGGGAGGCCGGGCATCCGTGCGTTCGTGAAGTTTTTGTCCGTGGGCGATGCGCTACGCGTCGATCGACTTCTGCATCAGGAAGGTGCCGACCCAACGATCGAACTTGAAGCCAACGCGCTTGAGGTGCCCGATCGATTCGAAGCCCAGCTTCTGGTGAAGGTGCACGGAAGCCTCGGTGCCCTCATCCGAGATCACGGCAATGACTTCGCGGATACCGATCTGCCGTCCGCGATCGAGCAGTTCGGTGAGCAGTGCGCCGCCCACGCCCTGACCGGTGGCGGCCGGCGACAAATAGATCGACCCTTCGACGGTGTGCTTGTAGGCAGCCTTGGGGCGCCACGGGAACATGGCGGCATAGCCGAGCACCTGCTCGGTGTCGTCGACCGCAACGATGAACGGTAGCCCTGACTCTTCGACGCCGATTCGCTTGGCAGTCATGATCTCGGGCGTGACCTCGACGATGTCGAAGGTCACAACGGTCGTGCTCACGTAATGGCCATAGATTTCGGCGAGCGCCGCATCATCTGCCGCGATTGCGTCTCTGAAGTGGTGTGCCATGGGTGCTCCCGAGGTGTCGTGACAAAGAATGCGAATGGTGAAGACTGTCTCGCCCCGAGGGTGACGAGACTCTCATTTTATGGGGCTGGTGACGGGTCGATTCGCCAGTCGATAGGCGCAGCCCCTTGCGCCTCGAGCGCAGCGTTTACTCGACTAAACGGCTTAGAGCCGAAGAACCCGCGGCGGGCAGACAGCGGGCTCGGGTGCGCGCTCACGATCACCGGCGTATCCCCCAGCAACGGCGCAACGGATGCCGCATCCTTGCCCCACAGCACCGCAACAAGTGGCTGCGGCCTCGCCGCGAGCGCCCGAATCGCGTGGGCCGTAATCTCTTCCCAGCCGTGACGACGATGCGAGCCCGTCTCCCCTGACTGCACCGTCAGCACCCTGTTGAGCAGCAGCACGCCTTGGCGTTGCCACGCACTCAGGTCAGGGTGCGCCGCGGGCGAGATGCCGAGGTCGTCGTGCAGTTCCTTGTAAATGTTGGCGAGGCTCCGCGGTAGCGGTCGCACCGCCCGGTCGGCCGAGAATGCGAGCCCCACGGCGTGCCCCGGCGTCGGATACGGGTCTTGGCCGACGACGAGCACTCGCACGTCATCGAATGGTGCTGTGAACGCCCGCAGTACGGCATCCGGTTCCGGGAGCCAGTCGCGGCCAGCGGCGGTCTCGTCGTCAAGAAATGCCTGAACAGTATCCAGTTGTACCCCTAACGGGTGTAATTCGCGAGACCACCCGGGGTCGACACTGCTCAAGTCCATGTCACTACGCTAATACGCGCCCGGTCTACCGATAGCATCCGTTCATGTCATTCCTGCGCGGAAAATCCGGGGCCATCACGATGGGCCTCATCGGCTACCTCTTCTTTGTCGAGCTGGTGAGCGGAATCATTCAGGGGTACTACATCCCACTGATCCCTGACATCGTCGATCACCTCGGCATCCGCGATGCAGACTTCAACTGGTTCGAGGCTGCGCAGCTGCTGCTGAGCGCCATTGTGGTGCCGATTCTGGCGAAGCTCGGCGACATGCACGGCCACAAGCGCATCCTGCTCATTTCGACCGTTCTCACCGCCGGCGCAACCTGGTGGCTCGCCTTCACCGGTGATTTCACGAGCTTCTTGATCGCGTGGGCTCTGCAAGGTTTCTACGTCGTCTGGCTCCCGCTCGAAGTCGCACTGATCTTTGACCGTGGACGCGTCACCGGCATGGGCGCATCACAGACCCGTCGGGCCGCAGGATTCCTGGTGGTTGCCCTCGAAGCCGGTGCAATCATGGGCGCCCTCGGTGGCGGCCGCATCTTCAAAGCCTTCGGCGAAAACGTTCAACAGACTCTGATGATCCCCGCGATCGCCGTAACGATCGTCTTCTTCGTGATCCTGTTCGGCGTTCCCGAATCGAAACCGCTCCCGGGCCGCAGTCTCGACTTCTGGGGTTTCGTAATCCTCACGATCGGCCTCTTGCTCATCACATCGGGGCTTACGTTCTTGCGCATCAACGGACCAGGGGCTCTGTGGGTGTACGTCATCATGCTCGCCGGTGTCGCGACCTTCATTCCGTGGGGCCGCTACGAACTGCGCCAAAAAGACCCAGCGATCGATCTTCGGATGCTGCGCGACCCGAGCATGTGGCCCATCCAACTCACGGCGGGGCTCGTCGGCATCAGCTTGCTCGGCGCCCAGGCACCGCTCGCGACCTTCGCCGGCACCGACCCGATCAATGGGTACGGCCTCGGAATGGAATCCGATGAGATTTCGTACATCATCGGCGCCTACCTCGTTTCGATGATTGTGGGAGCACTTCTCTTCCCGATTCTGTCGAAGTGGAAGAGCCCGCGCGTCGCGCTCATCGTGGCCACCTTCTTTGTCGCAACCGGCTACCTGATGTTCTTGCCGTTCCACGCGACAGTGCTGAGCGTCTTCCTCAACATGAGCATTGCGGGTCTTGGCTCGGGTGCACTCGTCGGTGCACTGCCCGCTGCGGCCGCAGCCGCTGCTCCGCGAGGCCAGACGGGCATCGCGACCGCTCTCACTAACACGACCAAGACGATTGGTGGCTCGTTCGCGTCGGCGATCTTCGCCATCGTGCTTCTGGCCGGCGCTGCATCCGCCGTCACCGAAACCGCCTCAAGCCTGTTCGGTTACCTGACGGTCTTCACGATCTGCGGGGTTGGTGCACTCGTCGCCGCCGTGCTGTTGTTCTTGGTGCCGAAGCTAGCGTTCGCCGACGTGGTGGATGAGATCGACGAGCTCGTGCCAACAGTAGGAACACACGGCACTGCGACCGAGAGCGCCGAACCTACGACAGCCCCCGGAAATAGCAACGACTAACGAACCTTCAGCTCACCGCGGATCATTTTGAAGGGTGCAGCCTGAGCAACCGGCTTAATCGTGACGAGGTCGAGGTTGACGAACGGCGGCAGCTCAAGAGCGTGCACAATTGCCTCGGCAATGTCATCGGCAACCAGCGGGTCGGGCACATTCTCATAGACGGTGTCGGCCTTGGCAGCATCGCCACCGAAACGAACGAGCGCGAACTCTTCTGTCTTCACCATGCCGGGAGCAACCTCGATCACCCGGATCGGCTCCCCCGCAAGCTCGAGCCGCAACACAGCGGTGAGGGCGTGCTGGGCAAACTTGGCTGCGTTGTAGCCGCTGCCGCCTTCATAAGGCACGGTGGCGGCAATTGACGTAATCATGAGGATGCTCGCCGTGTCGCCCTCCACGATCGCTTCGCGCAGCAGCGGCAAGAGTGCACTGGTTACTCGCTTGGTTCCCACGACGTTGACGTCGAACATCCGGATCCAGTCATCCGCGTCGCTCTCTTCAACACTCGCGACGCCGAGCGCACCACCGGCATTGTTGACGAGGGCGTGGATCGGGCCAAGCTCACGCAGGTAGGCGGCGAGCGCCTCGACGTCATCCTGTTTTGTCACGTCGGCAACGAAGGTGTCAACGCCGGTGTCGGCCGCGAGCGCCGCAAGCCGTTCCTCCCGTCGCGCGACAGCAACCACCTGCCAGCCATGTTTCACAAAACGACGTGCAGTCGCTTCGCCGATTCCTGAACTTGCGCCGGTAACTACTACTCGCTTGATCGCCATGCTTTAACGGTAGTGGCTTGGAGCAGTGGCCAGCCACCGGATGCCGCCCACGCGGCAGGCAAGCAGGCTTTAGTGTTCGTTCGCGACGAGGTATTCGGCCGACGCCAGAATCGCATCGGTGGAGGAAATATAGGTAAAGCCCAAGTCACGCGGGGCATCTGAGCCATCAACATCGAGGTTGCGCTGGATGGAGCCGGCAAGCGCCCGCACTGCGGGGTTGAAGGGAGCAACAACTTTCACCAGCCAGTCGGGCAGTTGACGGGTGGTGATCTTGCGCTGCGGATAGGCATTCTTGAGCACCGTGCTGGCTTCGGTGATCATCATCGCGCCTGCGTTCGCGGGATACCGCTTGCCGATCGCCACCGCACTGTCGATTGCTGTGACGTGCATGCGGGCAACGTCACGAACATCCACGATGGGCAGGTTCGATTTGGGGTACGCCGGGTCGACGCCACCGAGGAATCGCTGAACATACGCCAACGAGGTGGCGTAGTGCTCATCCATGGGCGGGCCGAAGACGGCACCGGGGTTGATCGTCGTGAGTTGCATCTCGGGGTGCTCGGCTACGAATGCCCACGCAGCTCGCTCCGCCAAGGTCTTCGATGCCTCATAGGCGGTGGTGTCGGGATGCTTCGGGTCTGTCCAATTCGCGGGCGTCGACACATCCATTCGCGGCTTGGCTGAATCTTTATAGATTGCGGCGCAACTGGAGGTGAGGACGACACGATGCACGCCGGCGGCCTGCGCGGCGACGAGCGCCCGCCGAGTGCCCTCGACAGCGGGGCGAATGATTTCCTGCGGGTCCTTAGGCTCATCGACCGGGAAGGGTGACGCGGTGTGGAGAAGCACATCTACCCCCACCATCGCCTCGGCCCAGCCCTCGTCGGAGAGCAGGTCGAGGGAGACAAAGCTTAGGTCGGCACCGGGAAACAACGCCTCGACTTGAGCTTGTCGCGTGTGTGAGCGCACTGCGGCTTTCACCGAGTAGTCATGCTTCAGCAGCTCGCGGACGATGTGTTTAGCGATGAAGCCCGAGGCGCCGGTAACGAGCACGGTAGTCATTTGTCTCCTCGAAGGGTTCCTGCAGCGAACGGTCGGTTCAATCTAGTTCCCACAACTGGAGAAAAGGCACACGAACCTCACGGCCTCGCAGATTACACTTCGACGAATGACCGGAGCTTCTCTCACCACTTCGCCGCCTGCGCGCGCCCCCAAAGTGCGACTCCCCCACTGGGACAACGCCCGCTTTCTCGCCGTCACCCTCGTGGTGATTGGCCACGGTATCCAGCGGCTCACGTACGACTCCAACAACGCCTTAGCGCTGTACCTCTTTATCTATGCGTTCCACATGCCCGCCTTCGCGATCATCAGTGGCTATTTCTCCAAGCCAGGCCCGCCATCGGCGCTTCAGATGCGTCGGGTTCTCACCGATATTCTGCTGCCGTACTTCATCATGGAAGCCATCTGGTCGATCGTGAAGTTCTTCGCGGAGGGCACGACTGACCTCAACCCGTCGAAGCCCAGCTGGACGCTCTGGTTCCTTCTCGCTCTCGGCATTTTCCGCCTGGTGCTCCCGTACCTCGCACTATTGCGCTGGCCACTGCTGTGGGCAATCATCGGCTCTGTCGGTGTCGGGTACTTCGACAACGTTGACAGCACCTTCTCGCTGTCTCGCGCCATCGGCATCCTTCCCTTCTTCGTGCTGGGGTGGAAACTCAATGAGTGGAAGCTCATGGAGCGTTGGAAGGTCGCCGAACGCTCGGTCTGGCTCATTCGGGCACTCGCCGTCACGATCTTCTTCGGGTGGATCGCCATCATCCTCAGCAACATTGAACTGTGGCGCACGATCAATCTGCGCTTCTGGTTCTTCTACGACGACTCCTACCAGGGCCTTGGCGAAGACCAGTGGTGGGCTGGTGCGGTCCGGCTCGGCCTCATCGCGCTCGCTATCCTGCTGAGCGCAGCGTTCTTCGCCCTGGTGCCTCGCCGCCACACGTGGATAACGGATGCCGGCCAGGCCACCATGTACGTCTACCTCCTGCACAGCTTCGTCCTCTATCCACTGCGCGAAAGCGGACTACTGATGGATGAACGGTCCTCGGCTATGTGGCTCGTGAGCATGGTGCTCGGCTCCATCGGTATCGCGCTCGTGCTGTCGACTCCGCTGATCAAGAAGATTTTCCGGCCCATTATTGAGCCCAAACCCAACTGGGTATTCGCCCCATTACCGAAAGAGACAGATCTGTCTACTAAAAAACGGTGAGTTACGACATATTTCACGAGTGATTGACCACCCCACGGGGCCTGCTTAGGCTCACAGTGTGGCGGACATCCCGATCCACCAACCGACCTAGGAGGCCGCCGTGAGCGACTGGAACTTTGAAACCAAGCAGATCCACTCGGGCGCGCAGCCTGACCCCACGACCAACTCGCGGGCGACACCGATCTACAAGACGACCGCTTATGTGTTCAACAACGCGGATCACGCGAAGAGCCTCTTCGCGCTGGCCGAATTCGGCAACATCTACACCCGCATCCAGAATCCCACCCAGGATGTCGTCGAGCAGCGCGTAGCCGCGCTCGAAGGCGGAACCGCAGCGCTGTTGCTCGCTTCCGGCCAGTCGGCAACGACTTTCGCCGTGCTCAACATTGCGCAGGCTGGCGACCACATCGTCTCGTCGTCGTCCGTCTACGGCGGAACCTACAACCTCTTCAAGTACACGCTCGCGAAGCTCGGCATCGAGACCACCTTCGTTGAGAATCAGGATGACGCCGCCGAGTGGGCTGCCGCTATCCGCCCCAACACCAAGCTCCTGTTCGCGGAGACCATCGGCAACCCGCGTATCAACGTGCTCGACATCGAGCTCGTCGCCGACGTCGCCCACGCTGCTGGGGTTCCGCTGATCGTCGACAACACCATCGCGACTCCGTACCTGATTCGTCCGTTCGAGCACGGCGCCGACATCATCGTTCACTCGGCCACCAAGTTCTTGGGCGGCCACGGCACGGTTCTGGGTGGAGTCATCGTCGATGGCGGCAAGTTCGAGTGGTCGAAGAACGTCGACAAGTTCCCCGGTCTCACCGAGCCTGACCCGTCGTACCACGGCGCCAGCTACACCGGCGTTCTTGGCGATGGCATCGCGTACATCATCAAGGCCCGCGTTCAGTTGCTGCGCGACCTTGGCTCGGCCATCTCCCCCGACAGCGCTTTCTCGCTCATCCAGGGCATCGAAACACTCAGCCTGCGCATTGAGCGTCACGTGCAGAACGCTCAAGCAATCGCCGAGTGGCTCGACAGCCACGACGACGTTGACACGGTCTACTACGCCGGACTGCCCTCGAGCCCGTGGTACGCGAACGCCAACAAGTACGCGCCTAAGGGTGTCGGTGGAGTTCTCTCCTTCGAACTCAAGGGTGGAGTGGATGCTGGCCGCTCGTTCGTGGACAGTGTCGAGCTCTTCAGCCACGTCGCCAACATCGGTGACGTGCGCAGCCTCATCATTCACCCCGCATCGACGACCCACTCGCAGCTCTCCCCCGAGCAGCAGTTGACCGCCGGAGTAACACCAGGACTGGTGCGACTCTCGGTGGGCCTCGAGAACATCGAGGACATCAAGTCCGACCTGCAAACCGGTTTTGATGCCGCACGCGCTACCGCCGCAGAGGCACGCGCCCGCGTCTAAGACTGCTGGCTTCACCAGTGGCGGCAGTGCTCTTCGGAGCGCTGCCGCCACTGCCTCGTTAACGCGGTCGGCAGCCACCGGCTCCGTAATAATTTCGTGCCACACAGAATAGTTCGCGATACTTAAGACGACATGGACTGGCAGACACCTGAAGACACTGTTCCTTCGGCATTCATCACTGACGCAAACGTGCGTTCGCTCCTCGGCAAGCCCCCGGCGACGGGCGCGTGGCGCGAGGGCGATCCGGTAGGTCACCGTCAGTTCGTCACCGTCACCGATCTCGCTTTGGAGTTCAGCCGCCGCCTTCCCTCAGCGCGTATCGCTTACGAAACGCACGGCACTCTCAACGACGACGCGTCAAACGCGATCCTCGTCGCCCACGCCCTCACCGGTGACAGCCACATTGTGGGCAACCCCGGAAACGGACACGCTACCGCCGGATGGTGGAACGATCTTGTTGGTCCAGGCAAAGCCATCGACACGGACCGCTGGTTCGTCGTCTCCCCCAACATCTTGGGCGGCTGTCAGGGCAGCACCGGTCCGGCATCCCATGCCCCCGACGGAGCCGAGTTCGGCGCCCGCTTCCCGTTCATCACGATCCGCGACCAAGTAGCCGCCCAGGTCGCCCTGAGCGATGCCCTCGGCATCGACAAGTGGGCGGCGGTAATCGGTGGCTCGATGGGCGGCATGCACGCGCTGGAATGGGCGGTCGCGCATCCCGATCGCCTCGACAAAGTAGCCATCTTGGCCGCACCGCCGGTCTCCACAGCCGACCAGATCGCTCACAACTCAGTTCAGGTCGAGTCGTTGCGTACTGACCCTGCCTTCGCTGATGGTGCTTACTACGATGCCGCCGATGGCGACGGGCCCCATCGCGGGCTCGCTCTGGCACGTCGCCTCGCACTGCTCAACTACCGCTCTTCCGACGAGCTCAATGAACGCTTTGCCCGCACGTGGCAAAGCGACGTGAGCCCGTGGGGCAAGGGCGGCCGCTACGCCGTCGAAAGCTACCTCGACTTTCACGGCAACAAATTCGCGCGCCGCTTCGATGCCAACAGCTACGTCACCCTCGTCGAAGCAATGAGCTCCCACGACATTGCGCGCGGTCGCGGCACCGTCGCTCAAGCGCTGGCGCGCGCCACGATGCCCGCGCTCGTGCTGGGCATCGACAGCGATCGACTCTTCCCCGTGTCCGGCCAAGAGATCATTGCCGAGCACCTGCCAGGCAATATCGATGGAGCGCTGCCGCATGTCATCCATTCGCCCTTCGGTCACGACGGCTTCCTGATTGAAGATGCGCTCGTGAGCGCCCAGCTAAAACGCCTGCTCGCCCTCTAAATCTCCTGAGAATTACCCCGTACCGAGCGTGTTGGGCGAAAAAATGTCGCTTTCTCATGACAAATGGCGGTGCGTCACCCCCGATGGAGGGGCGGAGTGTGCAAACATTGCCACAAATGGACCTCACCACAAAAGAACGAGATCGCCTACTTCAGCGCACTGCGCGAGTAGCGAGTCTTAGTTTTCTGATCGTTTCGGTCGTGTGCCTGAGCATCCCGGGGGCTGTGTCGACAGTGACACTGCTGCTGTGCCTCCCGCTCTATGCGGTCATGGCCGTGTTGCAGTTCCAAACGGGAAACAGCCGCTCGATCGGCTGGGTCATCCCCTCGTTCGTCGTGGGCATCATCGCAATCCTTCTGATCGCGGGCACGCCGGGCGGGCCGAGCCAAGCAGGGCTCTCTGCTGTTGCCCAGCTCTCGTCAGCATCTCTCGCCTGTCTTGCCATCGTTTTGACGACCACGCTGCTGCGCCGCATCGTATTGCTCGTCAGTTTTCTCGCCGTCGCGAGCGTCACGATTATTTCGCTCGCGCCGTTCCAACCGCCCGTGCGCACTCTCGCCCTCGTGATCTTCGGCTGGATCCTCGCGGCACTCATCGGCTTCTGGATTAGCTCTGGCGTCCCCCAAGCCGTGCGCCGCATCGCCAGCATCGGTCGCGCCCACCGGGCAGAACGCCAAGCAAGCGAGACTGAAGCCCAGCGCCGCCAGGGTGCTCGACTACTTCACGACACCGTTCTGGCCACCCTCACCCTGCTCGCCCACTCCGGTGTCGGCGTCTCAGCAGAGGCAATGCGTCAGCAAGCGGGCGACGATGCCCGCCTCTTGCGTCAGCTGCGTCTCGGTGCCACTCCCACACCGCAAGCATCCGGCGACTACAACCTCAGCGCCCCTGTGAGCGAGACGGTGCTCGGCACCACGCTCGAGTCGGTTAAGCAGCGCTTCGGCCGCATGGGCCTCGAAGTCAGCTGGCACGGCACCGGTCAAGTTCTGCTCCCCAGCGACGTCCTCGATGCCTTCCTTCTCGCGCTCGCTGAGTGTCTCGAAAACGTTCGCCGCCATTCCGGCGTTACAGAAGCTCACGTCACGATCACCGAAGACAACACCACCGTTCGCGCCATGATCACCGACTCCGGTGTCGGCTTCATCCTCGACGATGTAGATTCGGCAAGCCTCGGCTTCAAAGAGTCCGTCGTCGCACGGTTGAAAGAAGTCGGCGGGCAAGCACGGCTGTTCTCCACGCCCGGTTCCGGAACGACCGTCGTCTTGGAGGTTCCCCGATGACCTACGCTCCCCCCGAAGAAAACACTCTCGGCGTCATTGTCGGCGGCAAACCACGCCATGCCAAGAGCGCCGCTGTCCGGCGCCTCGCGGGCGACGACACTCCCCGACTCATTAGCCTCGGCACGGGCTTCGTCGGCGTCGGAGCGGCCATTTTGGTGAGCCTTCGCGCGATCTACGGTCTTGTGTGGCTCGTGATCCAATGGGACATCTACCCCAACCCTGTCACCGCGGCTATCGCGTGGGTGCTGCTGATCATCATCATCATCGGCACCATAACGGTGGTGCAGCTCACGAGCGGCCAACTTCCACTCTGGATGTTCGTGCTCTTCCTTGTGGGTCTCGCCGCCGTCATGGCGCTCGACATCTTCGCCATCTGGGATCTGCACAACATCGGCGGCCACGCGACCTCCGCGGTTGCGGCCGGAATGGCGCTGCTTCTTGTGCTGACGGTTCGCCCCAGCGCCGACATCATCATCGCCGTGTCTGCCGTCGGCGCAGGCTTAGTCGCCGCCATCGTGGTCAATGTGCCCCTGACCAACGACAACATCGCTCCTCAGATTACGACCGTGGCGTTCGCCGTGCTCCCCACCGTGATCGGGCTCACTCTCATCGTCAACTTCCGCCAACTCGTGCAGGTCGAGCTCGACCGAGTGCTCGTACAGAGCACCCTCACGGCCCCACGCTTTGCCGTCGGCATGATGGCATCCGAAGAACTTGCCCGCCTCGACCTCGCCGCTGAAAAGCTGCTCGACTCCGTGGCAAACGGTTCAACCAAGCTGCCGTTGCAACCCAAAATTGCGTCGACCGCAGCATCCCTCGCCACCGAATTGCGGCTGCACCTCATTGAGGGCCGCCGCGAAACCTGGCTTTATCACGCGATCACCGAGTCTGACCTGCTCGGCAAATCCGTAACACTCACCGACAAGGGAAGCCTTGCCGGTTTGCTCGACCCCACCCAGCGAGATGGCTTGCTGTCCACTGCGTGGCTCTTTGTGACCGACACCACCAAACGCGGAGCCAAGAACTCCGTCCACATCACAATCGCGCCATCAACTACCGTTTTGGCGCCCGGTTTCGAAGACAAAGTGGCGGTCGGAATTTCGATCAGCTCAACCGGAGTGGCACGAAATCGTGTCGACGCCTCCACGTGGGAAGCGGTCGCAAAGGTCGGAACCTATACCGACTCCATCGAGAACTCCAGCGTGCGCCTCGACATTGAATGCCTCGTCGAGAACCCCGCCGACCAATAATTTTCGTAAGATAAGACGAACGACCAGAGGACCTAATCGTGACTGAACCAACAAAGCGCATCCGGCTCGCCATCGTTGACGACCACCGAATGTTGCTCGGTGCGCTCACCGAGTGGATTCGCCAGGCCGCCGCCGACATCGACATGGTTGTTGCCGTGCCGACGTGGCCCGAACTCACGATCCACCCCGAGTTCCCCGTCGACGTTGTGCTCCTCGACCTCGACCTCAAAGACAACATCCCGGTCTCGCTCAAGATCAACACCCTCAAGTCGATGAACGTGCGCGTCGTCCTCATGAGCACCTATTCCGAGCCCAACGTGGTTCGCGAAGCTCTCGCCGCTGGTGCCCTCGGCTACCTCGTCAAGAGCGAAGACGCTGACATGATCGTGGAAGCGATCCGCGCAGCATCCAAGGGTGAGTCGTTCATTTCCGCCGAACTCGACTTGGCGATCAACGCCGACGAAATCGGTGGAGCCCCCAAGCTCAGCGCCCAAGAACGTCGCGTCATGGCGCTCTACGGCGGCGGCGAGCCCGTCAAGTCGGTCGCCTACCAACTCAGCATCTCTGAAGAGACCGCCAAGAGCTACCTCAAGCGCATTCGCGAGAAGTACCGCGTCGCAGGCTTCGATGTTGGCACCAAGGTAGCGCTGCGCAAGCGCGCCCTCGAAGACGGCATCCTCATCGAGACCGACACGATGCACCACCTCTAGGCTGCACCGCTCGGCACCACGCTTAAACGCAATCGCCCTGTCCCACTGCGTGTGGGACAAGGCGATTGCGTTGTGCGGGTTGCGCGCGTTGCGTGCTCGCGCACATGCTGATGCTGGCGCTCAGCGACTGGCGCTCAGCAACTAGCTCTCAGCGCGGATGATCGCCTGCTCGAGGCGCTCAACCTTGCCGGTCATCTCCCCGGTGCGACCGGGGCGGATGTCGGCCTTCAGCACGAGCGAGACACGGGAACCAAATTGCCCGACAGCTTCTGTCGCGGCCTTGATGACGGCAAAGACTTCGTCCCAGTCTCCCTCGATGGTCGTAAACATCGAGTCGGTCTGGTTCGGAAGCCCCGAGTCGCGCACCACTTTTACGGCGGCCGCTACGGCATCGTGGACCGAATCGGTTCCGTCGGAACCACCACTGGGTGCGATTGAGAATGCGACGATCATGCTGACTCCTTTGCCGTGGGGCGTTCGAGGGGCGGGCTGTAGGGGGTTGAGAAGAACAGCTGGGGCGTGTGTTCCCCGCTCGCAGACGAGCGAGAACCGAGCCGTATGAGCTGCACGATTGCCCACACCAACAGGGCGAGAAGGAGCACGTTTCGCACTGTCAGGATGGCAACCATGATGGGGTCGGCAGCCAAGAGCTGGTCATAAAAGTACGGATACACCAGCTGGGTAAGGGCGGCAATGATGAGGGCGAGCACTGCGGGCATCTGGAACCGAAGCGACCCCTCGGCGCGAGCGGTGAGCAGCCCAAGAACGATCGGTACCGCGAGCCAACCAACAAACTGAGGCGAACCGACCTTATTGACCACGATGAGCGCGGTTACGAGGGCGAGACTCACCATCGAAAGAACGCCGAGAGTTGAGGAGCCCGCGCGCGTTGCTCTCAGGCCCAGCACAGCGATCACGAGAATGACCACTCCCAGCAGCGGTGTCATGAGGGCCGCCGCGAGTTGCACTCCAGCTCCGGTCACTTGAAAAGTGAGAATCGAGGCGTCGTAGTAGATGAAAGTGTTGGGCACGCCGGCGACGGCCTGCCAGAGCCAGAACGCGGCGACGGGAGATTCAATCTGGATGCCGCGGCCCGTCTGCTCGCTGACAAAGCTGAAGATGTTCATCCCGGAGCCTGCCAACAGCGCGAACACCACGACCGTGGCAGTCGTTCCCGCGGCAGCGATCGCAATGGCCCAGCGATGGCGCAGCGTGATGAACGCCGCGAGCAGGAGTGCTGCAGGCCACACCTTGATCCAGGTGGCACACGCCAACACGATTCCTGCCGCTCGCGGGTGCCTGCTCAGCAGCCGCACTCCGACAAGCGCGACAGCTACCGTCACCGCGTCAATGCGACCGAGCGCAATCGGGCCGAGCGCCAGCAAGAAAACCAGCCACCACCATCCGATAATCACTCCCGCGCGCGAGCGACCCCAGCGGGTGAGAAAACCAAGCGCGACGAGGTTGAGGAGCATCACGAGGGCCAGCCAGGTCGCGCCAATGTGACCGATGCCGAAGGTGACAGACGCGAGAATCGGCACGATCGCGAGCAGCGGATACACCCACGGCATATCGACGCCCACCACGATGCCCGAGGCGTAGGCCTGCTGCGCCCAGCCGGCGTACACGATAGTGACGTCCCCGAAGGGGTTTCCGGGGCCCTGAAGGTTGAGCAGCCCCAGCACGAGATGCACGGCGATAAAGAGAAGCCAGAGCGCGAAGGCGCTGACGGTGTGGCGGTTCAGCACGCCGCTGCAGAAGCAGGTGCAGTGCCGCCAGCGATCGCCGCAAGTTCCGCGACGATCGGCGGAACGTGAGCACACAGGTCGAGAATGGTGAGCGGGCCGCCAGCGCTGGCGGCCTGCGCGGCGCGGCCGTGAACGTAAGACGCGGCGGCAGCGAGCCCCACGAGCTGTGCCGGATCGGCGAGCACCGCGTCACTGTGAGTTGCGACCAGAGCCCCGAGGATGCCGCCGAGAGCGTCACCGGCGCCAGCGGTAGCCAACCAGGCCGGTGCAGCCGCAACCGCGACTGTCGTTGTTCCGTCGGAGATGTACGTCGTGTGGCCCTTGAGCAGCACGGTGCAGCCGAGTGTGGTCGCGGCGGATTGCGCCCAGTCACGCGGCGCCGCAGCGATATCGTCGACAGGTTCGCCAAGCAGCCGGGAAAGTTCACGGTAGTGCGGGGTGATCACCGTCGGGGTGTTCACTCGGTGCACTACGTCAAGGGCTCCCCCGTCGAGCACAATGGGCACGTTCTGACTGATCGCCGCGGCAATGCGTTTCTCGGCATTCGGCTCACGGTCGGCATGGTCCATGCCCGACCCGATCAGCCAGGCCTGCACCCGGCCGTCAGCCATGACCGCTTCGGGGCGACGCTGCAAAATCAGGTTCTCGGCACGCTCAGCACCGAGGTAGCGGATCATTCCGACTCCGGTTCGAGCAGCGGCTTCGACACCGATAACGGCGGCTCCCGGATACTGCGCCGACCCTGTAATCAGCCCAAGCACCCCGCGGGAGTACTTGTCATCAGAGTCTTGGGGCAGAGCGATGTGACGTGCCGCCTCAGCAGCACCCCACATCAGCTCAGTCTCCATGGATGTCAACGATAGTTGAGAACGCCGCTAGCGACGCCGGGTGGCGTCTTGCACTTCGCCGACGAGCACTTCAATGATGTCTTCGAGGAACAGCACACCCGTTGTCTCGCCGGTGGCATCGAAGCTGCGAGCAACGTGCACTCCCGAACGACGCATTGTCGCCAGCGCATCTTCGAGGTCAGTCTCGCAGTACATCGAAATGAGCTGACGAATCCGCTTAGGCGGCACTGGCTCCGAGAATTCACTCTCGTCGAGGTCGATGACGTCCTTCAAATGCAGGTAGCCCGTGGGCTCCCCCGCATCATTCAGCAGGATGTAGCGCGAAAATCCACGCTGCGCGACCGCCTTTTCGAGATCGGCAGGTGCGGCAGCTTCGGGCAGCGTGACGAGCCCCGACATCGGGATTGCGACATCCCGAACCTTTTTGGAGGTGAACTCAAACGCACCGGTGAGAGTGCCACCGGCATCCATCAGCACGCCTTCTCGCTTCGACTGGGCAACAATCGTGGCGACCTCGTCGAGAGTGAATACGCTGTTCGCTTCGTTCTTCGGCACAACCTTGAAGAGTCGCAGGATGCCGTTCGCGATCGCGTTGAGGGCAACGATGATGGGGCGGAAGACTGTCGCGATGAACACGAGCGGCGGCGCCAAGATGAGCACCGCACGATCGGGAATCGAGAACGACAAGTTCTTGGGCACCATTTCGCCGAGCACGACGTGCAAGAACGAGACAATGATCAGCGCGAGAATAAACGCCACAGTACTGATCAGTTCTTCGCTTAGCCCGGTCAGCGCCAACGGCACCTCGAGCAAGTGGTGAATAGCCGGTTCTGACACATTCAGGATCAGCAGCGAACACACGGTGATGCCCAGTTGGCACGCCGCGAGCATGAGCGTCGCGTGTTCCATCGCCCACAGCGCGGTCTTTGCCGAACGTGAACCGGATGCCGCAAGCGGCTCAATCTGTGAGCGTCGCGCCGAAATGACGGCAAACTCTGCCCCCACGAAGAAGGCATTGATGATGAGCAGAACGAAAAGCCAGATGATTCCCCAGACGTCCATTAGCGCACCACCTCGGCATCGCTTGTGGCGTCAATCGGATCGGGGGTAAACCTCACGCGGTCGATGCGTCGACCTTCCAGTCGTTCAATGCGGAACACTCCGCCGGCGGCGGAGATGGTGTCGCCGGTGCGCGGCACACGGCCGAGTTCGCTCATGAGCCACCCCGCAACCGTTTCATATGGTCCCTCTTCGGGAACTTCAACGCCCGTGCGCTCAAGAAGCTCATCGGGGCGCAGAATTGCGGGGAAGGTGAACCAGTCACGCGAGCGCACCACATCTGCTTTCGAACGGTCGTGCTCGTCAGACACTTCGCCGACGAGCTCTTCCACGAGGTCTTCGAGCGTGGCGACTCCGGCAGTTCCACCGTATTCGTCAACGACAACAGCCATTTGGTAGCCACGTCCGCGCAGTTCGGAGAGGAGGGCATCCAGTCGCATCGTTTCTGGCACCCGAAGCGCTTCGGTTTGCAGCGCAGAGACGGGCACGTCGGCACGCTTCTTGTGCGGTACCGCAACAGCTTGCTTGATGTGAACAAAGCCCACAACATCGTCGATGCTGTCATCGATTACGGGAAAGCGAGAGAAGCCTGTGCGCTTAGCGAGGTCAATGACGTCTTGCGCACTGTCGGTGCGGTCGATGCTGTCCACCCGCGGCCTCGGCGTCATCACGTCTTGCGCCGTGTGATCGGCAAAGGCGAGGGTGCGCGCGAGCAGGGTGGCCGTGTCCGCTTCGAGGCTGCCTTGGCTAGCCGAACGGCGAACGAGCGACGTGAGTTCCTCTGCCGTGCGTGCGCCCGAAAGTTCTTCTTTCGGTTCGATTCCCACAGAGCGGAGGATCGCATTTGCGGTGTTGTTGAGCAGGCTCACAGCTGGCTTGAACACCGTCGTGAAAAGAATTTGGAACGGCACAACAAATTTTGCGGTGGCGCGTGGCAACGCGAGAGCGAAGTTCTTGGGAACCAGCTCGCCCACAATCATGGAGAGCAGCGTGGCGAACGTGATGGCCAGCACGCTAGCGAGCACGACCACGACGCCGTCAGGCAGCACTTCGCCGAGCGGAATCGATAGCCAAATGCTGAATGCAGGTTCGAGGGTGTAACCCGCGAGAAGAGTCGTGAGGGTGATGCCCAGTTGCGCGCTCGAAAGATGAGTCGAGGTGTGCTTGAGCGCCGCGATTATGGGGGAAAGTCGCTTTTCGCCACGCTCTTGTCGTGACTCAAGATCGGAACGATCCAGGTTGACGAGAGCAAATTCAGAGGCGACGAAGAAGCCAGTGCCGACGGTCAGCACGAGGCCGGCGGCGAGGAGAAGCCATTCATTCATGACAGTTCACCTCCAGCCGCGGAGGTAGGTAGAGAACGGGCGAGAAACAGGTGATGGTCGCACGGAGAAGGGCCCCGGCGACAACTAGAGGGAGGGTCGTCCATTATGGGCTCGATTATAGGACAGATTCCTCAGTAACCACCGATCCACTACCAGCTCACGGGCAGCGCCTTTCCCTCTTCATACCCGGCAGCGGACTGGATTCCCACCAACGCCCGCTCGCGGAACTCCCTCAGAGTGGCCGCGCCAGAATAGGTGCACGAGCTGCGCACCCCCGAGGTGATCATGTCCACGAGGTCGTCGATAGACGGTCGAGCCGGGTCAAGATAAATCTTGGAGCCTGAAATTCCCTCGGCGAAGAGTTCCTTGCGAGCGAGATCGTAGGCATCAAGGCCACCAAAACGGGCCCGCACTGCCTTCGTTGACGCCATCCCCCAGCTGGTTTTGTAGAGCGCACCGGCATCGTCGTGACGCAATTCGCCCGGGGCTTCGATCGTGCCGGCAAACCACGAACCGATCATGACGGATGTCGCCCCAGCGGCGAGTGCGAGCGCAACGTCGCGCGGGTAGCGCACCCCGCCGTCAGCCCACACGTGGGCGCCGAGTTCGCGCGCGGTTGCCGCCGTCTCAAGCACTGCGGAGAACTGCGGACGACCGACCGCGGTCATCATGCGCGTGGTGCACATGGCCCCTGGGCCAACCCCGACCTTGATGATGGTTGCTCCTGCTCCGACAAGGTCACGCACAGCGGCGCTCGTCACCACGTTGCCTGCAACTAGCGGTACGCCGAGGTCGAGGGCGGCGACGGTTTCGATCGCCCGCACCATGCCTTCTTGGTGTCCGTGCGCGGTGTCGAGAACGAGAGCGCACGCGCCGGCGGCGACGAGAGCACGGGCGCGGGCACCAACATCACCGTTGATTCCGAGGGCGGCGGCGACCGCGAGTTTGCCGTCGCCGTCGAGGGCTGGAGTGTAGAGCGTGGAACGGAGCGCGCTGGTCTTACTGGTCGTTCCTGCGACCGTAGTGCCCTCAACGACAGGGGCGAAGCCGAGGCCTCGCTCGACGAGAAGGTCGAAGAGTTCGCGAGCGCTGCCGAACTCCGTGCGGTCAATCGCCTGCGCGTCAGCGCGGGCGATGTCGCCCAGAGCGGCACCGGGCATCGCCGTGGCCAGTTGTTCGGCATCCACCACACCAACGAGTTCGCCGTCGTTCTGGAGCACAACCCCGTGGCCGGGCAGCGGAGGCACCAGCAGCAGTGCTTTCTCTACTGTGTCGTTCGGGCTCAAAAAGACGGCGGAGTCGAGATCGACGGGTTGGTTTCGAACCCACGCGAGAGCCTCAGTCATGTCGTCGTCGCTGAGATCTTGCGGGAGCACGCCCAGTCCTCCGCGTCGCGCCAGACTGGCGGCCAGGCGAGGGCCGGTCACCGAGTTCATGTTGGATGCCACGAGCGGTATGGTCGCGGGCGTTCCGTCACCGGGCGCCAGCGAGACGGCCATCCGGCTGCCTACCGAGGAGTGGCTAGGCACCAAAAACACGTCAGAGTAGGTCAAGTCGTGCGTGGGCGTGGTCTCGTAGAAATCCATAGTGACGAGCCTAATTGTCATTAGAGGAAAACAATCTGCAGAAAAGTCAGGAAAATAACGGAGATCGCCGCCTCACGGCCAGCAGACGCACAACAAAGCGATTAACATTGTCAGGGATGTCTGGCGCGCAGACCGCGCGCCGTTTTTGTGATCACCAGAACTGAAAGTAGGCGGTTTGACGTGTCAGGCCAAGTAACCGGAACCGCAGCGGACGGAGACTCCTCGGGCGACTTCGGGGCCAACGAATGGTTGGTCGACGAGATGTACGAAAAGTACCTCGAAGACAAGAATCTAGTAGCGGAATCCTGGTGGCCCTTCTTGGAGAGCTATACGCCATCGGCAGACTTGACTCCTTCAAGTGCCGTTCCCACGTCAACAACTCCGGATGCTCCGGCCGCAGCCCCGGCGACGACGCCGGCTGCACCGCAGCCCGCCGCCGCAGCAACTCCCGCAACTCCCGCAGCCGCCGAGGCAGCTCCCGCCGCTCCCGCGGCCCCCGCTGCTGCTCCAGCCGCCGAGGCCAAGCCCTTCGTCGACGAGGCTAACCCCAGCACGGGCAGCCAGCCCATCGCTCGCACTACCTCGATTGAGCCGAAGCCCCAGCCGATCCCGGCTGAAGCGCCGTCGACGACTCCGATTGAAACGCTCAAGGCTGAGGCCGCAGCTAAGCCCAAGACGGAGAACGTCGTTGCTCCCCTCCGTGGCGCTGCGAAGGCACTTGCGTCGAACATGGACTCAAGCCTCACGGTCCCTACCGCTACGAGTGTTCGCACAATCCCGGCGAAGCTCATGATTGACAACCGCATTGTCATCAACAACCACCTCAAGCGTGCTCGCGGTGGCAAGGTGTCGTTCACGCACCTCATCGCGTGGGCCATTATCGAGACTCTCAAAGAGTTCCCCAGCCAGAACGTTTTTTACGACGAGCCAAATGGCAAGCCGTCTGTTGTCACTCCGGCGCACATCAACCTCGGCATCGCGATCGACATGCCGAAGCCTGATGGCACGCGCGCGCTCGTTGTTCCCGGCATCAAGAACGCCGAGACCATGGGCTTCGCCGAGTTCCTCGCCGCCTACGAAGATGTTGTGTCTCGCGCCCGCGCGAACAAGCTGACCGGGCCCGACTACATGGGCAACACGATCTCGCTCACCAACCCTGGCGGAATCGGTACCGAGCATTCCGTTCCCCGCCTCATGCGCGGTTCGGGAACGATCGTCGGCGCCGGAGCGCTTGAATACCCGGCCGAGTTCCAGGGTGCGAGCCTTCGCACTCTCACGGAGTTGGGTATCGGCAAGACGGTTACCCTCACGAGCACCTATGACCACCGCGTCATTCAGGGTGCCGGCTCGGGTGAGTTCCTCAAGAAGATCCACGAGCGACTCATCGGTGCCAACAACTTCTACGAAGACATCTTCGCGGCGTTGCGCATCCCTTACGACCCCATTCACTGGGCCAACGACATCAACGTCGACCTCGCCGACAACATTAACAAGACGTCGCGCGTTCAGGAACTGATTAATTCGTTCCGCGTTCGTGGTCACCTCATGGCTGACACCGACCCGCTCGAGTACCGTCAGCGTTCACACCCCGACCTCGACATTTCGAGCCACGGCCTTACCTTCTGGGATCTCGACCGTGAGTTTGTCACTGGCGGTTTCGGCGGCAAGCGTCAAGCCCTGCTGCGCGAGATTCTTGGCACACTGCGTGATGCTTACTGCCGCACCGTTGGCATTGAGTACATGCACATTCAGAACCCGGAGCAGCGCCGCTGGATCCAGGATCACGTCGAGAAGCCCTACAGCAAGCCCGGCCACGACGAGCAGATGCGCATCCTCGGCAAGCTCAACGAAGCCGAAGCCTTTGAGACCTTCCTGCAGACCAAGTACGTCGGCCAGAAGCGCTTCAGCCTTGAGGGTGGAGAGTCGACGATTGCGCTGCTGGATGCCGTCATCCAGAAAGCCGCCGAGGCCAACCTTGAAGAGGTTGCCATCGGTATGGCCCACCGTGGCCGCCTGAGCGTGCTCACGAACATCGCCGGAAAGACCTACGGTCAAATCTTCCGCGAGTTCGAGGGAACCCAAGACCCGCGCACCGTTCAGGGTTCGGGTGACGTGAAGTACCACCTCGGCACCGAGGGCACCTTCACCGCTGCCGATGGTCGCCAGATTCCTGTCTACCTTGCCGCTAACCCGTCACACCTTGAAGCGGTAGATGGCGTGCTTGAGGGGATCGTTCGCGCTAAGCAAGACCGTCGCCCCATTGGTTCCTACGCCGTTCTGCCCGTCATGGTTCACGGAGACGCGGCGATGGCCGGTCAGGGAATCGTTGTTGAAATATTGCAGATGTCGCAGCTGCGGGCATACCGCACGGGTGGCACCATTCACGTGAACATCAACAACCAGGTTGGTTTCACGACGCCGCCGAGCGAGGGCCGCACGTCGCAGTACTCAACAGATGTTGCCAAGACGGTCCAAGCACCGATCTTCCACGTGAACGGTGACGACCCCGAAGCTGTTGTTCGCGTTGCCGAGCTCGCCTTCGCTTACCGCCAGAAATTCCACCGCGATGTTGTGATCGACCTCATCTGCTACCGCCGCCGTGGCCACAACGAGGGCGACGACCCCTCGATGACGCAGCCGCTCATGTACAACTTGATCGAAGCGAAGCGGTCCGTTCGAACCCTCTACACCGAGGGTCTCGTCGGTCGTGGCGACATCACTCAGGAAGAGTACGAAGCCAGCCACCAAGACTTCCAAGACCGCCTCGAGCGCGCTTTTGCCGAAACGCATGCCGCTCAGACCGGTTCGATGCCGATCCTCACCAAGGATGGCAACGGAGTTTCTGACCTCGAGCGTCCCGGCTCGCAGCGCGACGATGCCATCGGAGAGCCCATCACGACGGGCATCGACGAGAGCGTCGTTCAGCTCATCGGCGACGCGCACGCTAACCCACCGGCACACTTCACCGTGCACAAGAAGTTGCAGGCTCTGCTGAAGAAGCGCACTGACATGAGCCGCAAGGGCGGCATTGACTGGGCTTTCGCCGAGTTGCTCGCGATCGGTTCGGTGCTTCTCGAAGGCACCCCGGTGCGTATGGCCGGTCAGGATGCTCGCCGCGGCACGTTTGTTCAGCGTCACGCTGTGCTCCACGACCGCGAAAACGGTCAAGAGTGGCTGCCGCTGCAGAACCTTTCCGAGAACCAGTCTCGCTTCTGGATCTACGATTCGCTGCTCAGCGAGTACGCCGCGCTCGGCTTCGAGTACGGCTACTCGGTCGAGCGTGCCGATGCTCTCGTCATGTGGGAAGCCCAGTTCGGTGACTTCGCCAACGGCGCTCAGATTGTCGTAGACGAGTTCATTTCGAGCGCCGAGCAGAAGTGGGCGCAACGTTCAAGCGTCGTCATGCTGCTGCCGCACGGCTATGAGGGCCAGGGCCCTGATCACTCCTCCGCCCGCATCGAGCGCTACTTGCAGATGTGTGCCGAGAACAACATGATCGTGGCACGCCCGTCGACGCCCGCATCGTATTTCCACTTGCTGCGCCGCCAGGCCTACTCGCGTCCGCGCCGTCCGCTGATCGTGTTCACCCCGAAGGCGATGCTTCGCCTGCGCGGTGCCACCAGTGATGTTGCCGACTTCACGAGTGGTCGCTTCGAGCCCGTTCTCGACGATGTTCGTCTCGACGACAAGTCGGCCGTCACTCGCGTCATCGTGACGTCGGGCAAGACCTACTACGACATCGTTGCTGAACTCGACAAGCGCGAGATCAAGCACATTGCCGTGGTGCGCATGGAGCAGTTCTACCCGCTCCCTGTTGCCGACATGAATGTGGTTCTCAGCCAGTACCCGAACGCAGACATCGTGTGGACTCAGGATGAGCCCGAGAACCAGGGTGCTTGGCCGTTCATTAGCTTGGAACTGCAGCGCCACCTTGAGTCGCGCGAGATCAAGCTCGCCTCGCGTCCGGCATCCGCCTCACCGGCGACCGGTTCGTCGAAGCGCAGCGCGCTCGAGCAGGCCGAACTGATCGACCACGCGATTACCCAGCCGTAACCGCACCCGCGTTAACAACAAAAGCGGGCATCCTCTTCGGAGGATGCCCGCTTTTGCGTTAGCACGTGAGCAGCTGTAGGCGCTCAGCGCTAGAGAGTGTTTAGGCGCCCGCCAGCTTCGACAAGATCGCGCTGCGCAGATCATCCGGTGCCGTCTCCCGGCAGGCCTGCTTGACCTTGAGCTTCAACGCGAGTGCCACAAGATGTTCGCTTGAGCAGGATTCGCAGTTGTCGAGATGGTTTGAGACATCCTGAAAGTCGGCCTCGTTGAGTTCGCGGTCGAGGTATTCCTCGAGTTCAGCTTTTGCTTTTTCGCAACCGCAGTCGGTCATTTGGTGCTCCTTGATGCTGCTGGCGTGACGGGGGTGCGGTCACGCGCGTAGTCGGCCAGTAGTTCGCGCAACATACGACGGCCACGGTGCAGTCGGCTCATTACGGTGCCTACGGGGGTTTTCATGATGTCGGCGATCTCCTGATAGGAGAAGCCCTCAACGTCGGCGAAGTAGACCGCGAGGCGGAAGTCTTCGGGAATCGACTGCAGGGCATCCTTCACCGCGCTATCGGGCAGGTGATCAATCGCTTCAGCCTCGGCAGACCGGGTCGACACCGACTGGGTGACAGATTCTGCGCCACCCAATTGCCAGTCTTCGAGCTCATCGATCGTGCCCTGATAAGGATTGCGCTGGTTCTTGCGATAAATGTTGATGAAGGTGTTGGTCTGGATGCGGTACAGCCAGGCCTTCAGATTGGTGCCCTGCTGGTATTGCCCGAATGCTTGGAACGCTTTTACGAAGGTCTCTTGAACGAGATCTGCAGCGTCGGTGGGGTTGCGGGTCATACGCATGGCAGCGCCAAAAAGCTGGTCCATAAAGGGCAGCGCTTGCTCTTCAAACTGTCGTCGCTTCTCGTCAGCGGCAGCATCGGTAGCGCTGGGCTCAACTCTGTCGGTAGTCATTAGCGACAATTCTAGTTCGCTGATGACGGCATCCTGCTGAGTGTTCAGTACTGCGGTCATACGGGCGCCTCCTCCGTGGGGTCTTAAACGCCGATACTCTTAGTAACTGATGTTCGTATCTAAGTATTCCAACCCAGAATTCAGCCCGTATGACGACGAGACGGTGCCAGACACCACGGTGCCCGGAAACTGGCCTGCGCCCACCGTTTCGCATGCGCTCGCAGCGTCACTGAGTTTGCCGGGCAGCAAGAGTCTCACGAACCGCGAACTGGTCTTGGCTGCCCTCGCTGATGGCCCCTCCCGTTTGCACTCGCCCCTTCATTCGCGCGATAGCGCTCTCATGATTCAGGCTCTCCGCGCGCTCGGCGTGGGAATTGACGAGATCGCAACGGGGAACGCTTTTGGTCCCGACCTGCAGATCACCCCGGGCGAACTCGAAGGTGGCACCTCAATCGATTGTGGTCTCGCGGGAACGGTCATGCGTTTCCTGCCGCCCGTTGCGGCGCTCGCCCTCGGGCCGGTCGCTTTCGACGGCGACGAAGCAGCCCTTCGTCGTCCCATGCGCACCACGATTGACTCGCTGCGAGCGCTCGGCGTGGATGTCTCCGACGACGGTCGCGGAACCCTCCCCTTCAGCCTGTATGGCATGGGCACGGTTGCCGGCGGTGACGTCAGCATCGATGCCTCGGCATCCAGCCAATTCGTTTCTGGTCTTCTTCTGGCGGCAGCACGCTTCGAGAACGGACTCACTCTGCATCACACCGGCGACAAGCTGCCGAGCATGCCGCACATTGAAATGACGATTGCGTGTCTTGCTGCTCGCGGGGTCACGGTCGCGAGCCCGGAACTCGGGGTGTGGGTTGTTCCTGCTGGCCCGATCCACGCGATCGACGTGGCGCTCGAGCCCGACCTCTCCAACGCAGCGCCGTTCTTGGCTGCCGCGATCGTGGCCGGCGGAACGGTCACGATCGAAGGCTGGCCAGAGTCGACCACTCAGGTCGGTGCTGACCTTGAGCAGCTACTTCCGCTTTTCGGTGCGACGGTCACGCGCAAAGATGGTGCGCTCACTGTCGATGGCGGCGTAGGCGTGGTGGGCGGTCACCGTTACCCCGGAATTGAGCTCGACCTCTCTACCGGTGGCGAGCTCGCTCCCGCAATCGTGGCGATCGCAGCACTCGCGTCGTCCGCGAGCACAATCACGGGAATCGGCCACTTGCGCGGCCACGAAACCGACCGTCTCGCAGCCTTACGCACCGAGATCAACGCGCTCGGCGGAGCCGTCACCGAACTTGACGACGGTCTCCACATTGAGCCAGCCGAACTGCACGGTGGCGTGTGGCACAGCTACGAAGACCACCGGATGTCCACGGCCGGCGCCATCATTGGCCTTGCCATTGAAGGCGTGGAGATCGAGGGTATCGACGCCACCGCCAAGACGCTCCCCCAGTTCCCAGAACTGTGGCGCACGCTCGTCGGCGATGCTCCGCTGACCACTGACACTCTCGGATTGCTCTAACGATGAGTTGGCTCACGGGCGATGACGACGATGATGACCGCAAGTACAGCGAATACGACGAGAGTTCGATTCGCATGCGGCCGAACCCCAAGGCCAATAAGCCACGGAGCAAGATTCGCCCCGACCACGCCGACGCCATTGAGGGGCGCGTCTTTAGCGTCGATCGCGGGCGTTATGGAGTCTGGGTAGACGAGGGCACGCCAGACGAACGCCAAATCATTGCCGCTCGTGCGCGTGAACTCGGCCGCAACCAGCAGGGCAAAGTGTCGGTTGTCACCGGTGACTGGGTCGATCTCGTCGGCGATACAACCGGCACCGAAGGTACTCTCGCGCGCATCGTGCGCATCCGAGAGCGCACCACGCTGCTTCGCCGCAGTGCTGATGACACGGATGCCGTCGAACGCATCATTGTCGCCAACGCCGACCAGATGCTCATCGTTGTTGCCGCCGCCGACCCGGAACCGCGACCGCGACTCGTCGACCGCTATCTCGTGGCGGCCTTTGATGCGGGGATTGATCCCATCCTGTGCATCACCAAGACTGACCTGCAAGATCCGGCGCCGTTCTTGGAGAACTTTGCCGGTCTCGATCTCACAGTGATCGAGAGCCGTTCGGATGAGGTTCCCCTCGACGAGCTGCGTGCCCTTCTCGACGGCCACACTACGGTTGCGGTTGGTCACTCGGGAGTGGGCAAATCGACGCTTGTGAATGCTCTTGTGCCCGACGCTAATCGCGCGGTCGGCCATGTCAATGCGGTCACGGGGCGCGGGCGTCACACGTCGTCGTCGACCATTTCGTATCGCGTGGGCACCGGCTGGGTCGTCGATACTCCCGGAGTTCGATCCTTTGGCCTCGGTCACATCGACCCGAGCAAGATCTTGTCGTCGTTTACCGACTTGGCCGAGCTTGCCGAAGAATGTCCGCGCGGCTGCACTCACTTGCCCGATGCCCCCGACTGCGCAATCGCTGAAGCGGTCGCAGCAGGGGCGCTCGGCGAGGTCGGCAAGTTGCGCCTCGACTCGTTCCAGCGGCTCATCACGACACTCGGTTCCGCTAGCGTGTAGTCGTGACCGAATACACTCTCGCCGACGATCTTTCCCTCGCGCTTGCCCTCGCCGGCGATGCCGACCTCATCTCGCTCGACCGCTTCACCGCCCTCGATCTCGAAGTCACGACTAAGCCCGACCGCACGCCGGTCACGGATGCCGACAAAGCTGTTGAGCGCAGCATCCGTGCCGGAATTGCTGCTGCCCGCCCCGGAGACTCGATTCTCGGAGAAGAGTATGGCGAGGCCGGAGACTCGAACCGCCAGTGGATTATCGATCCCATCGATGGCACCTCCAACTTTTTGCGCGGCGTCCCCATCTGGGGAACCCTGATTTCTCTCGTCATCGATGGCGTGCCCCAGGTCGGCGTGGTTAGCTCTCCCGCTCTCGGCAAGCGTTGGTGGGCAGCAACAGGTCACGGCGCCTTCGCCCAAGCCCACGGTGGCGAGCCTGAACAGATCTCGGTGAGCAAGGTCTCCTCGCTAGAGGCGGCATCCATCAGCTACAACAGCCTGCCCGGCTGGGATGAAGCTGGTCGCCTCGATGCTGTCGTTGCGTTGACTCGTGCCACGTGGCGTTCGCGCGCAATCGGCGATATGTGGGCGTACATGCTGCTCGCCGAAGGTGCGCTCGACGTCGTGGGCGAATTCGACTTGAAGCCGTATGACATGGCAGCGTTGATCCCCATTGTGTTGGAGGCGGGTGGTCGTTTCACTTCTGTTGAAGGCGTTCCGGGACCGTGGGAAGGTAACGCTCTGGCAACAAATGGCGTACTTCATGACGAAGTTCTGGGGTTTTTGAGCTCTCACTAGGGTTTCGCCCGCTTCTGTTAGCTGTGAATACGCTGAGTTTCACTAAGCTTGACCAGAACGAAGCGTGACTACCTCAGACGAAAGAGACCCACTTCCATGACGACAGAGAACATCTGGCGCCGGACGCTCGCCATCGCCACCATTGCTGTTGCAGCAGTGGCGCTCAGTGGCTGCAGCATCCTCGATCAAGTTACCAACCAAATTTCGGATGCCGTCGACCCC
Organism: Salinibacterium sp. NSLL17; assembly: GCF_015864935.1. NCBI lineage: Bacteria > Bacillati > Actinomycetota > Actinomycetes > Micrococcales > Microbacteriaceae > Salinibacterium > Salinibacterium sp. NSLL17. The sequence goes on from NZ_JADYWH010000003.1 coordinate 238,163, forward strand.
GGAGCCGGCACCACGCAAGACATCTTCAGCCTCGTTATTGGCGACTGTGAAGTCGGCAACCAAGACGGTGGCGAAGTTTCCAGCACCAAAACCGTCGACTGCGCGGAGCCGCACGATGCTGAGGTCTACGCTGCGTCCTACATGGCCGAGGGCGACTTCCCCGGTGACTCCGCAATCGAAGATCAGGCGACGGCTGACTGCTACGCAGAGTTCGGAACCTTTATCGGCGCGGACTACGAAGACTCGGTCTACGACTTCTCCTGGTACTACCCCACTGAGGGCAGCTGGTCAGAGGGCGACCGCGAAATCTTGTGCCTCGTCTATGACCCCTCAGGCAACCAGATCAGTGGTTCGCTCGCAGGTGCAGCAGAGTAATTTTCTTACCCGTTCGGCCGACCAAGACACCGTCTTTGTCGGCCGTTCTGGCGTTAACGGGAAGAACTGAGAGCATGGGGACGTTGCATCCGGTATCCGGATAAGAAACGCTGGAGCACGTCGATACGAAAGTGGTAACGGATAATGAAGATCGAATTCCCCGGCTCCAACGGTTCCATGCTGGCGGCGCGTCTCGACCTCCCCGATGGCGCTCCTTCTGCTTTCGCCCTTTTCGCGCACTGCTTCACGTGCTCGAAAGACTCATTCGCTGCCTCACGCATTTCGAAAGCACTTGTTGACTACGGCATCGCCGTATTGCGTTTTGACTTCACGGGCTTGGGCGGCTCCGACGGTGATTTCTCGAATACCAACTTCAGCTCGAACATCGACGATGTCGTCGCCGCCACCGAATACCTCGGCACCAACTACCGTGCGCCTACGATTCTTATCGGGCACTCACTCGGTGGAGCCGCCGTGCTCGCTGCCGCGCACCGCGTGCCGTCGACTCGTGCTGTCGTCACACTCGGCAGCCCAAGCGATCCGGCGCACATCACGAATCTCTTCGCCCATGCCAGCGCCGAGATTGCGGCTGCGGGAGAAGCAATGGTTCAGCTGGGCGGTCGCGAGTTCCGCATCCGCAAGCAACTCCTCGACGACATCGCCGCCCAACCGCAGTCCGCTCGATTGCGCGATCTTGATGCCGCCCTGTTGGTTATGCACTCCCCCATCGACCAGACGGTGGGGGTCGACAACGCGCGAGAGATTTTCGAAACAGCGAAGCACCCCAAGTCTTTTGTGGCGCTCGATGGCGCGGATCATCTCCTGAGCAATCGGGACGATGCTGCTTTCGCGGCGAGCATGATCGCGGCGTGGTCAGCTCGCTACGCTTTCGACGGCGCGGCGGCTCCTCAGCCGACAAAGAGCGACACTGGCACAAAAACCGCTGCGGTTGTCAACCCGAGCGCGGTTATTACTGCCGACGGCAGGTCGGTGATCGTCACCGAGAGCGGTCCGGCGCGCTACGAACAGCGAGTATTCGCGTCGGGGCACGAACTGATCTCTGATGAGCCTGCACCGCTGAGCGAGAATCATGGCGCTGCACCGTATGACTTCGTCTTGGCTGGTCTCGGAAGCTGCACCTCCATCACGATCAGGATGTACGCCGACCGCAAGAAGATGCCGCTGAAGTCGGTAAGCGTGCGCCTCACTCGCGAGCGGATCGATGCGGCCACGTGTGAGCACTGCACCTCAACCGAGGGCATGGTCGAGCATTTCACTCGTGAGCTCACCTTCGCGGGTGAACTCACCGATGAGCAACGAGCTTCTCTGCTCGTCATTGCCGACAAGTGCCCTGTACACCGCTCTCTCGAGGGCGAGATCTCGATCACGACTACAGAACGCTCCTCAGTTCACTAGCCCTCTCAGCATCCGAGGGTTACAGTAGTTAGGTAACCCTAACTTTTAGTGAAATGAGCCGGCGCCCGCGCCCATCGCCTATGACAATTGAACGTGACTCCGTTAAGCATCCCCTCGTTATCCGCCACCTGACGGTCAGCGCCGTCAGCCACCCGGCGCCGTCGATTGCGCGCATCACCCTCAGCGGTGATGAACTCGCCGGATTTGTCAGCAGCGGCCCCACCGACCACGTCAAGGTATTCTTTCCCGATCCCGCAACCGGCGTGCTCACTGCACCCACGATGACCGCCGATGGAATCAAGAAGCCCAAGGGCGAGGGTAAGGTTATTTCGCGTGACTACACCCCGCTCGGCTTCCGCAGCGATGCTGGTCGTCACGAGCTAGATATCGACTTCGTCGTCCACGGTGATGAGGGGCCTGCCTCCGCCTGGGCCGGCTCAGCCGCCGCTGGCGACAGCCTCGTGATCGCGGGCCCGCGCGGATCACGACTGCTGCCTGTTGGCGCAACCCACGTCATCCTGATCGCGGACGAGACTGCGTTTCCTGCAGCCTCGCGCTGGATCGACATGCTCCCCACCTCGGTAAACATCACCGCCCTGTTCGATGTCGCCGACGACAGCCTTGAGAGCTACTTCAGTGACGAGCAGAAGGCTCGAATGGATGCCGAGTGGTACTACCGTCGCGACGGCCTCGGCCAGCTGGAGGCTGCTCTCCGAGCGCTCGGCGAAATTGGTGAGTCGACCTTCGTGTTCCTCGCCGGCGAAGCAACCACACTCGTGCCGCTCCGCCGCTACTTGCGTCGCGAGTTGGGATTGCCCAAACAGCAGGTGACGGCCGACGGTTACTGGCGTCGTGGCGTGACGAACGCTGACCACCACGAGCCGATCGACCCCTCAGACCCCGAGGACTAAACCGTCTTTGCGAGCGTGCGTTTCGCAGCGCTGAGTGGCGAAACGCCCGCTCGACTGAGCACCAGTCCGGCGCGAGATTGACGGGTCTGCGAGGCAGGCTCAAGTGTATGCTGATGGCACAAGTGAACAGCCGTCATTCCGCTGCGGGAGAGTCCTTCCGATCGATGGTTGGCGCCGTAGGAGCAAACCCTCTCCGGGAATCTCTCAGGCCCCAGTACCGCAGTGGATAGGCAACTCTGAAAAGTAGTCGGCCCTGCCCGACTCGCCGACGGGGCAACGCAACGCCACAAGCGTGCGGAAACTCTCAGGCCCAATACAGAGCGGAGAGGACTCAACGACGCCCGCACGACGCAGTGTGGTGAAGAAACGGAGTCACCGTGGCCATTCGCAATCTGACCCCCCGAACTGAAGTACCGACGCCCTCGCTCGAAGAAGTGCCCCTGAGCAGCTTCGATCTGTTCACTGTCGGCATCGGCCCTTCCAGCTCGCACACCGTCGGCCCCATGCGCGCGGCTGCGTCCTTCGCCGCTGATCTTTCCGAACACGGGATGCTCGACTCTGTCGCCACTCTCAGCGTTCGCCTCTACGGTTCTCTCGCCGCAACCGGTGCTGGCCACGGCACGATGAGCGCGGTGCTCATTGGCTTGGAGGGAAAGCTCCCCGACCAAGTTCTCCCCGCCGAGATGGACCAGATTCTGGCCCGCATCGAAGAATCCGGGCTGCTGCACGTGAGCGCGAGCCGCGATGTGCCGTTCCGCGAATCCGATATTGCCCTGCACCCGCTCACCGTGCTCGACGGGCATCCCAATGGCATGCGTTTTGCGGCATACGATGCGGATGGCGCCGCAATTCTGGAGGCAACGTACTTCTCGATCGGTGGCGGTTTCATCTATCGTGAGGGCGACAACCGTGATGGCAGCTCCTCTAGCGGCCCAGCCGTCGTGGCGGATCCGCTGCCGTTCCGCACTGCCGCACAATTGCTCGCGCACTGCCGCACCGAGGGGCTCAGCTTCAGCGGTGTGATGTTGCGCAACGAGTTGGCCCGCCGCCCCGAGTCTGAGGTGGTTGCTGGCCTCCTGCACATCCGCGATGTCATGGATGAGTGCAAGAACAATAGCCTTGAACGCACCGGCAACCTCCCCGGCAATTTGAAGGTGCGTCGCCGGGCTCCCGAGTGGCACCGACGCTTGCGCGAAGAAGACCCCAACCGCGATCCGAACTTCTGGCAGGAATGGGTCAACCTCGTTGCCCTTGCCGTCAACGAAGAAAATGCGTCGGGTGGCCGGGTCGTCACTGCCCCCACTAACGGTGCTGCCGGCATCATCCCGGCTGTGCTGTTTTATGCGACCCACTATGCGCCTGGCATGAAGGACGCCGACCAAGCGACGAAGGATGACGCTACCGTTCGCTTCTTGCTGGCCAGCGCGGCCGTGGGCGTGCTCTACAAGCGCATGGCTTCGATCTCGGGCGCCGAGGTCGGATGTCAGGGCGAGGTTGGCTCGGCCTCCTCTATGGCTGCTGCGGGGCTCGCGGAAATTCTCGGCGGAACTCCCGCACAGGTCGAAAACGCGGCCGAGATCGCGATGGAACACAACCTCGGCCTCACGTGCGATCCCATTGGCGGTCTCGTACAGATCCCGTGCATTGAACGCAATGCGATTGCTGCCTCGAAGGCGATCAACGCTGCAAAGATGGCGTTGTGGGGCGATGGCGAGCACCGTGTCTCGCTCGATGAGGTCATTATCACCATGGCCGAGACCGGCAAGGATATGAGTTCGCGCTACAAGGAAACGTCGATGGGCGGTCTCGCCGTCAACGTCGTCGAGTGCTAGCGGGCACGAAAGTACCGCAGCGGCTGCGCGCTAACGCGCGGCGCGGAGGTAGCGCAGCAGCAGTGTTCCGTCGGGCGCGGACAGTGCGTGCGCGAGCGACATATTCTGCGGTGTCGCATCCGCCGCATCCACAATTCGCCGAGCAGACCCGCCTTCGAGCCGCGGGCTCACGGTGAGACAGAGTTCGTCAACAACGCCCTGAGCGATCATGGTCGCGAAGAGTGTCGGACCGCCTTCGCTGTGCTGCTGCACAAGTCCGCGTTCCGCGAGAAGGTGTTTCATCTCGACGGTATCTACGGCAGCGTCTCCCGCAATGATCACGTCAGCAACCTCTTCGATTCGTTTGCGGCTCTCCGCGGGGGCGCTCTCGGTGGTCACCACGAGGGGGCGCGTCGCATAGCTGCCCAGGTCTCCCGGCTCCAGCCGCAGGGATGCCGTCACAATGGCAAACGGTGGCTGAGCGGCGAGTCCTTGCGAAGTCCGCCACCCGGCAGATTCCTCGTCGAGAGCGAGATTGCGGTAGCCCTCCTGCCGCACCGTTCCCGCACCAACGACGATGACATCCGCAAGCCGTCGAAGCAGCCCGAAGACACGACCGTCTGAGTCCGTGCCAAGCCCACCAGACACTCCCTCGTGGGTGGCAGCGCCATCAATGCTCGACACGAAGTTCGCGCGCAACCACGGCACCGATCGATCAGCCACCGCGTAGCTCGCGAGAAGCTGCTCGTCGGTGAGCGGCGCCCCAGCGCTGAGGGAGTGAATTTCGGATGCGTCGGCCACAGTACCTACCTTTCGTTGATGTCGGACATGTTGTGCTTCAGCAGCGCGGGTTCGCGGAGCCCCAGAATGGCTTCGGTCATGCGCACGGCAGCAACAGTTTCCGCTACTTCGTGAACTCGCACGACCCGCGCGCCATTGAGGATAGATGCCACGGCGGCAGCCAGTGAACCTTCGAGGCGTTCGCGCTTCGGCTTATCAAGCACTTCGCCGATGAAGTCTTTATTGGAGAGAGCGACGAGGGTCGGCAACCCGAGTTCGGTGATTACATCGAGGCGACGGGTGAGTTCGAGACTATGCACGGTGTTTTTGTTGAGGTCGTGACCGGGATCGACAAACAATCGCTCGTCGGGAACGCCCGCGGCACGAGCCTGTTCCACTCGGCTCTGAAGAAAGTCACGCACTTCTGTCGCTACATCGTCGTACTGCGGCCGAGCGAACTGGGTGCGTGGCTGCGCCCGCGAATGAACGAGAATGAGTGATGCACCGCTGGCGGCAACAACGCCGGCGAGGTCAGGGTCGCTCAAGCCCGTGGTGTCATTAATCACCGTGGCACCGGCCGCGATACTCCGGCGAGCAACCTCAGCATGGAAGGTGTCGACCGAGATCACGACGTCGGATGCTTCGCGAAGCGCCTGCACAACGGGAACGACGCGCTCGCACTCCTCCTCGACACTCAGCGGGTCGCCTGGAGCGAACGGAACGCCGCCGATGTCGATCCAATCGGCCCCTTGCGCGACAGCCCGCAGCGACGCCGCAACAGCATCCTCGAGCGCGTAGTTGGTTCCCGCATCGTAGAAGGAATCGGGAGTGCGATTCACGATCGCCATCACCGCAACGTTGCGCGAGAAATCAAAGGTTCGATCGCCAATAGTCCGTCGTGGATTCCGCAGCGGCGGGAGGTCAAAACTCATACTCCCCATACTGGGCGACGATGCTGACAAGTGCATCTCAACCTCGCCGGGCCGCGCAGAGCGGAGGGCTAGTCTCGCCGCGATAAATTGCGCGGGCTAGCGCGTGAGCTCACGAGCGCAGAGCATGGCGACGCTCACGTTCGCCGCCCCTCAGGACAGCGCTGACCGCGCCGGAGCAATCACGGAGTCGACGATCGCTTCGATAGCGAATTCCGATGCTCGGCCGAGGTCGACGGTCTTGGGGTCGAGGAGCCACTGCACTTGCAGCCCGTCCATCACCGCTAAAATGCTGGCGGACGCGAGGTCGATCTTTTCTTTCGACGTGATTCCGTGCTCGGCGCACACCATCTTAAAGGCGTCGGAGACCGCACCTCGCAGCACTTCATACCGCTTTTCGAAAAAGTCGCGCCCGGGGTGATCGTCTGTCACTGACTCCGCAGACAGCACAGCATAGGCCTGAACGATACCCGGGCGGCCCTCATTGATAAACGCCGTGCGAACTAGGTGGCGGAAAAGTGCGATCCCGTCCGGGATATGTTGCTCTTCGAGATCAGCAACGTCTGTCTCATCGCGGAGGGCAAGCACTTCGAGAAGAAGTTTGTCCTTTGAACCGAAGTGATGCAGGATTCCGGCGTGAGTCATGCCCACTTCGTCGGCAATCTCTTGCAGCGTTCCGCCGGTAAAGCCCTTGTTGCCAAAGATTTCGACCGCGGCATCGAGGATGTCACGGCGCCGAGCGAGCGTCTCAGGCCGGGAACGGGGTGGCCGCCGATTAACTGCCATGGTTCGCCTCCCCCTTTAGCTGCTTTCCGGATGAAAGTATATCTGCGCACGAGCATCGAGATCGACTAAACGGATGCTTGCTTAACTTACTTACTTGATTGTAAGGTAAACCCGCACTCAGTTCGACGCCGTCGTCGTCCTTCGGACACGCCCGGCGTCATACACTCACACGCACAGGGTCGTGCGCCCACACGAAGGAGAATAGCAATGAGGCTAAGAACATCCATCGGTGCCATCGGCATCGCGGCGGCGCTGGCGCTGACCGGCTGCGCCACGAGCGCCGGCGATAGCGTTAGCGGTAGCGGCGCGGCGCTCACCATCGCAAAGCCAGACGGCGCGATCACCACCGAATCCCACAACCCCTACTTAGGCGACTCGTCAGCGTCGAAGTATGGCTATGCGAAAGTCATTTTCGAAACTCTGGCTCTCGTCAACCCGACAGGTGACCTCAGCACTACCCCGTGGCTCGCGGAGTCCGTGGAGTGGAACGACGACTACACCGAGCTGACTGTCGTGCCCCGCAGCGGCGTGACCTGGAGTGATGGCACCGCCTTTACCGGCGACGACATCGTGTTCACGTTTGACCAGTTCCTCAACGGTACGCTCGCCGACACCAGCGGCCTCAAGTACGAGGGTGCGACGGTCGACGGAGACGCCATCACGCTCACGTTCGGCGACTCGAAGTATGTCGCGCAGGCTCGCGTTCTGCACACCCCCATAGTGCCCAAGCACATCTGGGAGAACATCGAAGACCCCAACACTGACCCGCTCACCGAAGAGGGTCTCGCTGTCGGCACCGGTCCCTACGTTCTCGACAACTGGTCGACGGAATCTGTCACTCTCACGGCGAACCCGAATTACTGGGGCGGCGACCTTGCGGTGCCGGAACTGCACTACGTTTCGTACGGCGACAACGCAGCCCTCACCACCGCGCTTGTCTCTGGCGAAGCCGACTGGGCGCAGGCGTTCATCCCACAAATCGAGGCTAGTTACCTAGCCGCGGATGAGGCGAATCATTTCCTCGTGTCGCCCACCGCGGGAGCAGGCACCCTGTTCATGAACCTCCAGACGAAGCCGTTCAATGACCCGGCTCTCCGCGAAGCGTTGGCATGGACTATTGATCGTCAGGCCTACGTCGACATTGCGCGTGAAGGAGCGAGCGAGGCGATTTGGAGCGTGACCGGGCTGAGCGATCTTCTCGAGAATGAAATCCTGCCCGAGTACAGCGGCCAGAATTACAAGGTCGACGTCGATAAAGCGAAGCAAATCCTTACGGATGCCGGCTACACCTGGCAAAACGACAGTCTGATCGACCCTGATGGCGAGGCCGTCTCGTTCTCGATCTCGGTTCCTGCTGGCTGGAGCGACTGGAACACTGAGCAGGCTCTGATCGCTGAAGAACTGAGCGAAGGCCTCGGCATCGATGTCAACGTTGACCAGCCTGACTGGGGCGGCTGGGACGCCGCGCGTCAAGAAGGAACGTTCCAGGCGATCATCCATTGGCTCGAGGACACGGGCAATGCATATGGCCTGTACACCTCGACCATGGACACCAAGTGGATCGTCGATGATCGCGCTCAGTTCAACTTCGGACGATTCGACGACTCCGCGGTCACTGAAGCGTTGAACACCTACGCGAACACCGCTTCCGACGATGAGCGAACGGCTGCTCTCGAGGTTATCCAGAAAGCCTTCGTAGACAACGTTCCCGCGATTCCGCTCGGGGCGCACCCGCTCCTCGGCGAATACAACACCCGGAACTACGTTGGGTTCCCCACCGAGGACGATCAGTACGCGTCAGCGGATCCGACTCAACCGGGAATTGTGCAGATCCTTGCGAAGCTGACACCAACTAGTTAGCTAACGGGCTAACAACTCCACCGCTGGCGGGGCAGTGCGGCTATCGCACTCGCCCCGCCAGCCAGCCAACCAGCAGGAATAAGTCGTCAGGCCCTACACACCAAGCGCTAGGCACCAAGAAAGCGAGCATGAACCAATGGGAGAATCCCTGCTTTCCGTCAGAGACTTCTCGGTCGTCTACGACGTCGATCCGCCCGTGGAGGCCGTTACCAACGTCAACATTGACCTTCGTCGCGGCGAGATCCTCGGGCTGGCCGGCGAGAGCGGATGCGGCAAGACCACCCTTGCCTACGGAGTCCAGAGACTACTCAAAGCCCCCGCGGTAATTACCAGCGGTTCCGTCGTCTTCCACGACTCGTCGGGCGAGGACATTGAGATCAACGCGCTAGACCCCGAAGACATGCGCCGGTTTCGTTGGGACAAGATCTCTATGGTGTTCCAGGGCGCCATGAACTCTCTCAACCCCGTAGCGACGATCGGATCACAGCTCGAAGACGTTTTCGAGGTCCACCGGCCGACACACACCAAAGCGGAGCGACGCACCGCGGTTAGTGAACTGCTTGAGATCGTCAAAGTTGGCGTACAGCGGTACCGCTCCTTTCCCCACGAGCTGTCCGGCGGTATGCGCCAGCGCGTAATGATCGCTATGGCACTCGCCCTCCGCCCGCAGCTGATGGTGATGGATGAGCCGACCACAGCACTCGATGTGCTCGTGCAGCGCGAGATTCTGCGTCAAATTTCTGCTTTGCGCCATGAATTCGGCTTCTCTGTCATCTTCATCACACATGACCTCCCCCTTCTCCTCGAAATCAGCGATCGCATCGCGATCATGCGAGACGGCGAGATCGTTGAGCTCGACACGGCAGAGCAAATCTGGACTAATCCGCAAAACGATTACACAAAGTCACTACTGGCATCCTTCCCGCGCCTCACCGGTGAGAAAGGCCTGGTTTCGCGATGAGCCTTCTCGAATTCGATGCTGTCACCAAGATTTACTCTGTACGGGGCGCCGGCCAGATTAAGGCGCTGGATGATGTGAGCTTTACGCTCCAGTCCGGCCACACAACCGGGCTTGTCGGCCAGTCAGGAAGCGGCAAGTCGACAATCGCGAAGATTCTCACTCAACTCGAAACGCCAACGACCGGCGAGGTGCGTTTGGGGGGAAAGCCGATCCCCCGTCGCGGGAAGGGTCTTCGCTCCTACCGCCAGCAGCTGCGTATGGTCTTCCAAGATCCGTTCGCCTCGCTCAACCCGTACCACTCGATCGGTTACCACATCCAGCGTCCGCTTCAGCTCGACAATGTCGTGCCGAAGGAACAGCTCGACGACGAAGTGCGACGCCTTCTCGGCCGCGTGCACCTTGAGCCAAACACCGTCATCGACCGACGGCCCCACGAACTTTCCGGAGGCCAGCGGCAGCGCGTTGCCATTGCCCGCGCGCTTGCTTCTCGGCCACAGTTCCTCGTCGCCGATGAACCAGTCTCGATGCTCGATGTGTCAATCCGTCTCGGGGTGCTCAACTTGCTCGCCGATCTTCAACGCGAAGAGGGCCTCGGGGTGCTGTACATCACCCACGATCTGGCGACCGCTCGCCACTTCAGCGACGAGATTATCGTGCTCAACCAGGGTCGGGTGGTCGAACGCGGAGCCGCCGATGACGTCATACTTCGCCCGCAAAACCCCTACACACAAAGGCTTCGTGCGGCATCCCCCGATCCCGATAGGCACTTCGGGTCGGCAACCGGCATTCTCGGAGGAACCCAGTGACCGCTATCCAGCCTCAGCCTTTCACCGACGATTCTGACAGCGTCGATGCTGACACCACCCCCACGAACGCCGTCAAGGGACACTCGCGTATCCCCTGGAGGTTCCTCGGCGGCCGCGCGCTGTTCTACCTCTTCACGCTATGGGCCGCGATCACGATCAATTTTTTCCTGCCCCGCATGATGAAGGGCGACGCGGTCACCCAATACCTCGCCCGAAACCGCAACGTCACTCCCGAGGCCGCCGAGGCGCTGCGCTCGCTCCTCGGCCTCGACACCGATAAATCACTTCTGCAGCAGTATGTGGAGTACCTAGGTCTTCTGCTTCGCGGCGATCTCGGAGTCTCGCTGCTGCACGGCCTGCGCCCCGTCACTGAAGTCATCAGTCAATCCCTCCCCTGGACTCTGGGTCTCGTAGGCTTCGCGACCCTCATCTCTTTCGCGATCGGAACCATTGGCGGCGCGATTGTCGGATGGCGACGCGGGAGCAAGCTCGATGCCCTCATTCCCATCACCACATTCCTGAGCACCATCCCTTACTTCTGGCTTGGCCTACTCGCAATCGCCCTCTTCTCGGTGAACCTCGGCTGGTTCCCGATCGGCAAGGCATACGGTGTCGGGATCTCGCCGGAGCTCTCGTTCGAGTTCATCGGCCAAGTGATCCATCACGGAACCTTGCCAGCGCTCACCATCGTCATCGCGTCACTGGGCGGATGGATGCTCGGCATGCGCAACATGATGCTCACCGTGCTCGATGAGGACTATGTCATGGTGGCGCAGGCCAAGGGAATGCCGAACAGCCGAGTGCTCTGGGGATATGCGGCACGCAATGCTGTGCTCCCCCAGATTCAGAGCTTTGCCTTATCGATCGGATTCATAGTCGGCGGCACGATCGTGATGGAGGTGGTGTTCAGCTACCCGGGGCTGGGCAAACTGCTCCTCGATGCCACCAATGCGAAGGACTACGCGCTCATGCAGGGTGTCTTCCTCGTGATCACTCTCTCAGTGTTGCTGGCGAATGTGCTCGCAGACATTGCCTACGCATTCCTTGACCCGCGCACGCGTCAGACGGAGGACTGAGCCATGAAAACAAGTGTGAACGATACCTCGACCAGCCGCCCGGCGTGGACTCCAGAAACTGCGCTAATCAATACACTCCACAAGCGCCGCGGTGGCTACGGTCCCGAGAAGCCAACGTTCTGGACGAAGCTGGGTTCAGCCTTTGCGATGTTCCGTAACGGCAAATCGATCGCGGGACTGTCGATCCTCGGCTTTTTCGTACTCGTGGCAATTTTCGCTGATGTGCTGGCGCCATATTCGCCCACAGCCATCGACAACACCGCTCGCTTTCAACCCCCGTCCGCGGCGCACTGGTTGGGCACCACCCACATCGGCGAGGATGTGTTGAGTCAAGTAATCCACGGCACTCGTGGTGTCATCGTTGTGGGCTTTCTTGCTGCAATCATCGCCACCACGATCGCGATTATCGTCGGAGTTATCTCTGGCTACGTACGAGGCTGGCGCAGCGAGGGACTCTCTGCTCTCACGAATGTCTTCCTTGTGATCCCGGGGTTGCCGCTCATCATCATCGTTGCATCGATGTTCGATGATCCACCTTTGATCCTGATCGCTGCGGTACTTGGTGTCATCGGATGGGCGTGGGGCGCGCGGGTGTTGCGCGCCCAGACGATGTCTCTGCGCAATCGCGATTTCATTCAAGCAGCCCGCGCCAACGGCGAGCCGCTCCACCGAATCATCCTGGTCGAAATGCTTCCCAACCTCATGGCGCTTATCGCTGCGAGCTTCGTGGGGACCGTGACCGCGGCGATCCTCGGGCTCACGACTCTGTCGTACATCGGGGTTATCCCTGTCACAACCTACAACTGGGGCACGATTCTCAACTGGGCAGGTGCCCAAGGCGCGTTTCGCCAAGATCAGTGGTGGTGGTACATGCCTCCGGGACTCTGCATCGCGGCCATCGGCGTCGCCCTGTCGCTGATCAATTTCGGTATCGACGAATACGTCAACCCACGATTGAGGTCTGCCGGAGAACGGGCACGGGCAATGAAGAAGAAGGGCCTGAACGTCAACGACACTGTGACAGCCGTTCGGCCAGCGACAACAGCATCACCATCAGCATCACTAACGACGGAGAACTCGTGACCGGCACCAACACCACCGCCCCCCTCTACCGCGACCCGACAAGTACCGTCGACGACAGAGTCCTCGACCTCCTCTCGCGAATGACCGTTGAGGAGAAAGTCGGGCAGATGATGCAGCTCGACGCGCGCGAGGACCTACCGGAACAAGTACTGCGTCAACACGTGGGGTCGATCTTGCACGCGTCGCCTGAACGCCTCGCGATCGCGCACGAGCTTGTCGCCCAGACCCGGCTTCAGATCCCGCTCATCGTCGGCGAGGACTGCATCCATGGCCACTCGTTTTTCGAAGGCGCCACTATTTTCCCAACTCAACTCGGAATGGCGGCGTCGTGGGATCCCGACCTGCTCGAGCGTGTCGCGCGGGCTACCGCTAAAGAGGTCGCTGCCACCGGCGTGCACTGGACCTTTTCGCCTGTGTTGTGTATCGCTCGCGACCTGCGCTGGGGGCGCATCAACGAGACCTTTGGCGAGGACCCCTTCCTCATCGGAGAACTCGCTTCGGCTATGGTGCGGGGATATCAAGGCGATGGCCCCCAAGACAGCACAGCCATCCTCGCGACCGCCAAACACTTTGCCGGATACTCTGAAACTCAAGGTGGGCGCGACGCCAGCGAAGCTGACATTTCCCGGCGCAAGCTCCGCTCCTGGTTCCTTCCGCCATTCGAACGAGTGGCAAAGGAAGGCTGCCGCACTTTCATGCTGGGATATCAGACGACCGACGGCGTGCCAATTACAATCAACGATTGGCTTCTCAACGATGTACTGCGCGGCGAATGGGGCTACACCGGAACCCTCATCACCGACTGGGACAACGTCGGACGCATGGTCTGGGAACAGCAGGTTCAACCGGATTACGCACACGCCGCAGCCGCAGCAGTAAAGGCCGGCAACGACATGGTCATGACAACTCCCGGGTTCTTCCACGGTGCTCTCGAGGCCATCGAACGAGGTCTGCTCGTCGAGGAAGATCTCGACCCTGCGGTCTCGCGCATCTTGCGCCTGAAATTCGAGTTCGGGCTTTTCGAGAATCCCCGACACCCCGATGCCAGCCGGATCGACACGGTTCTCGCAAGCGAACCGCACCGTACCCTCAATCGTGAGACTGCCCGTCGCTCGCTCGTTCTCCTGCGCAACGACGGCACACTCCCCCTCCTCAACGCGACGGATGAGGATGCCCCCGCCCACACGGAGGCAACGCCGCGTCGAGTGGCGGTAGTCGGACCTCTCGCTGATGACGCGCAAACGCAGCTCGGCGACTGGGCTGGCTCATCGGGGCAGGCGGACTGGCTGCCGAACGGACACCCCCGCGACATGATCACGACCACTCTCGATGGTCTACGCCTCGCTTGCCCCGCTGATTGGACCATCGACTACGCAGAGGGGGCCAACATACTGACGCTCGACGATGATCCTGAGGGTGCATTTTTCCCTGATGGTCAGCCACGCCCGCCGTTAGTGGTGCCCTGCCCGCCAGATGAAAAGATGATCGCCGCCGCGGTCTCCGCGGCACGCCAGAGCGACGTCGCCGTAGTGGTCGTCGGGGACAGAATCGAACTAGTCGGCGAAGGCCGCTCGACCGCGACCCTTGAACTCATTGGTGGCCAGAACGCGCTCATCGATGCGATCGCGGAAACAGGGACGCCCTTTGTTCTCGTTCTTCTCGCCTCGAAACCCCTCGTGCTACCACCGTCGGCTGATCGCGCGGCTGCTCTGCTGTGGGCCGCAAACCCCGGCATGGAGGGTGGTCAGGCAATCGCCGAAGTGCTCCTCGGGATCGTCGAGCCGAGCGGACGCCTTCCCATTTCTTTCGCGCGTCACGCCGGGCAACAGCCCACCTACTACAACCAGATCCGCGGGCAACATGGAAACCGTTACGCTGACCTCACCCAGAGCCCCGCATATGCATTCGGAGAGGGACTCTCCTATACGACGGTCAAATACGACAACCTTCGGATCATCGGGGACGAATACGGCCTCGACGGCACCGTTCAGGCAGAGGTGACAGTGACAAATACCGGTACCCGACCGACCCGCGAGGTTGTTCAGGTATACATCCGCGACCAAGTCACATCCGTGAGCTGGGCAGACAAGGAGCTCAAGACTTACCGCCTCGTCGACCTCAACCCAGGCGAGTCGCAGGCGGTCTCGATCGAACTCGACGTTGCCGACTGCACCCTTGTAGATGCCAACGCGACGCGTCGCGTCGAACCCGGAACCTTTGAATTGCTCGTCGGGCCCTCGTCGCGCAACGAAGTGCTCCTCGCGGCCCCGTTCTCCGTCCTCGCATCCGTATAGGAACCGGTGACGACCCCCGACTCTGGAGATACGGCGAACCAGAAGGGATTCCTCGACTTCGGCCGCTGATTGCGCGCTCCGTTCCTTCAAGGAAAACTGACCTTGTAGCCCACTATCCCTATACTGGGCGACACAACCGACCTCCCCAGCGGGATCCGCGTAGACAAGGTTCTAACCCGTGACCACATTCACGATTGCTCGAATATATGGCGTACAAGAGAATGCCGACGCCTACAGAATTCTCGTCGACAGACTCTGGCCGCGCGGCATTACACAGACAGACGCTGCGCTCGACGAATGGTGCAAAGACCTGGCGCCTACTTCGGAACTACGAAAGTGGTGGAACCACGATCCGGAATCCCTGAACGAATTCGCCGACCGCTATCGTGCGGAGCTCGACGACAACGTCCTGCTCCCCGACATCCTGAGTCGACTAACCACGCATGCGCACGTCACACTGCTCTATGGGGCTAAAGATCCTCACGTAAACCACGCTGTGATTCTAGGCGACTACCTTGCCGAGCACTCCTGAGCGGATCTGGGCCCGTGCACGGTTCTGCACTCGGCACCCCGAAACGACGGATCTCTGCGACATCATCGCCGGAACCGCACGACAAACTACTGCGGGAGAAGAAACGCCCCGCAACAATGGACGCAGCGGCTAGCGCCACAGCGATCGCCTAGAGAAGCCAGCAGCTAGCGGCTAGCGCGGCATGAGTTAGCCACGCAGCAGCAGCATGCCAGCAAGCACAGATGCTGCGGCGATAAGCAGCGAAATACCGAGCAGCACAGCGTGCACACGGTAGAACGCGGTGGCCTTTCCCGCGGTGTCGCGCGCGCGGGGGTCAGCGCTGACGCGCTTGAAGAACCGCGGCCATGCGACGACATTGAACAACGCGCTAATAAACAGAATGATTGCGGCAAACAGCTCCATGATGTTCTCAGCCTACGCCGCGCTCGAGGGCCGTTGCGCCATCCCTCCGAACCAACCTGCGAGACAATGGGTGGATGCTCGAGTACACGTTACGCGGAGGCCCCGGCGCCAGCGCCGAAGCCGGACTCGAAGTCAAACGCTCACGCTTCCTCTGCCACATAGTCCGAGTCGACAACGAAGCGGATGCTCGAGACGTCATCGAACAGGCGCGTAAAACGCATTGGGACGCCCGGCACCACTGCTCGGCGTTTGTGCTCGGCTCTTCGACAGAGGCCGATCAGGTCCGCCGATCAAACGATGATGGTGAGCCGTCCGGAACCGCCGGGCGCCCCATTCTCGACGTGATCACTGGTCGCAACCTCGTTGATTGCGTTGCGGTGGTGACACGCTATTTCGGCGGCACCCTCTTGGGCACCGGTGGTCTTATTCGCGCCTACTCGGATGCCACGGCACTCGCCGTCGATGACTTACGGGCACAGAAGCGCCTTGTGCTTCGAGAACGTCGTGAGCTATTTCAGCTGGCGCTCCCCCATGCGGATGCCGGCCGGGTTGAGTCTGAGCTGCGCCAACACGGCGTCACGGTAGTCGGCACCGAATACGGCAGCGCAGCGGTGATGACGTTGGCGGCAGACCCTGGCGACGAATCAGCGCTGGCCGAGCGGGTTGCCGGCATCACGTCGGGTGCGCGATCGCTGGAGCCTGTCGGCTCCGAGTGGGTAGACGCGGAGCTCCGTTAGCCCAGCGCTGGATGTCTGTCCACTCGACGCCGAGCTCCGATCGAACGAAAACTGCACCCGGCGGTGGACCGAGATTGTCCGGTGGGTGGTTAACGCAAAATAGCCACACCCCGAAGGGTGTGGCTATTTTACAATTGAAGTCCGGCGGTGTCCTACTCTCCCACAAGGTCCCCCTTGCAGTACCATCGGCGCAGAG